>NZ_DAMBZJ010000010.1:48524-62415 GCF_032060045.1 Oscillibacter sp.
CACTTCGTCGAACAGCTTTACCACGTTTTTGATCTCATCTTTCATCTGATCCCAAGTCATGAAAATGTGGGCATCATCCTGCGTAAAACAGCGAACCCGGAACAGCCCGTGGAGAGCACCGGAGAGCTCGTGGCGGTGAACCAGGCCCAGCTCACCCACCCGCAGAGGCAGGTCACGGTAGCTGTGGGGCTCACTGGCGTAAACCAACATACCGCCGGGGCAATTCATGGGTTTGATGGCGTAATCCTCGTCGTCGATGACGGTGGTATACATATTCTGCTTATAGTGATCCCAGTGGCCTGAGCGCTCCCACAGCTTCCGATTCAGAATAATGGGAGTGGAGATTTCCACATAGCCATAACGCTTGTGGACCTGACGCCAGTAATCGATCAGGGTGTTTTTCAGCACCATGCCCTTGGGCAGGAAGAAGGGGAATCCGGGACCTTCGTCCGTCAGCATAAATAGACCAAGCTCTTTGCCCAGCTTCCGGTGGTCCCGCTTCTTTGCCTCCTCGATGCGCTGAAGATATGCGTCCAGTTCCTCCTTCTTGGGAAAGGCAATACCATAGATGCGCTGAAGCGTCTGGCGGTTGGAGTCGCCGCGCCAATAGGCGGCGTTGCAGGCGGTCAGCTTGATGGCGTTGCCCTTGATGCGGCCGGTGGAGTCCAGATGGGGGCCTGCGCATAGGTCGATGAACTCGCCCTGCTTGTAGAAGGAAATCACCGCGTCCTCCGGCAGGTCGTTGATGAGCTCCACTTTGTAGGGCTCGCCCTTTTCCTCCATAAACTTGATGGCGTCAGCCCGGGGCATCTCGGAGCGCTCCAGCTTCAGCTTTTCCTTGCAGATTTTCCGCATTTCGGCCTCAATCTGCTCCATCATCTCAGGAGTGAAGGGGACGGGAGAATCTAGATCGTAATAAAAGCCCTCGTCGATGGAGGGGCCGATGGCCAGCTTCACCTCGGGATACAGGCGCTTCACCGCCTGCGCCATCACGTGGGAGCAGGTGTGCCAATAGGTTTTGCGGTAAGCCGGGTCTTCAAAAGTAAACTGCTTCTCATTTGCTTCAGACATTTCAATTCCTCCTCATATTGGGGCCGGGGCGGAGCGCGGACGCGCCGCCGGAGATTTTTAACGACAAAAAATCTCACCCCTGAAAAATCAGGGGTGAGATACGAATTCGTATTCCACGGTTCCACCCTGCTTGCACCTCAAAAAGGCGCCGCTCGTGTCCTCTGTAACGGGAGGTCCCGTCCCGTTCTACTGGGGTTTCCCCTTTCGACGGGCGGCTCCAAGGCGGTGTCGCTTCGGTTCCGGCAAGGGCCGCTTGCAGCAAGCGCAGCCCCTCTCTGGTGTCTTTCCCGAACGATGTCCTTTTCTAAGCCTTTTGGTATGATTATTGCTAATATAGCACTTGAAATTGCGTCTGTCAAGCGGCCGTGTGTTAATTTTTTATGATAGACAGCACGGTCAGCCGATTCCCGTTCACGGAGAATTTCACCTCCGCCCCAGCAAAGCCGAAGCCGTACACCCGCCCCGGATCGTCCTGGTATGCAGGTCGGGGGTCCTCCGCCAAAACACCCAGCAGCGCCGCCCGGCTCTCTTCAGGGAGCAACTCCAGCGCCCCCGGCGGGCACTCTACCGTCAGTTTGCGCTCCGGGGCCGCGGGGGCAAAGCCGCCTGTGGCCTCTGGGTGGGCGTCCACATAGGGGACATAGGGCTTGACGTCCAGAATCGGCGTTCCATCCATCAAATCGGCTCCTCCCACCCGGAGAACGCAGCCGTCCGCTTGGTGCTCCTCAATGCCCAGCAACTTCACGCAGCTAAGTCCAATTGGATTGGGCCGGAAAGGAGACCGGGTTGCAAACACGCCCATGCGGGCATTTCCCCCCAGCCGGGGCGGACGCACCGTGGGTGACCAGCTCTGCCGCATGGATTCCGAAAACTGCCAAATGAGCCACAGATGGGAAAAGCCCTCCAGTCCCCGCAGCGCATCGGGGTTGCGGTATTCGGGGAGAAACACCACCCGGCTTTCCAATTCCTCCACCAGTCCGCTCTGGCGGGGAACGCCGAACTTCGTTTGAAAATCGCTGTGGATACGGGCGATAAATTTTACGGAAAAGCCGTCTTCCAAAAAACCACTTCCCTTTCCTTTGTAAGTTTCTTACTGTAATAAGTATAGCGGACCTACCCCGCTTTTGCAATGCTTACCGACCGCTTCGCCAGCTTAAAAGCCGCCCCGTTTCGATGGCTGCCAATGCTCTTACGCCGTCGAAGTCCACATAGGGGTTGTAAATTGCCTCCAAGGCGTCGTGCGTGACCTTGGCGTCCCGCAAAGCGGAGACGGCTTCTTCCCGTAAAGAGGCGGACATTCTTCGCAACAGCCGCTCTCTCCCCCGCTCCTCCGTCCGGGTCAGTGCGTCCAGCCGGATGCGCCGGAAGGGCGTTCCCTCGTATTCCATTCCGGGCCGGGAGGTGACAAAGCCAAGTCCCAGACCAGGAATCAGCAAATGCTCCAGCCGTTTCGGCTCCTCCGGAGACGGGCAGGCAATTGTGTCCCAGCCCCGCTCGGACGCAATCTTAAGCAGCCGCTCCAAAAGCGGACCCGCCAGTTCCCAGCGGTCTGCCAGTTCATAGACCTTGGGACACAGCGTTTCCACACTGTCAAACCGCCATACTATTCCCCGGGAAGTAACTCCGCCCAAAAAGCGCCACTCCGTCTTGCCGGACTGGTTTCCCTTTTTTCGCAGCTCCCGGGCAATAATCCCGTCCAACCTCCGGTTTGCCCGCTGGAGGTCAAAACAGCGCCCCGCATCCGTCACTGTTTCCAGCTCCACCTCCCGCGCCGCTTTCAGGCAGCGGTAAGCCCCGTTTACGGTCTCCTTATTCTTTTGGATCAGGGCCATGATTTCTTTCCGTGCGGCTTTTGCCGCCGTCAGATCGTAGAATCGGCCCAAATCCACAATCCGGTCCACCGCTGCCGCATAGCGAGGCTCCATGGTATGAGGCGGCGTGCCGTCCACCGCTGCGCAGCCCATGTCTGGCAAATAAATTCCGTCCAGCGAATCCGGGTCACCACTGCACAGCAGATACTCCACCCGTTCTCCGGCCCCTTCCATGGCCTCTCCCAGAATTCTTAAAAATGTAGATTTCCCAACGCCGGGGCCCCCTTTTAAAATCATGAAGTCATATGTATCCTCTCCGGCTAAGCGGTCAAATAGGTTTTGAAATCCGGCACCGCCATTGGCGCCGAGAAAAAAATTGGTTACAGTAGCCATATTGTCTCCTCCAAATCCGTTCTCATCCACAGATTATGCGGAAACAGCCTGACCCGACACAAAATCAATTCGCTTCTTGAGCGAAAGTGAATTCATTCAAAAAGAGCTAAAAAACCTGCAGCTTCGCCGCATGCGTCAAACGCGGAAAAATCGAGCCAAAACTCGGCGGAACCAACTGTCCAAAAAGCAAGTTCCCATTGCCCACGCAGGGCCTTCTTTCCTGCCGCTGTTAGCGTCCAGAAAAACGGACACGCGGCGATCCAATCGCCGCGTGTCCGATCACTTTTCTTATAAGAACAGAGCGCTTTGTGCAGGACGGGTATAATTCTCCTCCAGCATAGCCTTATGGGACAAAAACGCCGGGTCATCGAAATATTTCGCATCCAGCGGACACTTCGCCACGCAGGCTTGGCACTTAATGCATGTCCCCGGAACGTCAGCCACATTTTTCGGGTCGATGGCTCCCATGGGGCAGACGGCGGCGCACACGCCGCACTGAGAGCACTTCTTCATATCCGTCATAGGTTTTGCCTTCAAGAACTTCGCCGGCTGTCCATCGGTTCCCAGCGGTGTGTAATACGGCGCAGCGGGGTCGCCGGGCACCTGCACAGGGGCGGGTGTCTCCGTCAGCGACAAAATCTTTTCTGCCGTCTTCTTTCCAAAGCTCTCCGCTTGATCGAGATCCTGCGCATTGGGTCGGCCATGCGCCAGCGCGGTGGCAAACGCATGCTGGCCCACAAAGGCGGCGGCGGACACAGTATGGAAGCCATGGGCCTCCAGCTCTGCACTCAGTTCGGCCAGCGCGTTGTCAAAGCTCCGGTTTCCGAACAGTACCACCGGAATGGCCAGCGCACCGTTGCCCGTCAACTTGTTCTGAAAATAAGGCAGCATTTTGTTGGGAACGCGTCCCGCATAAGTGGGCGTGGCCACGATTACCAAGTCACTCGGGGTAAAGGAAATTTCCTCTTCACGCGCGTCAGGCAAGGAAATATTCGTAACCGTCACCGGTTTTCCAAGCTTGTACGCCGCACCCTTGGCCACCGCCATTGCCACCTTTTCGGTGGAACCTGTTGCGCTGAAATAAACCACCCGTACTCTTTGGATTGCCATATCCGTTTTCCCCCTTGTTCTATTTTAAAGCCGCTCTTAAAGCGAAAAATCCTTTTCCTGCAGCCCCACCGTATCCAACGTTGCGGGCCGGGGCGGAACCCTTTTCAGAGGGTCATATCGAAAGCTGCGGCAGCTCCCCTCCACAGGCACGATTCCCCGTTTCACGCAGGCCACATCCCGCTCATTTATCTGTGCGCCCCGCAGGCAATAAGCACACCGCGGATCGATGTCTTTACGAAACAGCACGAAAGTCACCTCACTTCACAGCCTTTAAAGAGTCTCAATTTTAATCTCTTCACCCTCAACAGCGGCTCGAATTTGAGACACGGGATGCTCGTAGCTGTCAATCATCTTCGCCGCCATGGGGTCCTCCAACTCCTTCTGAATGGTGCGGCGCAGATTTCGTGCACCGTAGGTGATGGAATAGGATTTGCGGGTGAGATATGCCAGTAATTCGTCGCTATACGACAGCGTCACGCCCTTTTCCTTCAAAGACGCGGTTAGCTCCTCCAACATGATGTGGGCGATGGACTGGAAATTTTCCTCACTGAGGCGGTTAAAGCAGATCACCTCGTCCACCCGGTTGATAAACTCGGGGCGAAGGAACTGCTCCAGTCCCTTCATAGCCTTGGCTCTGTCCTGCTGCCCGGCAGTGCGGTTAAAGCCAACCGTGCCCTCCTTGGTGGCGCTGCCAGCGTTGGAGGTCATGACAATGACGGTGTTTTCAAAGTTGACCTTCCGCCCGTGGGCATCGGTGATTTCTCCGTCGTCCAAAATCTGAAGCAGGATGTTCAGCACATCCGGATGGGCCTTCTCAATTTCGTCGAAGAGAACCACGGCATAGGGCTTTCGGCGGATTTTCTCCGTGAGCTGGCCCGCCTCGTCATAGCCCACATAGCCAGGGGGAGACCCAACAATACGGGAGACGGAGTGCTTTTCCATAAATTCGGACATATCCAGCCGAATCAGAGAATCCGGTGTGTTAAAGAGGTCCGTAGCCAACTGCTTCACCAGCTCCGTTTTGCCCACGCCGGTGGGACCGACGAAAATGAAGCTGACGGGCTTGCGCTTGGGGCTGATGCCCACTCGGTTCCGCCGCACGGCGGCGGTCACGGCCTCCACAGCCTCGTCCTGCCCCACGATATGGGTTTTCAGGCGGCTGGAAAGCTGGCTCAGGCGCTGGAACTCCTGCTCCCGAATGCGGGAGGCGGGAATTTTCGTCCACAGCTCGATTACGTGGGCCAAATTTTCCATGGCCAGCTGCGGGTCCCCCTTGTCCAAAAGAACGTTCAGCTCCGTTCCAAGCTTGGCCTGCTTGCTCTTCAGAAGGGCCATCCGGGCATAATCCGGCTCGGCCCCCTCTTCGGCGGCCAGCTCCTCCAGCATGGCAGTTTCTTTTTTATAGTCGTCCAGTTCCCGCTGAATTTCCATGCGGCGGGAAATGTCCGGATCTTTCAGATTGAGGTCGGAGCAAGCCTCGTCGATGAGGTCGATGGCCTTGTCCGGCAAAAACCGATCGGTAATGTACCGCTCGGAGAGCAGCACCGCCTGACGCAGGATTCCATCGGAGAGCTTTACGCCGTGGAACGCCTCGTACTTGGGAGCCAGACCCTTCAAAATCTGAATGGAGTCCTCCAAAGACGGCTCGCTCACGGTCACAGGTTGAAAGCGCCGTTCCAGCGCGGTGTCCTTTTCAATGGACTTACGGTACTCGGTGAAGGTGGTGGCACCGATGACCTGAATCTCACCCCGGGACAGGGCAGGTTTCAAAATATTGGCGGCGTTCATGCTGCCCTCGGCATCTCCTGCGCCCACGATAGTGTGGACCTCGTCAATCATGAGGATAATATTCCCCAGCCGCTTCACCTCGTCGATCAGGCCTTTCATCCGGGACTCGAACTGGCCACGGAACTGAGTTCCCGCCACCAGAGCGGTCAAATCCAGAAGATAAACCTCCTTCTCCCGCAGCTTGAAGGGCACTTTTCCCTCCGCAATGCGCTGGGAGAGTCCTTCGGCAATGGCAGTTTTGCCAACGCCCGGTTCGCCGATCAGGCAGGGATTGTTCTTTTGGCGGCGGTTAAGAATTTGGATCACCCGCTCAATCTCCTGCCCCCGCCCAATAACTGGGTCCAGCTTGCCGGATTTGGCACGCTCTGTCAGATTCAGACAATAGCTCTCCAGAAATTTCCGTTTTTTATCGCCCTTGTGCTCCCGGTCCCGGTCCGCCCGGGCAGAGCCGCCGGAAGGCTGCTCTTCATTCCGGGAGGATTCGCCATTGTTAAACAGTCGGTTTAAAAACGGGAAGGTGGCGGTTTTACCCTCCTCTTCCTCAGGCTCGGCCGCTTCGCCCTTGGGCAAATCCTCCACATTTTCCACGCCGTCAAAGGCCTGAAGCATCTCGTTGTTGAGGGTTTCCAGATCATCGTCGGAAATCCCCATTCGCTTCATCATATCATCCACCTGCGGCAGCCCCAAGTCCTTGGCACAGCGCAGGCACAGGCCCTCGTTCACCGTGGTGTCACCGTCCAAGCGGGAAATAAACACCACGGCCACATTTTTTTTGCATCTTGAGCAAAGTTTCGGTTGCATTGTATACCTCCAGAATTACAGTGAGCGTCCGGGACGCCGTGCCGGCCGCGCCGGGGTGGGGGAAAACCGGGAAATCTTAATAGAAAAGCAGGTCCAGCGGACCGTTGGAGACAAAAAAGCGCAATAGATGGGTTTGGTTCACCGTCTCCGCGTCAAAAGAGACGCGGGTGCTGCGCAGCAGCCAGACAATCAGGAAAATCAGCAGTGCCCCCTGAAGCAGACCGATGAGCGCGCCACCCAGCCCATTGAGAAAATGGATGCCCGGAAGTTTCGTCGCCACGTCCAATGCCTTTGCCACCAGATGGAGCAGCAACAGAAGCGCCGCAAAGGACAGAGCGAAAATGAGCATGTATACGAAGGACTCCGTCACACTGTCTGCCACCGCCATCGCCAGAGAGACACCGGTTTCCCGAACTTTTTCCGCCGCTTTATCCGCCAGGGACTTTTTCAGCGTGTCGTCCCAGCCCATCAGCCTCAACAGCTCTCCCGCCTGTATGCGAAGCAAGGAGCTTTCTTCCCCGACGCTTCCAGAGGCAGACGGCCCGCTGCCGATGCTTTCCGTGGGAAGCTTCGGCTGAACGGGAGTGATGTCTTTTGCCTGAGAGGATGCGCCGCCGCTCATGGCGTCATCCACTTTTTTTGAAATGGCGGACTCAATCACAGGCCGAAGCAGATCCACGGCCATGGGTGTCAGCTCCCGCGCCGCAAAGGTGGCCCCCGTCAAAGAGAGAACCACAATCACCAGCCCTACCACAGAGCGAAACAGGCCACGCCACGCGCCGTAAATCAAAAAGCCCAGCAGCAAAGCCGCGAGAATAGAGTCTATTATAACAGCAGTTTTCAACTTTGCCTACCTCTCCACTCGTAAATAATTTGTGAACCACACTGAAATATCGACCAAAATTGCACCTTCATGGCAAAAAGCGCACCGCATGCTCCGGCGCTAGCAGCAAAGCGGAGCCGTCTTCGCCCATCAGCGCCTCCCGGGCGTAATCCGTACCGGTAAGAGATGCATATTGCTCTAGCTGCGGCGTGTAAATCGCCAATTTATCGCTATACAACACCGCAATATACCGCCCGGCGGCGGAAACGCTTAAAATTTCGTCACTGACGCTCAAAGAGGCAATTTCCTGCCCGTCTGACCCCACCGTCACAAGACGACCCACGCTGCCGGACTGATAGCGGTTCAGTAGCAGCACCGCATAGCCCTCGCCATGGAGGTCGTACTCCCGCAAATAAGCGCCACCATAGGAATACGAGGCGGAAAGCTTCTGTGCGTCGGCACTGAAATACACTCCGTCATCGCAGACCAGCGCCAAACTTCGGTTCACCGTTCCCATATCGTAGCACACACCCTCTCCCACCACCCAGGACGCGACAGGGTCTTGCGCCGTCAGGTCATAGAGCACTAGTCCCGAGGCAAAGGCTCCGCCGGACTGCCCCAACGTCACAGCCGCAAGATACTTTCCGTCGTCGGTGGCATAGGCCCCGGAGATAAAGCGCTCCGACGATCTAAACTCAAACAGCTCATTCCCCCCGGCGTCATAGACGATGACGGAAGCTTTATAGCTCTGCTTTTTGGCGGTCACCGCAAGTTCGCCGCTCTGGTTCAGCGCGGCGGCAATGTAAGGCTCTGCCTCGCTTGCGGTGAGCTGATACACCAGCCCGGTCTTATCCAATACGTACAGCTCCGTGCCCCCCACATCATAGGCCACGGCCCGGTCTCCCTGCGCGCTCAACGCTGGGGCCTGCATTTTCACCGACGCGGACCAGACTGTCTTTCCGTTTCCGTCCACCAGAGAAAGGGCTGTGTCTGACAAAACCGCAAGAGTATTCCCCAGTTTTACATAACGGTTTTTGTGGGACGCGTCATAGGTATAACCCGTGGACCCGTCTGCCTCGCTTTTGCCATAGGCAACATAGCGCCTCAAAACGTCCAGCCCTGTGCCGTCTCTCCATGCCGCGGCCAACACCACGCCCAGTACCGTCACAAGCAGCAGAAAAAAGGCCAGAATGCTCCGCAAGCGGCGCCTTGGCGGGCGGTCCTCCTCGTCGTCGTCATTCCAGATGTCGTTTCGTTTATCAGCCATTGAGCCGTTCATCCTCATACCAAAGTTTTGTCAGGTACAATCCGCCCGGCGGGACGGTAGGCCCCGCCGCGCTGCGGTCCCGACTTTCGAGAATCCCCGGGATATCTTCGGGGGTAAATTTACCCTCCGCCGCGTAGAGCACCGTTCCCGTAATGGCACGCACCATATTATACAAAAACCCATTGGCGCAGACCTTTAATTCCAAAAGGTCCCCGCTTCGGGATACGTTGCAATAGTAAATCGTGCGGACAGTGGACTTCGTCTCCGTCCCCACGCTGCGCACCGCCGCAAAGTCGTGCGTTCCCACAAACATGCCGGCGGCGCGGCTTAAAAATTCCTCGTCTAACCGTTTGGGGTAAAAATATGCCCGATTTACGTAAAACGGGTTTTTAAAGGTTGAATTGTAAATGCGATAAGTATATTCTTTTTTAATGCAAGAACCAATGGCGTTGAAATTCGTGTCCACCTCCATCGCCTCCTGCACGGCGATGTCCTGCGGCGTGTGGGTATTCACGGCAAAGGGGAGCCGGTCCGTGGGAATGCGGCTTTCGGTTCGGAAATTGGCCACGTACCGCTCCGCGTGAACGCCCGCGTCGGTGCGTCCGCAGCCGGTGAGGTGCACCGGACCGCCGCAAACCTCCGCCAGCGCCTTTTCCAGCGTCCCACAGACGGAGACGGCGTTTTTTTGCACCTGCCACCCGTGGTAGGCAGCACCGTTATACATTAACTTCAGCGCGATATTTCGCATAACCTCTCCTCCTCAGCTTTTAAGCACCCTTCACTTCGGGGAACGTTCCCGCTCACGACACAGCCGGAGGCATGAGCCGGGAAGTCACTTCCCCTTGTTCTTGGGCAATGCGGGCGGTTTCCAACGGAAATTCGTAGAAGCGCCCATCCTCCCCGGTGCAGGAAAAGGACAGGTTCACCCGGTCCCCGTTGCGGCATACCAGCGCGTTGTCCCATAATTGCGGGCCGTAAAGATTTTGCCCTGTCTCATCCTCCACGGCAGGCAGGCGTTTACTTCGCTTGCCGTTGCTGTACAGCCAAAAAGCCGGGTCCTTTATCGCCACGCTCTCATTCCCTTCCAGCACAGCGAGACGGCACTCCGGGTTGATCCGTATCAGGCCCACACCCGGCGTGGGAAGAGATTTACGCACATAGGTCATGCCACCCTCTTTTAAATCCGCCCGCAGTATCGTGGTCATAAACAACGAATTAGGATACTCCCAAAGCCGCTCCCGAGAAAAAGCACCGCCGTTCTCCACCACCACCGCCAGGGACACAGGCATGTCTTCTCCGCTCTGCTTGTCGGGGAGCGCCAGTGTCACAGGAGCGGCATAGGTCCGGTCGGCGCTTCGCTCCAGCGGAACGGTAATTGTCTTCTCTCCTGCTTCAATCAGCAGATTTACTGCCGCATCCATTGGATCCTCCCACAGCCGCAGTGCGATCTCCGCCGTCACCGTCCCCTTTGTATCGTCCGTTTCGACAGGAGTCAGTTCAAAGACGGCTGTCAGATGCGCGGAGTTATCCGGTATAGTTGATATGGCCGCATTCTCCTGTGGGGAAGAGCTGGCAGCCGGGGCGTTTTCACGCAAGGCCCGCAAGCGGCTGCCCTGTAAAAGGACGAGGCCCGCCAGCGCGGCACACAGCGCAAGTGTCAGCCCCAAAAGCAAGAGGATAAACTTTTTTTCTCTCATCGGCGGCCTCTCCTTTCTTCGTTCCGATTCTTCAGGGATAGGCCTGCAAGGCAGTGGTTGATCTTAAAAACCAATCCGTGTCAGCACAATTACACCCGCCGTCACCATCCCACCGAAAAGCAGCGCCAAAACGTCCCGCGCAGCGTATTTCAGGGGGTTCAGCTTCGTCCGTCCCTCGCCGCCGTGGTAACAGCGGCACTCCATGGCCACCGCCAACTCGTCCGCCCGACGAAAGGCGCTGATAAACAGCGGCACCAGAATGGGAATCAAAGCCTTGGCCTTGTGAAACAGGTTCCCGCTTTCAAAGTCTGCGCCTCGTGCCTTCTGGGCGGACATGATTTTATCCGTCTCCTCAATCAGCGTGGGGATAAAGCGCAGGGCAATGGACATCATCATCGCCAGCTCGTGGACCGGCACCTTCACTTTTTTTAGCCCACCCATCAGCCGTTCCAGCCCATCTGTCAAACGGATGGGACTGGTGGTGTAGGTCAAAAGAAACGTCCCCATAATCAGCAGCATGATGCGCAGCACCATTCGCACCGCCATGGCAAGCCCCTGCCGTGAGACGTGAAGCACGCCAAACCGGAGCAGATCGTCGCCTGGGGTAAAAAACAGATTCAAGATTCCGGTGAACAAAATAATCAACAGCACCGGCTTTAGGCCTCGCACCAGCGCTCGGAAGCCCACCCGGGAAACGCGGGCGCAGCCTACAAATACAAGAATCATGATTCCGTAGGTCAGCACAGAGTCCGCCGCAAACAGACCCACGATATAAAAAAGCGTCAGCAAAAGTTTGGTTCTGGGGTCCAACCGATGGGCCACGGTGTTTCCCGGGAAATACTGCCCCAAGGTGATATCCTTCAGCATCCCTCCGCCCCCTTTCGCAGGGCCAAGAGCTGCTTCTCCAAGTCCTCCACCGTGTAAACCGCAGGATCCACCGCAAGGCCCCGGGCTTTCAGTGCCATGGCCACCCGAGTGATCTGCGGCACGTCCAGTCCGGCGGAGAGCAGCTCGTCCGCGCGGCCAAAGACCTCCTTCGGCGTTCCCTCCATCAGCACCCGGGCAGATTTTAAAACCAGCACGCGATCCGCCGTGCGTGCCACCTCGTCCATGCTGTGGCTCACCATAATGACCGTGCCGTTTTTGTTCCGGTGATAGTCCCGGATATTTGCCAGCAGGTTTTCCCGTCCCGCAGGATCCAGTCCCGCCGTAGGCTCGTCCAAAACCAAAACTCTCGGCTCCATGGCCAGCACCCCCGCCAGCGCCACCCGGCGCTTCTGCCCCCCGGAAAGCTCAAAGGGGGACTTTTCCAGTTGGTCGTCCCGGATCCCCACCAGTCGTGCGGCTTCCCGCACGCAGCGGTCCAGCGCATCTCCGGTTTTGCCCATGTTGGCGGGACCGAACGCAATATCCTTATAAACCGTCTCCTCAAAAAGTTGATACTCCGGATATTGAAACACAAGCCCCACCCGAAACCGCACGTCCCGGATTTTTTTCGGCTGGGCCCAGATGTCCTTCCCTTCCAGCAAAATCTGCCCGGAAGTGGGCCGCAGCAGCCCGTTGAGATGCTGAATTAACGTGGACTTCCCCGAGCCTGTGTGCCCAATGACGCCCAAAAATTCGCCATCCGCCACGTCGAAACTCATATTTTCCACAGCGCTGCGCTGAAAGGGTGTGCCAATCCCGTAGGTGTGGGTCAGATTGCTGACCTTTAATATCGGTTCCAATGCTCCGTTCCTTCCTGTCCTGTTTATCGCAGCGCCGCTGCCACCGCGTCCGCACATTCTTCCACGGTGATCGCATCCAGCGGCAGGTCAAGTCCATCCTGACGCAACCGGTCCAGAAGGTCCACTGTGTCCGGCGCGGTCAGTCCCAGATTTCTCAACTCCGCCACCTGCGCAAAAATCTCGCGGGGAGAGCCATCCATGACAAGCTCCCCCTCGTTCATCACCAACACTCGGTCCGCGTTCTCCGCCTCGTTCATGTGGTGCGTGATGAGCACCACGGTGATGCCTTTCTCTCGGTTCAGCCGATGGGCGGTTGCAATCACCTCCCGCCGGCCCGTGGGGTCCAGCATGGCGGTGGCCTCATCCAAAACGATGCAGTCCGGCTCCATGGCGATCACTCCTGCGATGGCAATGCGCTGCTTCTGCCCGCCGGAGAGAAGATGGGGCGCGTGCTGGGCGAAATCCGCCATGCCCACTGCGCCCAAAGCCTCGTCCACCCGGCAGCGAATTTCCGCCGTGGGAACGCCGAGATTTTCTGGCGCAAAGGCCACGTCTTCCTCCACCACGTTGGACACAATCTGGTTGTCCGGGTTTTGAAATACCATGCCCACCCGGCGGCGAATATCCAGCAGCCGATGTTCGTCGGCGGTGTCCATCCCCTCCACCAGCACCCGGCCCGCAGAGGGCAGGAGAATGGCGTTAAACGTCTTGGCCAGCGTGGATTTTCCGGAGCCGTTGTGGCCCAGGATCACCACAAAAGAGCCCTTTTCAATGTTCAGGTCCACGCCCCGCAGGGCTTGCACCGCCTGCTCCCCCTCCTCCACCGCGGGATAGAGGTATTGAAGCCGCTCCGTCTCAAGAATCGTTGACATGTCTTTCCTTCCAATCCTTATTCGCTGCACCAGCGCCCAGTGGCGCCGCAGGGAAGATACAGTCCAGTTCTGGTCACGGGAAGGCCCAGCTCATCCCATGCGCACTTGCCGCCGTACTTCTCCTTCACCAGAATGCCCAATAAATACCCCAGCACCGACGGGGCAAGCCCCGTGGTATAGGAGTTAATCAGCACGAACAAAGGCTTGTCCGACAGCGCCCCGACGCACAGCTTTACAAATTCGTATAGATTTTCTTCCAACTTCCAAACCTCGCCACCGGGACCCCGTCCATAGCTGGGAGGGTCCATAATAATGGCGTCGTAGGTCTTTCCCCGCCGGATTTCCCGCTCCACAAATTTGGCGCAGTCGTCCACAATCCAGCGGATGGGCGCGTCTGCAAGGCCGGAGAGTCGGGCGTTTTCCTTCGCCCAGGCCACCATCCCCTTCGCCGCGTCCACATGGCACACCTCGGCCCCTGCCTTGGCGCAGGCCACCGTGGCCCCGCCGGTATAGGCAAACAGGTTTAGAACC
>NZ_DAMBZJ010000010.1:62425-65594 GCF_032060045.1 Oscillibacter sp.
GATGGGTCGCCCCGCATTTTTAATTTTTTCCATGGCAAAGTCCCAGTTTACCGCCTGCTCCGGAAACAGGCCCGTGTGCTTGAAATTCATGGGCTTGACCTGAAAGATCAACTCTCCGTAATGAACCTGCCAACTCTCCGGCAGCTTCCCTTTTTCCCAATGTCCGCCGCCGGTCTGGGAGCGGAGATACCGCCCGTCGGCTTTTTTCCAGCCGGGATAGGCACGGTCCGTCTCCCAGATGGCCTGAGGGTCCGGGCGCACCAAGAGCTGCCTGTCCCAGCGCTCTAGCTTTTCGCCGCCGCCGCAGTCCAGCAATTCATAATCCCGCCAGCTCTCCGCAATCCACATGGTGGTTCCTCCGTTTTTTTCCTTTAGTACTCAATCGTGTTATTATACTTCAAACAGCGCCGCCCCGTCAATCAAGGATTTCACTTCGATCGCAAGGTGGTCGACGCTTTCAATGCAGAAAAAGGACCTTGACTTTTCAAAAAACCGTGTTAGAATTATCTCCAATATCGTGAGTAATATATAAAAGGCAGTGACGGAGAGGACGAAGACGCGGACCTTTCAGAGAGCCGGCGGCTGGTGCGAGCCGGTGGGAAACCGTTTTCAGTGTCTATGGCTCCCGAGCCGAAAGAGCGAACCCGCAAAGGGACAGGTCTTTCCGTGTCGCCGCGTTAAGGCAGAGGGCTTGTTTGAGCCTGTGAGTGGTGCGCTTTACAGCGCGCAATTTGAGTGGTACCGCGGAAGTGAGTGACTTTCGCCTCAAAGGATGCTTTGAGGCGGGGGTCTTTTTCTTTTGCCCCAAAGCATCACACAGAAAGGAGTTCAACTATATGAGCAATCAGAACATCGAAACCATCTGCGTCCAAGGAGGCTACACTCCCGGCAACGGTGAGCCCCGGCAAATTCCCATTGTCCAGTCCACCACCTTTAAATATGCCACCTCCGAGGACATGGGCAAGCTTTTCGATCTGGAAGCCAACGGCTATTTTTATTCTCGCCTGCAAAACCCCACCAACGATTACGTGGCGGCGAAAATTGCAGCGCTGGAAGGCGGCACGGCGGCGATGCTCACCTCTTCCGGTCAGGCGGCCAATTTCTATGCCTTGTTCAACATCGCCTCCTGCGGAGACCACATTGTCTCCTCCTCCAGCATCTACGGCGGCACCTTCAATCTCATTTCCGTCACTATGGCGAAAATGGGTGTGGAATGCACCTTCGTCTCCCCAGACTGTACGGTGGAGGAGTTGAACGCAGCCTTTAAACCCAACACCAAATGCGTGTTCGGTGAAACCATTGCAAATCCGGCGCTGACCGTTCTGGATATTGAGAAGTTTGCACAGGCAGCCCATCATCACGGGGTTCCCCTGATTGTAGACAACACCTTCCCCACGCCCATCAACTGCCGTCCCTTCGAGTGGGGCGCGGACATTGTGACTCACTCCACCACCAAGTATATGGACGGCCATGGCGTAGCCGTGGGCGGGGCTATTGTGGACTCCGGCAAGTTCGACTGGCTGGCCCACGCGGAGAAGTTCCCCGGCCTGTGCACCCCGGATGAGAGCTACCACGGCATCACCTACGCCGAGAAATTTGGCAAGGAGGGCGCGTTTATTACAAAATGCACCGCTCAGCTCATGCGGGATTTGGGCTCTATCCAGTCCCCCCAGCATGCGTTTTATCTGAATCTGGGCCTTGAAAGCCTCCATGTGCGCATGGCCCGTCACTGCGAAAACGGTCAGGCTGTTGCGGAATTTTTGGCGAAGCATCCCAAGGTCGCTTCTGTCAGCTATTGTGGCCTGTCCGGCGACAAATACCATGCCTTGGCGGAAAAATATCTGCCTCACGGCTCCTGTGGAGTGGTTTCTTTTGAGCTGAAAGGTGGACGCGTCGCCGCCGGGGAGTTTATGAAGCATTTGAAGCTTGCTGCCATCGAAACCCATGTGGCGGACGCCCGCACCTGCTGCCTGAATCCCGCCAGCTCCACCCACCGCCAGATGACCGACGCGCAGCTTCAGGCCGCAGGCGTCCCCGCCGGACTTGTGCGGATCAGCTGCGGCCTTGAAAGTAAAGAAGACCTGATCGGAGATGTCGCTCAGGCGCTGGAGCGGGTGAACGCGTAAGAGTCCCCGCGCCTTGAAAGGAGACACCAGCTTTGCCTATTAAAATACCCAACAAATTGCCCGCCACCAGTACGCTGACGC
This sequence comes from Oscillibacter sp., assembly GCF_032060045.1. Taxonomy (GTDB): domain Bacteria; phylum Bacillota; class Clostridia; order Oscillospirales; family Oscillospiraceae; genus Oscillibacter. Next base: position 64,633 of record NZ_DAMBZJ010000010.1, read on the forward strand.
GGGAAAATATCTTCGTCATGACGGAAAAGCGCGCCATCACACAGGATATCCGTCCTCTGCAAATTCTTTTGCTGAATTTGATGCCCAACAAGGTGGCAACGGAAACCCAACTGGCCCGAGTTCTGGGCAATACGCCACTCCAGATTGAGCTGGAACTGATCGCCCCCTCGGGCCATGTACCCAAAAACACGCCTCAGGAGCATATGTTGTCCTTTTATAAGACCTTTGACGAGGTGCGGGACCAGGACTTCGACGGACTGATTATCACCGGGGCACCTGTTGAAAACAAGCCTTTTGATGAGGTGAACTACTGGACGGAGTTGTGCGAAATCATGGAGTGGAGCAAGGAACACGTCCATTCTACGCTCCACATCTGCTGGGGCGCACAGGCGGGGCTTTATTATCACTATGGAATCCCTAAGCGCCCCCTGCCGGAGAAACTTTTCGGCGTGTTTCCCCATACGGTGGAGGAACAGGGCTTCATTCTCTTCCGGGGCTTTGACGACGTGTTCTGGGTCCCCCATTCCCGCCACACCACCGTGGATCGGAAGGATATTGAAGCGGTGCCTGCCTTGAAAATTTTAGCCTCGTCACCGGAAGCGGGAATCTATGCCGTAAAAACCGACGGAGGTCGACAGATTTTCCTGATGGGGCATGCGGAATACGACCAAGACACCCTGAAAAATGAATTTGAACGGGACGTGTCCACAAGCTCCCCCATCCAGCTTCCTAAACACTATTTTCCCAACGACGACCCTAAGCAGGCTCCGGTGGTCACGTGGCGCTCCTGCGCCAATCTGCTGTACACCAACTGGCTGAATTACAATGTGTATCAGACCGTGCCCTACGATATCCGGGACATCCGTCTAGGCAAGCGGACGCGGGAAAACGAAATTTAAAGCAGTCTCCGATTCCCTCTCAGCAGTGGAAAATGTTTTCTGCACGCAGACAAATAGAGAACC
>NZ_DAMBZJ010000010.1:65604-77350 GCF_032060045.1 Oscillibacter sp.
CGCCGATAAACGGCGGGGCGGTTTTCTCTTATTTCACAACCACATTCTCTTCGCCCAGCGTCTCCTTCGCCTCCTGCAACAGCGCCCGGTGGAGCAACACCTGGGTGCCAAACACCTTCCGGGTGTCCGCCATCACCAGCTTCACTGGAGTGCCGCCGGGAAACATCTGAAACACCAGCTTCATGTGGTGCAGCTCAGGGCTGTCCTTTCCTGAAAATTTCAGGTAAAGGACACTGCCCTCGGTTACTTTTCCCTCCCGGCGCTCCGGCACCGGGTCCGGCGGCAATGCGCCGCCCCCCAACGGAACCACGGAATCGCACATGAGCTGCGGGGCTTTTTCATCCCGGACGGAGAGCCGTCCCCGCACCACTACCGCCTGATTTTCCTGCAAGCAGGGGCCGCAGCTCTCCAAAGTTCTCGCAAAGCACAAAAGCTCGATGGCGGCGGTGTCATCCTCCACTGTGACATAGGCCATGAGGGAGTTGTTTTTCGTGGTCTTCGTCTTGCTGGAGGTCACCACCCCGGCAATGCATATTCGTTGCCCGTCCGCAAAGCGGGTAGGGCCGCCCTCCTGTAAAAAATCGTCCAGAATGGCAGCGACCGAGGGAGCCCGGAGCCGCTTCACCTCGTCCCGATACTGATCCATGGGGTGGCCGGAAAGGTAAAGTCCAGTCGTCTCCTTCTCCATGTTCATCAGTTCCTGCCGGGTAAATTCCGGAATATCAGGCAAATGCATTTCCTTTACAGGCTTTGGTTTATCATCAGTTCCTGCCGCCATAGAGAAGAAATCAATCTGCCCCTCCACATTCTGGCGACTGGCGCTGGCCACCGAGTCCATCACCGTTTCATAAACCTTAAGCAATTGAGAGCGCCTTGCCCCAAACTCGTCGAACGCACCGGAGCGAATGAGATTTTCCACCGCCCGCTTGTTCATGTCGCTTCCGTTCATCCGTCCGCAGAAATCGCTGAGGGAGGTAAACATTTGCGCCTCCCGCTCCCGCATGACGGCCTGAATAAATCCCCGCCCGATATTTTTCACGGCGGCCAGACCAAAACGGATGCCCCCCTCCTCCACCGTGAACGTGTCGCAAGAGCGGTTGATATCCGGAGGCAGAAGCTTGATGCCCCAGTCCCGGCATTCGGTGATATAGCCCGCGATCTTGGTGGAGTTGTCCAGAACGCTTGTAAGCAGCGCAGCCATATACGCCTTGGTAAAGTGCCGCTTGAAGTACGCCGTCTGATAGGCCACCACTGCGTAGGACACAGAATGGGCTTTATTGAAGGCGTAGTTTGCAAAATCGTAAATATCCTGATAAATCGCTTCTGCCGCCGCTTCCGGAATCCCGTTCGCCACGCAGCCGGCGATATTCCGCTCCCGCTCGCCGTGGATAAACGCGTCCTTTTCCCGGGCAATCTGGGCGGCTTTTTTCTTGGAGATGGCCCGGCGCACCATATCTGCCTGTCCCAAAGAATATCCCGCCAGACGGCGGAAAATCTCAATCACCTGCTCCTGATAGAGAATGCAGCCATAGGTGATGGAGAGAATCGGCTCTAGAGACGGATGGAGATAGGAAATTAGCTTTGGATTCTGGGCACACGCGATAAATTTCGGAATGGAATCCATAGGGCCGGGACGGTACAGGGCAATGATAGAGGAGATGTCCTCCATATTGTGGGGCTTCAGACCCACACACACGCCGGTCATCCCGGCCGATTCCATCTGGAACACGCCGATGGTCTTCCCCTGCCCCAACATTTCATAGGTTGCCGCGTCGTCCTCCGGGATGTCCTCCAGACAGAAATCCGACCGCTCCGACTGCACCATTTTCACTGCGTCGTCCAACACCGTCAGGTTCCGCAGGCCCAGAAAGTCCATCTTGAGAAGGCCCAGCTCCTCCAGCGTGGTCATAATATATTGGCAGACCACCGCGTCGTCATTTTTTGCAAGGGGGACGTATTCATATACAGGCCTCTTTGTAATCACCACGCCCGCCGCGTGCGTGGAGGCGTTGCGAGGCATCCCTTCCAGCTTTTTGGCCGTATCGATGAGAACTTTCACGTTGTCGTCGCCCTCATACAGGTCGCTGAGGGGCTTTGAGAGCCGCAGCGCATCCTTCAGGGTGATATGAGGTGTAAAGGGAACCTGCTTTGCAATGGTGTCCACCTCGGCATAGGGCATACCAAGCACTCGCCCCACGTCCCGGATCACGCCCCGGGCCGCCATGGTGCCGAAGGTGACGATCTGGGCCACGTGGTCGTCGCCGTACTTCCGGCGTACGTAGTCCACCACCTCACCCCGGCGCACGTCACCGAAATCCATATCGATATCCGGCATGCTGACCCGCTCTGGGTTTAAAAACCGCTCGAAATACAGGCCGAAGCGCATCGGCTCCACATCGGTGATGCCAAGGCAGTAGCTCACAAGGCTTCCTGCCGCGCTGCCGCGCCCCGGCCCCACGGGGATTCCCACCTCCCGGGCGTAGCGCACAAAGTCGGAGACGATGAGAAAATAGTCCGTAAAGCCCATCTTCTCAATCATTTCCAACTCATAGTGAAGCTGCTCCCGGTACTCCGGGTGCTCCTCGCCGTACCGCTGAGCAAAGCCCGTGTCGCACAGCTCTTTGATGTAAGTATACGCGTCGTAACCTTCCGGAAGATGAAATTCCGGGAGCTGATATTTCCCAAATTCAAATTCCAGATTGCACCGCTCCGCGATTTTTCCGGTATTGTCCACGGCGTCCTCATACCCCTCGAACAGGGTCCGCATCTCCTCCTCGGACCGAAGGTAGAAATTCCGCGGCTCATAGCGCATCCGATTCTCGTCAGACAGGAGTTTTCCCGTCTGGATGCACAACAGCACATCGTGGGCCTCTGCGTCCTCCTTGCGGAGATAGTGTGCGTCGTTGGTGCAGACCATGGGCAGGCCCGTCTCCTTGTGGAGCTTCAAAATTCCACGGTTCACCGTCTGTTGGTCGGGAATGCCGTGATCCTGAAGCTCCAGATAAAAGCGGTCTGGCCCAAAAATCTCTGCCATTTCCAGCACCACGGTTTTGGCCGTTTCATACTCTCCGTTGCGTATCCGCCGGGGAATTTCTCCGGCAAGGCAGGCAGACAGGGCGATCAGCCCCCCGTGGTGCTCCCGCAGCAGCTCCAAATCTACCCGTGGCTTGATGTAAAATCCCTCGGTCCACGCCATGGACACCAGATAAGACAGGTTGTGATATCCCTCCTCGTTTTCACAAAGCAACACCAGATGGCGGCTTTCCGCGTCAAACTCGTGCTGCTTTTGCAGCCTGGTTCGGCCTCTGGGAGCCACGTAAACCTCACAGCCGATGATGGGCTTGATACCCGCATCTTTGCAGGTGCGGTAAAAGTCAATCGCACCGTACATCACCCCGTGATCTGTGATGGCGCAGGCAGATTGGCCCATCTCCTTCAGAACGGTCGGCAACTCCTTGATGCGACAGGCTCCGTCCAGCAGACTGAACTCCGTATGAACATGTAAATGGGCAAAGGACATAGGTCGCTCCTGTTCTTTCGTATCAGCATTTCCGGCAGAAGGACAGCGCCCGCCCGCCAAAACCATTTCTTATCCCCGTGCGTTCGGATCAGCTCGCGGCCCGCTCCGCAAGCATTTTTTCAAGAATCTCCACCGCCGTGACAATCATGTTGTCGCAGTGGGCGGTGACGCCCAGACGCAGGGCAGCCGGGTTTTTCTCATCAGGCTTAGGATGGGCCGCCAGCAAGTCGCCGCAGCGGGTCAGTCCGAAAACCTCCTCAAACCGGCGGCGAAACTCCTTCACGGCGGCATAAGTCCGCTTTTTCCCCTCCGCGTCCGCGCCGTCCGACTGGGGTGCCAGCCATCCCAGTACCAACACGCCGCCGCTGACAGCGCCGCACAATTCCGCATGACTACCACCCATGCCGCCTCCAAACCCGCCGCCGGCCGCCGCAATCACCGGCTTTGGTATATCCAGCAAATCCTCAAACGCCAGAGCCACCGCCTGTGCACAGTTATAGCCCGCTTTGTGATATTGAAAGGCCGCCTCACACCGATCCATTGTATAAACTCTCCTTTTATCCTGTCTCGTCAGGCCTTGGATGCCCGGCGCTCCAATTCCTCGTAAAACCGTCCCAAATGAATGCCGTCCACCAGCCCATGATGGGCTAAAATCGTCACGGGCAGGCTCGTCCGCCCGTTTTCCTCCGTCCATTTCCCCCAAGAAATCCGCACGTTGCTGTACGCGGGGCTGGGCACCGGCATAACTATGTCCGTATATCGAAGCCAAGGCACGCAGGAAACAAAAAAGAACTCCTCGTGGCCCTGCTCCTCCGTAATGGTTCCACCGTATTTCGCCGCCTCCAGTGCCGCGCGGCCCGTCTCTATAAATTCCGCAAACGGCAGCGCCGTGTCCAGCGTGCAGTAAGCATAGGCTCCGTCAGGCTTCGCCACGGTGCAGGAGCAGCGGCAGCTTCCATACTCCACCACCCGTCCCCCTTCTATCCGCCGACGAAGCTCTGGCACGGCGTTGGCCGCTGTCATTACCTCATAGGTCAGAGAAAGGAAAAAAGGCGCACCGTCCCTCCGAATTTTCTCTACTAGGGCAGTGATATCCACCTGACAGGTCACCCCCACATAGGGGTTAGCCATAGTAGAAAAATAAGCAAACTGTTCCCGCCGGGGATCCCCGGTCATATCCACAATACGTTTCTCCATTGCGTTCTCCTTTGTTGTTAAGGTCACCGGCAGCACGGCGGGCCGTCTTGATTATTTAGGCGGCTCACCCCGCAGCTCTCTTGCCAGCCCTGTGAGCTTGCGCAGGCGGTGGTTCAGGCAGGATTTCGTCACGGGCGGATCTAAACTGTCCGCCAGCTCAGAAAGGCTCAGCTCCGGCTTTTCCAGCCGGGCCATCGCCGTTTTGCGCAGTTTGTCCGGAAGCTGTTCCAGCAGTCCCGCGTCCATCAGGCGGCGGATGGCCTCTGCTTGCTCCAGCGCTGCGTCCACCGCCTTGTCGAGGTTTGCGTTGTCGCAGTTCAGCCGTCGGTTTACGCTGTTGCGCAGGTCCTTTTCCATTTTCGCGCTCATCACGCTCATGGCCGCCACCGGCGCGCCGATTAGGGTCAAAAAATCCTCAATTTGATCGCTCTGTTTGAAATAGGTGATGTAGCTCCCGTTTCGGCTCAGGCTCTTGGGGGGAAAGCCGTTGTCCCGCAGCAGGGCCTCCAGTTCCCGGCTCACCTGCAAATGCGAGGTTGCCAACTCTAAATGATACCGCTTCAGCGGATCTGTGACGCTTCCCCCTGCAAAAAACACGCCCCGTAAAAACGAGGCCCGGCAGCACTCTTCCTCCAACAGACCGAAATTGATGTGCAAAACCATGTTCTGCTCCGGAGAAAAGCCCAGCGCGTCGATAATGCCGTCCAGTTTATTCTGTTCGGTCATCTGAAACATCAGCTTTCCCTGCGCGTAAGGCTCCGGCTTTTTGTCAAACCGGAGGCGAAAGGCCCGCTGAAACAGCCGAGGCAACCTTGCGGCAAGATTCGGGTTCTCCGTGACAATACGGATTTCCCCAGGATTAAAGGTGTTGCAGTAGAGCAGGACGCCATAAGCCTCTGCCAAGGCGCAGCAATGCTTTTGCACCTCTAGTCGACACAGTTCGTTTTTCGCATCGAAGGAAAAAGACACCCTGCTCACCTCCTCACTCATTTGCGTGTTCCGTACGATAAAAATCTCCCCCCGTGGCAAACCGGTCCCCGGCGATGCGGACGCTGCGCTCCGCGTGGAGCAAAATCAGCTCCCGTGCAAGGCTTGCAGGATCGTGGCGCACAAAGCCGTCCTCTACCGTGGCCACCGGCCGGTTGATAAGCTCCACGCCAAGGGCAGCGCACCGTTCTTTGTCTCTGCAAATAGGCTCCGCCCCCTCCTGCGCGTATCGCTGGGCGACGATTCGAGGAATGGGCGAGGCATTCGTAAGGCACAAATCAAACAGTCCCGGCGCAGAGTGCTTGAACAGGGCTGCGATGTGGTCCGCGGCGGTGTAACCCTCTGTCTCTCCCTCCTGCGTCATGACGTTGCAGACATAGACTTTCAGTCCGTTTGCCTTCCTGACGGCGTCCACAATGCCGTCCACCAGTAAATTGGGAATAATGCTGGTATACAGGCTTCCCGGCCCAAGCACCACCATATCCGCCCGCAAAATAGCCTCCACCGCCTCCGGCAGAGCCGGAGGTTTCTCGGGCAGAAGCCGAACCCGGCGGATACGGCAGTCCTGCTCTTTTTTGCAGTAGGAGATTTTTGACTCCCCCATTACCCGCACGCCATTTTCAAACTCCGCCTCCAAGTCCACGTTGGCATTGGTGACGGGCAGCACACGCCCCGTAATGGCCAAAACCTCGCTCATGCGGCTCACCGCCGCATCAAAAGAGGGAGAGATCCCGTTCAACGCAGCCAGAAACAGGTTGCCAAAGCTCTGCCCGGCAAGTACGCCCTCCGAAAAGCGGTAGTGCAGCAACTCCGCCATCAGCGGCTCCGTGTTGGCCAGCGCTTCAAGGCAGTTGCGGATGTCCCCTGGGGGCGGCATCCGCAGATCGCTGCGCAGCGCCCCGGAGCCTCCGCCGTCGTCCGCCACTGTGACAATAGCGGTGAGATTTTCCGTATATTGTTTCAGCCCCCGCAGCATGTTGGAAAGACCGTGTCCGCCGCCGATGACGGCAATTCTCGGTCCCCGCGCCCTTGGGGGACGGTAGAGCGTGTGTTGATTTTCCATGACTTCCCTTTCATTCCGAGGCCTGTCATCCCTTGGGCATGTCCCGGTGATACTCCGTCACGGGGTAGCCCAGCTGACGGATATAGCCTGTCAGCGCGTGGGTCACGGCCACGGAGCGGTGCCGTCCGCCGGTGCAGCCCACCGATACGGTGAGGCTGGTTTTCCCCTCCTCGGCGTACAGTGGTAGGGTCAGCGTCAGCAAATCCTTGAGTTTGTCGAGGAATTCCCGTGCCTGACGGAAGGAGAACACATAGCCGGATACATCCTTGTCCAGTCCTGTTTTCTCCCGCAGTTCCTCTATATAAAACGGGTTTGGCAAAAACCGCACGTCCAGCACCAGATCGGCCTCCAGCGGCAAACCATACTTAAAGCCGAAGGAGGTCACCGCCACGGTCATCCCCGTTTTTTCGTCCTTTTCGCTGAAAAGGCGCAAAAGCTCGGCCCGAAGCTGCGCGGTGGACAGGCTGCTGGTGTCGATGACGTAGTCCGCCTGCTCTTTCACAGGACGCATCACCTCAATCTCCCGACGGACGGCTTCCTCCAAGGTGTCCGTCCCCCCACTGAGAGGATGGCGGCGGCGCGTCTCTTTATACCGCTTAATCACCGCCTCCGGCGAGGCCTGCAAAAATAGCATCCGGCACACGCCGCCCATGCCCCGCAGTTTTTCCAGCACGTCGAACAGCTCCGTGAAGGAGTCCGAGGTCCGCACATCGTACACCAGCGCCACCCGGTCATACCGTCCGTTGCCCCCGGCACAGAACTCCGCAAATTTCAGAATCATGGCCGCAGGCATATTGTCCACGATATAAAAGCCCATATCCTCCAAAAAAGAGGCGGCTTTGCTCTTTCCGGCCCCGGACAGGCCAGAAATAATCAGAATTTCCATGCAATCACCCGCTTCTCTCTCCTGCGCGGCGCTCACCGCACAATTTTAACTTCCGGCTCCAGACGAATCCCGGAAAGTTCCTCCACCCGCTGCTGAATCTGATGAATCAACTCCGTCACGTCGGCAAAGGTGGCCCCGCCTCGGTTAACCACAAAGCCCGCGTGCTTTTCGCTTACCTGCGCGCCGCCCACCCGCAGCCCTTTCAGGCCGCATTGGTCAATCAGGGTCCCCGCATAGGCGCCCACCGGACGCTTAAAGGTGCTGCCCGCGCTGGGAAGCTCCAGAGGCTGGCTGGCCTTGCGCCTTGCTTTCAAGTCGTCCATCCTCGCCCGGATTTGGTCCGGGTCGCCGGGCGACAGGCGGAAGACGGCATATAAAACCACCCAGTCCGGGTGGTCCGTCAGAACGCTGCGGCGATAGCCAAAGCCCAGTTCCTCCGCCGTGAGGTACTTCACGCCCTCCTCCGGATCCAGCAGGGAAGCTCCGGCCACCACCTGCTTCATCTCCCCGCCATAGGCCCCGGCGTTCATACACAGCGCGCCACCCACCGTGCCGGGAATGCCGTGGGCAAATTCCAACCCCGTAAGGCCTTGCTTTTGCGCAAGGTCCGCCAGCCGCGCCAGAGACGCCCCGGCCTCGGCCTTCAGTTCGTTTTCTCCCGCTCCCAGCTCCAAGTGATTTAGCCCGGCGGTGGTGTCAATCACCAGTCGATCCAGCCCTTCGTCGGGCACCAGCAGATTTGTTCCGTTTCCCATCACCAGTGGCCGGGCTCCGCAGCCCATGGCAAAGTCGCACAGCAGCACCACCTGCTCTCCGCTGCGGGGAAAGGCCATGCGCCTTGCCGGTCCGCCGATGTGAAAAGAGGTATGGCGGCTCATGGCCTCGTCGGTTTTCAGTGCAAGGTCCGGCAGATAATCCGCCGCCCATTTGTCCAGCTCCTCCGCCCAATCCATATGGTTCCCCCTCAAAAAATCAGATTACTCGCTCCAGTAGTGCCGCGCCAATCATTCCCGCGTCGCCGCCAAGCTTGGCCCGGACCACCGATACCTTTCCGCCACAACGGGTGGCATAGCTTTCTCGGTTCGCAATTTCCCGCAAAGGAGCAAACAGCAGCTCCTCCTCCGCCTCTCCGATTCCGCCGCCGATGGCAAGCACCTCCGGCTGAAAAATGTTCAAGAGGTTTACAACTCCCGCCGCCAGATACGAAACATAAGTTTCGCACAGCGCCTTCGCCGTCTTATCCCCTCGCAGGGCCGCCGCAAAGACCGTCCTGCCGGTGACAGCGGTTCCGCCATCGGATTCTTCCCATAAACGACTGCTTTTATCTCGTTCCATGGCTTCTCTCGTCATGCGAATCAGGCCCGTGGCGGAGGCATAGGTCTCCCAGCAGCCCCGCCGCCCGCAGGTGCAGGGCGCGCCCCCCTTCTCCACTACCATATGCCCCACCTCGCCAGCCATTCCTCCGGCGGAGTAGAGCTTTTCGTTTAAAATAAACCCGCCGCCAATGCCGGTACCAAGGGTCACTAAGGCAAAGTTTTTCGTCCCTTGTCCCACTCCGCAAAAATATTCACCCACAGCGGCACAGTTGGCGTCGTTCTCCAGCAGAACGGGAACGTCAAGGTAGCTTTGAAGCAGCCGCGCAAGGGGGACGTTTTTCATTGGAATATTGCAGGTGTAAAGTATTTCTTCCTTTGTCGTTGCACCGGGTATGCCTACGCCTACGTAGGCAAGATTCCCGGGGCTTATGCCCCCGTCCCGGGCGGCCTGCGCAGCAAGGGACGCAAGCGTCTTGGCAAAGGGTTCCACTCCCTGAAATTCGCCCAGCGGGATTTTCCGCACCGCCAGCAGGCGGCCCGCTTCATCTACAAGACCGGCCCGCAGGTTCGTGCCGCCGACATCCAAACCAATATACATCTCACTGCGCTCCCCGGTCTGCCCGTTCGTCTACCCGCCGGACCAGCTCTTCCGCGGCGTTGTAGCCGAAGCGGCGGTGGCGGTTGTTCATGGCGGCTACCTCCACGATGCTGGCCAGATTCCGTCCGGGCCGCACAGGGATGTTGACGCAGGGTACTTGTAGATCCAGAATCTCCAAATAGTGATCCTCCAGACCCAGCCGGTCGTAAACCCGGCTGCTGTCCCACTGCTCCAGTTCTACCACCAAATCAATCTGTGCCTCTTCCTTGATGGCCCGCATTCCAAACAACTGCCGCACGTCAATCACACCGATTCCTCGCAGCTCGATGTAATGGCGGATCATCTCCGGCGCCGTACCAATCAACTCATTGGAGATGCGCCGGATGTCCACGGAGTCATCGGCCACCAGCCGGTGCCCGCGCATAATCAGTTCGATGGCCGTCTCGCTCTTTCCGATCCCGGAGTCCCCGGTAAGCAGAATTCCCTCACCGTACACATCCATCAAAACGCCGTGCCGCCCTATACAGGGGGCCAGTCGGTGATTGAGAAATTCTATGGCGTGGGAGGTGAACTCAACGGTGGTTTCCGAGGTGCGCAGCAGCGTTCGCTCGTAATCCCGGGCGCTTTCAAGGCACTCCGGGAAGCAGTCCAGATTTCGGGAAATCACCAGCGCCGGAATATCGTAGAGAAACAGGTCGTCAAAGGCCTTTTTCCGCTCCTGTGCGCTCAGGCCCTTCAGATACATAATTTCCGCCTTACCGATTACTTGAAGACGGCGGGGGTCAAAATAATCATAAAAACCCAAAAATTGAAGCCCTGGCCGATTTACATCCGTAATGGTAAGAACCGCCTCCTCATAATCGCTCCCCCGATTGAGCAACTGCAAATCAAAGGCAGCCGCAAACTCCGTCATTTTCAGTCCGTTTGCCGTCATAAGCGCCAGTCTCCTTCCGAGGCGGCCTTTTTCCCGCCGCCCCACGGTGTTTTCAGTTCGCAGACGCACAGCGCCGCAGCGGTTTGAATTGGTTTTTTTATCATAACCGCTTTTTGGTTATTATTATAACGTATACACCTGTTTTTCGCAACTGTTTCACCCGGCGCGTCCGGCTTTAATATTTTTGAATATTTTTTAAGATTTCCCCTTGCTTTTTATGTTTTCATCTGTTAAAATATCGTTTGTGCCTGTGAGAAGCAGGTTCGATTTCCCAACAGCAAGGAGGTGCAACGGATGGCTAAGTGCGAATTTTGCGATAAGGGTGTCACCTTTGGTATTCAGGTGTCTCACTCCCATAGACGTTCCAATCGTCCCTGGAAGCCCAACGTAAAGCGTGTCAAGGCTGTTGTGAACGGTACGCCCCGCCATGTATATGTTTGTACCCGGTGTCTGCGTTCCGGCAAAGTTACCAGAGCGGTCTGATAGACAAATCAACTCCCGAACCTTCCGGTTCGGGAGTTATTTTTTCTCAATAAAGTTTGTGACCACGGCTATGCTTAGCCGTGGTCACATTGTTTCACCGGATATTACATCCAGTCATAGCCCAGTTCGTCTTTTTTCGAGCGGCCCATCAGCTCCGCCACCGCGTCCCGGACGCCCCTGCCCCGATAGAGCACCTGATAGGCGCAGGCGCAGATCGGCATTTCCACACCGGCCCGCTGGCTCAGCTGATGGACGCTTTCGGCGGCGTAGTACCCCTCCACCACCGCGCCAACCTCATCCATGGCCTCCTCGGCGGTCTTCCCCTGTCCGATGAGGATCCCCGCCCGGCGGTTTCGCGAGTGCATGGAGGTACAGGTGACAATCAAATCTCCCATTCCCGCAAGGCCTGCAAAGGTCTGGCGGTGTCCGCCCAGCGTCTCACCCAGCCGGGCGATTTCCGCCATGGCACGGGTCATCAATAAGGCCTTGGTATTGTCCTGATAGCCCATTCCGTCACAGATTCCACAGCTCAGGGCCACCACGTTTTTCAACGCACCGCCCAGCTCCACGCCCACGATGTCCGGACTGGTATACACCCGAAAGTTCTGATTCATAAACGCGTCCTGCACCAGCTTTACGGCCTCGCCGTTCTCCCCCGCCGCCACGCACCCGGTGGGCAGACGAAGGCTCACCTCCTCTGCGTGGGAAGGGCCGGACAAGGCCGTCACGGGGAAGCGGTCCTCCGTTTCCTCCCGCACAAGC
>NZ_DAMBZJ010000010.1:77360-87221 GCF_032060045.1 Oscillibacter sp.
GGTTAGTGTCCCGCTCGATGCCCTTAGATACGCTGACCAGCACCGTGCCCTTCTTTAAAAATGACGCGGCGGGGCGGAGATTGCTCCGCACGGCATAGGACGGCGAGGCGGACACCACGAGTTCCGCCGTCTCCACACAGCGGATCTCTCCGCTGAATTTCAGCGCGGCGGGAAGCTCCACGTCAGGCAGTGCTGGATTTCTCCGATTTCCCGCCATCAGCTCCGCTTTTCCCGGACTGTGGGACCAGAGGGTAACGTCGTGCCCGTTATCACACAGTACCATGGCCAGAGCCGTCCCCCAGCCGCCGCTGCCTAAAACCACTGCCTTCATATCCGAATCCCGCTTTCTGTAGAAAATTTTTTGAGGCAAAGCCCCTTTGAACCGACCGCTATTGCTTTCGATGGAAGCTGAACTTGCTCTCCTCGCCCCGAAGCAGCCGCCGAATGTTGGCCCGATGTCCCCAGATCAGCAACGCGCCGCAGCAGGCGGCCAAAAAAGCCAGCACCGGGCTGTGCATCACAAAATAAGTGGCAAATGGAAGCGCCGCCCCGGCAAAAACAGACCCCAGAGAGACAAAGCGCGTCAATGAAGCCAGCAAAACAAAGCCGCCCCAGACAATCAACGCCACCCTCCAATCCAGCATAATTGCCACGATGCCACCAGAGAGAACGCCTTTGCCTCCTTTGAAGTGGAACATGCAGGGGAACATATGTCCGATCATGCAAAACAGCCCTGCAAACAGCTTTCCAAAGGCAGGCTCACCCATAAAATGCCCGAATACCGCCATGCCGATCAGCACAGCGAACACCGCCTTGAGCACGTCGGTCAGAATAACAACAAAGGTCAGCGCTCCTCCGAAGGTTCGGTAAAAATTGGTCAGCCCCGCGTTGCCGCTGCCATGGGTGCGGATATCGTCCTTCAGAATATACTTGGAGACAATCACCGCCCCGTTGAAGCAGCCCAGCAGGTATGCGGCCAGCGCCGTAAGCGCGCCAAGACCAATGGCAGGCAACAGCGAAAATTGATAGATGGAACCCGATGCCTCCATATCCTTATTCCTCCTTGTCACCCTTTTGCCGGATAGAGAGAATGATGGGCGTCCCCGACAGTCCAAATACGGCGCGGATCTGATTTTCAAGATACCGCTGATAGGAGAAGTGGAACAGTCTAGCGTCGTTGCAAAACACCACGAAATGGGGCGGGCGGATACCCACCTGCGTCATATAGTAGATTTTCAGGCGGCGGCCCTTGTCGGAGGGGGGCTGCACCCGGGTTTGCGCGTCGGATAGGACGTTATTCAACATTCCCGTGGTAATGCGCAAAGATGCCTGATTGCTCACGGCCACAATCAGATCGAAAAGCTTGTTCACCCGCTGCCCGGTCAGGGCGGAGATAAACAGAATTGGTGCATAGGTCATAAAGCCCAAATCACGCCGGATGTCGGCGGTAAGCCGGTCCATAGTCTTGTCGTCTTTGTCCACCAAATCCCATTTGTTCACCACGATGACAGAGGCTTTCCCCGCTTCGTGGGCCAGACCCGCCACCTTGGTGTCCTGCTCGGTCACGCCTTCCCGCCCATCAATGAGGATCAGGCACACGTCGCTTCGCTCAATGGCCATGGTGGCCCGCAAAACGCTGTACCGCTCGATGTCTTCTTCCACCTTGGATCTTTTCCGCATGCCCGCCGTGTCGATGAACAGGAACTTCCCCTGCTCGTTTTCAAAAAGAGAGTCGATGGCGTCCCGTGTGGTGCCTGCCACGTCGCTGACGATGCTCCGCTCCTCCCCCAGAATCCGGTTCAAAAGAGAGGACTTGCCCACGTTGGGCTTGCCGATCAATGCCACCTTGATGGCATCCGCCCCCTCCTCATCTTCCTCCTCGGGCAAGAAATGGGCCACGCAGGCGTCCAGAAGGTCACCAGTTCCGTGACCGTGGACAGCCGAGACGGCAATGGGGTCCCCCATGCCCAGATTATAAAACTCGTAAAAATCCGGGTTCATGGCGCCGGTGGAGTCCATCTTGTTCACCGCCAGAACAATGGGTTTACCGCTTTTAAGCAGCATATTCGCCACTTCGTGGTCCGAGGCGGTGAGTCCGGTCTTCACGTCCGTTAAAAAGACGATGACCGTGGCGTGGTCGATAGCAAGCTGCGCCTGCTGGCGCATAAAGGTGAGAATCTGATCGTCGGTCCGGGGTTCAATTCCGCCGGTGTCAATCAGTGTAAAAGTGCGACCGTTCCAATCCGTCTCACCGTACACCCGGTCCCGGGTGACCCCCGGTGTGTCCTCCACAATGGAGAGCCGACGGCCGATAAGTTTATTGAACAGCATGGACTTGCCCACATTGGGCCTGCCCACAATGGCAACAATGGGTTTCATGGGTTTCCTCCCGTTTCTATATTTTCATGCCCGGAATGGGGCAAAGCAGCCTGTTTTTTCTTACGAAAAAGCCGCCGGCACAGCAGCCAGTGCAATCCGCAAAATAAACATGCAAGCGCACAGTTGACCGTCCACGGCAGAGGGTCTAGCAGCGGTTGAAGCAGAGGGAGGGGCGTAACTCCCAGCAAAACGACACTGAAAAGGTTTTCAGGCAGTATCCTGACCAGTCCCGCAAGAAGAACCAGAGACACCACGCCCCAATAATTGCAGATGGCCCTGACCGGCAGCAAATCCTTGCCGTATATCAGGTGCAGGTCGATCAGCAAAATCACAAGCAAATATAATATGGTAAAAATCCACGCTTTTAAATCATAGCTGTGCCCATAGCCCATGTCAATGCTGCGTTTCAGATTATAGAATGAACCCCATATTTGCAAAATGAGCAAGAGCAGGACGGTGAACGGAATGGCTGCGTCCAGAAGCCGGATCCATGATTTTTTCACAGCGCATACAGCCCCTTTTCTTTCAGTGATACTGTCATCATACCATATTTGTGGGAAATGTACAGCATTTCTGTCGGCTTCGTACACGACTGCGAAGCCGCATGCAGGTCCCACATCCTCGGACACAAAACAAGGAGGAAAGAGCGCACTCTTTCCTCCCCATTTATGATGCAAACCTTATTTCGCAGCGTTCACGGCCGCGGACTTGACGACCTTGATGGTCCGGCCGTTGTAAGTGCCGCACTCCTTGCACATTCTGTGAGGCAGGTGCAGAGCACCGCATTTGGAACAGGCAACGAGGCCGGGGGTCGCCAGCTTCCACGTGGAGCTGCGGCGCTTGTCCCGTCTTGCCTTGGATACTTTTGTCTTGGGTACTGCCATGATGACACCTCCTTCAGATCAGCGGGGGCCTTGGCCTCTCCGCTCTTGTTACGTATTTATTAGTTGCTCTCCAAAAGCTTTGCAAGGGCCGCAAAACGCGGGTCCGCGTCCTTCTTGCAGCCGCAGGGACCGAGGTTCAGGTCGGCGCCGCAACGGGGGCAAAGTCCTTTGCAATCTTCAGAACACAAAAATTTGGCGTCCATTTCCAAAATGAACGCGGTGCGGGCCAGCTCGCCTACATCCACCTCGCCGTTTTCCAGTAAGACGATCTCGTCATTTTCCCCGTTTTCCAGCTCCTCCGCCAAAAGGCAGGAAAAGTTTACTTCCTTGAAAATCTGGACAGGCTTTGTACAACGGTCGCAGGCGGCGTCCAGCGTGCTGGAGGCCGTCATGAAAAGCTCCAGCGCGCCCGCGCTGTTTCGCACGGACCCTTCCACCGAAACCGGCTCTGTCACGGGATACTGACCGTTCAGTTCCGCGTCAGACAAGTCCATGGAAAATTGAAACTCCAAGGATTTTCCGGGGAAATTCAAAATAGGTTTTAGGTCTAAACGCATAGCACACCTCGCAATGACACGAGCAGTATTATAATGGATATTGAAAGACTTGTCAAATACTTTTTCGGATTTCCTTGCTTTTTTCCCAAAATCGGCTACAATGTGCCTATACCGATATTTGGAGGGTCCTATGCGGGAATTTACCATCAACAAAAATGATGCGGGACAGCGGCTGGACCGGTTCACGGCCAAGGCTGCGCCCGCCTTGCCCCCCGCCCTGGTGCAAAAATATATTCGCCTCAAGCGGGTGAAGGTCAACGGCAAGGGCGCGAAGCGGGAAGTCCGGCTGGAACTGGGCGATCTTGTGCAGATGTACGTCAACGACGAATTTTTTCAGGAGCCGGACACAGAGAAGGACAAGTTTCTCTCCTCTTTTCGTCCCCAGCTCGACATTGTATATGAGGACGAGAACCTTTTGCTGGTGAACAAGCGCCCGGGCCTTGTGGTCCACGCCGACGAAACAGAAAAAGTGAACACATTAGTCCACCACATTCAGGCGTACCTTTATCAGCAGCATGAGTGGAACCCGGCGGAGGAAAACTCCTTCGTCCCCGCTCTTTGCAACCGTATCGACCGCAACACCGGCGGCATTGTCATCGCCGCAAAAAATGCGGATACATTGCGAATTATCAATGATAAAATCCGCACCCACGAACTGCGAAAGACCTATCTATGCGTGGCGGTGGGAAATCCCCGACCCTCGGCCGGGAAAATTGAGGGCTTTCTTTTAAAGGATGAGCGAAAAAAAGAAGTTTCTTTTTATCGCCGCCCCATCCCTGGCGGCCGCAGCGCCGTTACCTATTATAAGACTTTGCAGAAAAAAGGCGAGCTGTCTCTTGTGGAATGCGAGCTTTTAACCGGAAGAACCCACCAGATCCGCGTTTCCATGGCGGAAATCGGCTGTCCTCTGCTGGGAGACGGTAAATATGGCCGGGGCGAAATCAACCGGCGTTATGGGGAGCAGAAGCAGTGCCTTTGGTCCTATCAATTGGCGTTTGATTTTCAATCGAACGCCGGGATTCTTGAGTACTTGCGAGGCAAGGTTTTGCGGGTGGAAAATATTCCATTCAAAAATCGCTATTTTCCTTGACTTTTCAAAGCCTTTTCGATACAATTTGTAATTGCCGAATTTCAACGAGAAAGGTTCCCCCTCAACAGAGAAAAGAGGCGTTTTTATTCGATTAATTGTAGAAACGGGGGAGGATACATGTCCAAAGAGTTGATTCGCCTGCGGGACCTCTGCATGGCGTTTGACGACGAGCTTGTTCTCGATCACTTAAATCTCTATATCAATGACAAAGAATTCCTCACACTGCTTGGACCCAGCGGCTGTGGCAAGACCACGACGCTGCGTATCATCGGGGGTTTCACGACGCCAACGTCGGGAGATGTCCTGTTCGACGGTGTGAGGATTAATGACGTTCCGCCCTTTCAGCGGCAAATCAACACGGTATTCCAGAAATACGCCCTGTTTCCCAACATGAACGTGTTTGAAAACGTGGCCTTTGGCCTGCGGATGAAGCGCGTTGTCGACCCTGCGGACCCCTCTGGAAAGCGGACGGTGAAGTTGGCGGAGACGGAAATTAAGCGGCAGGTTCTGGAAATGCTGGAAACCGTCAGCCTTCTTGGCTTTGAGCACCGCAAACCAGACGCCCTTTCCGGCGGCCAGCAACAGCGGGTTGCCATCGCCCGGGCACTGGTAAATCGACCCAAAGTGCTACTTTTGGACGAACCTCTGGGTGCGCTGGACTTAAAGCTGCGCAAGGACATGCAGATTGAGCTGAAAAAGATTCAGCAGCAGGTGGGCATCACCTTTATATATGTCACCCATGATCAGGAGGAGGCCCTCACCATGTCCGACACCATTGTGGTGATGGACAAAGGCTCCATTCAGCAGATAGGCACGCCGGAGGACATCTACAACGAGCCGAAAAACGCCTTTGTGGCGGACTTTATCGGTGAATCCAACATTATTGACGGTGTGATGCTTGAAGACCGGGTGGTTAAGCTGTACGGCAAGACCTTTCCCTGCGTGGACGGTGGCTTTGCCCCAAACGAGCCGGTGGACGTGGTGGTTCGTCCGGAAGATATCGACATTGTACCCGTGGAGCAAGGCCAGATTGTGGGCACCGTCACCAACGTGACCTTCAAAGGCATGCAGTATGACATCATCGTGGACTTCCGTGGCTTCAAGTGGCTGATTCAAACCACGGACCACTCCCCTGTCGGCGCCAAGATCGGTGTGAAAATCGACCCGGAGGGGTTCCACATCATGAAAAAGAGCGAGTATTCCGGAAAATTCGGAGATTACAGCTCTTACAGCGAGGAATACGACGAATTGTCCGACGCGGAGGCGCTGGACGAGGAGGAGGATTCCCCGGAGGGCGGCAGCCATGAGGAATAGAGGTCTGGCCATGCCGTATGTGGCATGGATGGCGATTTTCGTGGTGACGCCCCTGATTCTGGTCGTGATTTACGCCTTTCATAACGGCTCCAGCTTTACGCTGGAAAATTTCCGCGCCATGGGGACCTATGCCGCCGTGTTCGGCCGGTCCTTTCTTCTTGCGGCCATTGCCACGCTGATCTGCATTCTCATCGGCTATCCCGTGGCCTGGTTTCTGGCCCGAGAGGGTCCCGGCCTCAGGCGCATCGCCACGATTGTGATTATGCTGCCCATGTGGATGAACTTTCTGCTTCAGACTTACTCGTGGATGTCCATTCTGGAAAACACCGGGCTTTTGAACACCCTGTTCCAGAAAATTGGCCTGATCGCCCTTGTAAACGGCCTGTTCGGGACGGATTTCACTTACTTCCCCATGATCAACACCCGTGGGGCCATCGTACTGGGCATGGTGTATAACTACCTGCCTTTTATGATTCTGCCCATTTTCACGGTGATTGAAAAAATCGACCCACGGCTGATCGAGGCAGCGCAGGACTTGGGCGCAAACAGCGCCGTAATCTTTCGCAGGCTGATTTTTCCGCTGTCGGTCCCCGGGATTCTCTCCGGCATCACTATGGTATTCGTCCCCTCGGTTGCCACCTTTGCCATCTCCCGCCTGCTTGGCGGCGGCATGGTGACGCTGCTGGGCGACCTGATTGAAACGCAATTTCTGGGCGGGTCGTACAACCCCTATCTCGGCTCCGCCATCTCCCTTGTGATGATGGTCATTGTGCTGATCTCCATGGCCGTGATGAACCGCTTCGGCGAGGGTGAGGAGGAGGCGATGCTGCTGTGAGAAAAAACCGTTTCGGCAACCGCCTGCTTCTGGTGCTGACCTTTCTGTTTCTCTACGCGCCGATTTTCGTGCTGATTTTCTTTTCCTTCAACGCCACGAAAAGCCGGACGGTGTGGGGCGGATTCTCCCTGCAATGGTACGTTCGCCTGTTTCAGGACGAAGCGATTCTCAGCGCCCTGCGAACCACGCTGCTTGTCAGCGTGCTGGCCTCCCTCATCGCCATGGTGGCGGGGACCGCTGCTGCCATGGGCTTTGCGGCCATGAAGCGGCGCAGCCGCCACACCCTGATGTCTATTAACAACATTCCCCTGACCAATGCGGATATTGTCACCGGCGTGTCACTGTCCCTCTTGTTTATGCTTGCCATCGGCGCATTCAACGCCACCGTCGGGAAGGCTGTGGGCATCTCGCTGGCCAAGGGCTTCGGCACCATGCTGATTGCCCACGTGACCTTTGATATCCCCTATGTCATTTTGTCCGTGATGCCCCGCCTGCGGCAATTGGACCCCCATATCTACGAGGCGGCGCAGGATTTGGGTGCCCGGGGCTTTTACGCCTTCCGCAAGGTGATCCTGCCCGATCTGATGCCCGGCATCGTCAACGGGACCATCATCGCCTTCACCATGTCGGTGGACGATTTTGTGATTTCCTATTTTACCGCGGGCAACAAGGTTTCCACCCTTGCGATGGAGGTTTACTCCATGGCAAGGAGGAAAATCAGTCCGGAAATCAATGCCATTTCCACGCTTTTATTTATCTCGGTGTTGGTGCTTTTAATTATCGTGAACCTGCGTCAGACCCGTCAGAACTCCGCCGTGCGGCGCCAGCGCGCCGCCCTGACCCCAAAAACCTGAAGGACCGACGCGCCGTTTGCCCCCATACTACAATTGCAAAGGAGAATATGAAGAATTGAAAAAAATCCTCTCTCTGGCTCTGGCAGCCCTTTTAGTCTGTCCCCTGCTCACCGCTTGCGGCAACTCTGCCAGTAAATATCCCAACGGTGAAATTAACGTTCTCAACTGGGGCGAGTATATCTCCACCGGACAGGACGGAACACTGAACGTGATTGAA
The DNA here is from genome assembly GCF_032060045.1 of Oscillibacter sp. GTDB lineage: Bacteria > Bacillota > Clostridia > Oscillospirales > Oscillospiraceae > Oscillibacter. Next base: position 85,491 of record NZ_DAMBZJ010000010.1, read on the forward strand.
AAATTTCAGGATGAAACCGGTATTAAGGTGAATTACACCGTCTGCCCCGACAACGAGACGCTGTATGCCAACCTGAAGCAGGGAGACTCCTATGACGTAATTATTCCCTCCGACTATATGATCTCCCGCCTGATCGATGAGAAGATGCTCCTGCCGCTGAACTTTGACAACATTCCCAACGCATCGGACGTGGACCCCAACTTCTTAAACCCTGCCTATGATCCGGAGAACACCTATTCCGTCCCCTATATGTGGGGCACCGTGGGCATCATCTACAATACGTCCATGGTAAGCGAGGCCATCACCAGCTATCAGGCCCTGTTCGACACAAAATACGCTGGGCAGGTTTTGATGATCAACAACTCCCGGGACGCCATCGGCGTGGCGCTGAAAACCCTTGGCTATTCCTATAACACCACCGACCCCGCCCAGATTGCCGAGGCCACAGACCTTTTGATTCAGCAGAAGAAGGACGGCATCGTTCAGGCCTACGTCATGGACGAGATTTTTGACAAGCTGGAGGGCGGCGAAGCCGCCATCGGCGTGTACTACGCGGGAGACTACCTCTCCATGCACGACAACAACGAGGACCTTGCCTTCGTGCTCCCCTCCGAGGGAACCAATATCTTTACCGACGCCATGTGTATCCCCGCGGGGGCCGCCAATCAGGAGAATGCAGAGAAGTTCATCAACTTCATGTGCTCCACGGAAGTTGGCGTTGCCAACTGCGAGGCCATCGGCTATTCCACCCCCCTGATGAGCGTCAAGGAAGCGCTGGACGCGGAAATCACCGCCGATCCGGTGGCTTATCCTTCGGATGAGGTGTTGGCAAGCTGCGAGGCATTTTTGAACCTTCCCGAAGCCACCTTGAAGCTTTACGACTCCGAATGGCTGCGTCTGAAAGCTTAAAAGTATTGTTTAAAAGCGGCGTGGAAACCGGATTTCGGTTTCCACGCCGCCTGCATTCTTCAAAAAGCCGGTCCAATCCGGTTTTTTCGTTTTTGCCCTTGTAAGGCAAAGGGCATATCGGTATAATGAACACACACAAGTCAACATACAAAGGAGAATGTAAACATGGTTACAATTGGAACAACCTATCGCGGAGAGCAAGTGGTCACGGACGCGTTGACCGCCTCCGCCGTCGGGTCCGGCGCGCTGCCGGTGTTTGGCACGCCGTTTATGGTCGCCTTGATGGAAACCGCGGCCCTTAACTGCTTGCAGCAGGGGCTTGAAGAGGGTAAGGGCAGTGTCGGCGTGCGTCTTGAAATCAGCCACGACGCCCCCACCCCCGTGGGTATGAAGGTCTGGGCGGAAGCCGAGGTCACCGCCATTTCCGAAAACGGAAAAATGGTGGACTTTAAGGTCACGGCCTGGGACGAAAAAGGCCCCATCGGAAAGGGAACCCACACCCGCGCCGTCATCGACAATGCCCGCTTCCTCGCAAAGTGCAACGCCAAGCAGGACGGCTGAGCAGCCCTCCTGCCCGCCCCCGCCGAAATTCGGCGGGGGCGGCTTTTTTCCTTTCACAGCTCAACGCTCCCGAAAAAGGGCTGCTTTATTCAAGCCTCTCCGCTGCTTTGGATGCCCGCCTGCTGAACAGCACTCTCCCCAGTCGTTTCATGCCGCCCCCGGGTCAGCCGCCGCCTCAGCAAGTCGGCTCCTCCCCACGGTTGTATTCTTCCAGCTCCCGGATACCGTTTATAATTGTCACGTCGGTCACCTCATAGGGAT
>NZ_DAMBZJ010000011.1:0-9817 GCF_032060045.1 Oscillibacter sp.
GGGACCGGAAGCCCTATGGCAAGCCCGGCACACCCGGCGGTGACCGGAAGCCCTATGGCAAGCCCGGCGCACCCGGCGGGGACCGGAAGCCCTATGGCAAGCCCGGCGCACCCGGCGGGGACCGGAAGCCCTATGGCAAGCCCGGCACACCCGGCGGTGACCGGAAGCCCTACGGCAAGCCCGCGTTCAGCGGGAAGGGACCCAAGTCCTTTGCCCACAGCTCTCCCGTGAAGCACGGGAAGGGCACCTTCCCGAAAAAAGATAACTGAGAATACTCCCCCGTTCGGGGGTTGGCGGAGGGCGACGCTCCCTTTGCTTCGCCGCACAGCGGCGATAGATATATTGCGTTTCCGGCGGCGATTCTCCGGAAGCGTGCCCTGACCCAACCGCCAAGGAAGGCGGCGCGGGCCGCAGAGAGGAGACGGCGTCCCCCCTCGCAAGCGAACAATGGAGGTGGCTTTATTGAGTACGAGTGCAGCAAATAAATACAGAGTCCGGGAACTGGCCAAGGATCTAGGCCTGAGCAACAAGGACATCATGGAGATTCTGGGGAAGTATGGCGAGGCCCCCAAGAGTAATATGCAGGCATTGACCGACAAAGAGCTGTCGCTGGTGTTTGAGGCGTTGACCCAAGCGCATCCGGCGTCTGGAATTCAGGAGATTTTTGCCGATACCTACCGGGAGCCGGCAAAGCAGGAGCAAAGCGCCCCCGCGCCTGCACCCGCTCAGGCCGCCGTGGAAAAGCCTGCTCAACAGCTCACCGCTCCAGCGGTTCCGGCGCAGAAGGCGGCAGCGCCCGCCCCCAATGCCGCGCCCCGGCCGGCTAATTCCCAGCCTGCCGCTGGACAGGCGAAGCCTGTGCTTTCCCAGCCCGCGACCCGCGTCCCCCAAAAGAAAGTGGTGGACACCCGCAAGGGCGGCGACGTGAATCTGGCGAAGTATGACGAGCGGCTGGAGCAGATGGCGCCCGACAAGGCCCGGCGGATGCAGGCCCCCCCAGCGGGAAAGCAGAAGCTTCGCCCCAACAACAACCGCCGTCCCGGTCCCGGCATGACGTTTTCGAACAAGCGGCGGCAGGATGAGCATGAGAAAATGCGCCGCCTTCAGCTTGAGATTGCCAAAAAAGCACCCCTGAAGGTTTCCATTCCCGATGAAATCAGCGTGGGCGAATTGGCCTCCCGCATGAAGAAAACCGGTGCGGAAGTGGTTAAGGTGCTGATGAAAAGCGGCATCATGGCTTCCCTGCCCCAGATAATTGATTATGACACCGCAGTTCTGGTGGCGCTGGAGTTTAACTGCAAGGTGGAGCACGAAGTCACCGTCACCATCGAGGAGCAGTTGATCGACGCCCACCAGGATAAGGAAGAGGATCTGATTTCCCGTGCTCCCGTGGTGGTGGTCATGGGTCACGTGGACCACGGCAAGACCTCTCTGCTTGACGCCATCCGCGACACCTCTGTTGCCGAGGGCGAAGCGGGCGGTATTACGCAGCACATCGGTGCGTATCAGGTGCAGTTGGAAGGAAAGCCCATCACCTTCCTGGATACGCCGGGTCACGAGGCATTTACCTCCATGCGCGCCCGCGGCGCCATGATTACGGACATCGCCATTCTGGTTGTGGCGGCGGACGACGGCATCATGCCCCAGACCGTGGAGTCAATCAACCACGCCAAGGCCGCCGGAATCCCCATTGTGGTGGCCATCAACAAAATCGATAAGCCTGCTGCCAATCCCGAAAAGATTAAGCAGCAGTTGACGGAATACGGCCTGGTCACGGAGGACTGGGGTGGCGAAACCATCTGCTGTCCCATCTCCGCCAAAAAGCGCACCGGCATTGATAAATTGCTGGAAATGGTGCTGCTTACCGCCGAAATGGCGGAGCTGAAGGCCAACCCCAACCGCGCCGCCTCCGGCACAGTGATCGAGGCCCGGTTGGATAAGGGCCGCGGCCCCGTGGCGACGCTTTTGGTCCAAAACGGAACCCTGCATCAGGGCGACACCATCATTGCTGGTACCGGCGTGGGCCGCGTGCGGACGATGACCAACTCCAAGGGCAAGCGCATCGAAGAGGCCGGTCCCTCCGTTCCCGTGGAGATTGCGGGCCTGTCTGAGGCCCCTGCCGCCGGTTGCACCTTTAACGTGGTGGCCGACGAGCGTATGGCCCGCGAACTGGTTGAGCAGCGCAAGGAAGAGGAAAAGCTCAAGTTCGCCGCGCCGGTTCAAAAGGTATCGCTGGAGAATCTGTTCGACCAGATTCAGGCGGGCGAGCGCAAAGAGCTGGCCCTCATTGTCAAGGCCGACGTGCAGGGCAGCGTGGAAGCCGTCCGCGTGTCCCTTGAAAAACTCAGCAACGCCGAGGTGGCCGTTCGGGTTATCCACGGCGGTGTGGGCGCCATCAGTGAGTCCGACGTGATGTTGGCTGCCTCCACGGGCGCCATCATCGTGGGCTTCAACGTCCGTCCCGATGCTGCCGCCAGAGATGGCGCGGTCCGGCAGAACGTGGATATGCGGATGTACCGCGTGATTTACGACTGCATTGACGAAATTGAGTCCGCCATGAAGGGCCTGCTGGCTCCCAAGTTTAAGGAAGTGGTTCTGGGCCATGCGGAGATCCGCCAGACCTACAAGGTGTCCGCCATCGGCACCGTGGCTGGCGCGTATGTACAGGACGGCAAGTTGCTCCGGGATTGCAGCGTGCGCGTTGTGCGGGACGGCATTGTGATTCACGAGGGGAAGCTTGGCTCTCTCCAGCGGTTTAAGGACTCTGTCAAGGAGGTCACCACCAACTACGAGTGCGGCCTGACAGTGGATCGGTTCAACGACATCCGAGAGGGTGACATTATCGAGGGCTTCACCATGGAGGAAATTCCCCGGTAACCGGATACAATAGGGGGGCGGTGGCATGGCCGCCGCCCCCTGCTTTTGATACAGAGGATGGCGTTTTGATGAACGCCTATGGAAAGGAGCATGTTATGGCCAGTAATCGCATCGGCCGCATTAACGAAGAAATCCAGCGGGAGCTGGCGGCCCAGCTTCGTGGACTGAAAGATCCCCGCGTCAGCCGGGTGGGCATGGTGAGTATTACCCGGGTGAACACCACACCGGATTTGCGCTATGCGCAGGTATTTGTCAGTGTTTTGGACAAGGAGCAGGAAAAGGATGTGCTCAAGGGTTTAAAATCCGCCGCAGGCTTTTTGCGGCGGGAGTTGGGCGGGGCGCTGCGCTTGCGCTATACGCCGGAGCTGCAATTTGTTGCAGACGATTCCATTGCTCATGGAGCCCATATTTTAGAACTGCTTCGCAGCGTGGAGCGCAAGGACGCAGAACAAGCCGGGCAGGAGGAAGAGGAATGACGGACTTGACGGTGGCTCAGGCAGCCGCGCTGCTGCGGGAGTTTGACGACGTTCTGATTCTCACGCATGTGCGCCCCGACGGGGACACGGTGGGCTGCGCGGCGGGCTTGTGCGCCGGACTGCGGAAACTTGGCAAGCGGGCGTATCTGCTGGAAAATGACGGCAAAACCCGCACCACCGCGCCCTATATGGCGCCCTATGAAGCGCCGGAGGGCTTTGTTCCCACCCATGTGGTGTCCACTGATATCGCGGTGACGGACCTGTTTCCCAAAAACGCAGAGCAGTATAAGAATCGGGTGGATTTGGCGATTGACCACCATCCTTCTTTTGCGCGCTTTGGAAGAGCCAACATGGTTCGGACGGGCGCCGGCGCCTGCGGTGAGATTATATACGACATTTTAAAAGAGCTTGGTCCCGTCACGACGGAGATGGCCCTGCCTTTGTATGTGGCCATTTCCACCGACACGGGCTGCTTTCAATATAGCAACACCACCGCCAATACCCATCGGGTGGCGGCGGAACTTCTGGACACTGGCATTGACTATCGAACCGTGAATCAGGTGTTCTTCCGCACCAAAAGCCGCAAGCGTTTGGAATTGGAGGGCGACATGCTGGCGGGTATGGAGTTTTACGACGGCGGCCGGATTGTGGTGATGAAGGTTCCCATCTCCCTGATGGAGCGGGTTGGAGCGGACGAAACGGACGCGGAGGATTTAAGTTCTCTTGGCGGACAGATTGAAGGTACGGATTGCGGCATTACCATGCGGGAGCTGCGGCCCGACGTGTGGAAGTTTTCTGTGCGCACCGGACCTCGAATCAATGCCAGCGTCGTCTGCGCGGAGCTTGGCGGCGGCGGACACGCGGCGGCCGCGGGCTGTACCATGGAGGCTCCTATGGCGGAAGCTAAACAGAAAATGTTGGCGGCGGTGGAAAAGACAACTGGAAAATTTACGGACTGACAGGTGGATGCAGGCTATGCAGATCGAAAATATCCAGCGCAGCGGCGCAAATATTGCCGTAATCACGGGCGGGGAAAAGGTGCTAACGGATGTTCAGTCCGCCCTGGATTTACTGGCCACGATTAGGTATGAAACCGGCGCGGACAGGATTGCGATTGACAAGGATGCCGTGGCGGACGATTTTTTTGTTCTGAGCACGGGCCTTGCGGGCGGCGTGCTTCAGAAATTTGTGACGTACCATACAAAGGTCGCCTTTTATGGCGACTATACCGGGTACACCAGCAAGCCGCTGCGGGACTTTATCTATGAGTCGAACAAGGGCAACCATGTTTTTTTCGTGCTGACGAAAGAAGAGGCCCTTGAAAGGCTTGCGGGTGGCTGACGGGTCGCCAAATTTCAATGGGGAGGGCGCGTTATGCCCAGCGGAATCATTATTATTGACAAACCCATGGGTTGGACCAGCATGGACGTGTGTGCCAAGCTTCGGGGCATCCTGAAAGAGAAACGGGTGGGCCACGGCGGGACGCTGGACCCCATGGCCACCGGCGTGCTGCCCGTTTTTGTGGGGCAGGCCACTCGGGCTGTGGAGTTTGCGGAAAAGGGAAAAAAGGAATACGTGGCGGGGCTGCGTCTGGGCCTTGTCACCGACACGCAGGACGTGACAGGGACGACGCTGGAGAGTTGTGAGTCAATGGTTTCCCAGGAAACGCTGGCGGCGGTGCTGCCGCGGTTTACGGGAGAGATTTTGCAGATACCGCCCATGTACTCCGCCATCAAAATTGGCGGAAAGAAGCTCTATGACATCGCCCGCAAGGGCGGCGAGGTGGAGCGTGCGCCCCGTCCAATCACGATTTATGAGTTGGAGCTATTGGAGCAAATAGGGTCTGCCGAGTTTACCTTGCGGTGTCTGTGCTCCAAGGGGACCTACATCCGTACCCTCTGCCACGACATCGGACAGGCCCTTGGCTGCGGCGGCTGTATGTCCTCTCTACGGAGGACCATGGCGGCGGGATTTTCCCTCAGTCAGGCAGTGAGCCTTGAAGATGTACAGGAACAGGGCGCGGCGCTGCTGCTACCCACGGACTCGTATTTTGCGGAGTACCCCGCGTTTCACCTCTCGACAGAACGGCAGGAGCGCCGCTGCCGGAACGGAAATCCGGTGGATGCACCCGCATGTCCGGACGGGACAGTCCGGGTATATGGCCGGGAGGGAGACTTTCTTTGCCTCTCCCAAGCCAGTGACGGCGTGCTGACGTCGATTAAAAACTTTTTTGGAGCGTAAGATATGAAAGAACGCGTGATTGCTCTGGGCTTTTTCGACGGGGTTCACCTGGGCCACGCCGCCCTGCTTCGCCGCACGGTGGAGGAGGCCGCCCGTCGTGGCTGTGTCTCCGCCGTGTTCACCTTCAGCCGCCCGCCCAAAGAGGTGGTCACGGGGGTCCCCTGCCCCCTCATCAATTCTCCCGAGGACCGACAGGGTTTGCTTCGGCGGTTGTTTGGCATTAAAGACGTCCTGATGGTCCCCTTTGACCAGGAGATGATGACCACCCCATGGGACGCGTTTGTAACCGACATTTTGATGAAGCGGTACCACGCCGTCCATCTGGTTGCCGGGCATGACCATCATTTTGGGCATAAGAATCAAGGCTCACCGGAGCTTTTGCAGGAAAAGTGTGCTCAGCTTGGAATTGGCTGTGACATCATCCCCAAAGTGGAGCGGGGCGGCATAGAGGTTAGCTCGACCTACATCCGCCGACTGGTGGAGCTGGGACAGATGGAGCGGGCGGCCGAATTTCTGGGGCATCCCCACGTATTGTCTCAGGAGGTGAAGCACGGGCGGCGCATCGGCCGGACCATCGGGATTCCCACCATCAATCTCACTGTACCGCCCCATGTGCTGGTGCCCGGTCACGGGGTTTATGCGGCCAAGGCCTGTCTGGCGGACGGAAGAGAACTGGCGGGCGTGACCAATGTGGGCACCCGGCCAACGGTCCGCAACGGGACGGACGTGACCGTGGAAACCTTTTTGCTGGACTTTGACGGAGATTTGTACGGGCAAACTGTCCGATTGGAGTTTTACAAGCGCCTGCGAGATGAAATTCGTTTTGACTCGCTGGAGGGCCTGAAGGCTCAGATTTCCCAGGATGCAGAAGCGGTGCGGGCACTGCTTGCGAAATAACGCGGAAATTATCCAAGGCGTTTCCCCGATGGCTGTAAAGTGGGAGATTGATAGAATGAAACGCGGGGCCTCTCATGGAGAGGTCCCGCGTTTTTAGAAACAAGTCGCCTAGGTTCTAAGCCAAAACCAACAGCTTCCTTAAAAATTCCACGCCCTTGGGAAGAATTTGCTGGTCGTCAAAGGAGAAGGTGCTTGCGTGAAGCTGGGGCACATCTCCCGCTCCCAAGAAGAAAAACACGCCGGGGATATGCTGCTGATAGAAAGAGAAATCCTCCGCTGCCAGCGCGGGCTGAGCGAGCAGGGAAATTCCTCCCGTTCCCAGCCCTGCCCGGACCGTTTCAAACAGGCCCTCGTGGTTCCACACGGGGGGATAGCCCTCGTTCAGGTGAAGCTTCACATCGCAGCCGGTGGAGCGTTCCACCCGGCGGCAGGTATCGGTCAGTTCCTTGCGCAGCAGGGCGAAGGATGCGTCGGAAAAAGTGCGCAGACAGCCCAAAAGCTCCGAATGGCCGCTGACCACGTTGCGGGCATCGCCGGAGTGCAACGTGCCAAACCGCAGAACGCGGGGATCTTCCGGGGGCAGGGCGGTTTGCTCTGTCTCCGTCACTTGCCGCACTAGCTCCACGGCGGCCAGCAGTGCGTCCCGGCCCTGCTCGGCCCGTGAGATATGAACGCTTTCACCGGTGATGTTCACCGTGATTTGACTGGCCCGGGCCATTTGCGGGCCGGGCTTGGCCCATATCGTTCCCTCGGGAAGATCCGGCCACAGGTGCAGTCCAAAAATCCGGCGGACCTCCAGTTGCTCCAAAAGCCCTGATTCGCAGATCAGCCGCGCGCCGCCGGTGGTTTCCTCCGCAGGCTGAAAAATAAAAAGCACGTTCCGGGGTAGATCGCTCAGATGATTGTCGACGTATTCCGCCAGCGCCAAAGCCATGGCGGTGTGCCCGTCGTGGCCGCAGGCGTGCATTTGACCCGGATGCTCCGAGGCGAAGGAAAGGCCCGTCTCCTCCGTCTCTGGCAAGGCGTCCATATCCGCTCGAAAGGCCACCGTCTCTGCCCTCCCCACATCGAAAAATGCGCAGACGCTGCCCTTGATGGGCCATGAAAGTTGGCAATGCAGCTCTTCCAGCCGGCTTTGCACAAAGGCCAGCGTTTTCGGAAGCTCATTGTCCAGCTCCGGGATGCGGTGCAGCGTTCGGCGATACGTGATGACGGAGTCCATGCCGCCACCTCCCTTTTTTTCGCTCAGTATAGCACTGTCGGGAATAAAGGGACAGAGGGCAAAACCGAATTGTCAAAACTCTACAAGAACAGCGCCAAAAGGCTCTTTAAATCAGGAAAAGATGACAAACAGCGTCCGCCGCCAATTGGCAGCGAACGCTGTTTAAGTTTTACACCGGGATACCCGGTCCCGTCAGGAGACTGCCGCCACGCCCGCAAAGCTGAACCAGCCTCTGGGGTCCCGGCACAGGCCGGACCAGCCCTCCCGCAGCTTCCACAGCGTTCCTGTGGTGTAGAGCGGGGAAACCGCCGCGTCCTCCAGCAGGAGAACCTCCGCGTCGTGGAGACAGGCAATCCGCGCCGCCGGGTCGGAAGCACTGTCAATAATTTTCAGAAGGGTATCATAGGCGCCGCTGGAATAGCGGGCTGTGTTGAGACTGGATTTACTGGAAAAAGGAGCGAGAAACGACTCTGCGTCATTGACGGATGCGGACATGTCTACGTCTGCCAATGCGTATTCCCCGGTGTGCAGGGCGGTAGACAGCTCCGCCCGGGTCACGGCCCGGGGCTGAATGCGCAGCCCCAGCACGGAGTGCCACTGCTCTGCCAGCGCGGAGGCAATGTCTGCCGCTGGGCCTTCATCCACGTAGAGATATTCCAAAGCGCTGTTTCTCACATAGCTGCTTGCACCGCTGTCATAGCCGCTGCCGGACAAAAGTTGCTTTGCGTTTTCGCAGTTGCTTGCATAGTCCTCCGCCGAAGACTTTAAAAGGTCGCCGCCCTCGGTGCGGAAATCTTCCTCCGCGCTGCCGGGTACGCCGTAGGGAACCAGTCCCGTCGCCGCGCTGGCGGAGCCGCCCGCCAAGGCGGCCACGGTCTGCCGGTCCACTGCAAGGGACAGTGCCTTGCGGAACGAGGGGTCGTCCAAAGGGTACTGAGCCCCGTTGAACAGCACCGTGTGGGCGGTGAGTACCGGCGTAAGAGCTTGTCCGTGAGAAAGCTGTGCATCCACCTGCTCCTGCGGGAGGGCGTATGCCAGATCCACCGTCTCCTCGTCATACAGCGCCCACGCCGATTCCGGACTGTCGGAAAAGAAAACGCGCACGCCGTCGTTTCTCACCCGGCCGTAATAGTGTTCGCTGCGGGTCAGCTCCAGTGTTTTTCCGGATTGATAGGCGGAAGCCTGATAGGCCCCGTTGGTGACAAGGAGCGTGGGATCGTACCACCATTTCAGGGGCGCAGCGCCCTCTCCGGCGGTTTCGGAAGCGGCCTGTGCCTGCTCCTTCAGGGACTGCACCACGTCCTGCCGCAGGGGTACGGTAGCGGGGGAAGAGCATACGCCGGACAAAAACCAGTCGTACTTCCCGGATAAAACGACCTCCAGCGTGGTGTCGTTTTTCGCGGTGACGGCCAGCTCCTCCGGGTCACCCCCGTTTCGGACGGCGTCATAGCCCTGTACCACCGACAAAAGCGCCGCATTGGGAGACAGGGTCAGGGGATTTGCAAGGCGCTGCCAGGCGTATACAAAGTCCTGTGCGCTCACGGCTGCCCCATCGGACCAGTGTGCGCTGCGCAGCCGGAAGGTGTAGACTACCGTGCCGTCAAAATTGTCCGCCACGTCCACGGACTTTGCCATGCCCTCCGTCACGGTGGTGTTGCCATCGCCGTCGCAGGTCATGCGCATCAGCGGCTCGTAAAGGCTGAGTGCCACCGTGTTGTCTGTGTCGGTGGAAACATAGGCCGGGTCAAAAGTAGTCACTCCGTTCCCGGCGGACACCGGCAGAATAGACGGGGCTTCTTCCTGGCCGCAGCCGCTCAGGATCCCGGCGCACAGCGCGGCGGACAGCGCCAGAGCAACCCATCGCTTCAATCGTCTCATATATAATTCTCCTTATGGAACACGGCCCGCCGCGCGGCGTACTCCGTTTTATAGGATGCATGTATGCCATCGGCAAATTTCCACTCGAACGCAGAAAATTACAAATAGCATTATACGCGGTTTTGTAGGCAATTGTAAAGTAAAAGAGAAAATTTAGTAACAAATATTTACAAAATTAAGAAAATTTTAATAAATAGAGACCAGAAAAGACGCTAAAAAGACCATA
>NZ_DAMBZJ010000011.1:9830-12437 GCF_032060045.1 Oscillibacter sp.
GGGCCAATGAAATGTAAAGGGCATAGGCCCGGTCAATGCGCCAAAATAAACTGTTCCAGTTCCGCCGCGGAGTGCACCACCGCCAAGGCTCCGGCCTCCTCCAGTTCTCCGGGGGCGGCATAACCAAAAAATTCTACACCCACGCAATCCACGCCGCACGCCTTCGCGCCCAGCACGTCGTATTTCCGATCACCCACCATCAGGATATGGGGCCGGTCTGCCTCGCTCAGATTCAGACGGCGAAATGTGTCCCGGATTACGTCGGCCTTTGTATAGTCCCCGTGGAGCAGGCCGCCCGCGATGACGCTGAGAGACGGCGTATAGCCAAACCGCGCGCAGATCCACACACAGCTTTTCCGGTTTAGAAGAAGACAGCGCCAACACATATCCTGCTTCCTTCAAACGCCCGCATAGTTCCGGCATTCCCGGAGTCGCCACGTTTTCAAATTTTCCGATGGGCTCATAACGCTCGCGAAATGCCACCACAGCGGCAAGCGCCTGCTCCTCGGTAAAGCCGCACAGTTCCATGTAAGTTTCCTGCAAAGGCGGGCCGATAAACTTAATCAGTATGTCCTCACTGGGCGCGATTTTACCCAGCTTTTCAAACGCGTAACGTAGCGAATTCAGGATGCCCTCCTTGGAATCCGTCAGCGTTCCGTCCAAATCAAAGAAAATATAACGATACAAAAATTTCTCGCCTCCGTTCCACAAAATTCTATCATGTTTTGCCGCTTCGTGCAAGATGCGATCAAGGTCCGCGCCCGCCGCATGGCACGAAGAGACAAAGCCGGCGTTTGCCCGTAAGAAATGCAAATTTGGTTGCCAAATTGCCCCGCAGGGAGTATACTGTCGGCATCAAAACCGAAGGACGGAACTTTATGAAAATACTGGTATTCTCCGATTCCCATGGCAACGTGGAGCATATGGTGACCGCTCTGGAACGGGAGAAGCCGCAACACATCTTCCATCTGGGGGACGGCTGGCGGGATGCGGAGCACCTCCGGGATATGTTTCCCGAGATTCCGCTGGAACAGGTCCCCGGAAACTGCGACTTCCGCCCGGAGGAACCGCCCGTGAAGCTTTTGGAGCTGGAGGGTAAGCGGATTTTTCTTTGCCACGGGCACACCTACCGGGTGAAGGAGGGCCTATTGGACGTGAGCTACGCGGCCCAAGAACACAAGGCGGATTTGCTGTGTTTTGGGCATACGCATGTTCCCACGCAGGAATGGGCGGGGGAGACGCTCTTGTTAAATCCCGGCAGCATTGGCTATTGGGGACGGCCCACCTATGCCGTGGTCCGAATGGAACGAGGCAGGCTTACGGCGGACCTGCGCAGGCTCGTATGACGAACGGAGCTGAGCGGGGCCGATTTGCTCCCTCTCCCAGCGGGCGGATGCATTTGGGAAATCAGAGCCAGAGGGGAGCGCGCTATACTACTGCGCTGGAGATGCTGCGAGAAAAAGGGCTGGTGTATCCATACTTTTGCACCCGTGCCCAGCTCCACGTGGCGTCCGCCCCTCACCGGGAGGACGGGCAGACAATTTATCCCGGTACCTGCCGGGACTTAACGCCCAATCAGGCGGCCGATCGGGCCAAAACGCGTCCTCCCGCCGATCGTCTGCGAGTGCCGGACCGGGAAATCGAGTTTGAAGACGGGCATCTTGGCCTGTACGCGGAAAATCTCGCCCGGGACAGCGGAGACTTTCTGCTCCGCTGATCGGACCGGCTTTGGGCCTATCAGCTTGCTGCTTTCCCGAAACACGCCGGAGGAGCTGATTGGAAAGCTTGGGTATCTTGCGGGACTGAATCCCTCCGCAAAGCCCCGAACTCTGAAAAGCCTGCTGAAGGAATTTGACTGGAAGCGGGTTCCGAAGGAGAATATTTTCGTACCGGCTGGTCTGTTTTTCTGAAATCCGCATAAAACCGCCCCCATTGCGCAAGCTGGCACAAAGGGGGTGGCCTATTTTATGGATTTGAAAAGCAGCGAAACAAAAATTAGTCTGATGCGGGCCTTCGCGGGAGAAAGTCAGGCCCGTAACCGCTATACGTTTGCGGCGTCGCAGGCCAAGAAGCAGGGGTTACACGTCATTGAAGCGGCGTTTGTGTTTACCGCGAATCAAGAGAAGGAGCACGCAGAGGTCTTCTACAAGCATCTGGGCGTGCTTTCGGGCGAGACGGTGCATATTGATGGCGGCTATCCCGTGGACGCGGCGCAAGACATGGCGGCGCTTTTGCGAATGGCGCAGCACAACGAGCTGGAGGAATTTGGAGACGCCTATCCTGCATTTGCCGAAATTGCGAAAAAAGAGGGCTTTTCTCACATTGCCGATAGCTTCTCCCGCATCGCCGCCATTGAGAAAACCCACGCCGACCGGTTTGAACTGCTGGCGGACCTGCTGGAACGGGAGCGTTTGTTCGTGGCCGATGTGGAGTGCGGTTGGATGTGCCTGAACTGCGGCTATGTCTTCACCGGGAAGGCCGCCCCGGAAAAATGCCCCGCCTGCGACCATGACAAGGGCTATTTTATCCGCTTGACCATGGCTCCGTATACGGAAGGGTAACCGATAAAATGCCTGCCTAAAAAGTTCTGGTAATACAAAAGGCCCC
>NZ_DAMBZJ010000011.1:12447-38204 GCF_032060045.1 Oscillibacter sp.
GACGCGAGAGCGCGTCCGGGGCCTTTTTATATCCAATTACAATACAATTTCCTTGGGGAAAGCTTCTCTGCGGAGAATGCCCCACATTTTATCAATATACGCCAGCGTGTAGTAATTTTCATAGTAATGATAGTAAAACGCACCCTTCAGTGTCATGCGGAAAATTCCCTGCTCCTCCGTGGCAAAGCCCAGCTTTTTCGCAAGATAGAACTCAAAGCCGTAGACCTTGTTCAGAGGGACACCGAAAAATTCTTCAAATCCCTTGGGGTCCACTTCTGTGCTGTATGCGGTCCAAAACAGGTAGTAAAGCATTCGCTGGCGGGTGGTGAAGCGCAGAGTCAGCGAGGTGGGCAACGTGCCGCCCTCGACTCTCCTGCGGTATTCCGCCACAGAAAAGGTGTTGACTTTAAACTGATCGTTTAGCAGCGTGGTGGCAGAGCAGCCGAAGCCCAAAAAATTTTCCCGTGTCATGGAGGAATAGCTGGCTTTCGGTGTGCTCGAAAAGGTCCAGATGGACTCCCGCCGGTATCCCATGGCTGCGCAATACTCGGTGATGTCGTCCAGCAGTCGGCGTTTTTCTTGCTTGCCCATGGGCTTGACAGTGGAACCGGTGAACGCAAAGTCAATAAAAGGATAGATGGCCACATGGTTTGCCCCAATGGAAAAGGCGGTGGCAATATCCGTCTTTAGGTCCTCTGCCGTCTGCCCCGGCAGGGCGAAAATAAAATCCATGGACACAGTTTCAAAGGGAACGGTCCGCAGTGCGGCGGAAAGACGCTCCGGGTCAAAGCCCGTGCGCCCCAAAATCCCCAGAAATTTTTGACCGAAGGACTGAATCCCGATGCTGATTTTCGTTACGCCAGCCACCCGCAGGGCCAAAAGCGTCTCCACCGTCACATTGTCTGGGTGAAGCTCCAGACCGACGCCCTCTGTGATAATAAAATGCTCTTGCAGTGCGGATATGATTTCCCCTATCCGCCCGACGGCAAGGGCGGGCGTTCCACCGCCAAAATACAGGCTGGTGGCCTGTGTTTTCTCCTGCGTCTTCCCGCCCACCAAATGGATTTCCTGAAGCAGGCAGTCGATATACTCGTTGCACAGCGCCTCGTCATACAATTCCTTGCAATAGGGGCAGAAGGAGCAAAGCTGCCTGCAAAAGGGAATATGGACATACAGGCCCAGCTTCCGGCTTTTCGTATAGGGCAGCACTTCGTCATATTCGTTTTGAAACCGGAACGGACGGAGCGACCGTGTGAGAAACGTCCGGGTCAGAGTCGTTAAACAGCTCATCATTCACCTCCATGCACGCTCACTGCGTTTTGGCGGCACCACAAGCGGCCGGATGGTCCATGCCGCCGGTTATCGGCCTTGCTTCGGCAAGGGCAGCTTATGCATCATCACGCGGCCAAAGGACACCAGCGTCTGCCCGCTGTCGGCGGTGAGCACCACGTCCGCGTCCGAGCGCGCCCGGTTCAAAGAGAACAGATACACCGTACCTATGGGGTCGCGATAATATTGCTTGCACACCATTTCTCCGTCTACGCAGAATATGCCAATGTCGCCCGCTTGCAGCGGGTCTCGGTTCACATAGACCACCGCGCCGTCGGCAATCCAAGGAGACATGGAGTCGCCCCGGATGTGCACGGCAAACTCCGCCGCAGGCGGTACGTCTCCGCCCACGGGGACATAATCGAAATCCTCGCCAAACACCGGCGCGGCAAAGCCCGCTGCCGCCGGGCTGCAATACAGGGGAATCCGCCGCTCAACAAGCTGAGGGCGGGCCAGCTCCAGCTCGTCCTGATATTGACACAGAGCCCCCAGCACGGAGTGCACCGTATCCCGCCCCACGGCGGAAAGACTCCGGTATTGGTCTAAAACCTCCCGCTCGTCGTGGCTCAAAACGCTCTTTCCGCCCCGGAAGTGGTCCCGGTACAGCGTGTTGGGGTCCACCCGCAGGCTGTCAAACAGGCGCAGGAGAATCTCTTCCTTGGGAAAGCTGATCCCTGTCTCGTAATTGCCTATGGCGGAAACCGTCACACCCAGCGTCTCCGCCAGTTCCCGGCGGGACATATTCAACTGCTCTCTCCGCTCCCGCAACCGTTCTCCAAATCCCATATGGCGCGCCTCCCCGCAGCTTTCCGATAAAATCCGAATTTTCTTTATCCTATCTGTTTTCGCTGTCTTTGTCAATTATAAAAAACAGGAAACTTGTAAAATATGCCTTGACAAAACATTATACTTGTGATATTTTGAAATTGTTCACAGGGTTCTTGTGAATTGCTAGGAATTACACATGAAGACAAACTGTCGGACAAGCTATGGGGGCAGGCGGAGCGACGTGGTGCGGAAACCGATGCAAGAGCGTTTCTTACAGCAAACCGACTGCGCGAAGAGCCAATTTTTCCGGAACCGCGCGAGTTTTTTCGAAAAAAAGCACTCACATGTTCCGAAAAACATGTGAGTGCAATGGTGGGGGAAGATGGATTCGAACCATCGAAGTCGTAGACAACAGATTTACAGTCTGCCCCATTTGACCGCTCTGGAATTCCCCCATATTCACTTGGAGCTGGTGGACGGATTCGAACCCCCGACCTGCTGATTACAAATCAGCTGCTCTACCAGCTGAGCTACACCAGCGCATCCAACAGCAAGAGTTATTCTAGCAGACAGTGGGAGGTTTGTCAACCTTGTTTTTTTATGGGAGGGGTATTTTTATGAAAAAAATGTCGTACAGAGGGCCGGAAGGTCCCCGCTGCGGTCTATGCGGTGGGGAACTATGTCCGGGAGAGTCTTATTGGCAGATCAATGGAGAGCAGATTTGCACGGTCTGCCTTCCGGAATATGCCCGGGGAGAGCTGGAGCCTTTTCGCCGGGTGCAGGGAGAAGAGGTGAGCGCCGGATGAAACTGGTTGAGATGTCCGTTACATATCGCGTCGGGGCCGAGGCCCTGCGCCAGCGCATTTGGGAACTGAAACAAACGCGGCAGGGACAATCCGACCCGGAGGAAATTTTTCGCTTGACGCGGCGCATTGCGGAACTGGAACCGCTGCTGCGGGAGGCGCGGGAACTGACGGCGGTGACTGCCCATTATTACGAAAAGGGGTATCACAAAGATGAAAAGTACTGCTTCTAATGCTTTTTCCACCCGCTCCAGCGAGTGGATGGGAGATATGACGGTGTGGCTGCGGGAAAACAGCGAGGACAATGCAGATCGTCTGGCCCGTCTGCGCCGCCAACTTCATTTGGCCCGCCAGCGGGAGCTGACGCCCCGTCAGCGCCAGTTTTTGGATAGATACTTTGACGATGGGCTAACCATGCAGGAAATTGCAGAGGAGGCGGGGGTAGACCCCTCCACCGTGTCCCGGACGCTGCACCGGGCAAAAGAACGCCTTCGTCGTGCCTTGCAATACGCGCTGTAAAAATTTTGCCTTTTGCGGTTTAAGCGCGCTCTTCCTGTGGGTATTCTCTGCATTCCCCGCTGCACCCTTTCGGCCCCAGATGAGATGTTACGTTGAGGCTGAACCTCAAAAGCAAACTTATATATCAAAATCCTGCATCTTTAAAGCAATCTGATTGATTCGATTCTTTATCGTATCCTTGTTAAATTTACCCAAGAAAAGTTGCGACTTTATTTTACCATCTTTCATAAACAGCACTCTTTCCGCTCTGGAAGCCACTTTCGCGTCATGAGTTACTAGCATGACAGCAGTACCATCTTGGTTAATTGCTGAAAAAATTCCCATAATCTCCTCTGCGGTTTTAGAGTTGAGCGCGCCGGTAGGCTCGTCTGCGAACAGAATTTCCGGCTCATTTATAAGGGCGCGGCAGATACCTGCACGCTGTAACTGTCCGCCCGACACTTCGCTGATATCTCTATCCTCAAGGTTAGATATGCCAGTGTCATTCAGAAGTTTTTTTGCTTTTTCAATTATGTGTTTATTCCTGTTTTTGTTACCCTGTAGGCTGGAAAGAATAATGTTATCAAGAATATTCAGATTTTTGAGCATTGTTGGCTGTTGAAACACAAAGCCCATTTTTCTCCTGCGCATATCGAAAAGTTCATTTTCGCTTAATTTGGACAACTCCTGGCCGGCAAATTCAACGGTTCCTGCGTCTATTGTGTCAGTGCCGCTTAAGGCGAACAGCAATGTGGTTTTTCCGCAGCCGGACGGTCCCATCACGGCAACAAACTCTCCGTCGGCTATTTCTATACTTACATTATTTAGAACGGTGGCTTTCTCGTCCCCTTTTCCAAAGGCTTTTACAATATTTTTTCCGCTGATTATCTTTTTCACGCGCCTACTCCTTAATATATTCCGGTATTTTTTGTGTGGAAATTCCAGAAACGCTCAGTCGCGTTGCAAGGCCCACACAAACCAACATAAAAACTGGCGAAAACAGATACGCAAACATCGGGTTCACCACAAAGTGGAATTTAGATGCGCCAAAGGCTGCAACCAGTCTGGCCCCCAACAGTTCTCCCAACGTGTTTGCTAAAACTGTTCCGATAAATATACCGGCAATCAGAACAAAAAATCCTCGTGTTAAATACTGGATGCGAATTTCAGATGCTTTAAACCCCAGCGTTTTCAGTATGGCGATCGAATGACGATCCTTTGTCAGCAGCATTTTCATAAAGAGAAGTGTTACCAGCGTCGTAATCAGAACAGATGCTGCGATGGCGGCGTAAGAAATCTTTCGGACTGCAGCAATAACTCCGCCAAACGACTGGTTGATATATTCGTCGATGTTGGCTGTCTTAACGTTGGGAAAAAGCCCTTTATACTGCCCCACCTTTGCGTCTGTGAGTACCCGATTTTGAAGCTTCACCGGAATGATACTCCAAAGAACGCTGCCGTGGTCGATATCAAATATAGCCTTTGCGGTCTTGCCGCCGTTCGTAATGTCTGAATAAATCCCGCATATAGCAAACGGCTTTTTCTGCCCATCGACAGTTAGTAAAATCGTGTCATGCAGGCCTTTTTCCAAATCCTCCGCGACAAATTTGGAAACAGCAATTTCTTCGTTGGTCTGGGGAGCCCTCCCGACGGAATATGCAATTGGGAAGACGGAAGGATCGCCCAGCTCCACTTTAAGCTTGCCGACCGATCCATCGTCCATGGGCATATCGAACATATAGCTGGTCAGTACGGTATATTCTTCTATGTCTGGATCCTGAGCCATAAAGCTTGCAATCTCCTCTGCCTTTGCAGTGATATTAACCGTCTGCTGAATATCCATTCGCATATCGCATTCTCCGATGCCCATATAGGTCATAAAGCTGCGCTGAGAAATGGTATTGTATATATTTTGCGGCACAATCATTATAAAAGAGGAAATAATCAACACAAAAAGCATGGTAAAATAAAGCCGTTTGCGTAACATAACATCTTTCAAACCAAGAAAGATATTAGGAGAAAGTGCCTGGCTGGCAGACAATCGAAAACCTCTTGCAGCGTTCGATTTTTCCTGTGGTGCGCCAAAACGGATGGCCTCCCCAGCCGATATCCTTTTAAAACGGCGCATGACACCATTCACATACAACATTACAATGAAAAAGATCAGCGCCGCACCCAACATTCCCAGTATCATCCCCCGTTGAGGGGCACTTGGTTCCCCCATATATAAGCGGATGTTTGCTAAGAAGGGCTCTTTTGCAGGGATGGAAAGTACAAATCCGGCAGCACAGGCAACGCCTGCAAGCGCACCATATTTGGCCAGATAAAGCCGCTTAATATAGGGGCTACTCAGGCCGATTGCCTTTAGCATACCGATTTCCCGGTAATCCTCTTCTATTTTGGCAAGCAGTGTGAACCGGATACACAGAAAGCTCACGACAATGACAAGTACGCTGATGAGTATCAGCACCGCAATCATAACCCCGTCATCAATAGCGTTTGCCATTTTGAACAGCGAATAGGTGATGGCAGGCGGTCCATTAGCCGGAAGGCCTGTCGAAAGGTACGCCGTTTCAAATGAGGAAACAGCAGAGGGATCGGTAAGGCGGAACTCTATGAGAGACTCCAGCTTTCCAAATTCTCTGAGCTGTGCAAAATCTGCCTCATTTACAAGGAAGCGCTTGGAAGAAATCATCGAAGCGTTCATCTGGGAATCCCTCAGAAACCCGGCGACCGTAAAGGATACTCCATGGATTCGCACCCGGTCCCCAAGAATTACCTGACCGTTTTTCATATAATAGAGAGGAACGTAGATTTCCCCCTTTGCCGGATGAATAACACTTCCATCCAAGCCGAGCAGAAAATCAAAGCGATCGCTTTGCACCGAAAGGCCGTTATCCTGTATCGAACCGGCAAGTGACCCTTTTTCAAGAACAATCTCAGCTCCCTCGATATTGAGAAAGGGCATAACTTGAAAATCCTCTACATTTCCAAGAGTGTTTGCAAAATTCAAGAGCTGCTGTGTATTTATCTCACCGGTATGCATCTGCAAAAAATGGGGTGTTTTTGCATTTTCCATCATGTTGTTTATGGAGGTAAACAAGCTTACGGAAAGAATTGCCGCAAGGGAAGTGAGCAGCGCTGCCAGCAGAATAAATGCAGAAATGGTCATTGAAATAAGTTTGCTATTTTTAATATCGTTTACGATCAGTTTTCGGTACATACGTCACCTCAGTTCGCTAATTCTCTGTTAAATTTTATAGGATAGAAAAGAACGGCTGTTACACAAACCAATAAACCTGCGGCAATAATAAGCCGCCCATATCCTCTGCTGTTTCCAGTGCGGATTATCTTTCCCGCGCTTCCTGATAGCAAGCCCCTTGTGGTTACCATGGGGAAAAAGAAAACTAAAGCTGCAGATTAGTATCATGTTTTCTCGCAGAACGAATTTTAGAAAAGAGCTATGTTGGAGTTTATTCATCAACACCACAGTCCGTATGAAACAACACAGCCACGCTGTCAAAGCTACCCGGTGCCGCTCCAAAGATACGTTCCAAATTAAAAATGAATGCTCTGATTCTGCTTAACAGCTCTTTTTCCGTAAGTTTTTCAGCGTAATCATCAAAAACCGTATTAACATGAGCGACGATCATTTCCAAGCTCTCATAGGGATACGGTGTGTGGAATAGGCCTTCTTTTATACCATCCTCAATAATCCCCATAAGAATAGGGGGGATGGCCTCCAGCATGGTCTGATGTGTTTTCTGATGCATCAAGGCATTTTGGGGCCGGTGCATCTGCTGAGTAATTACACTGGGTGCTCCCTCCTTATCGCCATTCATTGCCATGAGGGTTTGGATTAGCCGCTCCATGACCGGAAGACTGCTGTTTGCGGCAATCTCCTTGGCCTCGCTTAACAGCCTTTGACAATGCCGCTCTATCAGAGCGTCTAAAACATCCTCCTTTGATTTAAAATGATAATATACCGTTCCTCGTGCGATTCCGGCTTTTAAGATAATGGCGCTTATTGTTGTTGCGTCGAAGCCAATGAGATTGAAAAGCGCTTCGGCGGCATCTAAAATTTCATTTCTGCGCACATCTGCGTTTTTAATGATTCGCATACTATGTGCCCCCTATAATTAGACTGACGTTCAGTCTAATTATAGGGGGCACATTTATTATTGTCAATATGCAGTTGTAAAACAGGTACCGGGTATAGAATAAAAGAACAAGAACCCGGTTTACCAACGCCTTGCGCCATGTGAGTACGTGCCGATGCATACCGCGTTTTCTAAAACAGCAAAAGCCGGACAGAAAATTACTGTCCAGCTCTTGCTTTCCGTACCTGTTTGCCATATAGGGTTCACATCATATCCCCATGAATCCTGTCCCGATGGCTTCAAGGGGATACTTACCGCTTAAGTACCGTTATAGGCGAAAGAATTGGTCTCTTATGCTGGCTTGACAAAGGTTGCGATAAACCAAATGGTTACCGGTTGGTAAATAATATCCACCAGAAATGCGCCTACAATCGGCACAATCATCATAGCCCTGCGGGAAAGACCATACCGATCGTTGACGGCAGTCATATTGACAATTGCCGAGGGAGTAGCGCCCAGAGCATGCCCCATCAATCCGGCGCACATAACCGCCGCATCATAGTTCTTTCCCAGAATCCGAAACACCACAAAATAGGCAAACAGCGCCAGAGCAACCACCTGGCAGAGAAGAATAATCAGCATGGGGCCAGCCAATCCAGACAGTTCCCACATTTTAAGTGTCATCAACGCCATGGACAGATACAAGGCCAGCATAACATCGCCGATTTTTTCCACCATAGGATAGTCAAATTCATAGAACTTAAATTTTTCATTCAAATTTCGTACAATGATGGCCGTAAACATTGCCCCAACATAGTCCGGAAGACTCAGGGGATTGGTGGAGACCAAATTGATCAAAATGCTGATCCATTTGGCAACCATGGTGCCAAATGCCATGCAAAACAAGATCGCGGTAACATTTTTGATAATGTCCAATCCGCTAAGTGTTTTTCCCGTGGAAACATTAATTTCAGTAACGCTGGTATCAAAATTTTCGGATTCATCCGGCTTCAGGTCGTATTTCTCGATTAAACGGCGTCCAAGAGGGCCGCCTACAAGCACGGCAGAAATAAGGCCGAAGGTGGCTGCCGCTGCGCCCACCAAGGTGCCTTGTGCATACCCGATCTCGGCAAAGCTTTTTCCATAGGCTGCCGCCGCGCCGTGTCCGCCAATCATTGAAATGGAACTGGAGAGAAGTCCGTATGCGGGGGCAAGGCCAGTGAAGGAGGAAACGGCGATTCCAATAGTGTTTTGAATCACGGAGACAATTCCGGCGATTAGCCAGTAAATCACCAGCAAAATGCCGCCCTTTTTTAAGAGCTGCACACTGGCGCCCAATCCCACCGTGGTAAAAAACGCCAGCATAAAGGGAGCCTGAAACGTTGTGTCAAAGGTAAACGAGTAAGTTCCACTGAAGTGGCCGATCCATGTGACCAGCATAAAGAGAAAGCCGCCCACTACGGGGGCAGGGATGCAGTATCTTTTTAAAAAGCGCAATTTTGTCGTTACGAAGTATCCGACCAGCAGCAAGATTGCGGCCAAGGCAAGGGTTGCAATCATATCGGTTTTGATGTTCAAAACTTGGTCCACGTTTTCAAATGACATAAGGCATACCTCCTAAATTTAACACACTAATTTTCTATGGTTGTTCCTGAGGCTGTCCGGCTTACTCCTTTCATTCAAACACTGGTTTCTTACTCTAAATTTATATAAGCAAGTTTCGTGCCAACGGTATTTTCGCCAAATTGCCCCGCTTTTTGTAGAAAAACTACGAATTACAAAAGGTATGTGCAAATTTTGCACTGCAAAATTTGCACATACCTTCTGTTGTGGCTTTTGAGGAGCGTATGTTATAATGTTGCTAAAATTTAAGGAAAGACGGCGGATTGCGGCACCCATGGATTAGATTTCAAGACGTGGATACCTGCATGACACATCAAAACGAGAGGTGAGCGAAATAAAACGGTTGCTTGGTCTTCTGGTGAGCTTGTTGATTTTGTCGGTACTCACTCTGCCTGTCGGAGCCGAAACACTGCGGGTTGCGGGAGACGAAAACTTTCCGCCTTATGAATTTGTAGACTCCGACGGAATCTTTAAGGGCTTTAATGTCGATCTGATGAAAGCCATCGGCTTATTTGCTGATTTGGAATTTGAATTTCTTCCCATGCCGTGGGAAGAGGCATATGTTTCCATCGAAACCGGACAGGCTGATCTTATTCAGGGAATGAAGGTATCCGAAGCCCGAAAATTGCGCTTCGCGTTTTCGGATACATCGGTCAAGAACACCGATTCGATCTATATTCGCTCAGACACCAAAGGAATCAATACCTTCAGCGCTTTGGCAGGCAAACGCGTGGGGGTTGATTACGGCGACGTGCGCAATGCCTTTTTAAATACGCTGGAGAACATTTCCGTTATATCTTATCAAAACCCAGAGGAGGCGCTGCTTTCCCTGTATCGCGGAGAGATAGACGCGATGATTGGAAACACACTGGTAATCAGTTATTTTAGTACGCGGAACAACATTTCCGATGGGGTGATGGTGGTTGGCAAGGCGTTTAACCAGCAAAACTACGCCATTGCGGTTGCCGTGGACAGTACGGAGCTTTTGTCCCGCCTCAATCAAGGCATCGAGGCGGTGCAGGAGAGCGGCATCTACGATCAGATTTACCGCAAGTGGTTTGGCGTCCCTGTTTCCAGCTCCACGCAAAATATCGGTCTTGTAGTAGCGGTTTCGGTGGGGGCAATTCTCCTGATTATGAGTATTATCTACATTTATAATCGGATTAATTGGGGGCTGAAAGCAATTATCGCAGAGGAAACGGCAAAGGAAAAGGCGGCCATGGACAAGCTCCGGGAGTATGATAAGCTCCAGTTTATGGATCGAATTATCTCTTCCATTGCCCATGAAATTCGCAATCCCCTTACCTCCATCCGATTTTATGCCGAACAAATTCCCGGAAAAATCAGCGACCGGGAGTTTATGATGGCGGTGGCGGAAGATATTCCACCGGAAATTGAGCGGATTGACGCACTGATTAAAGAATTTATTGAGTATACGGTCCCCCGCACACCATTTCAGGAGTCAATTTTCCTTAAAACCTCGCTGGAACAGGTGCTTACGTTTCTTCATGTCCAAATGCGGGAGATACAAGTGGATATGAATGTTCCGTCGGATTTGTTTATACTATTTGATCGAAACCATCTGCGGCAAATTCTGCTAAATATTTTGATTAATAGCATTGACGCACTGGAAGGAGTCGGCGACCCGCAAATTACGATTCACGCAGCCGCCGAGGGCAACATGGTGGTTATAGAATTTTTTGACAATGGCAGCGGTGCCGACGAAGAAAAACTCCCCTATCTGTTCGATCCGTTTTATACGACCAAGCAGAGCGGAAACGGGCTGGGACTTTTTATTGTCCGCCAGATGGCGGAAGAAAACGGCGGATGCGTGTCCGCATGCAATCAAGCCGGCGGCATGATGATTCGGCTGTCTGTTTTGCGGCAAACAACTGCAATGCCGTGATGCAAGGGCCATTTAAAAGCACCTGTTGCAATTGCGGTAAGCCGCGCCACGTGGCTTTTGTCGAATGACGCGGCGGAAAGGAACGGTCACAACGATGATTAAAATATTAGTGGTGGATGATGAACTCCCCATCTTAAAATCCCTTTCTTTTGCATTGAAACAGGACTATGAGGTTTATTCTGCACAAACAGGGGAGGAAGCATTGCGTCTTCTTGCCGAAGAGCATATTTCGCTGGTCCTTCTGGATCTGCGTCTGGGGAGGGAAAACGGCATCACGCTGATGCGGAAGATGTTGCAAATCAACTCAAACGCGGCAATCATCATCATGACGGCATATTCATCCATTGAAAGTTCAGTCGAGGCCATCCGTGCCGGTGCATTCTATTTTGTCACCAAGCCGATTCAGATTAATCAACTGATGCTTTTGCTGGAAAAGGCGGCGAGTCAGCTTTCTCTTCAGGAGACTATTTTGGGATTGAAAGATGTGATTCGCAACAGTCTCATCGGCATCTCTCCTCAGATGCAGGCCATTTATCATCTTATTGACCGGGTGAAAGATACCAAGGCCAGCGTGCTGATTACAGGAGAGAGCGGAACGGGAAAGGAACTGATTGCCAACAAGCTGCACTTTTCAAGCAACAGGAAAGAAAAACCGTTTATCGCCGTTAATTGTGCTGCTTTGCCGGAATCCCTTCTTGAAAGTGAACTGTTTGGCTATAAAAAAGGTGCGTTTACCGGGGCGGTTAAAGATGAGCCGGGCATTATTTCCAAGGCCAACGGAGGCACGCTCTTCCTTGATGAAATCTGCGAGATGGAACCCCGGCTCCAATCCAAGCTGCTTCGTTTTTTGCAGGAAGGGGAAGTGCGCCAGATCGGCGGCGACGCTGTACAGGTCGATGTGCGGGTTGTCTGCGCCACCAATCGGGATCTGGATCAGGAAATTGAATCCCGACGCTTCCGCAGCGATCTGTATTATCGAATTAATGTCATTAATATCGCCGTGCCGCCTCTGCGGGAGCGAAAAGAGGATCTCACCGAGCTGGTCCCGTTTTTTATCCGAAAATATGCTGCCGCCTATGGGAAACAGGTGTTTGGTATTCGCCCGGAAGCCATGGCTCTGATGAGTCGATATCATTTTCCCGGGAATGTGCGGGAATGTGAAAATATCGTCCAGCGGGCAGTATTGCTTTGCAGTGGAAGTGAAATTGGGCCGGAGGCGCTGAATTTAAAATCACAATATCCTGCCACGGAGTTTGGGCAGGAGGATTATATCCGCATTTACCCAAGTAAGACGATGAAGGAAATTGAACGGCAGGTGTTGGCCTTCTATTTAAAGACGAACAAAAACAGTCGGCGGGAAACCGCCCGTGCGCTGGAGATCAGCGAGCGGGCATTGCAGTACAAAATTAAGGAATACGGGTTATAGTTTTTCAAAACAAACACTTCAAGACCGTGTACAAGTCAGACGCGCTGTATGGAATTTCCCGGCTTTGCCTCTTGTGCTTTTACCCTGCTTTACGTATAATAGGCTTGCGATAATCTTTGCTGTGCGTAAACCCCGTGGATTCCTCCGGGAACCGGGGAATTAGAAGGAGGAGCCTTATGATTTACACCGCGCTGCATAACCGCTGGCTGCGTCTTCTGGGAGCCGTGTTCGGAGAATTTCTCGCTGCGCTGGCGATGAATTTATTCCTGGTTCCGTTAAACCTATATACCGGCGGAGTGATGGGATTCAGCCAATTGATCCGGACGCTGATGACGGACTTTATGGGGATGAACTTCGGGCAGTATGACATTGCGGGAATTCTCTACTTTTTGCTGAATATTCCCATTATAATTTTCGCCTGGAAGACGCTGGGGCGCGGATTCGTGGTGCGGATGTTGATCTGCACGCTGGCATTCTCTCTCTTTTATTCCGTGATTCCTGCGCCGACCACGCCCATAGTGGAGGACATGCTGACATCCTGCCTTTTGGGCGGCATTATCACAGGCGTGTCTTATGGCATCGTGCTGACCTGCGGTTGCTCCGGCGGCGGACTGGATGTGGTGGGGCTGGCGCTGGCTGCCAGAGGAAGCAAAATTACCGTAGGCCGATTCAGTCTGGGCATCAACGCGGTTTTGTACACCGCGTGTCTGATCCTGCTCAGCCCGGAAATTGCCATCTACTCCGTGATTTACAACTATTTTTCCGCCACCATTCTGGACCGGATGCACCAGCAAAACATCTCCATTCAGGCGGTGATATTTACCAAGCAAAACGAGAAGGAACTGGCAAAATATATTACCCATTCCTTCGGACGGGGAGTCACCTATTGGACGGGAGTTGGGGCCTATACCGGGGAGAATGTCCATGTGCTGTACGTGTGCCTGTCCAAATACGAAGTGGAGGAGCTGCGTCGGGCGGTTCACGCCATGGACCCCCACGCGTTTTTCGTGATTCAGTCGGGCATTGAGGTGGACGGCAACTTCCGCAGAAATCTGGGGAACTGAGAAACGGACAAAAATGGTGGGCTGGCGCCTGTTCTGGTGGGGCCTGCGGACCCGGACACGGGATTTTTGAAAGGTCTGTCGGAGGGGACCCAAACAGGGAGACCACGCAGGCTTTCAGAGAAGAAACGAACGATAGACGAAAGGCGCCGCGTTGGCGGCGCCTTTTTTATGAAAGGAGAGCATAAAAGCTATGCGGCTGCAAGGTGCGATTTTTGATATGGATGGAACGTTGCTGGATTCCATGGGGGCATGGAGGGCACTGGGCTCCAGCTTTGTCCGGAGGCAGGGAAAGGAGCCGGAGGAAGGGCTTGACCGTATACTCCACGCGATGAGCATGGAAGAAGGCGCGGCCTACTGCGTGGAGCGGTACGGGCTGAAAGTCAAACCGGAGGATATTTTCCAACTGCTGTACGCTGAAATGGAGGAGTTTTACCGGTTTCAGGTGAAGCCAAAGGCAGGCGTGGAGCGGCTGCTGTCCGTTCTGAAGATGGAAGGCGTGTGGATGTATGTTGCCACAGCCACAGACCATCCCTTGGCGGATCTGGCGTTGGAGACTTCGGGACTTGGGAAATATTTTCGCGGACTGCTGACCTGCGGAGATGCGGGCCATGAAAAGGATCATCCGGAGGTGTATGAGATGGCTCTGCGCCGCCTGCGCTGCCGGAAGGAGG
Source organism: Oscillibacter sp. (assembly GCF_032060045.1). Taxonomy (GTDB): domain Bacteria; phylum Bacillota; class Clostridia; order Oscillospirales; family Oscillospiraceae; genus Oscillibacter. The sequence goes on from NZ_DAMBZJ010000011.1 coordinate 26,636, forward strand.
ACACCGTGGTGTTTGAGGATTCCCTCTTTGCCCTGCGCACAGCCAAGGCTGCGGGGTTTCGCACGGCGGCGGTCTATGACCCGTCCGAGCCGAATCAAGAGGCTATGCAGGCCGAGGCGGATTATTATATCCGCTCTTTCGAGGATTGGACGCAAATAGAGTAAGCAAACCTAGGGGGACTGTTTGCACCGGAGGAAATCGGTTTAAAAATGGGCAAAAAGGGGCCGCCGACGAATTAAACGCCAGCGGCCCAAATGGGTGGGATATTGGAAAGCTTCCATGACTATCGTACTCCTTGCGCTCCAAAAACGCAAGGGGGAAAAATAGTCGATTTTTTACTTGTTTTGGAGAAAACCGTCTTTTTTGAATAAAGTCCAAAAGAAAATCCGCGGCTCCTTTTGGGAGCTGCGGATTCTCTGCTTATTTTCTTCTCTTGCCGCCGCGTTTTCCGTCCACGCTGCGATTCAGATCAGCCATTTTTCCCTCGGAAGCGGAGAGGAATTTTTTCAGCTTGTCCTCAAAGTCCACGTCGCCGGAGGGCGGAATCGCCTGCGCCCGGGCGGAACCGGAACGGTTTGCCGATGCATAGCCTCCGCCGGCGGGCCGTGGCCCCCCACTACCCACAGCGGGGCGCGCATTTCCCATGCCCCGGGGGGCAAAGGAACGGCCCTCCTCCGGAGGCAGTGCCTTTTTAATGGAGAGATTGAGCTTTCCGTTCTCCGAGGTTAGCACCCGGACCTTGACGCTCTGTCCCTCCTGTAAATAATCGTGGACGTCGTTTACGTAGCTGTTTGCAATCTCCGAGATATGTACGAGGCCGGAGCGGCCTCCTTCCAGGGCGACGAACGCGCCAAACTTCATAATGGCGGTTACCTTGCCCTCCATGATGCTCCCAACCTCAGGCTCTACTCCCATATTGCGTTCTGTTTCTCCCTTCTCAGGTTTCGTTTGTCCGCCCAAAGCGGAAAGATATTCAGATGACCGGCAGGGCGCGCAGCGCCCGTGCCGCTCAATTGCTCACATCGTAGAACACACGATCTCCCGGGGCCACCAGACCCAGCTCATCCCGGGCGATTTGCTCCATCTGATCCTGCGTGCCGCCGCCATCGATGGCCTTTTGCAGCTGATCGTTTCCCTGCTGGCTGTTTCGAACTTGCTCGCTCAGCAATATCCTCTGGGTTTCCGCCTGCTCCACCTGCGTCCGCAGACGATATAGCTGTAACCCCAGCGCGACGATGAGCGACACCAGCAGCAGCTTTCCGAGCAGGCCCAGCCTGAGCTGCCGACGGTTTTTTCTGGGCGCGCCTGTCTTTGCCACGACTGCTCCCTCCTCGACCGATATTGTAACGCCGACACGCAATTTTCTCTATTGTATAGCATTTTTTCATAAAAAGAAAGATGTTTTTCAGACGAATGCTCATTTTTTTAGAAAAATTTTTCAGCCAAATCCAAGGAATTCGCAGCAAATGAAGCAAAAAGTCCAGCGTATCGGCCCAAAAGTCCCAAATCGGACGCAGGAGCGCGGAAAAAAGCGTAAAAAACAGCACGGTTCCGCCAAGAGTGCCCACCAGCGCAAAGATGCGAAGCTGCCCCTGCGTTCGGTTTAAAGCAAAGAGAAACAACGCCGCCGCCGCCCACAGACAGTAAACGGCATCCAGCACCCAGGAAAACCTTGGCAGGCGAAGACGGAAGGGGCGAAGCAGATCGTGGGCCACTCCGATGGCCAGCCCCAGCAAAATCGACTGAAGAAAAATCTCCAGCTGCTGGTCCACAAAGTTCCGCATATCATCCCAATAGCCGCCGCAGCAGCCCACCCCGATTTGAGGACGGTTCCTCATAGGACAGGGAATCAATTTTCCCGTCCACTCGCAGCTCGCCGCCCTCCAGCGAAAGCTGACCGATGTGCAGATCTTCCCCCGTCACCACCAGTGTTCCGGCGGCGGTGGACATGACAATCCCCGTTTCGTCAAACCGCTCTACATCCTCCACGCCCGAGACAATCAGGTGCTCTCGTCCGTTCAGCTCGATGCGATGAGCCTGCGGCATGGCGTTTCCATAGTCATTCATCATACGTCCCTCCCCGGTCTGCGCCGGTCCAAGCCGGCGGTCACACCATTCTATGGGAGAGCGCGGCGGATTATGCCCCGCCGGTGATTTCGCGGTACAGGCCCGCTGCGTCTGCCTGACGGACGTTCTCTGAAACAGCCAGAACCTCCACCGTCAAGGTCCGCACGCCAAACCGCAAGGAAAGTACGTCGCCCACCTTCACCTCGTAGCTGGCTCTGGCAGGCTTTCCGTTGACCACAACAAGACCGTTGTCACAGGCCTCGTTGGCCACGGTGCGCCGCTTAATCAGCCGCGCGGTTTTGAGATATTTGTCCAGCCGCATAAAATTGCTCCTTTTAAAAACTTCCTGAAAACCTTGGATTGGAAAACGCGCGGGGGGACTTTCGTCCCTCCGCGCGAGGCGTTTATTTAACGTTACCGCGCTTACTGTGCAACGGTGTCCTTCAGCGCCTTGCCGGCCTTAAAGGTGGGGATCTTGGAGGCGGGAATTTTGATCTCCTCCTTGGTCTTGGGGTTGCGGCCGATGCGCTCGGCGCGGCTCTTCACTTCGAAAGAACCGAACCCAACCAACTGCACCTTGTCGCCCTCTTTCATGGCGGTGGTGATCGCGTCCAGCGTGGCGGCAATAACAGCTTCGGCTTCTTTCTTGGAAACCTCCGTCTTGGCAGCAACAGCATTGATAAGCTCAGCTTTGTTCATTTGTATTTCCTCCTATTAAATTCACATCTTCCAGAATATATCTCAAAGCGAAGTACGCTTTTAAGATTTTTGTTGTTTGGCCCGTTCCCACAGGGCGGTCTTTTCCGCAAAAGGAAGGGAAGCAAGGTCCCCGGCGGAGTGTTCCTCCACAAATCGGAAGCGGCGGGCAAACTTGTCGCACCCGGCGTGCAGCGCTTCCTCAGGGTCCACGCCGTAGCGCTGGGCAATTCGCGCGGCCACAAACAGCACATCGCCCACCTCCTCGCGGATGCCGTGGGGTGCGTCCACTGGCCGGGCGCTGTCCTCCGTCGCTTCGCGAAGCTCGGCAACCTCTTCGGAGAGCTTGTCCATCGCACCGGAGGCCTTCGGCCAGTCGAATCCGGCTGCGGAGGCTTTGCGTTGAATTTTCTCGGCTCGCCACAGGGCGGGAAGTGTTTTGGCAACCGCGTCCACTGCGTCTGCCGCGCAGGTCTGCCCCTTCTCCCGGCGCTTCATGATCTCCCAGCGGGCCGACTCTTCGGCGGAGTCTTTGACCTCTTCGGAGCCAAATACATGAGGGTGGCGGTAAATCAGCTTTTTGCAGATGCCGTCCGCCACGTCGTCCATGGTGAAGCCGCCCTGTTCCCGTTCAAGCTGGGCGTGAAACACGACTTGCAACAGCACGTCACCCAGCTCCTCGCACAGGGCGGCCGGGTCACCCCGGTCGATGGCCTCCGCAGTCTCGCAGCACTCCTCCAAAAGATTTCGCCGGAGGGAAGCATGATCCTGTTCCCGGTCCCAGGGACAGCCGTCAGGGGAGCGAAGCAGCTCCATAATCCGTAGAAGGTCCTCGTATCCGTATCGAGGCTTACATTGAAAATCTATCATATCTTTTCTGCCTTTGCAAGATAAATTCACGGGAAATCCTTGATTTTGCAGGTTTTTTTCACTTTAGGCGCAAAATTTTTGCCAACTTTCTGCCATGGGGAATGGATTCCAGATCCTCCGCCCGGAGAATCTGCAAAGCCAGAACCAGAATGCCATACACCATAACCGCCACCACAATGGCTCCCAAGGTGGCTGTGGCACCGGCCAGATATCCGGAGCCGGGGCTTACCAGCAGACGGCTGAGAAGGCCGTGGGATGCCCAGGCGGAGAGTCCCATCGCCATGGAGGCAACGGCAGGTTTTACGAAAATCTGGAGATACCGGGGCTTTTCCGGCGAGTATTTCCAAACAAAGTACAGGTTAAAACCGGCGATGACCAGATAGCAGCAAAGGGTAGAGATGGGGGCGCCCATGATGTTGATAGAGGGCGTGCCCACCAGAACATAGTTCATGGCAATTTTGGTGACGCCGCCGGCAACCATGGTGTAAATAGGGATTTTCTCCTTGCCGTAGGACTGCAAAATGGCGTTGGTCAGGTTCATCAGGCAGATGAAGATGCACGCCACGCCCTGCACCCGCAAAAGCGGCGCGCAGGCAATGGCATCCTGAACCTGCGCGGGATACAGCAGCAGCAAAATCGGCCCCGCAAGCACGCTTAATCCAACGCCCGCAGGGATGGCCAGCAGGGCGATCAGACGCAGGGCGGAAGAGACGACCCGATTGGCTCTGGCGTTTTCGTGCCGCGCAAGCGCTGCCGCAACAAAGGGAATCAGGCTCATAGTCACGGGGAAGACAAAGGAGGGCGGAAGATTCACAAGGTCTGTGCCATAGCCATACTGCCCGAACAGGACACTCGGCGCGGCGGGAAGCTGGCTTTGAATATCGGACAGCCGACGCAGGACGATGGTGGTATCCAGCATGGTCAAAAGACTCATGGCGGAATTGCTCAGCGTGATGGGAATACCAATACGCAGGACTTGCTTCATCAGTGTGCCTTTAGAGGGGGGCACATCATCTGAAAGAGCAGAATTGTCCCGATGGCGAAAGAGATATAGCGCCATAAAACCCAGAGCAATAATTTCGCTGACGGTGACGCCCAAAATGGCGCCGGCGGCGCCGTAGGACACTCCCATTTGCGCCACGCGGATGAGATACCACGCCAGCGGTAGTCCCACGCCCAGCTTAAAGGTGACCTCAATGACCTGTGACACGGCGGTGGGCGCCATGTTTCCCTGCCCTTGCGTGTAGCCCCGCATACAAGCCAGAAGGCTGACGCACAAGATGGTGGGCGCCAGCGCACGGATGGCCGGAGCGGCCATGGGTTGGCGCTGTAGACCGGCCAGTTGCGACGCGCCAAAAAACATCAACAGCGATCCGATAAGGCCGATGCCTAGAAACAGCCAGATTGCCGTGCGGAACAGTTTTCGCTTTTCATTTTCCCGCCCCGTAGCGTGAGCACGGCTGGTAAGCTTGGAAATGGCCAGAGGAAGTCCCGCCGTAGAAACAGTCATCAGGACGTTGAAAATATCGTAGGCCACCTTGAAATACGTCTTGCCCTCGGCACTGAGCAAGTTGTTCACCGGAATGCGGTAAACCGCGCCCACAAGCTTAACAATGGCCACGGCGGAGGCTAAAATCGCCGCACCGCCCAGAAAGGATTGCTTTTTCGCGTTATTCGCCATGAAGTTACCTCAATTTTTTCAAAAGGTTGGAGCCGTTTCTCCAACAAAGGATATGCTGGCGTCCCGCCGTCATGCCTCCGTTACAGGCGGGTCCCGCAATGACGGCAAAAAGCGTCGCCTTGCTTCGGGTCTGCGCCGCAAAGGGGACACACCCGGACTTCGCTCTGCCGCAGCCGCGTGATCTCCGCGGCCGTGCGGTCCAGTTCCGCGTCCACCTCGTCAATTTCTCGCAGTTTTGCAAGCAGCTGATCGGAGTCAGCAATTTTACCGGTATGGGTTCCATACACCATGGAGCCAACTTCCTGCAAAAGCGCGCTCCGCTGTGCCTTCAGGTCTGCCGCGCGGACATTCAGCTTGCTGACTGAGAGAAGGGAGGAGGCCTTTTGACCCGCAGCATTAAAAAGGTCGCCTGCGGCAGTACCCACCTCCTCGGCGGTTTTCTGCACGGTATCCAGAATCTCCTGCAATCTTTCATCCATGATGACGCCCTCCTTCATTTAATAGGTATAGGTGCCGCCGCCCACAAATTCGCGGGCCAGAGAGTCCAGCGCCAGATATTGGGCGGTCATGCCTTCAAAGCGCTCGTAGGCGATAAGAATCTGGTCTGCCACCGGGTATTTACCCCGGGGCAGTTCCTCCAGCAGGGGAACTACATAGGGCTTAAGAACGGAAAACTCGCACTCGAGAGACGAGTCAAACATCAAATCCGCATTTTCCTTATAAGGGGAGATGTAAAGCTTTTCCCCACGGCGGACATTATTCCACATCTTCAAAGTAAATTCGGCGCTGCTGCCCCGGAAGTTGTGATCCCGGACAATCCGGCGGCAAAGGCGCAGCCACGCATGGTCAAACAGGGCGCTTCCCGTCTCGTCCAGCACGCTGCTGCGAGCCGCGATATAGAGTTTGAAGGCGTGGGGGTTCTTGCCCACGATCACGTCGTTCAGGGCATGAATACCCTCAAAAATCACCAGTTCGTCAGGCCCCAGACGCATGGGCTGGGACATGATATCCGAGCGCATCTGGCGGGCAAATTCATACTTGGGCACATGGATTGTCTCGCCCCGGTCCAGCATGGCAAAGTGGCGGTTTAGAAGATCAATGTCCAGACAGAAGGGGGACTCGAAGTCAATGGCACCCTCCCGGTTCCGAGGCGCGGTTTCCGGGTCCACGGTATTGAAATAGTTGTCCATAGACACTGTGTAGGTCATGATTCCCATGGATTTGAGCACATCCTCCACCTTCAGGGCCGTGGTGGTCTTTCCGGAGCCGGAGGGGCCGGAGAGCAAAATGATGCGGGACTCGCCCCGGTGAGCGGCGATTTTTTCTGCCGCCATGCGCACCTTCTTCTGAAAATCCTCGTCGCAGCGCTGGGAAAACTCCGCGGGATCGCTGCGGACCGCCTGATTGATGTCAATGAGAGAATATGCCATGATTTCAAACCCCTTTCCAAGGTGGACCCGCGGCGTGCTTAGCCCGCGCGTCCCGATTCAATCCTCTGCTGTCTTTCGCCCGGAGGCGGAAGAGGAGAAGGCGAGCCCGGCATTTTGGTAAAACGCGGCAAAGGCCGCCTGATTTTCAGAGATCTTACCGGGCCGCGCTGTATATTCCACCGGGTATTTCAAATTAAATACCCGGCTGATATGGCCCGGCCCGGCCACCATTTTCGTGGACCCGCCCGCGCCGCAGGAGAGAATGGAGCACAGCTCCGACATGATATAAACGTTATAAAGATTTTCGGCTCCTGGCTTGCACCAGCCTGTGTTTTCAAAGCTGCCGGACATATACTTCTGCCGATACAGGTAATAAGGTACGTATCCGGCTGCGCGAAGCGTGGGGTCCGCATAGTCCAGCATTTCACCAACCGCCTCGGCGGAGGGAATGCGCAGACCCTCCAGCGTGATGCGGCTGCCTTTTTTCAGGCTCAGAGTGTGGACCGTGATGTTGTCCGCTCCCAAGTTGATGCAGGCGTCCAGAGACCGGCGAAAGCCCTCCGGGTCGTCTTCGGGAAGGCCCGCGATCAGGTCCATGTTGATATGTGCGAACCCTGCGTCGGCCGCCTGCTCCATCGCGGAAAAAATTTGGGCGGCGCTGTGGCGACGGCCGATGGCCGCAAGCACCCGGTCCTCCATGGTCTGGGGGTTCACGGAAATCCGCGTCACCCCCCGGTTTTTCAACACGTTCAGCTTTTCCGGCGTCACTGTATCGGGCCGTCCGGCCTCGACAGTATACTCGCAGCAGGCAGCAAAGTCAAACGAATCCGTGAGGCTGCCCAGCAAACCGTCCATTTGTTCCGCTGAAAGGGTGGTGGGGGTTCCGCCCCCCATGTAAAAAGAACGGACCCGCAGCCCCAGATCCCGACAGAGTTTTCCCGCAGAGGAAATTTCGGCTTTCAGCGCCGCCAAATACGGCTCCACCAGATGGAAGCTTCGTTCCACGCTGGCACTGACAAAGCTGCAATAGGCGCAGCGAGTGGGGCAGAAGGGAATGCCCACGTAGAGAGCGATGTCTTTGGGGCCTAAGTCTTCCCGCACGCGGCGGGTGACGCAGGCCGTCTCTGTCGCAAGTCTGGCGCGGCGGGGCGTGACGAAATATGCGTCTTCCAGCATCCGCCGGACTTCTTCCGGAGAGTCCCCCAAATCCAAGGCGGACACTGCCGTTTTGTCGGGCCGCACGCCGGTGAGGCTCCCCCAGGGAGGCGTCAATCCTGCGGCCTCGCGAGCAGCTTTAAAAAAGCTCATTTGAAGCAGTCTGCGGCGCTGGCCCTCTTGTTCGTAGTCGGTGCCGCTCAGCTCACATACCGCTTCGCCCCGACCGGTGTGCCCCTGATAGAGCATTTCAGTCACCGCTTCGGCATGGTGGTCGCTCTGGCGCAGAGTAATGATCGCCCGGCTGGGGTCTTCTCCCTCATATACGGGCCGTTCTTCCGGCAGCAGGGCCATCAGGGTTTGCTCCATGGCATACAGCTCCTGATGCCCCTCAAATTTCAAAAGCACGGCTCAGCGCCCCAGTGCCTGAAGCATAAAGGGGTTAAATTCTCGCTCCCGGCTGAGAAGAGAAGGGCCCATGTGGCCGGGAAGCACGGTGTACTCCTCTTCAAGCCGCCCCAGACGGGACAGGGATGCCAGCATATCGCCCACATTCCCGCCAGGCAGGTCCGTCCGGCCACAGGAGCCGGCAAACAACGTGTCTCCGGCAAACATGGCACCGCCGCACAGCAGCGTCACAGAGCCGGGAGAGTGACCGGGGGTGGACAAAATCGAGACGGTCAAACCGCCCACCTGAACCGTGTCTCCCTCGCCATAGTCCACCGTGGGGGGCAGAGACAAAAATAGCTCCCGGGTCCGCCGGTCCGCGTCGTCGCCATGCACATCCCGGCGATTTAGATAGGCGGGAATGCCGGGATACCGCTCCAAAAGTTCCGCCACCGCGCCGGTGTGGTCATAGTGCCCGTGGGTCAGGAAAATACAGACGGGGGTGCAGCCGGTTTCCTTGATGGCATGGGACACCCGGTCTACGTCGGCGCCGGGGTCCACAATGGCGCAGACGCCCGCTTCCTCGTCGCAAAAAATATAGCAGTTGGTCATAATTGCGCCAACCTGCATGGTAACGATTTTCATGGCAAAAGCTCCTTACAGCGTGTCGGTATCCAAAATCAGTGTCAGGGGGCCGTCGTTGACGGAGTCCACCTTCATATCCGCACCAAATTCGCCGGTTTCCACCCGCGAAACCTTTTCCCGGCAGGCCGCGATAAAAGCTTCGTACAGGGGAATGGCAACTTCCGGCCGCGCGGCGGCAAGAAAGTCCGGTCTGCGGCCCCGCTTGCAGCTTCCATACAGCGTGAATTGGGAGATAACCAGCAGCTCCCCATCCACAGCGTCCAGCCCCAGATTCATTTTACCATTTTCATCTTCGAAAATGCGCAGCCCGCAGATTTTATCGGCCAATTTAAGGACTTCGGCCTTTGTGTCCTCATGGGTAATACCCAAAAGAATAAGAAAGCCCTGCCCAATTTGGCCCTTTATGGCTCCGTCGATGGAAACGGAGGCCCGGGTAACTCGAGTGACTACCGCGCGCATATGCAGCTCTCCTTTACTGATTTCACGATTTCTGTCGTGTCCCCGTCTCATCACGGGAAAGCCGCAGAACGGATTTCCCGTGAAAAGGAGCGGCGATGGAGTGAGTGAGCTTTCGCGCCAAAGCGCGGAAGCGAAGGATGTGGAGCTTACTCTATCGCATCTCCGTCTCGTCTCCTCGAAAAGCGGCTGCGCCGCATTTCGGGGAAAAGGAGGAGCGGCGAAATGAGCGAGCTTTGGCCAAAGGCCGAAGTGAAGGATATGAAGCCCGCTCCGACGTCATCCGGCAGGCCGCGTAACGTTCAAAACTCCCGAAACCTGATTGAGCCGCTTCATCAAAGACTGAAGCTGCTCGCCGTCCTTGACGCTGACCTCCAGCGTGATGACGGCAAAACGGTCCTCGGTGGTGCGGACATTCAGCGCCGCCACCCGGGTATTGGTCACGGACAGGGCCGCGGAAACATCCAGCACCAGATTGTTGCGGTCTTTTGCCAAAATTTCCAGAGAAGTCCGGTAGCTGTCGTTGGTGTCCACGCCCCAAGTGACCTTAATCCACCGACCTTGTTGGTCCGGCTGATTGCGGCGCTCCTCCGAGGCATTGGGACAGTCGCTGCGATGGACGGACACGCCGTATCCCCGGGTAATAAAGCCGATAATTTCATCCCCCGGAACCGGAGTGCAGCATTTTGAAAATTTCACAAGGCAGTTGGAAAGACCCTCCACGATGATGCCCTGTTCACTGCGGGCGCGCTTGGGGATCGTGGGCTTAGCCGACTCCTCGGCCTTGCTGGACTCCATGACGTCTTCCAGAGACTTTTCCTGCTGGTGCAGCTTTTGAATGCGCATCAGCTCGCCCTGCATCCGATTGACAGCCTTCTGGGCGGAAAACCCACCATAGCCGATGGCGGCGTACATCTCTTCCAGCGTCCCGAAAGACACCCGCTTTAAAAGCTCCGGAAGATTTTCAAGAGCCAACACATCTCGCATGGTAATGCCGCAGTGCTTCAGCTCCGATTCAAAGGCGGTGCGGCCATTGGCGATGTTTTCCTCCCGCCGCTCCTTTTTAAACCACTGGCGAATTTTGCTGCGGGCCTCGCTGGACTTGGCAATTTTCAGCCAGTCCCGGCTGGGACCCTTGGCGGTTTTAGAAGTGAGAATCTCCACAATGTCGCCGTTTTTAAGTTGGAAGTCATAGGTGACGATGCGTCCGTTGACCTTGGCGCCAATCATGTGGTTGCCCACAGCGGAGTGGACGGAATAGGCAAAGTCGATGGGCGTGGCTCCGGCGGGAAGGTTCTGCACGTCACCGCCTGGGGTGAACACGAACACCTCATCGGAAAACATATCGATTTTGAGTGAGCGGATATACTCTTCTGCATCCGTGCCCTCTTGATTTTCAAGAAGGCGACGGACCCATTCGTATTTTCCCTCGGTGCCGCCGCCTTGCCCGTTCTGCTTGTATTTCCAGTGGGCAGCCACGCCGTATTCCGCAATTTCGTGCATTTCCTGTGTGCGGATCTGCACCTCAAAGGGGATGCCATCTCCGCCCATGACAGTGGTGTGGAGAGACTGATAGCCGTTGGGCTTGGGGGTTCCAATATAGTCCTTGAACCGGCCCAGAATGGGTTTGTAAATGTCGTGAATGACGCCTAGCACATTATAGCAGTCTCCCACAGAGTCCACCACCACGCGGAAGGCAAACAGGTCGAAAATCTCATCCAGAGATTTATTCTGGTTAAACATCTTGCGGTAAATAGAGTAGGGATGCTTCATCCGACCGTAAACCTTGTGGCGAATTTCCATTTCCGTCAGGCGCTGGTCGATCTGGGCCTGTGTGCGGTTCATAAGGTCGTCATATTCGGCTTTTTTTGCGCTCAGGGTTGAAACGATTTCATCAAACCCAACCGGGTCCAGATATTTCAGGGACAGGTCTTCCAGCTCCCACTTCATGCGCTGCATACCCAGACGGTGGGCAATGGGAGCGTAAATTTCCATCGTCTCCAGAGATTTTTGCTTCTGCTTTTCCGGGGACTGATATTCCATGGTGCGCATGTTGTGAAGCCGATCGGAAATCTTGATGAGAATGACCCGGATATCCTTGCTCATGGCGATGAGCATTTTCCGCAGATTTTCCATCTGCTCGTCTTCCTTGGTGGCGTACTGGATGCGGGTCAGCTTGCTG
>NZ_DAMBZJ010000011.1:38254-42465 GCF_032060045.1 Oscillibacter sp.
ACCCCCTCCACCAGATTCGCGACCGTGGGAGAAAAAAGCCGGGCAACCTCCTCGTGGCTGGCGGGAGTGTCCTCAATCACATCGTGGAGAAGAGCCGCTTCGATGGACTCGGAGTCCAGCCGCAGTTCTTCGGCCACAATCTGGGCCACCGCCAGAGGATGGATGATATAGGGCTCGCCGCTTTTGCGTTTCTGAGCCACGTGGCTCTTTTTTGCAAATTCGTATGCGGCCCGGATATGGGCAAAGTCCGCCGAGGGGTTATAGGCCCGGATCGTGTCTTCCAGTAGCTGATATTCTTCGTCTACAGTCATTGGGCCTCCCTCCCTTCCCAGACCTGCGCCCCGGCATGCAGCCTTTGTAAAAGGGGGCAGGCGCAAAGATCTACGCTGTCTTCCCAAGGAAGCAGCGCAATGTCAAAAAATTCCTCATCTACGGGGGCGATGCGCAAAAGTTCCCGCTCCTCAAACACCTCCAGCGCAAGCACGGCGCGCAAGAACGCCTCCCGTCCGCCCGAAAGCTCGGCAACGGAGCGGAGAAACGGCAGCTTTGCAACCGTTGCCCGTCCCTGCGGCAGCAGGTGGCGAATGGCCTTTAAAAGCACCCGGAACTGCTCCAAGGATGCGTTCAAGCGGTCGGCCTCCTGGGCTGTCAGGCTTTCTCCGGTGCGCAGCCGCTGGATCAGCTCAAGACTTTCCGCCTCGCTGCGGCTGGGAATGCGGCTGAGCCGCAGGTCCACCATCTGCAATTGCAGGGTGGTCCGGCCGCGGAAGGTGTTGCCCTGAAGATAGAAGGCGGCGTCCACCCGATCTCCCACACGGATGCCGCATTCCTCTGCCGTGGCGGAGAAAAAGATGGCGTCAAACCGACAAAGGCCCCGGCTCAATTGCAATTTCAGGTGCTTTCCCTGCCCCACGCATTGAAGCCCTTCTACCCGCGCGCCAAGCAGCGCGAAGACAGGCCGGGGATTCCCCGCGCCATAAGGGTCCAGATGACCAAGCTGTTCCACTTCGTCCATGGTCAGGTCTGCAGGATCGGATACGGCGGCGTCGATCTCCAGCGCGGGAACAGGAATGCTCTTGCCACAGTGAGCCCGGACATAGCCGTTCATTTTCTCCCGGAAAGGGGCAATGTTTTCCTTGCGGATGGTGAAGCCTGCGGCCAGCTCGTGGCCGCCGAACCCTTCCAGCAGGCTGGAGCACGCCTCCAGCGCGGCAAAGAGATTGAATCCCCCGAAGCTCCGACAGGAGCCTTTGCCCAGATCGTCCTGAATGTGAATCATGAAGCTGGGGCAGGAAAACTTCTCGCTGATGCGGGAGGCCACAATGCCCACCACGCCCTGATGCCAGTCGTTGCTGTCGAGCACCAACGCGGAGCGCTGAGAGCCCGGCAAAGACTCAATCTGGCGCAGCGCATCGGCGCAGATGCCCTGTTCCACGGCTTGACGTTCCCGGTTCAAATCGCAAAGCGCCCGGGCCAGTTCCTCGGCGCGGGCGGGATCCTCGGTTTCCAGCAGGTCGGCGGCAAGGTCCGCTGCCCCCATGCGTCCCGCCGCATTGATGCGGGGGGCCAGAGAAAAGCCAATCTGCACGGAGGTGACGGGCTTTCCGTCCAACCCTGCTTCTTTCAAAAGAGCATGAATGCCCACAAAATCCGTTCTTGGCAGGGCAGCAAGGCCCCGCTGGACGATCACCCGGTTTTCCCCCTCCATCCGCATCACATCGGCAACGGTGCCGATGGCGGCAAGGGTGCAGTATCGGCAGAACAACCGCTCCTCGTTGACGGATCCGCCCAGAGCCAGTACCAGCTTCAGCGCCACGCCTACCCCCGCAAGGTGCTTGAACGGGTAAGGACAGTCGGGCCGGTGGGGGTCCACCACGGCGGCGGCCTTGGGGAGGGGCCCTTTACACTCGTGGTGGTCGGTGACCACCACGTCCAGCCCCAGAGAAGTAGCGAAATCCACTTCCTCCGCCCCGGTGACACCGCAGTCCACGGTCACCAGCAGCGTGGCTCCCTGATCGTGGAGGGATTGAATCGCCTCCCGACTCAAACCATAGCCGTCCTCAATTCGCCTGGGAATATAGCGCAGGCAGGAAACGCCGCAATTCTTTAAATAGTCCAGCAGCAGGACGGTGGAGGTAATTCCGTCCACGTCGTAGTCGCCGAAAATGGCCACGGTTTCTTCGTCCGCAATGGCGCGGCGAATGCGTTCCACGGCCTTATCCATATCCGCCATAATAAACGGGGAGAGGGTCAGAGCCCCGTCACACTCCAGCCGCTTGGCGGCCTCCTCCGCGGAGGAGACGCCCCGGCTTGCCAGCACGGAGGCCAGCAGCGCGGGATATCCCGCCTGACGCAGCGCTTCCACCGCGCCCGGAGAGGGCACGCCAATGTTCCACTTTTCAAATTTCATCACAGCAGCCCCCCTTCCGACAAATTCTGCGGCACAGTTGTGCTATTTTCCAAAATAACTCCACTATTATACCAAGGTTTCACGGAAACGTAAAGAAAATTCTAACCTTTGGCGGCAAATTTGACGGGCAAGCCGGATTCTGCTAAAATAACCGGGATTATGGCGCTGGAAGATTTTACGCAGCCCGGGCCGTGGCCCGGCAGATTATTTTATGAAGTGCATGGAAAAGGAGATGATTGTTTGATAAAATACTTGAAACGGCTGGTCGCCGCGGGTCTTAGCTGCCTGTGTCTGTTGACTGTGCTGCCGGTGAGCGCGGCGGCGGCCCCTCGATTCTCCGATGTGCCTAAGACGCACTGGGCAGCGGAGTCCATTGCCCGGGCGGCAGAAAAGGGACTTTTGAATGGACGGAGCGACGGAACGTTTGGCATGGGGAAATCTATGACCCGGGCGGCATTTGCCGCGGTGCTATGCCGCCTGTTTGAGTGGGAGAAGGTGTCCCCTGCCACCGGGTCCTTTACGGACAACCGGGACACCGCCAAGTGGTATTACGGTGCGGTGGAAACCGTGTTTGTCCGGGGAGCGGTGACGCAACAGGAAGAGAAGTTCCGTCCCGGTGATGCCATTACCCGGGCGGAGATGGCGGTGATGCTGGTGCGCTCACTGGGGTATGGGACTTTGGCCGGCCTTGCGGGAGAACGGAAGTCCTCTTTTACCGACGTGACCTTTAGTTTGGGCTATCTGCTTCTGGCCAGCGACCTTGGCATTATGACGGGAAACACCCGGGGAGAATTTCAGCCGGACAAGCCCGTCACCCGGGAACAGGCTGCCGCCGTGCTGATGCGGGTTTACGACAAGCTGCACGCCCCCGCGCCGGAGCTCATAGGCATTGCTCGCTCTGCCGAGAAGCTGAGCCTTACAGGCGTTGGGACCGTGGCGGTTCCCGCGTTGAAGTTGGTGTATAACGGTTCACTTCAACTGGTTCCCGACGTTGGCGAAGAAACGGTGGCTGCCATCCAGTCGGCGGCAGGGGACAGGCGTATGCTGCTTCAGGTTTCCGGCTCCGGCCCTGTTTTTGCCGAGGTGAACCCTGCGGCGCTGGCAAAAGACCTTGCAGCCGCCGCCGCTGACGGCGGCTGGGACGGTGTACTGCTGGACATCTCAAAGCTGACGGGTACGGACAGGGCGGCTCTTACGACGCTGGCGGCCGCGCTGCGGACGGCCTTGGGAAAAGACAAGCTTTTCTTCGTGATGGCGGAAGCGCCTGTCCAGCCGGGGAGTACGGCTTACAACGGTTATGACTTTGCTGGGCTGGCGGCTGTGGCGGATAAAATCATTTTGCGCATTGCGCCCTATTATCAGGTGATTTCCGGTTTGCCCACCACTCCCAAAGAGCCGCTTGAGGAAGTATATTACGCAATGGAAGCTGTGGCATCCGCTATCCCGGCGGAAAAGATAATGCTTCTCCTCACCGTGTCCGGTTCCAAGTGGCGGGGAGAGCGGGCCGAGGGGGATGTGTCCGCGGCAGAACTTTCTGTCCTGCGGTCCACCTCCGGTGTCACGGGCTACTGGTCGGGTCGGTACGCCGCGCCCTATCTCAGCTATACAAATTCCGGTCAGCGCGTGGTGGTATGGTATAATGATGCCCGCTCCGCGCAGGCGCGGAGGCAGCTTTCGTCATTTTTCGGGGGCGGCGGACTGTGCCTGAACCAACTAACCGGCCCTCTGGACGGCGAGGATGGGATTCTCTCAGGGCTGCAATGAGCGCAGAAACTGCAAAGAAATCCGAAAATAGAAGCGG
>NZ_DAMBZJ010000011.1:42475-74151 GCF_032060045.1 Oscillibacter sp.
ACATCCCGCCGCTGTTTGTATGAATTTATGTGGGTAAGAATCTCTGCCCGGGCACTTACAGGAATTTCTGCATCCCGTCGGTGGCAAGGCCCACATCGGCGCTGATGGTGACAGTGAATTTGATGCTGTTCTTCTCGCCGAAAGCGTCCAACCAGTTCAAAAATTCCTCGGTCTTATGGTCCACGTCGTCGCCGATCACCTTGCACAAATTGTCGATGAACACGTGGGAGATGTCATAGTTTCCGGCGTACAGGCCGCTGATAAAGCCGCGGACGGACTCATAGTTGTTTAGTTTATATTCCTTTACGTCAATCAGGCGGATATGGTAGTGGATGTCGTAAGTCAGAGCGGAGTTTGATTCAATGCAAACCACGTTGCCCGGCTCGTCTTTTGCCGCGCTGTTGATAAGGTCGATGAGCTGCTTGGTTTTCCCGGAGCCTTTGACGCCCATAATCAATCTAACCATAGTGTATCACTCCTGTTCTTTTGAAATCACGGGGGGATTTCTATGTCTTCAGCATAGCATAGATTCCCTGAAAAAACAATGCAGAATTCCTGCAAAAAAGTTTGTGAATAATGCCGGGGGCGAAAAATTCGCCCCCGGTATTCGTTTACGGGTTCAGCTTTGCCCGAAGCTCCTCGCCCCGGTCCTCGAAGCCGGGTTTTCCCAGCAAAGCGAACATATTCTTCTTATAGTCCTCTACGCCGGGCTGGTCAAAGGGGTTCACATCCAGCAGATACCCGCTGAGCCCGCAGGCGTATTCAAAGAAGTAAATCAGACCGCCCACCGTCTTGGCACTCCGGGGCCCGGCTTCGATAATTAAATTGGGTACGCCGCCCTCCGTGTGGGCCAGAAGCGTCCCCTCGGCGGCTTTGTCCCGGATGTAGTCCAGAGACTTTCCCGCGAGGAAGTTCAGCCCGTCACCGTCCTCTTCATCCCGCTCCACAAAAAGCTGCCGGACCGACGGGCCGAACCGGACCACCGTTTCAAACATCAGTCGCCGTCCTTGCTGGATATACTGGCCCATGGAGTGGAGGTCGGCGGTAAATTCCACGCTGGCGGGGAACAGGCCCTTGCCTTCTTTCCCCTCACTCTCGCCGTAAAGCTGCTTCCACCACTCCGCCATCGTGCGGAACTCAGGGTCAAAGCAGCCGAGGATTTCAACGGTTTTTCCGTCCCGGTACAGCTGATACCGAGCGGCGGCATAGCGCCACGCGGGGCAGTCGTATCCGGGAGCGGCGCACCGCTCCATCATCTCCGCTGCGCCGCCCATCAGCGCGTCAATGTCCACCCCTGCCGCCGCAATGGGCAAAAGGCCCACGGCGGTGAGCACGGAATACCGCCCGCCCACGTCGTCGGGCACCACGAAGGTTTCCCAGCCCTCGTGATCCGCAAGAGCTTTCAACGCGCCTCGGCTGCGGTCGGTGGTGGCAAAAATGCGCTCCCGCGCGCCGTCCTTGCCATACCGTTTCTCCAAAAGTCTTCGCAGAAAGCGGAAGGCCACGGCAGGCTCGGTGGTGGTGCCGGACTTGGAGATGATGTTTACGGAAAAGTCCACGCCATCCAAAAGATCCAGCAGTTCGCCCAGCGCGTCTGCGTCCAGACCGTTGCCTGCAAAGTAGATGTTGGGACTGTCCTTCTTTTTTAGGTTATAGCTGGGGGAGCACAAGAGGTCGATCACGCCTCGGGCGCCCAAATAAGACCCGCCGATGCCCACCACTACCAGTGCGCCGGAGTTTTTGCGGATTTTGGCTGCCGCCGTTTTGATGCGGGCATACTCCGCTTGATCGTAATTATCGGGCAGACGGACCCAACCGGTAAACGCGCCGCCCGGGCCGTTTCCGTTTTGCAGTTTTTCGTGGGCCAGCCTCAGCCGGGGCGCCATCGCTTCCTCATAGGGCATGGGGATAAAGGAGTCCATATGAAAGGTTTTCACTTCCAGCATAATTACCGTCCTTTCCGGATCGCCCCGCGACCATGGGTGATAACTCTATTATACTAGCATTCTCCCAGCGCCACAAGGAAAATCCCCAAAAGGTTGGAAATTTCCGCGAAATCAACCGCCCAAAAATGCCGTGCGCAGATACCGCAGGGCAAGCGCTCCCCAGGTGACACGGGGAACATCCTCTCCTGCCACCAGCGGAACCTCCGCCACCGTCTCTCCTCCGGAGGAGAGAATTAGTGTTCCCAGCGCGTCGCCCTTCGCGATGGGGGCGGTTGCCTGCTCGGTAAGGGAAACGGATTTTTCAAGCTTTGCCGCCTTGGCTTTTTCCAGCAGCAGGGCGTTGTCCGACGCCACGGGCTGCACCGTGGCCTGCGTCCCCAGCGACACGCTCACCGGAGGCAGCGCCCCATCGGGTACTGCCTTCACCAGCGCGTAAGTGGAAAAGCCGTAACTCAGCAGGGACTTTGCATCCTCAAACCGCTGGGCAGAGGTGGGGCCTTTCATAATGACGGCAATTAGTTCCATGCCGTCCCGCTCTGCCGTACCGGAGAGGCAGTATTGCGCCGCGCCGGTGGAGCCGGTCTTCAGCCCGGTGGCTCCCTCATAAAAACGAATAAGCTTATTGGTATTCACCAGAGACGAAGCCCCGTTGCGTAGGGTGTCCATCCAGATGGTGGTGTACTTACGAATATCCGGGTGGTTTAAAATCAGTTCCCGACTCATTAGGGCGATGTCGTAAGCGGAGGTGACATGTCCCTCGGCGGGGAGGCCGGTGGGGTTGACAAAATGCGTGTCGTTCATGCCCAGTTCCTTGGCCCGCTGGTTCATTCGCTCCACAAAGGCATCTTCACTGCCGGCAATATGCTCTGCCAGCGCCACGGAGCAATCGTTGGCGGAGACGACGCACACGGCTTTGAGCATGTCGTCAACGCTTAGCTGCTCGTTTTCCTTCAGCCAGATCTGGCTGCCACCCATAGAGCAGGCGTGAGCCGAGGCGGTGATCATGTCGTCATAGTGAAGGGTCCCGTTTTCGATGGCCTCCATGGTCAGAAGCAGAGTCATCACCTTTGTGACGCTGGCGGGTTCCAGCTTTTCGTGCTCGTTTTTGGCGAACAGAACCGTTCCCGTCTCCTTTTCCATCAGCAGCGCGGAGGGTGCGGATACCTCCAGCGCCTTGACCGGGACAATCAACACCAGTGCCGCCGCCAACGCGAACAGCAGTTTTTTCATAACGCTCCCCCTTTTCTTGGGCAATACCGCGGCATCTTAAAATACGCAGGTGCGTCGGTAAATTCGTTTAAAACAAAGCGACAGGCGCGGCAAATACAGGGTGTATTTGCGGGCGTTTTTGCAGAGTTTCAAGAAAATTTACTTGCAAATGCGTATGTATGGCGACAGTCAGGCAGTGTGCGGCGGTGCCCTTGCTGTCCCAGTCTATGAGAAATAAGAAAAACAAATGCGCCCTTGGCCATTTTTCGTCTTGCAAAATGGAAACGGGTCTGCTATACTATCCTCACGCGCAATTTATAAGAGCGATGCGCGGCTGTAGTTCATCGGTAGAACGGCAGCTTCCCAAGCTGCATAGGTGGGTTCGACTCCCATCAGCCGCTCCAGAAATAAATCCCCGGAACCATTGAAAAATCAGTGGTTTCGGGGGTTTTTGTTTTCTGCAAGCGCTGCTCCAAAGGAAAAAACGGCCAAGATCAACGCGTATTTTTAAAAGCAAAGGTCAATCCTGCCGCCAAGCCTGAGATGGAGGCTTTCTTCCGGGCTGGCGGAATTCCCAGAGTCTCTCAGCATCTGGGCGACATTTTGGATACTTCGGTTATGACGGTCACCGGAAAGACTCTGAAGGAAAATCTGGAAGAATACGTCTATGAGTATCCCGAAGACTCCACGATTATCAAGACTGTGGAGGAGCCTTTCTCCAAAACAGGCGGCGTGGCGGTGCTTCACGGCAATCTCTGCCCCAACACCGCTGTGACCAAGCCCGGCGCCATTGATCCATCCATGCATCGCTTCGTGGGCAAGGCCAAGTGCTACAATAGCGAGGAGGAGGCCGAGGAGGCCATTCTGGGCGGTAAGGTTCAGGCCGGCGATGTGGTGGTTATCCGCTATGAGGGGCCCAAGGGCGGACCGGGTATGCGGGAGATGTTCAAGGCCATGAAGTATATGTACGGCGTGGGCCTGAGCAAATCTGCCGCCCTGATTACCGACGGGCGCTTCTCCGGCACCAACAACGGCTGCTTTGTGGGACATATTTCCCCCGAAGCTGCCGAGGGTGGTCCGCTGGCAATCGTTCAGGACGGCGATGAAATTCTCATCGACGTGGACGCAGGCAAGCTGGAGCTTCGCGTGTCCGACGAAGAGATTGCGGAGCGCTATAAGAGCTGGAAGCTGCCTGAAAAGCACATTCCCAACGGCTACCTGCGTCTGTATGTCAAGGCGGCTACTTCGGCTGATCAGGGCGCCATTATCAAGATGTAACATCTCCGCTTCCAGCGCAGAGTATCTGCGCCGGAGACGATATACCAGGAGGAATATAAATGTCTGAGAAAAAAATTATGAAAACCATGGACGGCAACGAGGCATGCGCCACCGTTGCTTACCACTTTACGGATGTGGCCGGGATATTTCCCATTACGCCGTCCTCTCCCATGTCCGAAAAGGTGGACGAATGGGCGGCTGCCGGACGCAAGAACATGTTCGGCCAGCGTGTGACGCTGGTGGAGATGCAGTCCGAGGGCGGCGCCGCCGGTGCACTGCACGGCGTGGCGGAGGCGGGTGCATTAGCCACCACCTTCACCTCGTCTCAGGGCCTGCTTTTGATGATTCCCAATCTGTATATCATGGCTGGACACCGAATGCCCGCCGTTTTTCACGTGGCGGCCCGCTCGGTTGCCCAGCACGCCAATAACATCTTCGGCGATCATCAGGATGTGATGACCTGCCGCACCACGGGTGTGCCCATGCTGTCCTCGTCCAGCGTGCAGGAAGTGATGGATCTGGCGGCAATTGCTCATCTGGCCACCGTTAAAACCCGGGTTCCCTTCATTCATTTCCATGACGGCTTCCGCACCAGCCATGAGATTCAAAAGATTGAGACAATTGATCTGGATCGGGTGGCTGCCCTGATGGACAAAGATGCGCTGGAGGAGTTTCACCGCATCGCCATGAACCCTGAGCATCCCGTTCAGCGCACCACCGTGC
This sequence comes from Oscillibacter sp., assembly GCF_032060045.1. Taxonomy (GTDB): domain Bacteria; phylum Bacillota; class Clostridia; order Oscillospirales; family Oscillospiraceae; genus Oscillibacter. The sequence continues at coordinate 47,632 of NZ_DAMBZJ010000011.1, forward strand.
AGGGTCCCGACGTGTATTTTCAGTCTCAGGAGGCCAACAACGGGACGTATGACGCAATTCCCTCTGTGGTGGAGGGCTATATGCAGGAGATCAATAAGATCACCGGCCGGGACTACCATATCTTTAATTATTACGGCGCGCCCGACGCCGAGCGCGTGATGGTCATGATGGGCTCCGCCTGCGAGTGTGCCAAGGAGGTCGTGGACCATCTGTGCGAAAAGGGAGAAAAGGTGGGCCTTCTTCAGATTCACCTGTTCCGCCCCTTCGATATGCAGTATTTCCTGAACGCCCTGCCCAAAACGGTGAAGAAAATCACCGCCATGGATCGGTCCAAGGAGCCGGGCGCAATTGCCGGGGCTGTATATCTGGATGTATGTGCCAGCTATGCCAACGACCCCAATGCCCCTGAGATTTTCGGCGGACGGTATGGCCTTGCGTCCAAGGACGTGACCCCCGCTCAGATAAAGGCCGTATTTGACAACATGTACGAGGCCGCGCCCAAGCGCATGTTTACCATTGGCGTGAACGACGATGTGACAAACCTGTCTCTGGAAGTTCACGAGCCGCTCATCACCGAGTCCGCCGACACGGTTTCTTGCAAGTTCTGGGGCCTTGGCTCCGACGGAACCGTGGGCGCAAACAAGAACTCGGCCAAGATCATCGGTGACTACGCGGGGATGTATACGCAGGCGTATTTCGAGTACGACTCCAAAAAGTCCTACGGCATCACCAAGAGCCACCTGCGCTTTTCCAAGGACCCCATTCGCTCTACCTATCTCATTAAGGCAGCTGACTTTTTGGCCTGCCACTCGCAGTCCTATATCAACAACTATGACATGATTCACGAGGTGAAGGACGGGGGAACTTTCCTGCTGAACACCGCGTGGACAGAGGAAGAACTGAGCGAAAAACTGCCCGGCGACGTAAAAAATTACATTGCCAACCACAATGTGCAGTTTTACATTGTGGACGCCAATAAGATTGCCCGCGAACTGGGTCTTGGGAACCATGCCAACCTGATTTTGCAGTCCGCGTTTTTCAAGCTTGCCCGTGTCATGCCGGTGGATGACGCCATCCGCTACATGAAGGAAGCTGCGCAGAAGACCTATGCCAAAAAGGGCGAGAAGGTTGTGAACATGAATCTGGCCGCCGTGGATGCAGGAATTAACAGCCCGGTCAAGGTAAGCGTCCCCGCCGCGTGGGCACAAGCCAAGGATGAGCGCACGGTGGACGAGAATCTCCCCGCCGTGGTGAAGAACATTGTCATCCCTTGCAACCGCCAAAGAGGTGATGACCTGCCGGTGTCCGCACTGCTGCCCTATCAGGATGGTACATATCCTCTGGGTACCTCCAAATACGACAAGCGGGGCATAGCCTCCGCAGTGCCGTCTTGGGACCCGTCCAAGTGTCTGCAATGCAACCAGTGCACCTTTGTCTGTCCCCATGCGTCCATCCGGGCCTATCTGGTGGACGAGGAAGAGGCTGCGGCTGCGCCCGCCGGTTTCGAGATGGTGGATGCCAAGGGCGCAGCGGGGCTGAAATACCGCTTGCAGGTCAGCACGCTGGACTGTACCGGCTGCGGAAGCTGCGCCGCTTCGTGTCTTGCCAAGGACAAGGCTTTGACCATGAAGCCCGTGGACGACAGCATGTATGATGAAACCAACTGGAACTATGCCCTGACGCTGACCGACAAGCCCGGCGTGTTCAACCGCAAGACCCTGAAGGGCAGTCAGTTCTCCCAACCCCTGGTGGAGTTCTCCGGGGCCTGCGCGGGCTGCGGCGAAACGCCCTATGCAAAGCTCCTTACCCAGCTCTACGGCGAAAAGACCTATTGGGTCAACGGCGTGGGCTGCTCTTTGGCGTGGGCGGGCGCGTTCCCGTCTCTGCCCTATACCGTCAACAAAGAGGGGCGCGGGCCCGCGTTCTACGGGACACTGTTTGAAGATCAGGCGGAGAACGGCCTTGGAATGGTCTTGGCTGCGAAGCAGCGCCGCGCCTATGTCCGCCAGAAGGTGGAAGCGTTGATCCCCCTTGTGTCCGGCTCTGAGCTGGAAGCCGCCTGCAAGACATGGCTCGCCTCCTTTGAGGATCTGGACACCAACGATGCCGACGCCAGGGCATTGGTCTTGGCGCTGGAGGGTGCGGAGCTTTCCGGAGAAGCCAAGACTCTGGCTGAGGAGATTCTGCTGCACCGCGACCAGTTGGGCAAGAAAACAGTCTGGCTCTTTGGCGGCGACGGCTGGGCCTATGACATTGGCTACGGCGGTTTGGACCACGTGATGGCTTCCGGTGAGGACATCAACGTGTTCGTGGTGGACACCGAGGTGTATTCCAACACCGGCGGACAGTCCTCTAAGGCGACGCCCGTGGGTGCCTCGGCCAAATTTGCCGACGGCGGAAAGAGAACCGCCAAAAAGGATTTGGGCCGTTTGATGATGACCTATCCCGACGTGTATGTGGCCTCCGTGGCCATGGGCGCCAATCCCGGCCAGCTCATGAAAGCCGTCAACGAGGCTGTCAGCCACAAGGGACCTTCCATTATCATTGCCTACGCCCCTTGCATCAACCATGGCATTAAGGCGGGCATGAACAATGTGCAGGCCGAAATGAAAAAGGCCGTGGACTGTGGATTGTGGCCCCTGTATCGCTATGATTCCCACAGCAAGGAGAAGACTTTCTCTCTGGATTATAAAAAGCCCTCCGTGCCTGTCAGTGAGTTCCTAAACGGGGAGGTTCGGTATTCCGGACTGAAGGTGAAGTATCCGGAGGCGGCCGAGAGGCTCTTTGCCCAAGCGCAGCAAGAGGCGGACGACCGTTACCGGACCTATGTCCGTCTGGAAAAGAGCTATAACGAAGCGTGACTCCCTTGCGTTCGTCAACCCGCCTTTGACCCGGCATGCTTACCTTCTCTTTGGGTTTTCCCGCGGGGCGGAGTGGGCGAATCCCTTATACAAGACAGCAGGCCGTTGGGTCTGCTGTCTTGTTGCGTTCTGTGGGGGATAGCACGCTGTTCGCAAAGAAAAACATCTGCCGCACCGGAGGCTAACCGGTGCGGCAGATGTTGAATACTTTATTTTCCCTGTGCTTTTGCAAATTCCCCAATCTTTTTATCCATGTTGGAGATGTGCTTTGTCAGCCAATCCACCACGATTTGATTGGCGCTGATAATTATCAGAATATTGCCACCAGAGGCGGCATAATCGTTGCGCAGTTTTTGCAGCTGTGCGATGAAGGCGGTGTGCGCGGCCTTTTGCTCTGCATAACCCGGATAGTGAATCCGCTGCATATAGATCTCTTCATCGGAAAAGTGCTTTTTGGTGTAACTATCCAGAAATTCCAGCAGTTCGCCTATGTATTCTTTGGCTTGATTTCGTTTTCCCGCTTCAAAAAGCAGCTCGGCTTTTTCAAACAGAAGCTTGTGCTGATCGTCAATTTCCCTGACCCCAACGGAGAGATTCGGTGTCCACGGCATGGTGATTCCCCCTTTTATATGTCTTAAATCTGTTTACTATCATACATCATCACAGGACAATCTTCAACTGTTCCGTGAATAAACTGGATGCATAATTTGAAGAGAAACGATAAAAATCATCGGTCTTCAAATAGGTCGAACGCATGGCACATGATTTTAGGAGCTGTCAAGTAAAATGCCGCCCAGTCATACCCGTTTGCCTGAAATTCCGGTGAAAAAATCAATGTGGGGAAGAGGTTTCGGTAAAACCGGTTTTGTGTGAGAGATATCAAACGCCTGCGCATTGAATACACTGGGTATGAAAGGAGTGGATGCCCGTGTATGACAGGGTCGCAACGCCAATTATCGATATTTATGACGGGAAGACAAACGAATACTATGGAAGTTCCATCTTTCCAGTAACAACAGAAATTGAAAACAGCTTGCTTCAAATCGTAAACTATGAGGGAACACCTAGAGCAATGCTGTTCCAGGATGATACCTTTCTGCCGGCATCCAGCAGCTATGTCCCGCCGGGGCTTTTTGAAAAAGTCAGGCGCAATGGGATTGTCCGTGCAAGCTTTCGGGATGCAAACTCGTATCTATGGGTTCCTATTGAAATCTACATGAATTTTGACTCTCAGGTGCGAGGGAATCTGCTGGATGACAAATATCATTTTGACAGTGTTGTATATACCGATATTGATGTGCAGGATGTAAAGGTTCTTCCTCGGGGAGAGGGGAATACCGTATAAAGCAAATTTACGCCCCGGAGCCTGCCGTTTGGCAAGCTCCGGGGTGCATTTATCCAGCAAGTCCAGCGCCTTAATTAAAATTGATCGCAAGGGCGATGGCCACCAACACCATCTGGGTCAGCAACAGCATCCCAAACAGAGGGACAAACCACTTCCACCATTTTTCCACCTTTACGCCTGCAATGCCGCATACGATAGGGGCTGAAGCGGTGGGCCAGAGAATGTTGGACAGGCCGTCGCCAAACTGGAAGGCCAGCACCGCCACCTGACGGGGGATATTCAGAAGGTCGGACAGGGGGGCCATGATAGGCATGCTGACCACCGCCTGACCGGAGCCAGAGGGAATCACAAAGTTCAAAAACGTCTGGACAAGCAGCATGGCTTCTCCGGCCAGCCACCGAGGCAGGTAGGACAGAGGGATGGACATGCCGTAGACCACGGTGTCGATAATGTTGCCCGCCTGAAGGACCATCAGAATGCCGCGGGCAAGGCCGATCATCATGCACGCCATGGCGATATCCGTAAAGCTCTTGGCAATCAGGCCGGCAATTTTATTGGGGGACCAGCCCATGATGGCGGCGCTGATGAGGCCCATCAGCAAAAACACGGCGGCCAGCTCTTCAAAATACCAGCCGTAGTCCTTTGTTCCGATGACAATGACCACGATGCCCCCAAGCAGCACCAGCAGCACCAGTTTTTCCCGCAGACCAAAGGCGTGGCTTTCTATGTTCTTATCCGCCTGAATGCCGCCGGACACGCCGTACATCAGACTTTTGGTGGGGTCTGCCTGAATTTTCAGAGCATAGCGCACGGTGTAGATTGAGGCCACCACAATCATGGAAAGGTGGCAGAAAATACGGAAGTCCCAGCCCGACATTACCTGCAAGCCCGCAATACTCTGGGCCGTGCCCACGGTGAAGGGATTCATAAACGCGCCAGAATAGCCCAGCCCCGTGCCAAGGGCCACAATGGCAAGACCTACGATAGCATCGTATCCCATAGCCAAAGCAATGCCAACGAAAATGGGGATGAAGGGGAACATCTCCTCAAATACGCCGATGGTGGAAGAGGCAAAGCCAATCAGGGTAATAAAAATGGGAATGATCAGGGCCCGCAGCTTGCCTCTCAGAATCCGCAACATCCCCGCCACCAGTCCGTTAAAGGCACCGGTTGAAATAATCAGGCCGATGGAAGCATAGGCGATAAACACAAAAAACAGCACACCGCCCGCGTCGATAAAGCCGTTGTACACGCAGCGCAGCATTTCAAACAGCCCCACGGGAGAGCTTTCCACTGCGTGATAGGTTCCGGCGAGGATGAGCTTGCCGTCCCGATCAAATTCCCCAGCGGGAAGAATCCATGTAAGGATTGTACAGATGGCGATAATGCTCATCAGCAGAACGTATATGTGGGGCATTTCCAGCCGCCGTTTCTTTTTTACCAGAGTGTCTCCCATAAATTAATTCTCCTTCTTCTAAATCAATTTCAGCCCTTTTTCTTCAGCGCTTGCTGGAAGTCGTTGCGCACAGTGGCGCGGAATGCTTCGTCGTTTAAAACGCGCAGGGCAAGCCCTGCCAGCGTGCAAGCGCCCCGTTCCATGGCCTGGTAAGCGGGGGGCAGAAGCGTTGCGTCCCGCATCTTCTCCGTATGGAGAGCCAGAGGCTCGTCGGTGATGGAGAGCAGGGGCTGGATAGAAGGGCAGCGATAGCTGACGTTGCCAAGGTCCGAGGACCCGGAAGCGGGGAGAATCGGACCCGCGGTCTCCCCGTTTTCCGAAAGCAGGCGAGCTGTCTCAGTTTCAAGCGCGTCCACCCGCACCATGTCGTCAAAGTCCAACAGGCCGGGGGTAAAGGTGACGGTGCAGTCCATAGCCATGGCCGCGCCCTCGGCGCAGCGGCGGACAATGCGGTCCATCTCCGCCAGCTTGCCGCGGGAGTCCGTGCGGAACTCCAGCCGAATTTTCGCGTATCCAGGGATGAGATTGGGGAAGCTGCCTCCCTCCAGCAAAACGGCGTTGAACCGCACGTCCCGGGTAAAACTTTCCCGGCGTGCGTCCACCAAGTCCAAAAACTTCCGGGCCGCCGCCAGAGCGCTGGCGCCTGCCCAAGGATTGGCGGCCGCGTGGGCCTCTCTCCCGTAAAACTCTACCACATAGCACCGCAGGCTTAAAACGTCCATGCTCGGGCAGGATGTGCCCCCGCTGAAGCTGTGCATCATCACCGCCAGATCCAAATCGTCGAATACTCCGTCCGAGGCCATGGGGATTTTCGCTCCGTTTTCCTCCTCTGCCGGGGTGCCGATGATTTGCACGGTGCCGGAAAAACGATCCTTTAGCCGCACCATGGCAAGGCCAGCCAGCACGGAAAGGGGACCATGGAGATTATGGCCGCAGCCGTGGCCGATGACAGGCAGAGCGTCGTACTCCGCCAGAAAGGCAACTTTTGGCCCCGCGCCGTTTTTCAGCGTGGCGCGATAGGCTGTGCCATATCCCAGCTTCTCCTGAAAGAAAGGATACTCCACCTCAAAGCCTGCCCGTTTCAACAGCTTCACCATGGCCGCGCTGGATTGCTCCTCATGGTAGGGAAGCTCCGCGTAGTCAAAAAGTTGCCGGACAAGCTGCTGCGCGTCCTCCGCGTCTGCGCGGACTGCGGCCTGAATTTCCGATGGCTGCACCATAATCGATTTCCTCCCCGAAAAAATATGTGTGAACTGAGTAAAGAGTTAATTATCATCACGCTAACACTTTAACTAGATAATAAGATATCATATGAAACTAAAGACCGCAAGAGCATCCTTCAAATAATATAAACAAAAAAACAATCTAATAAGAGAAGCGCGCTGTATACTGCTCCGAAAGAAAAGACGCGGGACGGATGAAATCCGTCCCGCGTTCCATTCAATTAGACTCTGTCTGCAACACCTTACAATACTAGCCCCGGTCCCACCTGTGGTTGGCCCGGAGTGTCGGGTTGGCAAGGCGCGCTCAAAGAGTTGGAAACCTGCTTCGCACAAAGCCGCTTTTACGCAGCGCCGTCGCCAAAAAAACGGAGACTGCCACGCCAAAGCTTGCCTGCACCAGATTACCGGGGACTCCCGCCACCGCGCCACCCCAGCTATGCAGCAGCAACGCGTCAAACAGCCAGTAGCCCACGATCATAGGGATCTCTCCCCCAAGGGCTGCAAAAACCATGCCGCCGGTGCGGTCTCGCAAAAAGCGATACAAACACCCGGCAGTCAGCGCCACTCCGGCTTTAATCACCAGCGTGGCGGGGACATAGACCACATAGCCAGACAGCGCGTCCGCCATGGCCGCGCCAATGCCTCCGGCCAGCGCACCAGTCCACGGCCCCAACAAAAAAGCCCCCAGCAGCACCACCGTGTCTCCAAGATTCAAATAGCCCCCCGTGGGAGAGGGGATGCGGATGACCATGGTGGCGGCGCAGGTCAGTGCTGCCAACAGAGCGGCGGTGACAATGCTTCGGACCCGTCTGTCCGCTGCGGATAAATGCTCCGTTCCATACCTGTGTTCCATGTTTTCTGACTCCCTCCGGCATCAATTGAACTGATTATAGCTGGTATATGGTATGATTGAAATACTCAAGTTTTAAAATTTCGATAAGGTCAGACGGAGGGAAGTCAATGCTGACTTATTCTATGGAGAACCGGGGCGGGCTGACGCTGTATGAATATCTCTATCGCCGTATCCGGGAAGATATCCTTTCGGGCGTGCTGCGCGTTGGAGAAAAACTCCCCTCCAAGCGGGCGCTGGCAGAGCACTTGGGCGTGTCGGTTATCACGGTGGAGGGGGCGTATCAGCAGCTTGAAGCAGAGGGCTATATCCGCGCCCGGCCCCGCAGCGGATTTTTTGTGGCGCAGGTGGAGCGGAGCACAGCGCAGGCTGCGGTTCCGGTGCAGCCACATTTAAAGGAATTTCGGGGGTGGGACACGTCACCAGAGCCGGAATGGAAACTGGATCTGAAGACAAATCGAGTGGATGCGACCCGGTTTCCGCTGGCGGCGTGGGCACGATTGACACGTCAGGTGCTGGCGGAAGAAGGACCAGCTCTTCTGTCGCCGTTGCCCAATCAGGGGCTTTTGGCGCTGCGAAGGGCCATCTGCGCCGATCTGCGGGATTATCGGGGACTGCATGCTGCGCCGGAGCAAATTGTGGTGGGCGCGGGGGCGGAGTATCTGTACATGCTGCTGGCCCAGCTTCTGGGCCGGGACACGATCCTGGCGGTGGAGGACCCGGGCTATCCAAAAATCCGGCAGGTTTATGAAAACAGCGGCGTGCGCTGTATCCCGCTGCCGCTGGACAGCGAGGGAATGGCCCCCGCCGCCCTGTGGGCTTCCGGTGCGCAAGCGGCACATCTGTCTCCTGCTCACCAGTACCCCACTGGGCTGGTGACGCCCATTCGGCGGCGGCAGGAGCTTCTGCGCTGGGCGGAAGAGCGGGACGGCGTGGTGATTGAGGATGACTATGACAGCGAGCTGCGCTTTACCGGGCGGCCCATTCCTCCGCTGCAAAGCATTGACCGTGGAGGCCGGGTGACCTACCTCAACACCTTTTCCCAGACCATCGCCCCGTCCATGCGAATGGGGTTTGTGGTGCTTCCGCCAAGACTTTTGGAACAGTACCGCCAAAAGCTGGGGTTTTACGCCTGCACCGTTCCCGCGACAGAGCAGTTTGTGCTGGCCCGCTTTTTGGAGCAGGGGTATTATGAACGGCATCTGGCCCGGATGCGGACAGAGTATCGCTCTCGCCGGGCCGCTGTACTGGAGGCATTTCGACGCAGTCCCTTCGCCAGCCGGGTTCACATTGCGGAGCAGGGAGCGGGGCTTCACTTCCTTCTGCGGCTGGATACCGACCGGAGTGACAAAGAGCTGGATGAAAGGGCGCGGGCGATGGGCGTGCGGTTGGGCTTTTTATCGGAATACACCCAACGCAGAACGACGGAATATGACCATACGCTGGTGGTAAATTACGCGGGGCTGGAGCGGGCGTATCTGCCTCAGGCCATGAAACTTCTGACGGAAATCTTCGTGGAGTGACGATGGGGGTCCGTCGCGGCATAATGCACGAATGGTTTGCCGGGGATAAGATTAAGCGCCAGAGACCATAAGCAAAAAGCAGGGCTGCGGCGAATTGCCGCAGCCCTGCTTGATGTAAACGCTTTAGGTTAAAAAATCAGCACTTCTCAAAGATAGTGGCAACGCCCATGCCGCCGCCGATGCACAAGGTGGCAAGGCCCTTCTTCACTTCGTCCCGCTTCTTCATCTCGTGGAGCAGGGTGACGATAATCCGCGCGCCGGAGCAGCCCACGGGATGGCCCAGAGAGATGGCGCCGCCGTTGACGTTGACCTTGCTCATGTCAAACTTCAGCTCGCGGGCCACGGCAATGGACTGGGCCGCGAAAGCCTCGTTGGCCTCGACCAGATCGATGTCCTCCATGGAAACGCCGGCCTTTTCCATGGCCTGACGGGAAGCGGGGACGGGACCCACGCCCATGATCTTGGGATCCACGCCGCCCTGGCCCCAGCCAATGAGCTTGGCCATGGGCTTCAGGCCGTATTTCTTCACGGCTTCGCCGGAAGCCAGCACGATGGCGGCCGCGCCGTCGTTGATGCCGGAGGCGGAAGCGGCGGTGACGCGGGGCGTGCCCTTGTCGTCGGTTTCCTGCGCACCGGTGAGCTCAAAGGTATGTACAACCTGAGGATTGGGGGACTCGGGACCCACGGGGAATGCGCCCTTCATCTTGGCAACGCCCTCCATAGTGGTGCCTGCGCGGGGGAATTCGTCCTTCTTGAAGTCCACAAAGTCCTTCTTGACCTTCACGGGGACGGCGACAATCTCATCGTCAAACTTGCCGGAAGCCTGAGCGGCCTCGCACTTCTGCTGAGAGGAGACGGCAAACTCGTCCTGCTCCTTGCGGGTGATGCCCCACACGTCGCAGATGTTTTCGGCGGTGGTGCCCATGTGGTAGTTGTTGTACGCATCCCACAGGCCATCCTTAATCATGGAGTCCACCATCTTCTTGTCACCCATACGGGCGCCCCAGCGAGCGTCGGGAGCCAGGAAAGGAGCGGCAGACATATTCTCCGTGCCACCGCAGACCACCACGTCGGAGTCGCCGGCCAAAATGGAGCGCGCACCTTCGATGACAGACTTCATACCGGAACCGCAGACCATGCCCACGGTGTAAGAGGGAACGGAATAGGGAATGCCGGACTTAACGGCCACCTGCCGGGCCACGTTCTGGCCCAAACCCGCAGTGAGGATGCAGCCGAACATAACCTCGTCCACCTGCTCGGGTTTCACGCCCGCACGGTTCAGGGCTTCCTTAACGACAATGGCTCCAAGGTCGGTAGCGGGCACGCCCTTCAGGGCTCCGCCAAAAGAACCGATGGCTGTACGGCAGCAATTCACGACATAAAGTTCTTTCATGATGATCCTCCATTTTTCACATAAATTCTTTGCGCGGCAACAGCCGCTTTGAACTGCGGGGAAATACGGCAGAAACGCGGCATCGGAGGGGCGTGACAGATGGCCCTGACATCTCCGTCAGGAACCTTCCGTAAGGCCCGCTCCAAACTGCTGTTGATTTCATTATAGATAAGTTTTGCCTGTCCGTCAATGGGAAAAGCGGTACTTTCAGAATATTTGTTAAACTTTTGACAAAATCTCTTCCATTTTCGTCACCTTGACGAAAATGGAAGAGATTTCAAAAAATCATTCTGTTTTATTCGCCGGGAAACGTGGCGTTCAGCGCTTCGTGGTCCTTGCCCCACTGAGATTTTTATAAAATGAAGCGGCAGTAAAGTCCCCGTATTCCTTTGCTGGGGCTACCTGCGCTTGCGACGCCAGGGACTGAATATGAGAGTCGAACCAAAGAACCGCGGCGGCGTCCAGACTCGTGGGCAAGAGACGCAGCAGATATACCCCGCCCTCTGTTTCCACCGGATTGCTCCACCGACCCTGCTCCAGTCCTGTCAGTGCCTGTTCGGCGACGTTGGGAAGCGTTCCGTCACCCGTGGCGGCTGTGACGGTCGTGTAAACTCCGTCCTTCAGCGTCGCCGGGTCCTTGTCGGGGTCCTGCTGCAGATCGGACAATGCGGCGGCTGCTAAATCCGCGTTGGGGAATACCAGCACGTCGGCGGTGTAGACCCCGGCGGACGCGGCAAAGCCGGCAACGGCTCCGTCGGCGGGGGACAGCTCACTTCCTCCCGCAAGAGACAGCGTACGAAGCTGTTCGTATAGGTAATAGTCCGCGGTCAAAAGTTGCGCGCCCGCCCGGTCAAGGCCCATTTGCGTCAAAACCTCCAGATACGCGTCTTCGCCGCCGTATTCGTTGGCCTGTGCTGCCCAGTCTGCATCCATGGCAGCCAGATTTTCCGCCGTCAGCACGCAGCCATTGGTCTCCGCCAGCGCTTCCACCGTGTCGTAAAACACCGTGGCGTCCAGCGCCTGCTGTTTTACATAGTCGTCCAAGGTCTGTCCGCCTGCGTCGGCGGACCAGTCCGGCTCGCCACCCGCTTGCTCTGCCAGATAGTCGCAGTCGGCGGTCAGCCAGTAAAAATACCGTGCCGCTGGGACTTCCCGACCATCCACCGTCAAAAGAACTGCCTCCGGTGCAATACCTGACGACTCGTAATAAAGGCCTGCCGGTTTCTCCGCCTTTTTTCCGCAGCCGCCAAGCAGTGTTACCACCGCAAGCAGGGTCACAAACACTCGTTTCATATGCCTGCTCCTTCCTCCCGGCGGAGCAGGCGGGCGCACTCAACCCACCCGGCGTACGCCGAGCCACGTATTACCCGGCCACAGGGAGACGACGGCCAGCGCCCGGGCGCGAATATTGGATGCGGGGACAAAGGGATCCTGCCAGAAGCGGCTGTCCAGAGAGTCGTCCCGATGGTCGCCCAGCAGGAAAACGCAGCCCTCCGGCACGGTGAAGCGGTCGTTTTCCCCGTGGGAATAGGTAATCCCCTGTACGGGGAGATAGCGCTCCTCCAGCTCCGTGCCATCAATCAGGACATAGCCGTCCTTAAAAGAGACGGTTTCCCCCGGCAGACCCACCACCCGCTTCACCAGCGTCTGGCCCAGCTCCTCGCTGTCAAAGAGCACAATGTCACCCCGCTCCGGCACAGGGTCCCCCACGGCGTAGCTCAGGTGCCAGCTCAAAAACACGGAGTGGGTAGGCAGGGTGGTCTCCATGGATCCGCTTGTGACAAAGCCCAAAAGAAAAATCCCCCGGAACAGCGCCAACATCACAAGCACTGTGACAAAGAGGTATCCGTAGTTGCGCAGAAACCTTCCAAAAGCGGTTCTGCCGCGCTCGTTGACGGGCTTCACGCGCTTTTTTTTCTTTTCGGATTTTTCAGTCATTGCGGGCTTTTCCGACGTTTCGGGCTTTTGTGCCTTTTCAGGCAGCTCCTTCTGGTCCTTTTCCTCAGACATGGCCGTTCTCCTTTTCTTTCGTATCCTCCGCCGCAAGGCGAAGGTCTTCCACCAGCGCAGACGCTGTTTCCAGCACGTCGGCACCTGGACGCAATTGCAGGGTCAGCATGGGAATGTCCCCGGCGCTTAAGGTTAAAAGTCGCCGGTACTTCGGCAGAGCACACACTGCCGCCAGCGCCTCCGGGTGAAACACACCCAGCTCCAACCGCAGCCGTTCGCCCTTCTGACTCAGGTCGGTGACTCCGGCGGCCTGGGCCGCGGCCCGCAGCAGCGCCACGTCCAGCAGTGCAAGCACGGGCTTTGGTGGGTCGCCGTAGCGGTCCATCAGTTCGTCCAAAAGCTCCCCGGAATCCTCCGGCGTGCGGATGGCGGCGATTCGGCGGTACAAATCCATCCGCTGCTCCGATGAGGGGACGTACCGTTCCGGCAGGTGGGCGTTCACCGTCAAATCAGCGGAGCATTCCGCCGCGCGGACAGGCTGCGCACCCTGCTCTTCCAGCACCGCCTCCTCCAAAAGCTTGAGATACATGTCGTAGCCAACGCTCATCATGTACCCGGACTGTTCCGGTCCCAGCAGGTTGCCCGCGCCCCGGATTTCCAAATCCCGCATAGCGATTTTAAACCCGGAGCCGAACTCCACGTATTCCCGGATGGCGCCAAGGCGCTTTTCCGCCGTCTCCTGCAAAATTTTGCCCTGGCGGTAAGTGAGGTATGCATAGGCCCGCCGGGTGCTGCGGCCGATGCGTCCGCGAAGCTGGTGGAGCTGGGCAAGTCCCATCCGGTCCGCGTCCTCAATCACCAGTGTATTCACGTTTGAAATATCAATGCCTGTTTCAATGATGGTGGTGCACACCAGCACGTCCGCTTCGCCGTCCACCATCTGGCGCATCACGTCGGACAGCTCCCGTTCGGACATTTTTCCGTGGCCCACCACAATGCGGGCTTCCGGCCCCAAAAGTTTTTGCAGCCGCCCGGCGGTGGTGGAAATGGAGTCCACCCGGTTGTGGAGGTAATAGACCTGCCCGCCCCGGCTCAGCTCCCGGCGGATGGCGTCCGCCACGATCTGCCAGTCGTGCTCCAGCACATAGGTCTGCACCGGCTGGCGGTCGGCGGGTGGCTCCTCGATGGTACTCATATCCCGCAGGCCCGACAGGGCCATGTTCAGCGTCCGGGGGATAGGGGTGGCGGAGAGGGTGAGGGTGTCCACCTGCTGGGCAAGCTCCCGCAGCCGCTCCTTATGAGTCACACCAAAGCGCTGCTCCTCGTCAATGACCAGAAGTCCAAGGTTTTTAAACTGCATGGACTTTTGCAGCAGCTTGTGGGTGCCGATCAAAACGTCCACGCCACCGGTGCGGGCTGCCTCTAGAATCCGCTTTTGCTCCTTGGGGGAGGTGAACCGAGACAACACCTCCACGTTGACGGGAAAGCCCGCAAAGCGGCTCATGGCGGTGGCATAGTGCTGCTGGGCCAGAATGGTGGTGGGGACCAAAATCGCGGCCTGCTTTCCGTCCAGCACGCATTTCATTACGCCCCGCAAAGCCACCTCTGTCTTTCCATAGCCCACGTCGCCGCACAGCAGACGCTCCATGGGCCGGGGCCGCTCCATGTCCGCCTTAATCTCCTCAATGGCCCGAAGCTGGTCATCCGTCTCCGGATAGGGAAAAGCGTCCTCAAATTCCTGCTGCCATGGGGAATCGGGCGAAAAGGCAAAGCCGGGCTGCTTCTGCCGCGCGGCGTACAGGGCGATGAGGCCCTTGGCAAGGTCCTTCGCAGCAGCCTTGGCCTTGGATTTGGACCGGGCCCACTCCGTTCCGCCCAGCTTGTTCAGCCGGGCGTGTCCGTCGTCCTCGCCGCCGCCGATGTACTTGCTTACCTGATCCAGCGCCGTCGCCGGCACGTAGAGACAGTCTCCGGCGGCATAGTCGATTTTGATATAGTCCTTTTCCACGCCGTCCACCGGCATTCTGCGAATGCCGGAAAACCGACCCACGCCGTGCTGGGCGTGGACCACCAGATCGCCGGGGGAGAGGTCCGTGAAGGACTGAAGCTTTTGCCGCCCGGAGTCCTGCTTCAGCTTCCGCCGCTTCTGGGCGGCGGGAGACAGTTGCCCTTCCGTCAGCACCGCAAGGCGGAGCTGAGGCCACTCGCTGCCTGCGTTCAGGGTTCCCGCAGTCAGCCGCACCTCGCCCGGAGCGGGCATGGCGGCGTTGTGCAGGTCCAGCGCGGCGGGGATGCTTCGGTCCTCCAGCAGTCGCAGCAAATTTTTCGCCCGGGTCTCGCCACCGCAGAGAATCAGAACGCCATACTCCGCCGCCCGATAGTGATTTAAGTCCTCCGCTGCGGTTTCAAGGCTTCCTCCGTAGGAGGGAAGCTGCTTTGTGGTGAGGTTGATCAGCGCTTTGGGGGGAATGGGATAGCGAGAGGTGGGCAGCGCCGTCTCCATCACGCAAGGAAACGCCGACAAGCGGGAGAACAGCTCCTCGGCGGTCATGGTGAGGTGGGAAAACGCTCCCGCCAAAACCCCCGCTTCCATGAGAGCCTCGGCATCTTGCTTTGCCTGCAACACAAATCCCTTTACTCGCTCCTCCACCCGGGCTGTCTCGCTGAAAAAGATCACCGAGTCCCGCGGAAGATAATCCACCCCCCAGGCGGGCTCGGGGTACACGGCGGCAAGATACCGGTCTGCGCCGCTTAGAGACGCCCCATCCCGCAGACGGGCCGCATCGGCCCGCAAAGACGACGCGGCGGGGGAGGACGGGTCCCGTTTTTCCAGCTTTTCCGCCTCTTTTTCAAGAGACGCGGCAAGCCCTGCGATCCCTCCGTTTGCCTGATGGGGCAAAACCTCGGCGGCGGGAAGCAGCAGGGCGGACTTCACATTTTTCCCCCGCCGCTGGCTGCTGGGGTCGAACAGACCCATGGAGTCAATCTCGTCGTCAAACAGCTCACAGCGCACCGGCTGGTCCATCAGGGGAGAGAACACGTCCAGTATCCCACCCCGGACGGCAAACTGTCCCACGCCCTCCACCTGCTCGCAGCGGACGTAGCCGGCGGCGGTCAGTTCCTCGAAAAGCGTAGTCAAATCCAGCCGCCCTCCCACCTTCAGGGGCCGTGTGGCGGAGGACAGCAGCTTTTTCGGCTGGGTCCGGGCCATCAGTGCGTCCACCGTGGCAATGCAGACGGAAACGTGCCCACGGGTCAGGGCGTACAGCGCGGCAAGCCGGTTTTGCTCCCACGCACGCGAAGCCACCGCCCCCGGACGGAACTGCCACTCCCGGCCCAGCAAAACCACCGACTCGGCCCCCGTTATGGCGCGCAAATCCCCCGCCAGCCGTCGGACCTCCTGCTCGTCGCCGCACAAAAAGACGGCGGGGCGGTCCGTGGGTGCGGCAATCGCCGCGCCCACAAGGGCACGGTGCGCGTTTTGAAGGCCGGAGATGGCTACGGGGCTTCTGCCGCTCTCAAGGGCGGCTACGGCCTCCCGCAGCTCTGGAAGCTCATTCAGTTTTTTCAGGAGATGTTCCATACACGTTCCTTCTTCATGCGCCTACGGCGCAAACCCGGGGTTCCCGCCGGAGCTTTAATTATAAAGATTCATGGCCTTCTGGCAGTCCCCTTGTCCGATGATGCACTCAGCGGCGTCAATGGCCCGACCAAACACCTCCAGCAGAGTTTTCCGCTCGGCTTGAGAGGGAACGCCGATTACCCAGTCAATCATGTCCCGCTCGCCCGGGGCCCCACCGGGGTCGCCCACGCCGATTTTTACCCGGGGGAACTGGTCGGTTCCAAGATGGGCGATGAGGCTCTTGATGCCATTGTGTCCTCCGGCGGAGCCGGAGGGACGCACCCGCAGCTTCCCCACAGGCAAAGATATGTCGTCGTAAATCACCAGCACCCGCTCGGGGGGGATTTTATAAAACCGGGCGGCCTCGCCCACGGCTTCTCCAGAGAGGTTCATAAACGTCTGGGGCTTCATCACCAGAACCCGTGCCCCGCCGAAGTGCAGAATATTGTATGCGGACTTAAACTTCACCTTGTTCAACTTAACCCCCTGCTTCTCCGCCAGCAGGTCCACGGTGAGAAAGCCCATATTGTGCCGGGTCTTGGCGTATTTTTCGCCGGGGTTTCCAAGACCGGCCAAAATCCACTCCGCCCCGGAGGACTTATTTCCAAACAACATGGCTTCATTTCCCTTTGTATTAGAATTTACCCCACTGGGAGGCCTCCATCCGTCTTTTAACGCTCTGCCAAAGCAAGTCGCCGGACGTCGGCGTCCTTCCTTCTGCAAGGCCGCTTCCAAAAAGAGGGGGCGCGCAAAGCGCTTTGTGGCTTCAATGCACACAAGGCGGGAAGAACCTCTCCCCGCCCTGTGGATTCAGTTTCGCCGCGGCTCTTCTCAGCGGAACAGCTTGGAGATGGAGACTTCCTGATAGATGCGCTCGATGGCCTCGGCAAACAGGGGCGCCACGGGGAGATACTTGATCCGCTCGGATTTCCCCGCGTCGATGGGAGCGATGGTATCCAAGAAGGCCACCTCGGAGATGACGCTGTGATTGATGCGCTCAATGGCGGGGCCGGAGAGAACGCCGTGGGTGGCGCAGGCGCACACGCTCTTCGCGCCGCCTACGTCGATCAGCGCCTGGGCGGCGTTGCACAGGGACCCGCCGGTATCCACCATATCGTCGTAAATAATGCAGTCCATACCCCGCACGTCCCCAATGACGTTCATCACCTCGCAGCTATTGGCCTTCTGGCGGCGCTTATCCACAATTGCCAGATTCATGTGCAGCTTCTGGGCAAAGGCGCGGGCCCGGGCCACGCTGCCAACGTCGGGAGACACCACCATCATGTTCTCGCAGTTTGCACCGAATTTCTTGGCGTAGTAATCCACAAAAATGGGGTTGCCTGCCAGATTGTCCACGGGGATGTCAAAAAAGCCTTGAATCTGAGAGGCGTGCAGGTCCATGGTCAGCACCCGGTCCGCGCCTGCGGCGGTGAGCATATTGGCCACCAGCTTGGCGGTGATGGGGTCCCGGGCCTTGGCCTTGCGATCCTGCCGGGCATAGCCATAGTAAGGCATCACGGCGGTGATACGCCCTGCGGAAGCGCGCTTGAGCGCGTCGATCATAATGAGCAGCTCCATGAGATTGCTGTTGACGGGGGAAGAGGTGGACTGGACCACGAACACGTCGCTGCCCCGGACCGTCTCATACAGGGAGACAAAAATTTCGCCGTCGGAAAAGGTACCCACCTCCGACTCGCCAAGCTTCGTCCCCATGAATTTGCAAATATCCGCCGCAAGCTGAGGATTGGAGTTGCCGCAGAAAATTTTAACGTCCTTGCCGTGAGAAATCATAACAACGCCCTCTTTCTTATGTAGTAAGTATATTGTAAAAAATTATACCCAATTATACGCTTATTTACCGTGCATTTTCCGCCGCCGGGCGGCCCAGCCGTTCTTGTTTTCCTGTTGTACGCGGGCAACAGCCAGTGCGTCGTCCGGCACGTCCTTGGTGATGGTGGCGCCCGCCGCGATATAGCTTCCCTTTCCCACGCGCACCGGAGCCACCAGATTGGTGTTGCAGCCGATAAAGGAATCGTCCCCGATGGTGCAGCGGTATTTGTGGAACCCATCGTAATTGGTGGTGATGGTGCCACAGCCGAAGTTGACCCGCTGGCCCACGTCGCTGTCCCCCACGTACGTAAGATGGGAGATTTTTGTCCCGTCCCCGATGACCGAATTTTTGACCTCCACAAAGTCGCCCACCTTCACGCCATCTCCGATGGCGGAGCCGGGGCGGACGTAGGCAAAAGGCCCCACATGGGTTGCGCTGCCAACGGAGGATTCAAACATCTGAGAGGCATTGATCTCCGTCCCGTCCCCCACGGTGCAGTCCCGCACCACGGAGTTGGGGCCGACGACACAGTCGCGGCCGATGACGGTGTTCCCCCGCAAAATGGTTCCGGGCAGAAGGAAGCTCCCCCGGCCGATTTCCACCCGGGGGTCGATATACACGGCGGCGGGGTCCAGCATCCGAACACCGTTTGCAAGGTGTCGCCCTACGACCGCTTCCCGCAGGTGCGGCTCCACGTTTTGAATGTCCTCGTCAGAGCTGAGGGCAATCCAGCCCTTCTCGCCGTCCACATTCTGCAAGAAAATGGTGGCGGCCGATTTCCAGCCCTCTGCCAAAGTGGAACCCTCGGCAGAATAGACGTATCCCTCGCCTGCATGAAGCGACGGAATCACCGCCCGGGGCACCACGATCACCCGCTCTGCGCCGGACACAAAGTCCAGCAGGGGCGGGTGCGCGTCCGACAGTTCCACATCCGCCTCCGGCGGGAAGCAGGCCCGGGCCTTTTCGGCATACTCCGCCCCGCAGACAACAAAAAACCGCTCCACGCCGTCGCCTTTCAGCTTGCGGGCCACCCAAGACAGGATGGGGCAAAACAGAATGTCTTTCAGCATCAGCGGTTCTCTCTGCTCCGGATCTGGGGAAGCCGTCAGGAAAATAACTGCGCGTTTTTGATCCATCGGTATCCTCTCCCTGAGAAAAATCCGGCGACGCAAGCGCCCCGCCGGTCACCGCGGCCTCTGCCGCAGAATTGGTTGCAAAGACATTATAGCAAAGATTTAAGGAAAATCCAGTGTTTGTAGGTAAATTGTTTCAGAAAATTCTGGTTCTCTTTCGGCAAAACAACCATTTTATAAAAAATATGTTGAAATTTCACAGATTTTTAAAGCGGCGCACCGTGACTTCGGCATTTCGCAGAATATCTCATGGGATTGCAATGGTTTTCTTTAAAAAATCGGTTTTTTCCCATAAAGAGGTTGAATTTGCGCGGGTTATGGATTACAATTGACCCGTTCATGCAAATGGAGGGATTCGATGCTCAATGTGGTTCTGGTAGAACCTGAGATTCCGCAAAATTGCGGAAATGTGGCCCGCACCTGCGCCGCAACCGGCGCACGGCTCCACCTGATCCGCCCGCTGGGGTTTGACATCTCGGACAAAGCCGTGAAGCGGGCTGGGCTGGATTACTGGCATCTGGTGGAGGTTTTTGACTACGAAAATCTGGACGATTTTTTTCTCCGTAACCCTGACGCGAAGGATATTTGGCTGACCACCACAAAGGCGCCTCGCTCTTATGCCGAGGCGGAGTTCCAAGACGGCTGCTGGCTGTTTTTCGGAAAGGAGACAGCGGGCCTGCCGGAGGCATTTCGAAGGGCCCATCGCGCGCGCTGCATCCGTCTTCCCATGCGGGAGGAGGCCCGAAGCCTGAATCTAAGCAATACCGTGGCGGTGTGCGTGTATGAAGCGCTGCGCCAAACCGGCTTTTCGGGCCTTTCCGGAGAGGGCGAAATGGCACGGTGACTGCTTTGGCGCGTTTTTGCCCGTGTGAGGGCGGTAGATTTACGCCGCCTGCGGACCAAGGGGCTTTGCGCCCCTTCGGTTGGACGGGCCGACATTGAGAGGGAGGATGCTTTATGAACTACAATAAGAAAACCGTCAAGGACGTGAATGTGGAAGGCAAAAAGGTCTTACTTCGGTGCGATTTCAACGTGCCGCTGGACAAAGCCACCGGAGCTATCACCAGCGACAAGCGCATCACGGCGGCGTTGCCCACCATTCAATATCTGCTTGAAAACGGCGCGGCGGTCATTGCCTGCTCTCACATGGGAAAACCCAAAGGCGAGCGAAAAATGGAACTGAGCCTGGCTCCCGTGGCAAAGCGGCTGGGGGAGCTTTTGGGCAAGGAAGTGCTGTTTGCCGCCGACACGGTGGGCCCCGACGCGAAGGCGAAGGCCGAAGCGCTGAAGCCCGGCGAGGTGTTGCTGCTGGAAAACACGCGGTTTGAGCCAGGAGAGACAAAAAACGACTCTCAGCTTGCAAAAGATCTGGCTTCTATGGCAGAGCTGTTTGTGTCCGATGCGTTTGGCTCCGTTCACCGGGCCCACGCCTCCACCGTGGGCGTAGCGGAGTTTCTCCCCGCCGTGTCCGGGTTCTTGGTGGCACGGGAGCTTGAGGTGATGGGCAAGGCGCTGGATGACCCCAAGCGGCCCTTTGTGGCGGTTTTGGGTGGGGCAAAAGTCTCCGACAAAATCAACGTCATCGGAAACCTTCTGAACAAGGCCGACACCGTGATCATCGGTGGCGGCATGGCCTATACCTTTATAAAGGCGCAGGGCGGCTCCATTGGAACATCCCTTCTGGAAGAGGATAAGCAGGCGCTGGCGCTTGAGACGCTGGCTGCAGCCCAGAAAAAGGGCGTGAAGCTTCTCCTGCCGGCGGATACGCTGGCTGCGAAAGCGTTTTCCGCCGATGCGCAGCCCGTTGCCATGGATGCCAACGCCATTCCCGAGGATATGATGGGCCTTGATATCGGCCCGAAGACCGTGGAATTGTTCTGCGGCGTGCTGAAGGGGGCGGGTACTGTCGTGTGGAACGGCCCCATGGGCGTATTTGAGTTCGACGCCTTTGCCGGCGGCACCCGGGCCATGGCCCGGGCGATTGCGGAAAGCGGCGCGGTAAGCATCGTGGGCGGTGGAGACAGCGCCGCAGCGGTGGAACAGATGGGCTATGCCGACAGAATTACACATATCTCCACCGGTGGTGGAGCCTCTCTGGAATTTTTAGAGGGTAAAGAGTTGCCCGGCGTGGCTTGCTTGCAAGACAGATAAATGTCGGCCCCTCGTTGCCCGGCTCAGGTTCCTCTGATTCTTCGTCAGCCTTGAAGCTGCCTTTCCCCCGCCGGGCGTTTCCCATGTTTGTGGAATAATCGAAACATACAGAAAAGGAAGTATCGCTATGAATCGTCGCTACCGTAAAACCGTAATCGCCGGCAACTGGAAAATGAACATGACCGCCACCGAGACGAAAAAGTTTGCCGAGGAAATGAAAAAAATTATGCCCAGAGCCAAGTGGTGCGACACGCTGATTTGCGTCCCCGCCTGCAACATTTCTGCGGCCTTTTAAGGACCTACGGATTTCCGTGGGCGCGGAAAACGTCTATTTTGAAGAAAAAGGTGCCTACACCGGGGAAATGTCCGCCGGTATGCTGAGGGATCTGGGCGTAAAGTATGTGATTGTGGGCCACAGTGAGCGACGGGAACTGTTCGGCGAGACGGACGCGGGCGTGAATAAAAAGGTCCATGCCGTGCTTGCTGAGGGCATGAGCCCCATTATCTGCGTGGGCGAAAGTCTGGAGCAGCGGGAGATGGGCGTGACGGGCGAATGGGTGACTCTTCAGGTCAAGAGCGCACTGCACGGAGTCCCCGCCGACAAGCTGCGCCGGTGCATTGTGGCCTACGAGCCGATCTGGGCCATTGGCACCGGAAAAACCGCCACAGCCGAGCAGGCGGGCGAGGTGTGCAGCAATATCCGCGCCACCATTCGCGCGCTGTACGGGGCGCGGGTTGCCCGGTCCGTCACCATTCAATACGGCGGATCCATGACCCCCCAGAACGCGGCGGAGCTGCTGGCCCAACCGGATATCGACGGCGGGCTGATCGGCGGCGCGTCTCTGAAACCGGAGCAGTTTGTGGAGATTGTCAACGCAGCCAATCAAGATTGAGCGGCACTGCGCATTCCTCTGCCGGAATGTTTCGGCGGGGATGCGGGGCGCGTCCCTTATGTGGCCGGGCCAGGGTCCGGAACCATCGGTTGAGTCAGAAAGAGGTACTTTTATGAATAAAACTCCCACAACGCTGATTATTATGGATGGCTACGGCCTGTCCGACAGTCAGCGGGGAAACGCGGTGCGGGCAGCGAAAACGCCCAACCTCGATCAGTTTTTTAAGGAATTTCCCCATACCACCCTCTCCGCCTCCGGGCTGGACGTGGGTCTGCCCGTCGGGCAGATGGGCAACAGCGAGGTGGGCCACACCAATATCGGCGGCGGCCGGGTGGTGTTTCAGGACCTGCCCCGGCTGAACAACGCCGTGGCTGACGGCTCGTTTTTTGAAAATCCCGCCTATCTACACGCAATGAATGCCTGCATCGAAAAGGGCACGGCTTTGCACCTGATGGGCCTTTTGTCCGATGGCGGCGTGCATTCCCACATCGACCATCTCTTTGCCCTTTTGAAGCTTGCGAAGGATCAGGGCCTTGAAAAGGTCTATATCCACGCGTTTTTGGACGGACGGGACACCTCTCCCCAGTCGGGCGCTGAGTTTGTGGCCCGAACTGTGGAAAAATGCAGCCAGCTTGGCGTTGGAAAAATTGCCACTGTGATGGGCCGCTATTATGCCATGGACCGGGACAAACGCTGGGATCGGCTGGAGCGGGCGTATGACGCCATGGTATACGGCGAGGGCGTGGAGACCAATCCCGACGCCGTGGCCGCGGTGCGGGACTCCTATGAAAAAAATGTGACCGACGAATTTGTTGAGCCTGTGGTCTGCGATGAGGCGGGCACCGTGGGCGACAACGACAGCGTGATTTTCTTCAACTACCGCCCTGACCGGGCGCGGGAGTTGACCCGCGCACTGGTGGATCCCGCGTTTGACGGCTTTACCCATCAGTATTTCCCCGTCACCTTCGTGTGCACCACCGAGTACGACGCCTCCATGCCCAACGTGGAAGTGGCGTTTCCCCGGCTGAGCGTGCGTAACGGGCTGGGAGAGTATCTCAGCACGCTGGGGATGACCCAGCTTCGCATTGCAGAGACGGAGAAATACGCCCATGTGACTTTCTTCTTCAACGGCGGGACCGAGACGGTGTTCCCCGGGGAGGACCGGGTGCTGGTGGCTTCTCCGAAGGTGCCCACCTATGACCTTCAGCCGGAGATGAGCGCCGCAGAGGTCTGCGAGAAGTGCGTGGAGCGCATTGAGTCCGGGGCGTACGACGTCATTGTTCTGAACTTTGCCAACTGTGACATGGTGGGCCACACCGGCGTGCTTGACGCGGCGGTGAAGGCCGTGGAGACTGTGGACGAATGCGTAGGCAAGGTGGTCAACGCCACGCTGAAGATGGGCGGCATCGCCATGATTACCGCCGACCACGGCAACGCGGAGGAGCTGGAGCAGCCGGACGGCAGCCCCTTCACCGCCCACACGACCAATCCGGTTCCCTTCATTCTCTGTGGCGCGGGCAGCGAGCTGCGCCGTGGCGGGAAGCTGGCGGACATTGCCCCCACGATTCTGGATGTGATAGGCCTTGCTTGTCCCGAGGAGATGACGGGCAAGACGCTGATTATAAAATAATGAAAAAACGCCGGGCCGAAAATTTTTTCGGCCCGGCGTTTGTGTATAGTTTTTCCTTTCTTTGGACATACTGCGGATAAACCAATGGAAAGGACGGTTTTCTATGAACAAACCCAATATGCCGAAAACGGTGCTGGGCGGAGCAGGCTTCTACATAGTCCTGCTCCTGAGCTTGGCGATTGTGGGAGCTTCGGGCTATGCGATTTTATTCCATGGCGGCAACACGGCGAAGGAGGATCCGGATGTGTCCACCGCCGCGCCGGACGCAGACCTCTTTGATGATCTGGACCCCAACGGGCCGTCGCTGGACATCCTGGAGCCGGAGACGCTGAAGGTGCCGGATCAGGGGGTTGCGGTGCAAGCCCCTGTGCAGATGCCCTCGGTAAAGGTGGACGATACGCCAGTGAAGCCCACGGCCCCCAGTCTCATTGTCTGGCCTTTGCGGGGGGCGGTGGTGTCGGCCTTCAGTGTGGATGCGTTGAGTTATGATGCAACCATGGGCGACTGGCGGACCCACGCGGGGGTGGATCTGGCTGCAGAGGTGGGAACTCAGGTGATGGCCGCCTGTGCCGGAAAGGTAACCACTGTTGAGGACAATTCCCTAATGGGAACCACCGTGGTAATCGAACACGACGGTGGCTACGTGACCACCTACGCCAATTTGCAGACTGTCCCGGCTGTTAAGGTCGGAGATACAGTTTCGGCCGGGCAGATTATCGGTGCGGTTGGTTCCACGGCCATTGCCGAAGCTGCTCTGCCCGCTCATTTGCACTTTGCGGTGGAAAAGAACGGAGATGCGGTGGACCCGCAGGCATTTTTAAAGGACTAAAAAAGGTACCCGTTTGGCAGGGTATCATAGTAACAAAAATGAACCCGGTATAAATCCCTGTGATGGGGCGGACAGTATCGGCTGTCCGCCCTGGTTTTTCCTCTGCCCCTTGTGATAACGCACCAATGCAGGCTGGCCATAGGCCAGACAGAGTTCGTTGTTGAACTTTTAATGTACAGACAAAGTCCTAGTTTATGACTTTTTAACCTGTCGAAAAGAAGCAAATAACGATCATTTAATTAAAAGCGCCTCATTCCCAAAATGCTCGTTGGGAATAAGGCGCTTTTTCCGTATTCAGGTTGCTATTAGATGGATTCACAATGTATCCTTGGGACTTCCCGGCATTCAGGCTCGCTTTTTTATCCTTTATATATGCTTGTCGGGAAGAGACGCAATGTGCTTGTGATAGGTCCAGCGGAAAAACGCAAGGGACAGAACAAATGAAGATATCTCGGCGATGGGGAAGGCCCACCAGATCAGCTCCAGCTCTCCTTGCAGGCTCAGCATCCATGCCGCGGGAAGCAGCAGGACGAGTTGGCGGGTAAGGGAAACGAACATACTGAGAAAGCTGTTGCCCAGGGCCTGAAACATTCCGCTGCAAGCGATCCCCACGGCAGCCATGGGGAAAGAAAGGCTGATAATCCGCAGCGCAGGCGTACCGATGGACAGCATTTCATCCGATGCGTCAAACAGGCCCAGCAAATCTTCAGGAACCAGCCAGAACAGTAGCGTTCCCGCCGCCATGATGCACGCTGCCGTGATAAGGCTCACCTTAAACGCTTGGAGAATGCGGCGTTTGTTTTGCGCGCCGTAGTTATAAGCCACAATGGGAATTATACCGTTGTTCAGTCCGAACACCGGCATAAATATAAAGCTCTGAAGCTTAAAGTATGCGCCGAACACGGAGGCAGCGGTGGTGGTAAAGGGAATCAGAATGCGATTTATCCCATACACCATGACAGAGCCGATGGCCTGCATAATGATGGAGGGCACGCCGATGAGATAGATGTCCCGAATCAGTTCGCCACTGGGGCGAAAGCCCTTAAACCGCAGAGGTACCTCCGGATTTTTCGTCAGGCAGAAGTACAAAGACAGCGTCATGCCGCACAACTGGCCGATGACCGTTGCCACCGCAGCACCCGTCACACCCATCCGGGGCGCGCCCAGCAGGCCAAAGATCAAAATGGGGTCCAGAATAATGTTGATGATGGCTCCCAGCCCCTGCGTATACATTGTGTAAAGCGTCCGGCCCGTAGACTGGAGCAGCCGCTCAAAGGTGATGCCAAAAAACAAGCTGAAGGACCCGCAGGCGCAGATGGTGAGATAGGAAATCCCGCCGGTGACAATCTCCTCCACGTCGGTCTGGGATCGGAAAAAGGGTGCGGAGCCAAAAGCTCCGATGAAAATGAACAGAAGAGAGCTGACCGCCGCGAGGAACACGCCGTTCAATGCCACCTTTTCCACTCGTTTTAAATCTCCCGCACCCAGCGCCCGGCTCAGCAGCGCGTTGATACCCACTGCCGTGCCGGTGGATACCGCGATCATCAGTATCTGAATCGGGAAGGCCAAAGACACGGCGGTAAACGCGTTCTCCGACACGCGGGCCACAAAAAAGGCGTCCACCACGTTGTACAGCGCCTGCACCAGCATGGAAATCATCATGGGCAGGGACATATTGAATACTAGTTTGCGGACAGGCATAACGCCCATTTTGTTTTCGGCGGGTTTGTGCATGTTTTCTTCCATTGAATACTCTCTTTCTCCATGTTGTTAAAGCCACCCTGCAAGGGCGGGCGGTCCTTCCGGACCGGTGTATTGAGGCACATCGGC
>NZ_DAMBZJ010000011.1:74161-78584 GCF_032060045.1 Oscillibacter sp.
ACCGCTGCCCTATGAAAAACGGCGCGGCCATCAGCCGCGCCGCAATTTGCGCTAATGCATTTAGTTCAAGAGTCGTAGAATCCGGCGCATACGGAAGACAACGCTCCCTTATTTTTTTAGTTCGCCGGTGGCGGACGCGGTGAGGTAGGCATTGATAAACCCGTCGATGTCGCCGTCCATCACACCATTGATGTTGCTGGTTTCATAACCTGTGCGGGTATCCTTGGCCATGGTGTAGGGCATGAAGACATAGGAGCGGATTTGGCTGCCCCACTCAATTTTCATCTGCACGCCCTTGATGTCCGAAATCTTCTCGGCATGCTGCTGTGCCTTCAGTTCCAACAGCTTTGCCCGCATCATCTTCATGCAGTTATCTTTGTTTTGAAACTGGCTGCGCTCCGTCTGGCAGGAGACAACAACGCCCGTGGGCAGGTGAATCAAACGCACGGCAGAGGAGGTTTTGTTAATGTGCTGTCCGCCGGCGCCGGAGGCGCGGTAGACCTGCATCTCAATATCCTCCGGCCGAATTTCCACCTCTGCGTCGTCCGGAAGGTCGGGCATGACTTCCAGTGCAGCGAAAGAAGTCTGTCTGCGGGCGTTTGCGTCAAAGGGGGAAACCCGCACCAGACGGTGCACCCCGTGCTCGCTTTTCAAAAAGCCGTACGCATTTTCACCCTCGATGGAGATGGTGGCGGATTTAATTCCCGCTTCCTCGCCGTCCTCAAAGTCCAGAATTTGATATTTAAAGTCGTGGCGCTCCGCCCAGCGGGTATACATCCGATACAGCATCTCGGTCCAATCCTGCGCTTCGGTGCCGCCGGCCCCGGCATGGAAGGACAAAATGGCGCTGCAACTGTCATACTCCCCGGAGAGGAGGGTGGAAAGTCGCTGCTCAGAGATCTCCTCCTCCAGCTGGGCATAGCCTGTCTTCAACTCCTCCAGAAGGGAGGCGTCGTCCTCTTCCTGCCCCATTTCGCACAGGGTTTTCAAATCCTCCAGCTCACCCACCATTTTCTCATAGCGGCCCAGCTTACTCTGCAAGCGCTTGAGCTGCTGCTGCACCTTTTGAGAGCGCTCCAAATCGTTCCAAAACTCCGGCTCGCCGGTCTGAGCCTCCAGACTGTCGGCCTCACGTCTGGCGGAATCGATATCCAGCGCCGCGCCCAGCTTTTCAAGCTCCGGCCCAAGAGCGCTCAGCCGCTGCTTATATTCGTCATATTCGATCAAAGCCATGATTGATTCTCCATTTCGCGTATTTCATCAGCCAAAACATTATATAGGAGTTTTCCCCGTTTGTAAAGGAAAACAGCGGCAGAATCGTTACAATTCCGCCGCCGCTATTCTCATGACGCCGTGCCACTATCGCGCGGTTTTTTTGCTAGCGGTTCGTCCCAGAATGTAATCAACGCTTACATCGTAAAAATCCGCCAGAGAGCACAGGACATGCGGGGGAACCATTCTCTGTCCGCTCTCATAATAAGCATAAGTGCGCTGGGGAATATTAATGGCCTTGCCCACCTTTTCCTGCGTCAGGTCTGCGTCCTCGCGTAGACTTCGTATTCTCTCGTATCGCTCCATGTTTATCACCATGTTCAGTATAGCTAAGAACAATTTGTTCTATTGATTTTTTGAATGTTTTGTTCTAAACTATAAAAAGGTAGGAGGTGTGTATGTGCCGGATTACAAGGAACTGTATTTAAAGCTGTTCCGGGCCTCGGAGGAGGCCGTCAATCACCTGATTGCCGCGCAGCAGGAATGTGAGGAATTGTACCTCAGCCAAGACGAACAGGAAGGGACAATGGAGCCATTGACAAAGGGGAGAGCAAGAAGCGCGGAGGCGGAGTAATTCCGCATCCGCGCCCTGCCGCTTGCGCAAAATCGGCCGGGCTTATTTTCCCACTTCAATCAAGGACCGCGCTCCCAGCAGAGCAATTCCGCTGATAAAAATTGCCGCGCCGGAGATGATCAGCAGCCATTCGATTTTCACCATGTCACCCAAGGGGCCGAACACGGCCATGCCCAGCGGCATGGCAAGTCCGCTAAACATTGCCATCACGCTGAACACCCGGCCCATTTTGTCTGGGTCGATGCTGCTTTGCAGCAGCGTCATGCTGGGCGAGTTGTACAGGGGCACCGTTGCTCCGCACAAAAGCATGATGCCGAGGTACACCCAAAAATTTGGGATCACGCCCAAAAGGACGCTGGTAAGCCCGAACAGCACGCAGGCGAGAATCATCGTGTGGGCCTTGTTTTTAAAGCCGCCCCACGCGGAAATCACCACGCCTCCCAAAATCGCGCCCGCTGAAAATACTAGCTCGATGGCAGTGAGGCGCCACACATCGTCCCCAAAGGTGCGGGCCGCCTGAAGAGGCGTAAGCAACGCGGAGGGGGACACGAAAAAAGAAAAGAACGCGCCGTAGGCGATGATCAGCTTCAGCCATGCCTGGGAGTTGATATACCGCAGGCCCTCCTGCAATTCGTGCAGATAGGCTTTTATGCCGCGCTGAATCTCCCCCGTGCGGGGAACGCCGGACACTTTGACGAAAAGAAACACGATGGAAATGCCGACGGCCGCGGTGATTACATCAATGAAGAAAATATATCCAATGGGCATCAGCGACAGCAGTGCACCTGCCGCCATAGGCGAGACAAACATGTTCAGTGACTGAATCGAGCTTTGGATGCCGTTAAACCGCTGCAAGCTTTCCAAGGGGACCATTTGAGGAATCATGGCGGACACCGCGGGCTGCTGAATCCCCTGCCCGAGTGATCGGGCCGCCACCACGATGAGCATGAGCCAGATGCTTCTATGTCCAGAAAGATATGCCAGCGCAAGCCCCAGCGTAATCAGAGCAATGCACCCGTCGGAAATAACAATCAGATATTTGCGATTGTACCTGTCCGCCCAAACGCCCGCAAAGGGCGAAATCAGCGTCATGGGCAGCAGCGCCGCGCAGGTGAACAGCGTCATGATGATGCCGGATTTCGTCTCCAGCGTAATCTGCCATGTAATGGCGTGCTGCACCAGCATTGAGCCGAACATGGATACGAACTGTCCTGCCATATAAAGCGTCACATTGCGCTTCCAGCTTGTCATGCGGGAACCTCCTCTTAGTTGGTGGTGGAAAATTTTGTTGGGGAATTGTTTATGATACAGATTCCTTCCGCTGCCAACGCCATGACAGAGACTTCTTGACAATTCCTGCGTTTGGAGAATGCCATCTGTAAAAGGAATAAGGTTAGCTTTATCCAAAAGATTTGTAATAAATACAGTACCCCCCTGAAAGTATTGGCTTTCAGGGGGGGGGTGGTGCAAGAGAAGAAGGGACTCGAACCGGCTAAAAACGCCTTAATTTTATAAAGCATGAATCCTGTGTTCACCACTGTGCTCATGCTTTCAAAAGCAGGATTAAAAGCCACTATTTATTTTTTGTTCCCTTGCGGATTCTATCAGAAAACACATGCGTATAGATGTCCAAGTAGATTCGAAGGTGCAACATTCAGCAAGGGCACGTTACGCTCGCCTTCCTTCGTTTTCAGCTGTTTCGGATGGGCGAATGCTTACATGATATACTGATTTTGTGATATTCACAAGCTTTTTTATCCGGTTGGCCTTAGCCGGAGCTTGCAACCTGAACATGCTGCGAACCGGCCAGTGTGCCGTGCGAAACTTGTCCGCAGCCGTGAGCGGATGGCAAAGTTAGAAGAGAGAGCATACACTGTATTGGGTTTCGCCAGCCTAATATCATGAAAGGAACTTCGTATATGGCTTTCAGAAACTGTCCGCCTCCCAACTCGGGATGCGATAATTCTTCTACAAATTCTGGGGATTGCACGATGAAAATTTATTCCGGCTCTTCTTGCAATTCCTATTGCTGCGTTCCCGGCCCTCCGGGCCCTCCCGGCTGTCCCGGTTGTCCCGGACGGCAAGGACCCACCGGTCCAACCGGACCGCAAGGTCCGCAAGGTCCCCAGGGTCCACAGGGCCCCCAGGGTCCACAAGGACCCCAAGGTCCACAGGGCCCCCAGGGTCCACAAGGACCCCAAGGTCCACAGGGACCCATCGGTCCCACCGGGGCGACTGGTGTAGGCACAACTGGCCCCACCGGCCCGACTGGTCCTACCGGCCCGACTGGTCCCACCGGAACGTTTGGACCCGAGGAAGTACTCTTCAACGTTCTGGGTCCCGTAGGGGCTGCCACCGTTGGAGTGGGGGAAAACTTAATTTTCCAATCCTCTACACTAGACATCACAGTAGCACAGGGCTCTGCAATCGTAACAATTGAAGATCCGAATCCCACCGGCCCCACGGGCCCCACCGGTCCCACTGGCGATGTGGGTCCCACCGGTCCCACTGGTGATGTGGGTCCCACCGGTCCCACTGGTGATGTGGGTCCCACCGGTCCCACTGGTGATGTGGGCC
>NZ_DAMBZJ010000012.1:0-24277 GCF_032060045.1 Oscillibacter sp.
AGCTTTCCGGCAAAGGACTGACCGAGGCCTACACCGCCTATTACGCCGCGCAGGACGGGAATTTTGCCCAGGCGGTTGAGTTGTTGGCCGCCTCGTGGGACTCTGCAAGCCGTCTCAGCTCGCTGGTGGAGCAGGGGATTCGGGACAGCGTGCTGGCCCGGTTGCGCCGTGAGCTGGACCAAAACCATATTTTTGACAACGAGTTGGACCGCTATCTTTACCGGCCGCTGGACATTTACTGCCACCGAGGGATGCAGCGGCTGCGGGGCGTAAAGGGTGCTTATGAGTTCGACGAGCTGGAGGACTGCCTGAAATACAGCATCCGGCAGGCGAAGCCCTTGACGGTGGAGAACCTATACAGCAAAAACAAGAACTTTATGACGGAGTGATGCAGGTGCGTTAAAAAGGCAGGCCCGGAAAGTCAGAGACTTTCCGGGCCTGTCGGTTTTAGAAAAAGTTCCGCCGCCCTGTGGCGGGGGCTAGTCGAAAAGTGCACAAAGCTGCGTACTGAAGGCTTAGAACCGAACGACCTCGCCCTGCTTAATTACAGTATCCACTAGATTTGCGCCCAGCCGGTAGCAAATGTAGTCCAGATCCGGCGCATCCCACACCAGCAGGTCGCCCTGCTTGCCGACCTCCACGGAGCCAAGCCGGTCTTCCCGGCGAACAGCCGCCGCACCGTTGAGAGTGACGGCGGTGAGGACCTCCTCCGGCGTGAGGCGATATTTCAGGCAGGCGATGTTCATGGCAAGCTGCAAATTGGCGCTGGGGCAAGAGCCAGGGTTGAAGTCTGTGGATACCGCCACAGCGACGCCCGCGTCCAGCATGGCCCGAGCGGGAGCGAAAGTGGCCCCCAGATAGAAGCTGGTGCCGGGGAGCAGGCAGGCAATCACGCCGCCCTTGGCAAGGCTCTCGATCCCGGCTTCGGGGCAGACGATGAGATGCTCTGCGGAGATAGCACCAATTTCGCCCGCAAGCTGAGACCCGCCGATGGGGTCAATTTCGTCGGCGTGGATTTTAGGAATCAGACCGTGGGCC
This sequence comes from Oscillibacter sp., assembly GCF_032060045.1. Classification (GTDB taxonomy): domain Bacteria; phylum Bacillota; class Clostridia; order Oscillospirales; family Oscillospiraceae; genus Oscillibacter. The sequence continues at coordinate 1,039 of NZ_DAMBZJ010000012.1, forward strand.
TTAGCAGCCTCCAGAATCCGGCGGGACTCCTCAGCAGTGAACACGCCCGTCTCGCAGAATACGTCGCAGAATTCGGCAAGCTGCTCCCGGGCGACGGTGGGAATCATCTCCTCGCACAAAAGGCGGAGATACCCTTCCCGGTCCTCCTTGAACTCCTCGGGTACGGCGTGGGCCCCCATAAACGTGGGGACGACCTCCACCTTATGCGTTTCATTCAGACGATGGATGACCCGCAGCTGCTTATACTCGTCCTCCGGCGTCAGGCCGTAGCCGCTTTTGGCCTCGCAAGTGGTGACACCCATGCGCAGCATGTCGTCCAGTACCTTGGCGGCCTTATCCGTCAGTTCCTCCTCGGAGGCGGCGCGGGTGGAACGGACGGTGGAGAGAATGCCGCCGCCCTGGGCCAGAATTTCCAGATAGCTCACGCCGTGGAGTTTCATCCCCAGCTCGTTTTGCCGCCAGCCGCCGAAGATCAGGTGGGTATGGGCGTCCACCAGACCGGGCGTGACCAAACGGCCCTTGGCGTCCACCACTTCCGCGCCGTCGGAAAGTCCTGCGGGAATCGTGCCCTCGCCCACAGCGGCAATCAGCCCGTCCTTTACAAGAACATAGGCGTTTTTCAGCATTGTGATTTCTCCCTGCTCCTTACCGCGCCTCGCGGTGGAACCGGTGGGAGTGGCCAGCAGACCGATGTTTTTAATCAGCAGATTTGCCATGGGTTAGCCTCCTTTATAAAATGTGGGAAAAGGGGCCTCTTAATAAAGGCCCCTTTTCAGGTTTTGTTTAAAAATTACTTCGTGCCCTGAAGAGCCTCGCGGATCAGTTCTTCATCGTTCTCCGCCTCGTAGGGCAGGGTGATATGGTCCTGACCGTTGTACATCTCGTTGTACTCAACCACGGTGGACATGGCGTTCTCATTGCGGGCCCAGGAGCGGCGGGCAACGCCCACCATGGTGTCCCAGGGCATGGACATACGCAGGATGGTGTCCACGGTCTCGCTGCCGTCCAGCACCATGCCGAAGCCACCGTTGATGGCCTTGCCGATGCCGGTGCCGCCGCCGTTGTGCAGGGCGATGAGGCTCATGCCCCGTGCAGCATTGCCAGCATAGCACTGGGTGGCCATCTCGGCCATAATGTTGGAACCGTCCTTAATGTTGGAAGTCTCCCGGAAGGGGGAATCGGTTCCGCCGGTGTCGTGGTGGTCGCGGCCCAGCATCACGGGGCCGATTTCGCCGTTGCGGACCATTTCGTTGAACTTCAGAGCGAGATTCATGCGGCCCATGGCGTCCTGATAGAGGATACGGCACTGGGTACCCACCACCATCTTGTTCTTTTTCGCGTCCCGGACCCAGACATAGTTGTCATAGTCCTGATAGCGGCGGTTGTGGGCTTGAATATACTCGGCCGCGGCGGCGTCGGTCTTATCCAGATCCTCGGGCTTGCGGCTCAGGCAGCACCAGCGGAAGGGACCGTAGCCATAGTCAAACAGGAAGGGCCCCAGAATGTCCTCGACATAGGATGGGAATACAAAGCCGTCCAGATCGTTTTCGCCGTTTTTGCAGATGCTCTTCACACCTGCGTCATACACGGCCTTGAGGAAGCTGTTGCCATAGTCGAAGAAATAGGTGCCCCGCTCGTGGAGCTTGCAGACCATTTCATAGTGGTGACGCAGCGTCTCATCCACCAGCTTGCAGAAGCCGTCAGGGTCCTTGTCCAGCATCTCGGTGCGCTGCTCGAAGGTCAGGCCCTGCGGGCAATAGCCTCCGTCGTAGGGAACGTGGCAGGAGGTCTGGTCGCTGAGCAGGTCCACATGAACGTTTTTCTCATACAGGAACTCCAGCAGGTCCACCACGTTGCCGTGGTAGGCGATGGCGCAGGGAGTCTTGTCCGCCAGGTGCTTTTTGGCAATGGCCAGCGTCTCTTCCAAATTGTCGGACTTTTCGCTGACCCAGCCCTGCGTATAGCGGGTCATGATGCGGGACATATCCACCTCGGCGATGATGGACACGGCGCCGGCGATTTCCGCCGCCTTGCCCTGCGCGCCGCTCATGCCGCCAAGGCCCGCGGTGACGAACAGTCGGCCTGCCAGATTCCCGTCGGTGGGAATGCCCAGCTTCAGCCGGCCTGCGTTGAGCAGGGTGTTGAAAGTGCCGTGGACAATGCCCTGAGGCCCGATATACATCCAGCCGCCTGCGGTCATCTGCCCATAGTTTGCGACGCCGATGGCGGCAGCGCGATTAAAGTCCTTCTGGTTGTCGAACATACCCACCATCAGTCCGTTGGAGATGATGCAGCGGGGAGCGGTTTTGTGGGAGTGGAACAGGCCCAGAGGGTGGCCGCTCATCACAACAAGGGTCTGCTGGTCGGTCATGACCTCCAGATATTTCTTGATGAGACGGTACTGCATCCAGTTCTGGCAGACCTGACCGGTTTCGCCGTAGGTCACAAGCTCATAGGGATACAGCGCCACGTCGAAATCGAGGTTATTCTCGATCATAACCTGGAACGCCTTGCCCTCGGTGCAGTTGCCCTTGTACTCGTCAATGGGCTTTCCGTGCATGCGGCCCTGGGGACGGAAGCGGTACCCATAAACCCGGCCGTGTTCCTCTAGTTCCAGTGCAAATTCCTTAGCCATCTGGGCGTGGTGATCCGGGTGAATGTACCGAAGAGCGTTGCGAATGGCAAGCTCCTTGTCGGCCTGTGTCAAATGGGCTTCCCGACGGGGCGCACGGCGGATACCCTCCTCAAAAGAGGGGTACTCCGGCAGGTCATAGTCCAGTTTGACCGTCATAGCTTTGTCAACATCAAAGGTAGCCATGCTTGTTCCTCCTGAAAATTGAATTCTGCCAACCGGAAATCCTCCGGTCCGGGCAGTCAAGGATTTTCTCTTACAACCGCATTCTAACATGCGTGTTTTCAAAAATCAACAAAAATCATAAAAATAGAACAAAAAATTTAGTAGTTTTCACCAAATTAAAGCGGTATTGCGACAATTCACTGCCAAGGCATCACATCAGTGGGCCAAAGCGTTTTCCGAGGCGTAGGCCTATGGATATAATTATAGGTGTTTCGCGTTGAATCCGCGTCAAAAAAAGCGGACACATAGGAAAAAAAGAGGAATGTGAACCCTGAATAGGAAAAACGGTTGCGCGGTGGCATTTTTTTTGCTATGGTACAGATGTTGTAAGTGAATAAGGGGACGCAGCTGCGCGGCCCAAAACCGGGACGGATAAAGGAGTGAAACGCGATGGATCAGATCATGGAGTGCATCCCGAATTTCAGCGAGGGACGAGATCTTGAAAAGGTGGAGAAAATTGCGGGAGCCTTTCGGGCGAAGGAGGCTGTGAAGCTGCTGGATTACAGCACGGATAAGGACCATAACCGCTGCGTGATTACCGCCGTGGGCAGTCCGGAGGCTCTGCGTGACGCGGTGATCGAAGCCATTGGTATCGCCGTGTCGCTGATCGATTTAACAAAGCACGATGGGCAGCACCCCCGTATGGGGGCGGCGGACGTGGTGCCCTTTGTTCCTGTGCGGGGCTGCATGCTGGAGGACGCGGACCGCATTGCAAAGGAGACTGCCGCCGCCGTGGCGGACCGGTATGCCTTGCCGGTGTTTCTCTATGAAAAGTCTGCCTCCACGCCTCACCGGGAAAACCTGGCCGCTATCCGCAAGGGCCAGTTTGAGGGGATGGCGGAAAAAATGAAGAATCCCCTGTGGCGGCCCGACTTCGGCCCGGACACCGTTCATCCCACCGCGGGCGTGACAGCCATCGGCGCACGGATGCCTCTGGTGGCCTTCAACATCAATCTGAACACCTCCGATCTGCACATCGCCGACGAAATTGCTCACCGCATCCGTCACATCAACGGTGGCTTCCGGTTTGTAAAGTCTATGGGTGTGCTGGTGGAGGACCGGAATATTGCTCAGGTTTCCATAAATATGACGGATTATACCAAAACCTCCCTCTACCGTGTATTTGAGACGGTAAAGATGGAGGCCCGACGCTGGGGCGTGAGCGTGGTGGGCAGCGAGATTATCGGATTGACACCCATGGCCGCATTGGTGGACTGTGCCGAATACTATCTACGCATTGAGAACTTCCGCATGGATCAGATTTTGGAGACGCGGCTGTAAAGCCACCATAAAGTGGGAAATTGGACGGCTGCCCGGGAAAACGGGTGGCCGTCTGCCGCGTTTTTTACGCATTCTGAATGGTCGCCGCGGCGATTCCTCTTCCCTTTCGACAAAAACTGTGCTAAACTGATAAACAATGACCTTTGCGGGAAGGAGACGGTTGTATGGTTTTCCAGCAGCGCCTGGAGCAGGCGCAAAAGCAAATATTGACGCAGGCGATGCTGCAGTCGCTCCAGTGCCTGCAAATGCCGTCTTTGGAGCTGCGGGAATTTTTGCATGAAGCGGCGCTTTCCAATCCTCTTTTGGAAGTGGAGGACGCGCCTCACGACGGACCTCGCCCCGAGGCGATGGAGGCGGCCCCGGAGACGGTGCTTCCCATCGAGCGAAGGGAGCAGCTTATCTGGGAGGGCGGAGGAGGACTTTCGGATTTCACTTCCTGCCTGACCCGGCCCCAGACGTTTTCTGAGTATTTGGACGACCAATTGGGCCAGTCTGCTACGCTGGGCGGACGGATGCTGGCGCTGAGCCGGTATCTGGTGGGCTGTCTCAACTCCGCCGGCTATCTGGACTGTGAGCTTCACGAGCTTGCCCACGAGATGGACGTGCCGGAATCGGAGCTGGAGCAGGCGCTTTTTGCGGTGCAGGCGCTGGATCCTCCGGGCGTGGGAGCACGGAGTCTGTCAGAGTGCCTGCTTTTGCAGTTGGCGCAGGGCAGGGAATTTACCGAGGTGAATATCCACATGATCCGCTTCGGTCTTCCGCTTTTGGCAGAGGGTGATTATGCGGGCCTTGCAAAGCTTCTGGGCGTTTCTCCGGCGGAGGCCCGTCGGGCCGGGGACGTGGTCCGCGCATTGAACCCCATTCCCTCCCGGGGGTTTTGTGATCGACGAGGCACGGCGCTGATCGCGCCGGAGGCCGTCATCCGCCAGGCGGGAGACGGACTGGTGATTGAAATGAACGAAGGCGCGGTCCCCCGCGTCTCGTTAAACCGGGAATACTGCGCCTTGGTGGGTGATCCCGGCTGTCAGGAGGCCCAACTTTATCTGAAAGAGAAGCTGGCTGAGGCCAAAAACCTGATGAACAATATGGAAAGTCGGCATGAGACACTGTTCCGCCTTCTTTGCGCGCTGGCCCGGGAGCAGGAAGGTTACTTTCTCCGCCGGGAGGACTTGCTGCCCATGACCATGGAGCAAATTGCCCAGCGCTTAAATCTGAACGTTTCCACGATCAGCCGGGCAGTGAAGGACAAGTATGTCCAATTTGACGGACGGATTTTCCCGCTGAGGAAGCTGTTTTCCACGGCGCTGCCCACTGGCGGCTCTGCCGAGGCGGCCCGCAGCCGCCTGCGCCGCTTCGTGGAGGCGGAGGCCCCGGACCGGCCTTTGTCCGACGAGGCGCTGGCGCAAGCACTGTCCGGCGTGGGGTTTTCCCTGTCCCGGCGCACGGTGGCGAAATACCGGGGCGAGCTGTCCATTCCTCCCGCCTCTCAGCGCCGCAAAAAGACATAGGCTGCGGGCGGTGCGCCGCTTTTTCGAGAAGAATTAGATTGATTCTCCCTGCAAACAGGCGCAGGCATCCCTGCGGGTAAAAGAAAAGATTGAAAAGGCGGCAAAAGCTGCCGATAAACAGACAGAGACGGAGCGATGGCCCCGTCTCTGTTCCTTTACTTTGGGATTACAGCACCAGAGATGGCGGGGCATAGGCCCGAGTCAGCAGCTCGCTGTTAAGCATATACAGGCTGCGGGCTTCGCCGCCGTACAGCTCCATCTTGGTAATCTGGTCGCTGGCATTTTTCTCTTCCTCGCCCTGCTCCTTGATGAACCAATCCAAAAATTGAATGGTGCGGAAGTCATTCACCTTTTGTGCAGCGGCATAGATGGCGTTGATGAGGGCGGTGACGTATTTCTCGTGCTCGAGACTGACCTTCAAGGGGTCGATCAGGTTCGAGAAAGCGTTGTCGGGCTGGTCGATGGCCAGTAGTTTCACAGGCTCGTCATTGTTCTGCATGTAGCGGTAGAACAACATGGCGTGGTCCTGCTCCTCCTTCGCCTGAATTTCATACCAGTTGGCGAAGCCGTCCAGTCCCTTGGCATCATAGTAGTTGGCGATATCCAGATACAGGTAGGCGGAGTAAAACTCCTTGTTAATTTGGTTGTTTAGCAGTTCGGATACAGTTTTATCCATTGTAATACCTCCTCGTATAAAGCGGAAAAAATCGACAGTTGGTTGCTTTTTAGTATAGCATTACCGCCCTGAAAGTCAAGGCATTGAAAGAAATTTGCCCGCCATCTCTTGACAATTAGTCGGGGTCGTGATATCCTCTCAACATCGGTTAGGCAAAACTAACTGACGCTTGAAAGCTGCCGGGGGCAGCATTTCAAAAAGCATGAGATTAGTCTTGTCTAACCTGTGCTTGAAAATCCGCGCTCTGTGGAAGGTTTTTTCGTGCCCGCGAGGCCGTTTCTGCGGATGTCCGGCAGAAAAAAGGGAAGGCTATACACGTCATGAGATTTGTTCTATTGACGCGGAAGCCGCCCGCAGGCGGCCCGCATTGACACGGAGCAATCTGCTCCGCAAGACACGGGAGGCAGTTTATGGAGCCACGATTTGAAACGGCGCTGATTACTCACTGCGCGCCAACTCTGGCGGGGGTGAAACCCGCCAATCTGTTTCGTTTTCGGAGCGAGAGTCTGGAACAGCTTCGGCGCGACGCCGCCCGCTGGGATGAGACACTGAAGCTCTATGGCGTTCGCGTGCGCGTTTTAAAGGAATGCCCTTCACTGAACGCCGGAATGCTCTATGTCTATCGGGAGTCCTGGGTGGGCCGCCTGCTGGCAGAAGAGGGCAGCCGTGCGTTTCTGGAAAGCGATGGCTACGCCAATTCCGGCGTATCTGCCATGCTGGACCAGCTTTCCGAACGTATGTGCATGGAAGCAGAGTATCCCCACGAAATTGGAATTTTTCTGGGCTATCCGCTGGAGGATGTGGTGGGCTTCATTGAAAATCGAGGCTGGAACTATACCTGCTGCGGCTATTGGAAAGCCTATGGCGACCCGGCGGCGGCGCAGAGATGCTTTGACCGGTACCGGAAATGCACGGCAGTGTATAAGGAGCGGTATGCCCGGGGAGTCCCCCTTATTGAGCTTGTGGTGGCTGCATAGCCTCCACTGGTCATAATTATTTAACCTATTTGCTGAGAAAGGAAGCTGTATTATGAACAAAGTTGCAATCGTCTATTGGAGTGGGACCGGTAATACGGAAAAAATGGCGCAGTGCATTGCAGAGGGCGTCAAGGAAGTGGGCGGTGAGGCCGAGTTGCTGGGCCCCGGTGATTTTTCCACCGCCCAGTTTAAGGAGTACGCAGCCGTAGCCTTTGGCTGCCCCGCTATGGGGGCCGAGGTTTTGGAGGAGAGCGAGTTCGATCCCATGTTTACCGCGTTGGAGGGCGATCTCACCGGCAAGCGCATCGCGCTGTTCGGATCCTACGGCTGGGGCGACGGCCAGTGGATGCGTGACTGGTGCAAGCGCTGCGACAGCGCCAACCTCTACGAAGAGGAAGGACTGGTTGTCAATGAAATGCCAGACGAGGCCGGTCAGGAAGCCTGCCGCGCGCTGGGCCGGGGACTTGCCAAGTGGTAATGCGCCGCGTCCGCTAAAAAAAGATACATAGCGTCTGCTTATCTTCTATTTTCCCCGGATGCTGCCCCCGTGCGGCTCAGGCTGACCGCACGGGGGCGGTTCCGTTTTTTTGCGGCGATTATGGCTGCGCGTTGCTTATCTGCAAAACAGACAGGTAAATCTGCACAAAAGAAAAGAGACGGGCTTTTTTTAATCCAGATAAGTTAGCGAAACTAACTTGAAACCGCCGGACGCATGAAAAAGGGGGTTGACAAGGATGGTTAGTGGGAGTAAACTTTAGTTGTAAGAAAGGTAAGTTGCGACTTACCTTTGTATTTGGAGTTGTGGTTAGCAATCGCTAATCCTTGAGAGAGAGGAGAGCCTATGATGCCGCTGACGATGGCGAGAACAGGGGAGACTGTGACAATCCGTAAAATTTCTGGCAAAGACGAGGTACGCCAACACTTGGCGGAGTTGGGCTTTGTCGTGGATGAGGATATCAGGGTGGTCAGTGAGATTGCCGGGAATCTGATTCTACAGGTGAAGGACAGCCGCATTGCTCTTGACAAGACAATGGCCAATCGTATTATGATTTGAGGAGGAGAGATATGAGGACACTGAGAGATTTAAAGGTGGGCGAAAGTGCCACCGTAGTAAAGCTTCACGGCGAGGGAGCCACCAAACGGCGGATTATGGATATGGGCATTACCAAGGGCGTGGAGGTTCATGTGAGGAAAGTGGCCCCCCTGGGTGACCCCATGGAGTTGAACGTGCGGGGCTATGAACTCAGCCTGCGCAAGGCTGACGCGCAGATGATCGAAATTCAGTAAACTGTACATTTTTCGCGGACAAAGCCGGAAAGCCGGATTTTCCGTGGGAGCGAACCAAGCGCGTGGGGCGCGTTTGCTCTTGAAAGCAGATCGGGCGTGGAGAAGCCTGCTCTTGCAGGGCGGCGGAGGGCCGCCATTTTCAAGGGCTGGAGGTTAGCTTTTACTAACATTATGGAAGGAGAAAACGATGGATACTAAGATTGCACTGGCCGGCAACCCGAACTGCGGTAAAACCACGCTGTTCAACGACTTGACTGGCTCCAACCAGTACGTGGGCAACTGGCCCGGGGTGACCGTGGAAAAGAAGGAGGGCAAGCTGAAAGGCCACAAGGATGTGGTGATTCAAGACTTGCCCGGTATCTACTCGCTGTCCCCCTATACGCTGGAGGAGATGGTGGCCCGGAGCTATCTGGTGGGCGAGAAGCCGGATGTCATTTTGAACATCGTGGACGGGACCAACATCGAGCGAAACCTCTATCTCACCACCCAATTGGTGGAGTTGGGGCTGCCCGTGCTTGTGGCGGTAAACATGATTGATCTGGTCCGCAAAAACGGCGATCAGATTGATTTGAAGAAGCTGGCGGAGGCGCTGCACTGCGAGGTTGTGGAGATGAGCGCCCTGAAGAGCGAGGGCAGCATTTCCGCCGCCGAGAAAGCAATGGCTCTGGGCCAGTCCCGTAAGGCCGGGGAACTGCCCCATGTGTTTACCGGCAGCGTGGAGCACGCCATTGCCCACATCGAGGAGTCCATTCAAGGAAAAGTGGACGACCGCTTCCTCCGTTGGTATGCCATCAAGATCTTTGAGCGGGACAGCAAGGTCCTCTCTGAGCTAAACCTTAGCGCCGACTTGAAGGCCCATCTGGAAGAGCATATCAACGACTGTGAGAAAGAGCTGGATGACGATGCCGAGAGCATCATCACCAATCAGCGGTATGCCTACATCAACGGTGCGGTGAACAAGGCTGTGAAACGGCATCGGGCCAAGCATGACCTCACCTCCTCCGACAAAATTGACCGTGTCCTCACCAATCGGATTTTGGCTCTGCCCATTTTTGCGGTCATTATGTTCGTGGTGTATTGGGTGTCTATGGGCCCCTTTGGCAGCTTCCTGACGGACTGGACCAACGACGTGCTGGGTGCGGCATGGCTGCAGGAGGGCTCCCGCGCTCTGCTGGAGGGCTGGGGCGTTGCCGAGTGGCTGATCGGCCTGATTTCCGACGGTGTCATTGCAGGCGTTGGCGCGGTGCTGGGCTTTGTGCCCCAGATGCTGGTGCTGTTCTTCATGCTGGCCATTTTGGAGGATGTTGGCTATATGGCCCGTATCGCCTTCATCATGGACCGGATTTTCCGGAAGTTCGGCCTGTCCGGCAAGAGCTTTATCCCCATGCTCATCGGCACCGGCTGCGGCGTGCCCGGCATAATGGCCTCCCGCACCATTGAAAACGAGCGGGACCGGCGTATGACCGTCATGACCACCTGCTTTATCCCCTGCGGTGCAAAAATGCCCATCATCGGCCTGTTTGCCGGTGCAATGTTCGACGGCAGCGGCCTTGTGGCCGTGTCCGCCTATTTCATCGGCGTGGCCTCCATCGTGATTTCCGGCATCATCCTGAAGAAGACAAAGGGCTTCGCCGGAGACCCGGCGCCCTTCGTTATGGAGCTGCCTGCCTATCACGTTCCCGCCATGAACAATGTGCTGCGGGCCACTTGGGAGCGAGGCTGGTCCTTTATCAAGCGGGCGGGCACCGTCATCGTTGTCGCGTGCATGGTGCTGTGGTTCTTGCAGGGATTTGGTTTTGTGGACGGAACATTCGGCATGGTGGAGGACAATAACTCCTCTTTGCTAGCAGCCATTGGCGGCGTGGTGTGCATCATCTTCGCTCCTCTGGGCTTTGGTGATTGGCAGTCCACTGCGGCCACGGTTACGGGTCTAATTGCCAAGGAGAATGTGGTTTCCACCTTCGGTGTTCTGTTCCACATCGGCGAAGAGGTTGCCGAGGACGACGCGGGCCTCTGGGCCGCTATCGCGGCGCACTACACGGTTCTCTCCGCATACAGCTTCATGGTGTTCAACCTGCTGTGCGCCCCCTGCTTTGCCGCTATGGGCGCCATCCGGCGGGAGATGAACAACGCCAAGTGGACCGCTGCCGCCATCGGCTATATGTGCGGGTTCGCCTACGTGATGGCCCTGATGATCTATCAGTTGGGCGGATTGCTTCTGGGCGAGGTATCCTTTGGTGCGGGCACCGTGGCGGCGCTTGTGGCGCTGGCGGGGCTGGTGTATCTCCTGTTCCGCAAGAACAAGTACGACGGCAATGTTCTTTCTGTCAGCTCCGTGGATGCGGCCGCCAAAGTTGGCGCCCGGTAATATAAAGTTCTTAAACATCCACCTTTGACACTTTGAAAGGAGTGGTCTGCACATGAATCTGCCGACAATTATCGTAGGACTGATCGTTCTGGGTGTTTTCGTGGCCATCGTGGCCCGCGGCATCCACAACAGGAAAAACGGGAAAGGCGGATGCTCCTGCGGCAGCGACTGCGGCTCCTGCGGCGGAAGCTGCCACGAGAGATAAAGATTCTGCTTCAATTTGAGGCGCGGGCAGAGCAAACTCCGCCCGCGCCTTCCTGTACCCATTTTGAAACAGGAGGACTATAATGGAACGACTGACCCCGGCGCATCGGCGCTATCTTGCGGCAATTTACGACCTGGCTCACGCCATGCAGGATGTCAGCACCGTGGAGCTGGCCAAAGCGTTGCGCGTGACCAAGCCCTCCGTCACACGGATGTCCACAGTCCTGATGGAAAAGGGATTTTTGGTGCGGAAGCGATACGGAAAAATCTATCTCACGGACACGGGTTTTTTGGCGGCAAGAGATTTCAAACGAAAAACCCTTCAATTGCAGTCTTTGCTGCCAAGGCTGGGCCTAGACCTGACGGAGGACGAGAGCTTTGAGCTCTCTTGTCTACTGGCGGCCTCCTTGCCGGAGCGGGCGCTAGAGGGACTTGGTGCTTGATAGAAACCGCGTATTCGTGTTCTTTGCGGAAGGGAAAGTGCCGGCATTCTGCCCGTGAAACAACGGCAAAAAGCGCCGCCCCGAATCTTCGGAGCGGCGCTTTGGTTGTTCTTGGTTACAGCTTGGTGACCACAGGAATGATCATGGGGCTGCGCTGGGTGTTTTTAAAAAGGTAGTTGCTCACGGCGGACTTCACCGCGCTGCGCATCTCGCCGTCATCCCGCCCGCGGCTGCGGGGGGCATTGGTTGCCGCTTCCATGGCGATGTTTTCCAGCTCTCGCATCATCTCGTCGGATTCCTTCACGTAAATGAACCCCCGGGTGACAATCTCGGGCTTGGAGAGAAGCTGCCCATCGTTGGAGGAGACGGGGAGGATCACCACCACCATGCCGTCCTCGGCAAGGCGCTTGCGATCCCGCATTACCACAGCGCCCACGTCACCCACGCCGGAGCCGTCTACAAACACTTCTCCGGAGGGGACGGAGCCGTTGACCTTCATGCTCTTACCGGTGATTTCAATGACGGTTCCGTTTTGCCCAATGGCAATGTGATTGCGGTCCATGCCCATGGACTGGGCCAGATTGGAGTGAATTTGCAGCATCCGCTGCTCGCCGTGGACGGGGATGAAGAAACGGGGCTTCGTCAGCGCGTGGACAATCTTCAGCTCCTCCTGACAGGCGTGGCCGGAGACGTGAAGCATATCCGCGCGGTCGTAAACCACGTTCACACCCTTGCGGAACAGCTCGTTGATGACCCGGCCCACCGTCACCTCGTTGCCGGGGATAGCGGAGGCAGAGATAATCACCTTGTCGCCCGCGCCCAGCTCCACCTGACGGTGGGTGGAAAAGGCCATACGGTACAGAGCACTCATCTCCTCGCCCTGAGAGCCGGTGGTGACGATAACCTGCTTGTTTTTGGGCAGACCCTTAATGCGGTTCAGGTCCAAAAGGGTGTTCTTGGGAACCTTCATATAGCCAAGTTCCGTGGAAACCCGCATCATGTTCTCCATGCTCCGACCGGTCACTGCCACCTTCCGCCCTGTGGCGGCCGCAGCGTCCAGCACCTGTTGGATGCGGTGGACGTTGGAAGCGAAGGTGGTGACAAGGATACGCTCATTGCATCCGGTGAACTGGCGAGTGAAGGCAGCGCCCACGGTTTTCTCAGACGGGGTGAAGCCGGGCCGCTCCACATTGGTGGAGTCAGCGCAAAGGGCAAGCACGCCCTCCTTACCCAGCGCACCCAGCCGGGCAAGGTCCATGACCTCACCGTCGATGGGGGTTGAGTCGATTTTAAAGTCACCGGTGTGGACCACGGTGCCCATCCGGGTATGGATGGCGAAGGCCACGGAGTCTGCGATGGAGTGGTTCACGTGAATAAATTCCACGTTGAATTTCCCCGCTCGGACGGTTTCGCCCGGCTCCACAGTGATAAGTTTGGTGGATTTCACCAGACCGTGCTCCTCCAGCTTCAGCTTGATCAAGCCCGCGGTGAGCCGGGTGCAGTAGATGGGAAGGTTGATTTGCTTGAGCACGTAAGGAATAGCCCCCACGTGGTCCTCGTGCCCATGGGTGATAAACAGACCACGGACCCGAGTACGGTTTTTAATCAGATACGTCACGTCGGGAATCACCAGATCAATGCCGTACATATCGTCTCCCGGGAAGGCCATGCCGCAGTCCACGACGATCATCTCGCCGCCATACTCATAGACGGTCATGTTCTTGCCGATCTCGTCCAGACCCCCGAGAGGGATAATTTTCAGTTTTTCTGCCATAACTTCAGAGAACTCCTTTATATAGAAAATAAGTAAAAATAATGGAGAAATCTCAGGATGTACCGGCGGAAAACGTTTGCCAAAGTAGGGTGCGAGAGCCATTTGCATCGCAAAAAGCCGCACCAAACTAAGGACGGTCCAACTTCATCCGGCCCCGTCTCGCCGGCGGAAGAGTGAACTGCGTCCGCGCTGTACCCTATGAGATTGTCCGTTTATTAAACCGGGATGGGACCGCGGTCCTGCCCAGTGAAATACAAAAACATCAGTGGGCTGCGGCGGCAGGGGCAAAAATGCCTAATTCGCAGACCTGCGCGCAAACTCCCAAATGATACTGTATGGGATAGTATAGCACATGCCCCCTACTTTGTATACACCTTTTTTAAAAATTGAAGAGGGGTCGAAAGTAGAAAAAATCTTGCCCGAAAAACAAAGGGGTGGTATACTAATAAAATCTATGGCTTAGGAGCATCGCCGCGAGGCCGCGCTGCTCCGGAGGAGGGCAACCGAATATGAATAAAAAATTTTCCCGGCTGCTGGAGCCCAATTTAAAACTCTACTTTCTCTGCCTGCTGCTGTTCGCGGCAGTGACCGTCCCGGTGCAGCCGTTGCTGGCAGCGGCAGAGGGCGCGGTTACGGTGGGGATGTATCTTTATTTCCGCTCCAGCACCCAGAAGCGCAAGCAGGGCATTTTGCAGTATATCAACAGCCTGACCGGCAGCGTGGACGCCGCCAGCAAATCCACCCTGATTAACTCCCCTCTGCCCATTATGGTTTTTCGCCCGGATACCGGGGAAATCATCTGGAGCAACGAGGATTTTTTGCAGCTTGTCGGCGTGCGGGAGCATCTGTTTGAAATTAAAGTGGAAGACACGGTGCCGGGGATGCCGGTTGCGTGGCTGCTGGAGGGGAAGCAGGAGTGCCCAGACCGGGTGGTGATGAACAACCGCCGCTTTCGGGTATATGGCAGTCTTGTCCGGGCAAAGGACCGGGACGGCACCCAGAATCTGGTGGCCACCACCTACTGGGTGGATACCACGGAATACGACGCCATGCGGGAGAAGTTTGAACGTTCGCGCCCCGTGGTGGTGGTTTTAAATGTGGACAACTACGAGGAGCTGATGAAGGTCAGCGGCGAGGCCCAGCGCAGTGCCATTCAGGCCCAAATTGACGAAAAGCTAACGGCGTGGGCGGTGGACACGGGACTTTTGGTGAAGACCAACCGGGACCGCTACCTTCTTTTGACGGAGGAAAAGGACTATGCCCCGCTGGTGGCGGAGAAATTCTCCGTGCTGGATTCTATGCGGGAAATTGGCGGCGAGGGGTCCCACCCCACGCTGTCCATTGGCGTGGGCCGTGAGGCCGACGGGATGGCAGAGCTTTACAAAAATGCGTCTTTGTCGCTGGAGATGGCGCTGAGCCGGGGCGGCGATCAGGCAGTGGTCCGGGGCAAGCTGGATTTTGAGTTTTATGGCGGACGGACCAAAAGTCCTGAAAAACGGACGAAGGTGAAGTCCCGGGTCATGGCAAACGCGCTGGGTGAGTTGATGAGCGACGCGCGGCAGGTGTATATTATGGGCCACTCCTTTGCGGATATGGACGCAGTAGGTGCGGCGGCGGGCCTTTGCTGTGCGGCCCGGAAGCTGGGGAAGCACCCTCAGGTGGTCATCGACCTGAACCACAACGCGGCGGAAGCCGTGTTGGAAAAACTGCGGGGCCGGGGGGAATACTCCGGTGTGTTCGTGGGTGGCAGCGAGGCGCTTTTGCGGATGCAGCCGGGGGCGTTACTGATCGTGGTGGATACCAATCGGCCGGATTTTGTGGAAAGCCCTGCCGTGCTGGAGTCCTGCAACCGCGTGGCGGTCATCGACCACCATCGTCGGGCCGCCAGCTACATCGAAAATGCCGCATTAAATTTCCACGAGCCGTATGCCTCCTCCGCCTCGGAGCTGGTGACGGAGCTGTTGCAGTATTTGGTGGAGCCCAGCGACCTCCTTCCCGAGGAGGCCGAGGCGCTGCTTGCCGGCATCGTGCTGGACACAAAGCATTTCACCATGCGCACCGGAGGACGGACCTTTGAGGCAGGGGCCTTCCTGCGCCGGGCAGGGGCGGACACCAGCGCGGTGCAGCGCCTGTTCCAGAACGATTTGACGGAAATGGTTTCCCGCTACGACATCATCCGTCAGGCGGAGATGTACCAGGATGACATTGCCGTGGCCACCGTGACGGAGGACGGCGTGGAGCGGGTGGCGGCGGCGCAGGCTGCCGACGAGCTGCTGACGCTCAAGGGCGTGCAGGCTTCCTTTGTGATCTACCGAGACGGGGAGAGTGTTTTGATGTCCGCCCGGTCCTTGGGGGATATCAACGTACAGGTGATTCTGGAGACGCTGGGTGGCGGGGGCAACTCCACCACCGCGGGCGGGCGTGTGGAGGACAGCGACCCCGAAACCGTCCGGGAAAAGCTGCTGGAAGCCGTGGGCGATTATCTGAAAAAATAAAAGATCCCCCTGCGGGATCGGACAAATAAGGAGAGATACCGATGAAAGTGATTTTAATGCAGGATGTGAAGGGCCAGGGAAAGAAGGGCCAGATGGTGGAGGTTTCCGAGGGCTACGCACGGAATTTCCTGCTGCCCCGCAAGCTGGCTACCGCCGCCACGGCGGATGCGGTCAACACCATGAACATGAAGGAAAAGGCCCGCAAAGCTGAGGAGGCCCGCCTGAAGGCCGAGGCTGAGGCCACGGTGGAAAAGCTCAAGGAGTGCCCCGTCAAGGTCACCGCCAAGGCCGGAACCGGTGGGCGGCTGTTCGGCGCCATCACCACCAAGGAGATTTCCGAGGAGCTGATGAAGCAGTACGGTGTGGACATCCCCAAGCAGAAGCTGGCGCTGGAGGACCCCATCAAGGCGTTTGGCAACTATGAAGTCCGGGCCAAACTGGGCTTCGAGGTGAGCGGCACCGTGTACGTGTCCGTCTACGAAGAGAAATAAGCGTCACCATGAATCCAAAACACGCCCGGAGGTGATTTTTCGTGGCAATTGAAGATTTGCTCCTTCGCCAAACGCCCCACTCCTTAGAGGGTGAGCAGGCGGTGCTGGGCTCCGTCCTCATCGATCCGGACTGTGTGAAGGAGGTCGTGGACAAGCTGCGGCCCGAGGATTTTTATTTGCGTCAGAACCGGGAGATTTTTGAAACGATCTCATCCATGTTCACCTACGCCAAGCCCATCGACGGGATCACGGTGGCAGAGGAGATGCAGAAAAACGGCACCTACGACGAAAATACCACCCGGGCCTATCTTGCCCAGCTTATTGAAATTACTCCCACGGCGGCAAACGTACTGGAATACGCCGCCATTGTCCGGGACAAAGCCCTTTTGCGGGCAGTGGCTCAGGCTGCCTCGGAGATTACTGCCATGGTGCAGGAGGGCGGCGGCGAGGCCGCCGAAACGCTGGAAGCGGCGGAGCAACGGATTTTTGCCATCCGCCGGGGACAGGGCGCGCAGGGCATGACCCCTGTCCGGCAGGTGCTGCCGGACGTGCTGGATCGGCTCAGCGAAATGAGTGAATCCACCTCGGGTATGCCGGGCCTGTCCACGGGCCTTTCCATGCTGGATACAAAAATCACGGGCCTGAACAAGTCGGATCTGATTCTGCTGGCGGCCCGGCCAGGTATGGGAAAAACCTCCATGGCCCTGAACATGGCCCTGAATGTGGCCAAGGGGACGGAACAGTCTGTGGCCGTCTTCTCCTTGGAAATGTCCAAGGAGCAGCTTGTTTTGCGTCTTCTGTCTTCCGAAGCACTGGTGGAAAGCAACAAGCTGCGCACCGGCTCCCTGCGGGAGACGGACTGGGAGAGAATTGCGGACGCCGCCACGGTGCTCAACCGGGTGGATATCCGCATCGACGACAACCCGCTTCTGTCTGTGGCGGACATGAATGCCAAATGCCGCAGGCTTGAAAATCTGGGCCTGGTGGTCATCGACTATTTGCAGTTGATGACCTCTGCCGGAGGCAAGAGCCGGGGTGGAGAGAACCGCCAGCAGGTGGTTTCTGATATCTCCAGAACGTTGAAAATCATGGCAAAAGAGCTGGATGTGCCAGTGATTTGCCTGAGCCAGCTAAGCCGTGCCAACGAAAAACGAGACGACAAGCGCCCCATGCTCTCGGATCTCCGAGAATCCGGCGCTATCGAGCAGGACGCGGACATCGTGCTTTTTCTTTATCGGGACGACTACTATAATGAGGACTCTGAAAAGCGCAACATTGCCGAGTGCATCGTAGCGAAGAACCGCCACGGCGAAACGGGAAAGGTGGAGCTGAAGTGGGTGCCGGAGTATACCATGTTCGGCACGCTGGAGACACGGTACGACGATGAGGACTAAACTGCCCTCTGCCGAAAAATATATGACGGCGCATTTTACGACCGGGATGGAGCTGCTGTGTGCTGTGTCCGGTGGACTGGACTCTATGTGCCTGCTGGACTTTGTCGTCCGCTGGGCGGAGGGACGGGAAATATCTGTCGTCGCTGCCCATTTTCATCACGGACTGCGGGGCGCTTTGGCGGACCGGGATGAGGCCTTTGTCCAGAATGATTGTGCACAGCGGGGCATCCCCTTTGTTTCCGCCCGGGGTAACGCCCAGGCAGTGGCCCGGGAGGAGGGCCTTTCCGTGGAGGAGGCGGCACGGCGGCTGCGATACGCCTTTTTGGAGGAAACCGCCGCCAAGCGGCACAGTGCCGCCATTCTAACAGCTCACCATGCCGACGACAACGCGGAAACCATGCTTTTAAACCTCTGCCGGGGGACCGGCTCAGCAGGGCTTGGGATTCCGGCTGTGCGGGGGAATATTTACCGCCCGTTTTTGGAGTTGACACGGAATCAGCTTGCGGATTACGCTGCGGCTCGGGAGTTGCTCCATGTGGAGGATGAGACGAACGACGAGGACGTCGCGGCCCGGAATCTTCTGCGGCACAAGGTTTTGCCGATTCTGCGAGAAATTAATCCGAAAGCCGCGCAAAATATGGCCCGCTCTGCCGGGCTTCTGGCGGCGGAGGATGCGCTGCTGGACGAACTTGCGGAAAGACTGCTTGAGGGCGCGGAGCTGTCCGAGCATAGGGCTGTTTTACCATGGGAAGTTCTTTGGGCCGCGCCGGAGGCTCTTCGTGGCAGAGCGGTACTGGGGCTGATGGAAAAAGTTTGCGGACGGCGGCGGGATTTGTCTGCCATTCACGCCCGAGCTGTGCTATTATTGGGAGAGGGCCGGGTTTACTCTTTGCCTTATGGGCTGCTGGCCCGCAACAATGGGGAAACGCTGGAGCTGTATAAAGCGAGTCCCATGCCACAGCCCGTGCCCCTTTTGCGTGGGCAGCCGGTGAAATTCGGCAACTGGCGTGTGCTGCTGGGGGGCGAGGGACCGCCGAAAAGCGTGTCCTATCGGTTGTGCGTACCGGGACCGCTGGAAGTGACCCTTTGGGACAGGGGCGACCGCATGGAGTTGCCGGGAAGCCGGGGGGCACGGACGCTGAAGCGGCTGTTTGCCGACGCTGGGATCCCCCCGGACACGCGGGACCGTTTGCCGGTGCTTCGGATGGGAGCGCGGCCCGTGGCCGCGCCGTATCTTGGCGTGGATTTGGAATTTTCCGCCGGAACGTCCGGCGAATGGATAACGTTTTATACAGAAGATATAGAGGGAGAGACACTATGAGAAGTGAGATGGAAAATGATATCCTCAAAATCCTGGTGACGGAGGAGCAGATTCAAACCCGCATCGCGGAGCTGGGCGAGGAGCTGTACCAGGAATTTGAGGGGAAGAACCCACTGTTTCTGGGCGTGTTGAAGGGCTGCTTTTTGTTCATGGCAGATCTGGTGCGGGCCTGTCAGGTGAAAAGTGATGTGGAGTATATCGCCGTCAGCTCCTATGAAAACGCCACCAGTTCCTCCGGCCGCGTAAAGATTGTCCACGACATTCAGCAGGACATCACAGATCGGCATGTCATCGTGGTGGAGGATATTCTGGACTCCGGAAACACCCTTGCGTTTCTCAGCGAGTATTTCAAAACCCGGGGCGCGGCCTCCATTACCATCGTAACGCTGCTCGACAAGCCCTCCCGCAGGACCAAGGCCGTCAATGCCGATTATGTCGGCTTTGTGGTGCCGGATGAGTTTGTGGTGGGCTACGGATTGGACTATTGCCAGCAGTACCGCAATGTCCCCTATATCGGCGTGCTGAAACCGGAGGTTTATTCCCGCTAAACGGGCACTTTGCCCGCAAAGGAGTGAGGACCCGTTGAAAAATTCAAAAACCACAAACGTGATAACCTTTGTTTTTCTGGCGGTGGTGATGCTGCTGTGTGGCATGTACCTGTGGCGCAGCACCTCTGTCGCCAAGCCACTGGAATACTCTGAGGTGGTGCGTCTTTTCCAGCAGGAGAAGGTGGAAAGTCTTGACATCTTCAACAATACGCTGACGCTGCATCTGCGCACGCAGATCAACGGCAGTACCACCGCGGTCCACGAGCTGTATGATTTCGAGCTGTTTTACAGCGATTTGAACGACCTGATTCAGGAGCAGGCCGCCAAGGGCATCATTACCTCCTACAACTATCGGGCGGATCATTCCACCAACTGGCTGGCGATTCTGCTGCCCTATGTGGCGGCGGCGTTGTTACTGGGCGGTATGTGGTATCTCATGTCCCTCCGTTCCGGCGGGGCGGGCGGTGCGGATCGTATGAACCGCTTCAGCGAAGCCCGGACCCATGCCCTTTCCGAGCGGGACAAGTCCATCACATTTGCGGATGTGGCGGGGGCTGATGAGGAGAAGGAAGAGCTGTGGGAGATTGTGGAGTTTTTAAAGGACCCGCAGAAGTTCACCGAGCTGGGCGCAAGGATTCCCAAGGGTGTGCTGCTGGTGGGCCCTCCGGGCACGGGAAAAACACTGCTTGCAAAGGCCGTGGCGGGAGAAGCTGCGGGGGGCTTTTTGTCCATCTCCGGATCGGACTTTGTGGAGCTCTACGTGGGCGTGGGTGCATCCCGGGTGCGGGACCTGTTCAAAGAGGCGGTAAAGACTACGCCCTGCATCGTGTTTATCGACGAGATTGACGCCGTGGGCCGCCAGAGAGGCACCGGCGTGGGCGGCGGACACGACGAGCGGGAGCAGACCTTGAATCAGCTTCTGGTGGAGATGGACGGCTTTTCTGCCAACGAAGGGGTGGTGGTGCTGGCCGCCACCAACCGGGTGGACGTGCTGGACCCGGCGCTGCTGCGCCCCGGCCGGTTTGACCGACAGGTGTTTGTGGGTCTTCCTGATATTCGCGGACGTGAGGAAATTCTGAAAGTGCACACCCGGGGCAAGCCCCTGTCTGAGGATGTTGACTTGAGCGAGGTGGCCAAGGGGACCCCCGGCTTCACCGGGGCGGACCTTGAAAATCTCACCAACGAGGGGGCGCTGCTGGCGGCCCGGCGGAACCAGAAGTTCATCACCATGGCGGATTTGAAGGAGGCGGAGATCAAGGTCATTGCCGGACCGGAAAAGAAAAGCCGGGTGATTCCTGAGCACGAACGCCGGCTTACCGCCTTCCACGAGGCCGGCCACGCCATCGTGATGCACGCGCTGCCCAATCACGATCCGGTGAGCCAGATCTCCATTGTGCCCCGGGGGCAAACGGGCGGCATGACGATCTCTTTGCCGCAAGAGGACCGCTCTTATATGTCGAAGCAGTATCTGGAGGAGCAGATTGTGGCCCTGCTGGGAGGCCGTGCCGCCGAAAGTCTGGTGCTGGGGGATATCTCCACCGGCGCGGGCAATGATATTCAGCGGGCTACCCGCATCGCCCACAAAATGGTGGCCAGCTACGGTATGAGCGAAAAGCTTGGCACTGTATCCTTTGAATCCGGACACGATGAGGTGTTTCTGGGCCGGGCCATGGGACAGGGCCGTAGCTATTCCGAGCAGGTCGCCGCCCAGATCGACGAGGAAGTGCGCCGCATTGTCACCACCGCCTATGACCGATGCGAACTGATTCTGCGGGAGCGGCGTACTCAGCTGAATTCGGTAGCAAATTTCCTGCTGGCCAATGAGACAATGACGCGCCAGGAATTTTTGACCGTGGTGGAGGTCTCCACCCGGGTATAAGCTCACAGAAGAAAGCCCTGCTGTCCGACGGACGGCAGGGCTTTTTTGAAAAGCAGCCCCTTGGCCGCGCATTTTCGGCGTTTTCTGATGTGCGTTTTTTGCCAAAAGAGTAAAAAGCGAAACAAAATGTGGGCTGAGACGCAAGCGTGCGCAATTATTTTTCGTTTCCTTCGGCGAAATCACGAAAATGATTGTCCTTGTATCGAGGACACAAATTGCGAATTTTTTTTGTAATGGTTACATATGTTTTCTCCATAAAGACAAAAATTGAAATGTTTTTGGAAATTTTTGGGCCAAAGGACAGATTTAAACCGCTGTGCTGTATATAATTCTACTTGAAAAACCGGAAGAAATTCCGTAAAATGCTTCTTATGCTAAGAGAATTGAAGAATAGTTCTCTTTTATTGAAGACAGGAGGAAAGAACATGAAAAAGTTTCTTGCGCTTGCCATGGCCCTTGCCATGACGTTCTCTCTCGCAGCCTGCGGCGGAGATACCGGCGGCAGTGCATCCGGCAACGGCGGCAGCGCGTCCGGTGGCAGTAATCCCGTGCTGAAGGTGGGCGTGTTTGAACCTGCGTCCGGCGACAACGGCGCGGGCGGCAAGCAGGAAGTGCTGGGTATCCAGTATGCCAATCAGGTGGCTCCCACCGTGGAAATCGGTGGTCAGACCTACGACGTGAAACTGGAAATCGTGGATAATCAGTCCACCACCGACAAGGCCATTACCGCAGCTCAGACGTTGGTGAACGCGGGCGTGTCCGTGGTGCTGGGCTCCTATGGCTCCGGCGTGTCCATTGCCGCCGCACCCACCTTTGAGCAGGCCAAGATTCCAGCCATCGGTGTGTCCTGCACCAACCCCGCTGTGACGGAACTGAACCCGTACTATTTCCGGGTCTGCTTCCTGGATCCCTTCCAGGGCAGCGTCATGGCCAACTTCGTGTCTGAGGAGTTCGGCGCGAAAAAGGCCTATGTCCTGACCATGCTGGGCGAGGACTATGGCTCCGGCCTTGGCACCTATTTCAAGCAGGCGTTTGAGGGTCTGGGTGGCGAGGTGAAGGCCGAGAGCTTCCCCGAGGGCACCTCTGACTTCTCCGCTTACATCCAGAACGCCGTGACCTATGGCGCGGACGTGATTTTCGCCCCCTCCTCCACCACCTACGCGGCCCTGATCGTGGGTCAGGCCGCCAAGGCCGGCGTCACCATTCCCATCACCGCCGGCGATACGTGGGAGAACTCCGCGATTCTCGCCGCTCAGAAGGGCACCGATCAGAAGGTTTACTGCTCCACCTTCTTTGACGAGAACGACGATGCGGGTCCTGCCGCCGCGTTTGTCAAAGGGTTTAAGGAGTTTTTGAATGCCGATGCCCAGAATCTGACCAATAACGGCGGCAACGACATTGTGGCTGCTGTCTCTGCGTTGGGTTACGACGCGTACATGACAGCCATCGAGGCCATTAATCTGGCCCAGTCCACCGAGGGCGAGGCCATTCAGGCCGCCCTGTTCAACGTGGATATCGACGCGGTTACCGGCCACATCACCATCAATTCCGAAACAGGCGATGCCAACAAGACCGAGGCTTACATCAAGCAGGCCACGGAGGGCGCGTTTACCTTCGTGAAGCGTCAGTCCGTAGAGGGCTGATTCGAAGATCTGCCCCAAAACCGTAGGGCCCACGGCGCGGGCGGGGAACCACCCCGCCCGCGCTTTTCAGGGTACAGCGATTCTGGTTTGCAT
>NZ_DAMBZJ010000012.1:24287-33408 GCF_032060045.1 Oscillibacter sp.
GGGCAAGGCCCGCACCACAGAAAACGGTTTAACGGGAAACCCGCGCTTTTGCGCGGGACTCAATGAAAACGGAGGGAATCCCATGCTAGAACAAATCCTGCCCTATCTTCTGGCAGGCATTTCCGTGGGCGGGCAATATGCCCTGATTGCCATTGGATATACCATGGTATACGGTATTTTACGCCTAATTAACTTTGCCCACGGCGATATTTTTACCGTGGCCGGCTTTGTAATGGTTTACGCCGCTGCCACAATGCCTCTGACCCTATCCATCCCACTGACCATCGTGCTGACGGTGGCTTTGGCCGTGCTGGTGGAAAAGGTGGCCTATCGCCCCCTGCGCACCGCACCCCGGATGTCCGTCATGATTTCGGCCATCGGCATGAGCTATCTGCTGCAAAACGCCATGTGGTATCTCACCGGCGGTCTTCCCAAGCAGTATCCGGTGCTGCCCTGGATCAGCGATAGCGTGAATGTGGCGGGCAGCTCCACCAGTCGAGTCACCGTCGTCACTCCATTTTTGGTGGTGGTGCTGGTGGCGGGCCTGGTGCTGCTTATCAAACGAACCAAAATCGGTATGGCCATGCGGGCCGCGTCCCGGGACTTTGAGACGGCGCAGCTCATGGGTATCAAAATCAATAATGTCATTAGCTTCACCTTTGTGGTGGGGTCCTTTCTGGCGGCGGTTGGCTCCATGCTGTACTTTTCCAATTATGCCACCGTCACGCCTACCATTGGCGCTATGCCGGGGTTGAAGGCATTCGTGGCCGCCGTGTTCGGTGGCATCGGATCCATTCCCGGCGCGGTGATTGGTGGATTTATCATCGGAATCTGCGAGAGCCTTATCAAGGGTGCGGGCCTGACCACGTTTTCCGACGCGTTTACCTTCGCCCTGTTGATCGTGATTCTTGCGGTAAAACCCACCGGCCTCTTCGGAGAGAATTTGACGGAGAAGGTGTGACGGAATGATTAGAAAAAGAGACCATAAAAAAACATGGGTTGCGTTGCTTGTTGCTGCCGCTTTGCTGGTGCTGGTGGTAATACTTGATAATCTGCCGTCCAAAATTGTTCCCTCCATGCTGCTGACCGTGCTGCAAAAGGGCGCGATTTATGCGCTGGTGGCCGTGTCCATGAACCTTTTGAACGGCTTTACGGGCCTGTTTTCTCTCGGGCAGGCAGGCTTTATGCTGTTGGGGGCCTATACCTACGCCGTTCTCACGGTCCCCGTGGCGCGGCAAGCCAGTGTTTATCAGCGGTATCCCAGCGGGGGTCTTGGCTTCTCCGTGACGGAGAGTCTGGGCAACTCAATGGGGCAGCTCGGCGTGTTTTTAGGGGTGGTCCTCTGCCTGATTCTCGCGGGGTGCGTGGCAGGGCTGTTCGCCTGGTTCATCGGATTGCCGGTTTTGAAACTGAAAAGCGACTATTTGGCCATCGCCACGCTGGGCTTTGCGGAGATTATCCGCTCCGTGGTGCAGTATGAAGGCCTTGGCCCGGTCACCAATGGATCCAACCTGCTGTATGGATTTACCGGCTTTTCCGATTTCCATTTGGGCGAGCTGAAACTCACCACGATGATGCCGTTTCTGTTTGCGGGGGTATGCATTCTGATTGTGGTACTGCTGATTAACTCCACCTACGGCCGGGCCTTCAAGGCCATCCGGGACGACGAAGTGGCGGCAGAAGCCATGGGCATCAATCTGGCCAGCCACAAGCGGATGAGCTTTGTCATCAGTTCCTTTTTTGCAGGAATTTCCGGCGCGATGCTGGCTATGTTTCAGGCCAGCGTGCAGGCCACGGCCTTTAAGGCGGCCATGACCTACGAAATTTTGCTGATTGTGGTCATCGGCGGGATCGGGTCCGTCACCGGGTCCGTGCTGGGCTCGTTTCTGTTCGTGGGCTGTTCGGAGTGGTGGCTGCGGTTTTTGGATAACGAGACGGTTTTGAAAAATTTCAGCGCCAAGATACAGTTTTGCGCCGTGCTGGCGGCTTTGATTGTCTTGGTTGTGGCGTTGGGCCTGTTGCGGCTGAAGCACAGCGGCAGAAAGCTTCTCTCCCGGGCGGGAGGACGGATTACGGTGGACTGGGGTCCAGTGCTGGCTTTGGCGCTGGCGGCTTTCGCGCTGGGCTGGGATGAGTGGTTCTTGATTAGCTCCAATTTAAAGCTGCCGCTGCTGCGCTCGGGCTTCCGAATGGTGGTGTTCTCCGTGGTCATCATGATTGTGGTGCTGTTCTTCCGAAAGGGCATCATGGGTGATCAGGAGCTTTGGGACCTAAGAAAAAAGAGACGCTCCGCTAAAGCAAAGGCAGGTGCGGGTAAATGAGAGAGAATGTATTGCGCGTGGAAAACGCCACCATGCAGTTCGGCGGCGTGGTGGCTGTGGACAATTTGAATTTAGAAATCAACAAGGGGGAGATTGTCTCCCTCATTGGACCCAATGGCGCGGGAAAAACCACCGCGTTCAACGTCATTACCGGGGTATACGCCCCCAGCAACGGGCGGGTGGAATTCTGCGGGGAAACCATCGTGCGCAACCACCCTCAGGGAAAGATGAAAAAGCTTTACAAGGGACAGAACCCGGCGCTGTATACCGCCGCATTTCGTCTCCCAGGTTCGGGGGCGACGCCGGAGGAGTGGGACGCCATAAAGGCGTACGAGCGGGAACGGGACCCGGCAGTCTTTACCGATAAGGTTCTGGCGCCAACCCCAGACCGCATTACCAATCTGGGCATGGCCCGGACCTTTCAGAACATTCGGCTGTGGAAGTCCCAGACGGTGTTTGACAATATTCTGATCGCAAAGCACCTGCGGCGCACATCCAACCTGTTCTCCGCCACCTTCCGCCTGAACCGACGGGAGGAAGAGGCACAGCGGGCCGACGTGGAGCGACTGCTGGACATTGTGGGCCTTGATGGGCTGCGGGACGAGCTGGCGACCTCTCTGCCCTATGGCAAGCAGCGCCGTTTGGAGATTGCCCGGGCGCTGGCAACCGAGCCGAAGCTGCTGCTGCTGGATGAACCGGCGGCCGGCATGAACCCGCAGGAAACCAATGATTTGACGGAGTTTATCGGCCGTATCCGCTCCGAACTGGGGCTGACGGTGTTCCTCATTGAGCACCATATGGATTTGGTCATGGATATTTCCGACCGCATTTACGTGCTGGACTTCGGCGGACTGATTGCCAAGGGCACTCCGGCGGACATTCAGAACGATCAGCGCGTGATCGACGCGTATCTGGGGGTGGCGGAAGATGCTTAAAATCGACAATCTGAAGGTGTCCTACGGCGGCATTCAGGCTTTGCGGGGCATTTCCATGGAGGTTCCAGACGGGAAAATCGTCACCCTGATCGGCGCAAACGGCGCGGGAAAGTCCACCACCCTGCGGACCATCACTGGCCTTGTAAAGGCTGATTCCGGCTCTATTCGGTGGAACGAAGAGGAGCTGACGAGCCGGTGCATCGACCAGATTATCAGCAGCGGCATTGCCCTGTCTCCGGAGGGGAGGCGGGTTTTTGCGGATTTAACAGTGCTGGAAAACCTAAAAATCGGGGCGTATCTGCGCAGGGACAAGGCGGAGATTGAAAAGGATTTAAACTGGGTTTACGAGCTGTTTCCCCGGCTGCAGGAGCGCTCCTGGCAGTTGGCGGGGACCCTGTCCGGCGGCGAGCAGCAAATGTTGGCTGTGGGACGGGCGCTGATGAGCCGTCCCAAGCTGATGATGATGGACGAACCCTCTTTGGGACTTGCGCCGCTGGTGGTGCAGGATATTTTCAAAATCATTCAGCAGATTAACCGTCAGGGCGTTACAATTCTGCTCATCGAGCAGAATGCCAACATGGCCCTGAAAATTGCGGATTTGGCCTATGTGCTGGAAACCGGAAACATTACCCTTTCCGGCACCGGCGCGGAGCTGTTGGTGAACGAGAAAGTGAAGGAAGCCTATTTGGGCAAGCGGAAGGACTGAAAAAAGGGGAGCCTCTTGGCTCCCCTTTTGCAACTTTTTGCGGACGATTTCCGTCATAGTAAAAGTAAGCCCAAGCAATCGCTCCGAAGCATCGCGACGGAGAAACCAACGAGACGCCCCTGTGGGGCGCATACAAGGAGGAACCATTTATGAAAAAACCCCTGCTGCTTGCCGCCGCCCTTTGTCTGGCGCTGGCCCTGTCTGCCTGCGGACAGAATCCGCCCGCCGCCGGCTCATCCGGCTCGTCTGCCGCCGTATCTTCTGGAGTTGCATCGTCCGAAACGCCGGGTAATTCGGACTCTCAGCCGAGCAGGGATGCCCACACCGTTTTAACGATGGAGGTGGAGGGGCAGGCCGAAGAGGTCCCGGCTACGCTGTACGAAGGAGAGGGTTATTCCATTTACATTCCCGATGAAGGCTGGGTGAAGAACTCTGGAGAACTGCCTAAGGGTGCCGTGGACCAGTGGGTGTCCGCGGATAATTCCGAAGTAACGCTGACGATCTGCGGAAGCGAAGCGGACGAACAGTGGGTGGAGAACCAGAAGCGAGTGATTGAAGGTGTTCAGGAGTCCGGCGCATATACAGTCTACATGGCCTATCCCGACGAGGCGGCGGAGGGCTTTGGCGCCCGCCTGCCGGTGATTGCCGAAACCTTCCTGGTTGCCGAATAAACAAACAGCCCGGCGGAACGCATCGCGTTTCGCCGGGCTGTTTAGCACCAATTGGTATTTAAAGCCATGCCGCAAATTGTGAAGTGCTGCCCAAACGCCGAAATTTCATCCGCATACGCTTAGGCTCCATTTAAAGAGTCTTCCTCCTTGAAGGTCATGTACCAATATTGGTAGCTCCATTCTACACGCTCGTAAAGCTCGTCTAACCGATCACCGGAAAGCTTTTCCATGATATTTCTGTGACTCTCGGAAAAATAAGCTACCGCATCGTGCTGCAAAATGGTTTCGATGGTTTTATACAAAAAGTCCTCGGTAATCTTTATAATGCTGTCATAAAGCGTAATCACGGCCACATTGCCGGTGGCAGCGGCCAGTTCCTGATGAAATGCGATGTCCTTCTTGGCAATCATGGCAATGTCATTCTGCCCCGAGGACAGGTATTCCTCCAAATCGTCCTGAATCGCACCGAGGCGATCCCATGTCTCCTGCGGAAGTTTTGTATAAAATAGCTGTTGCAAAATTCCGTTGTCAAGAAGCTTTCGGAGGTCCACAAGCTCATGATGAGCACTTTCCTTTTGCAGGATAATCCCATACAGCATGGGGTTCAAAATCTTAGGGGTAAACCCATCGCAGACATAAGTGCCGTCTGCTCTGCGGACCTCCAAAATACCGTAGGCCACCAGGGTCCTGACGGCCTCCCGCACGGTGTTGCGGCCCACACCGAAGGACTTCCCCAAGTCGGATTCTGTCGGGATTTTCATTCCAGGTTTCAATTCTCCGCTCATAATGGCGCTGGTTAAGCGCGAAACCACTCGATCTACCACGGATTTTGCCTGGATAGGGGCAAGATACTCACCGGATACTTCTCTCATCAGACTCTTCCTCAATTTCAAGGTTTGTTCCTTTGCTCAAACGATACACCTAAATATAAATGCACGTGCGCTCGATATCATTGCTGAGACTTCCCCACAGCTACTTGCATCTTATCCTCATAGTAACGGACGAGCGCAGCTTGATCCTCATTGACATAACCGTTATCGTTCATCCAATCCATCACTTGCAGCACCACATCGGTCAAGGGTAAGTCCACGCCCATTTTGTGCGCATAGTGCTTGGCATTTAGGATGTCCTTGCGGTGAACGGCAATACGGGCCCCAGGCTCGAAATCCCGATGAAGGACCTTCGGTACCTTATTATCGTATAAGGGTCCTCCGGCAAAGCCGCCACGGGTCGCATCAAAGGTGGTCTGCAAATCGATGCCGGCTTTTGCGGCAAAGGCATATCCCTCCGCAATGGCGACCAAAATTGCGCCGCCCACCATGTTGTTGACCAGCTTTGTGGTGTCTCCGCTGCCGGGTCCGCCGGTATACACCGGGGTTCCCATACAGTCCAGTATGGGCTTTATTTGCTCAAATGCGGCACGGTCACCGCCCACCATGATGGAAAGCGTTCCGTCTTTCGCCATCGTGTTTCCGCCGCTGACAGGAGAATCCAACAGAAACATCCCCGCGGCCTTTGCCTTCTCCGAAAGTGCCAGAATGATGTCCGGCGAGGCAGAGGACAAATCCACAATGATACGCCCCGGCTTTCCCAGTCGGATGGCCTCCTCCACAGAGTGCTGAATGATGGCGTGGGTAGGCAGCATTTGGAGGATGACGTCGCAGGTGGTGTAAAGTTCCTCAAGATCGAGGGCCACAGTGCCGCCTGCATCACGGTACAGTTGCATTTGCTGTTCGCCGACGTCGTATCCGATTACCTCGAGATCCATTTTCCGATCCACATTCAGCGCCATATGCAGGCCCATGACTCCAAGGCCTAAAAATCCTATTTTTGTCATTATAACACACCTTCCAAAATATGCAAAGAGTGAACCGTGACACACGGCCCACTCCTGCATGATACAGTATTGTTACCGCGCCTTTTACCGTCAGGCTAGAAAGCCTGGCAGCCACAGCGTGAAAAACGGAACATAGGTAACCAACAGGAGAATGATCATAGAAATAATGAAGAATGGCACGCATGATTTGAAAGCGCCGCCCAGTGTCACATTGCCGATTTTTGCGCCCACCAGCAGGGACACGCCCACCGGCGGCGTGATGCAGCCGATGTAGATGTTGATACAGGTCAGGATACCAAACTGAATCAGGTCGATGCCAAAAGAGTTCACCAGACTCAGCATCAGAGGGACCATCATCACGATGATGCAGTTGCCCTCCATCAGACATCCGAGAATCAGGAAGATTACGTTGATAATCAACAGCATCATAAACTTGGAAGACACCACGGAGGTCATGGCCTGCATGAAAAGCTGAGGGAGCTGCGAGGAGATCACCACATAGGCGGACGCTTTGGATAGACCAACCAGAATCATGATGGCCGCCACGGAAATGGTTGTCTCGTAAAGTGTCTCCATCAGATTTTTAAGGCTGATGGTACGATAGATGAAGATGCCCACGATGGCGGAATACAGCGCAGAGATGGCGGCCGCCTCAGACACGGTGCAGATGCCGCCAAAAATCAGCCCCAAAACGATGACAGGCATCAGCAAAGCCCAGATGCTGTCCCTTAGGATGCGAAGCTTTTCTGTGGTGGTGGTTTTGGGCTGCATCGGCAGCTTCATTTTATAGCCGTAATACAGCGTATACGCCAAGAAGCACACCATGCAGAGCACGGCGGGTGTGGCAGTGGCCATGAAGAGCTTCTGGATGGAAGTCTCTGTCAAGCTGGCGTATACCACCAGAGAGATGGAGGGCGGGATCATAGGGCCCAGCAGGGAGGAGCAGCTTGCGCAGGCGACGGAATAGCTCTTGTCATATCCCGCCTCCTCCATGGCAGGCACCGTCATGCCGCCCACCGCGGCCACGGTCGCCACGGCGGAACCGGAAATTGCGCCAAACAGAGCGGAGGAGACCACGGTGACGGATGCGAGACTGCCCCGCACCCTGCCAAGGGGCACGTTAGCGGCGGAAATCAGCTTTTGGGTAATGCCCTGCGCCATAATATTACCCGCCAGAATGAACAAAGGAATGCATAACAGGGAAGCGGAGTTCATGCCAAGGAAGGTCTTCTGGGCGACCGCCTCCAGCGGAAACCCGGCGTGGACCATTGCCACCATAGTGGCAATGCCGATGGAAAGATAAATCGGCAGACCGGCGAAGGCCAGAACCAGCAGAAGAACAAAAATAATCACGCCAGCATTCATCGTTAAACGCTCTCCTTTCCAGAGTCGGCAGGAGACTTGCCCAGAAAATTGAGGAAATTTTTGAAGGCAGCTTCCACAGAGAACAAGATGACCAGCACCGCACCAATGGGGAAGGAATAATAAATATCCCGTATTTTCAGAGGCAGCGTGGTAGATGCACTGGTGGCGTGCTGAATCAGGCTGAAGCCGTAATAGCAGAATACAAGCATAAAAGCAATTGCAGCCACAGAACTGATGGCAGAAACCAGATACCGGATTTTTTTCGACATGAAAGCGAGAAGAAAATCCACCTGAAGGTGGCTGTCACGCCGAACAGCAATGGGAATCCCCAGAAAAATGCTGTAAATACTGAGATAAAGGGCCAGCTCTTCACACCAGGGCTGCGCGTTTTGGAAGATATATCGCATCATGCACTGATAGACCATGATCAGGGTGATCGCCGCCAGCAAAATTATTTCCAGCACTTTGATTACTCTTTGGACGCCGTCCAGAAAACGGGTGTAGTATGTCAACACAGACTTGTTCAACTCCTCTGTCAGCTTTTTCAGAGTGGGGCTTTTACCACTGCAAAAGCCCCACTCTGTTAAGGGGGTACTGTGTTTAGGCGGGGTTGGCGGCCTTAATCGCGTCCGCGTAGGGCACCAAGTCGGGATACTTTGCCTCCAGGAAGCCGTCCAAAGCCTGCTGCCAGAGAGACACGTCGGTATCAATGAACTCGCAGCCAGCGGCCTCCACCTCAGGCCGGACGCTCTCAGTGGCATCCATCACCAGATCGGTGCAATACTTACCCGCCTCCACGGAAGCGTCCTGAATGATGGTCTGATATTCGGTGGGAAGAGATGCAAAGTAATTTTTGTCCATGATGAAAGTAACCGTGTTGTAGACGTGATTGGTTTCGATGATATAATCGCAGCTTTCATCCCAGCTCAGGCTGGCAATGTTGGTCAGGCCGTTTTCTGCGCCATTGACGGTGCCCTGCTGAATTGCGGTGAAAACTTCGCTTCCGCCCAGAGGAGTGGGGGTGGCGCCCAGCCACTGCCAGGTGTCGAGATAGATGGGGATTGTGGGGACACGCAGCTTAAAGCCCGCCACGTCGGCAGGGGTTTCAATGCGCTTGTTGCTGCACATTACGCGCACACCCTGCAAGCCTGCGCCCATCAGGGTCATACCGCTGTCTTCACCCAGCTGATTCAGAATATCCTGGCCGATTTCGCCCTCCCACACGGCTCTCCAGTGGTCAACGCCGGAGTACAGGTAGGGCGCGGCTTCCACGTTGGCGAGGGAGG
>NZ_DAMBZJ010000012.1:33418-43895 GCF_032060045.1 Oscillibacter sp.
GACATCGACGCCAGATTCCCGATGGATTCATAGACAATGTTGCAGATCCCAAGGCTCAGGCCCTCAAGGCAATCTGCGGTGTTGCCCAGAGAAGAACTGGGATACAGCTCCACAGTGATGGCGCCATCGGTCTTTTCATTGACGGTCTTTGCAAACACCTCGGCGGACTTGTACACGGGATCGGTTTCACCCAAGCTCAAGTGCATCTTCATGGTGTAGCTCTGTCCGGCGGCAGCGGCGCTGCCGGAGCCGTTGCCGGAGCCCGAGTTGTCTCCGCAACCGGCCAGCAGGGAGGCGCTCATTGCTGCGCAAAGCAAAGCCGCTAAGATTCTCTTCTTCATATTTTTTCCCTCTCTTTACGTATATAGCGTTTGGTACTTCTGGAAATCGTTTTAGTATATCATTGATCTGTCTGGGGAAACAACACCGGAACCGACTTGACGGGGTCCAGTTTTCGGGACATACGAATGCCGGACAATTCGGCAATTGCCAGTTCCACCGTTACAAGCACCCGGTTTCCTTCTTTGAGATGGCCGCCGTATTCGTTGCCCTCGGCATCCGCAAAGCAGGCATGAATGTGGGGCGCCGCCTTCCCATCGGCTTCCCCGCAGACAATTCCGTTCAGGCCCACCAGCTCGATGGGGGTGGGCTTGCTGATGGGGGTTACATAGCCGTAAAGCCCGGGCTTGCCCGGCATCTCCTGCGGGTCGAAGAAAGTGCAGCCGTCCAGACTGCCGATGCCGGAGAGAATAATGCCGCTGAGGATATGGTGCTCGTCACAAAACTGTTGAATGGACAGCAGAACGTCTTCGCCCGGCTCAATGCGCAGCACGTGTACTTTTTTGAGGGTTCCCTCTGCGTGTTTCATACTTCCAATGGTTCCTTTCCAGGGTAAAGTATCATTTTTCCGGGGACGCCGCTTTGAATGGCTTCCAGTGCCTTGTCAAATTCTTTCAGCGCAAAACGTCGGCCAATGACCTTATCCAACTTATAGTAGGGACCTTTCATCACGGTTTCAAAGTCTGCCCAGGTCTCCCAGATTTTTCTGCCGGAAACACCGGTCATCTCTACCTCCCGGTAAATCAGGTCGTTGGTCAGATCTAACGTGACATCTTTGGCGGGAAGACCCACGCACACCAACCTTCCCGCCGCGCGGACACACCGCAGGCCGGCACGGATGGCAGGCTCGGCGCCGGTAATATCAATGGCGGTATCTACCCCGATGCCGCCGGTCAGCTCGTGAATTTCTTCAACCAGATTACATTTGCCGCTGTTCAAAGCCACGTCGGCCCCCATCTCCCGGGCTGTTTCCAAGCGCTCGTCCACCAAATCGCAGGCAATGACCAGCTTTGCGCCAAAGGTTTTGCTGGCGCTGATGGCCGTCAGCCCAATGGGACCGCACCCGCTGACAAGCACGGTTTTGCCCGCCACCTCGGCGCTTTCAACGCCATGCACGCCCGCACCCATGGGCTCGAACAAGCAGGCAGCCTCATAGGAGAGATCGTCGTCTAGCAGGAAGGTGCTGTCCCATCGAATCTTGGCATACTCGGCAAACGCGCCGTTTTCCGTTACGCCAAACAGCTTGACATCCTTGCAGATATGGGGCAGTCCGTTTTTGCAAAACCAACAACGATTGCAGGGAATGTGCGTTTCGCAGGAAACTCGATCACCCACCTTTCGGCCATGGACACCCTTGCCCACTTCAACAATATCCCCCGCCATCTCGTGGCCGGGAATCAGCGGGGGTTTAATCCGCAGCTGAGACCATTTGTCCCAATCCATAATGTGCAAATCCGTACCACATACAGCGGTGCAGCGAATCTTAATTAATACCTCATCGTCATTAATCTGGGGTATGGGTAGGTTTGTACGATAAACAAACTTCCCCGGTGCCACGCTCTCCTTGACAAGGCCGCACATCGTTCCCTTCAAAGTGCGCTCCTCCTTAGTTCAGATACGATTTCACCTGTGAGATCACCGTTTTGGTAGAAACTCCGTAGGTATCTTGCAAGGTTTGAAGCGTACCTGCCGCCAGATAACGGTCAGGCAGGGCGATCTTCTTCAAAACGGCGGACACTTGCTCGTCCACCAGCAAATTGGCGACCAAACTGCCCAAGCCGCCAACAATGCTGTGGTTTTCCGCGGTAACCACCAGACGGCCGGATTTCTTCACCTCTGCCAGAATGGTTTCCCGGTCCAAGGGCTTAATGGTGGGAACATGCAGAACTGCCGCGTGGATATTGTCTTTTTCCAGAGCCTCCGCCGCATCCAGACAGCGCATGGTCATTTCACCGCAGGAGATCATCAACACATCGACGCCATCCCGCAGCAGCTTGGCCTTGCCGATTTCAAACTGATAATCGTACTTGTCCAGCACGACCGGAACACGGTTTCCACGCAGGAGGCGCATGTATACCGGGCCGTTAAAAGCGGCGACTGCTTTGGTGGCCTGCTGCATTTCCAACGCGTCGCAGGGATCAATGATGGTCAGATTGGGCATGGAACCAAGGATGGCCAGATCGTCTGTGGCCTGATGGCTGGGACCGTAGCCCGACTGAAGACCGGGCAGGCCGCCAACAATCTTTACATTGGTGTTGTGCTCGCAAATTGCCTGAGAAATGAAGTCATAGCATCTTCTGGCAATAAACGTGGCGTATGTAGTGGCGAAGGGGATGAACCCCTCCTTGGCCAAGCCGCCGGCAGCACACATCAAAAGCTGCTCGGACATTCCAAGATTATAGAACCGCTGGGGAAAGGCGTCTCGGAACACATGAATGTCCGTATACTTGGCGAGGTCTGCACTCAGGCCGATAATCTTGTCGTTTTCCTTGGCCAGCTCAATCAAAGCGTTGCCAAAAGGCTCTGCCATGGTCGGATGATTTGTCACGACGTTGGAGTCGCTGATCACACTTTTGATACGGTTGCTCATTAATCCTTACCCCTTTCCAATTCGCTGAATGCCCGCTCCCAGCCCTCTGCGTCCAGACTGATAAAATGGCTCTTCTGATTGCCGATCAGGAAGGGAACTCCGGTGCCGGGTACGGTATCGCAAAGAATGATGTGGGGTTTCTTTTCAGTGGAATTTCTGGCCTTATCCACCGCTTCCATCACCTGCGTAATGCTGTTGCCATTGATCCGCTGCACATCAAACTTAAAGGCGCTGAATTTTTCGTGCAGAGGTTCGGTATCCAGTACCGCGCTGGTAAAGCCGTCCGCCTGAATCCCGTTGATGTCCACAATCCCAATGATGTTGTCAAGCTGATAAGCCCCGGCGGACATGGCTGCCTCCCAGGTGGGGCCCTCGGCCATCTCGCCGTCGCCCATCATGACGTAGACCTTTGCATCAGACTGCTTTAATTTCAGGCCCATTGCCATGCCCACGGCAATGGGCAGTCCAAGGCCGATGGAGCCGCCGGAAATTTCGATGCCGGGCGTATAGGCAGGCATACACGACATGGGAAGATGGCTGTTGTCAAGACCATAGGTATCCAGCCAGTCCTTGGGGAAAAACCCCTCTTCCGCCATCGCTGCATATACCGCAATGGCATTGTGCCCTGCGGAGAGGAGAAACCTGTCCCGGCCTTCCCATTTCGGATCGTCGGCGTGGAATCGCATAGCGTGGGAATACAACACCGTCAAAAAGTCCGCGGCACCCAGTGATTGAGAAATAAAACCGCGCTTGTCCACATGCGCCATTCTCAGGACATTTTTACGAACTTCATACGCTTTATCGATGAGTTCTTCTTTATTCATGATAGCTCCCTTCCTCTTCCGAAACCTCGTTTCATCCAACGTAGGATGTTTATACGTTATACTATCATTGACTTCAAAACGCGTCAAGAATGAATGTTTATAAAAAGTGAGGTCGGTTTTTGTAACATTTAATAAAACTTCCCGGAAATAGACGTAAGAGCAATGTAGCGCCATGTTTTGGGAAAGTTGCATCAAAAAATCGGCAGACAGCGATTTCCCGCTGTCTGCCGATCAATGGCACGTATTTCCTGTGTTTTGTAGGTGTTTTTCTATAAATGCGCTGAAAACGGTCCTTTTGAAAACCTTTGAAGAGTTCGACGGAGTACGCTGTCGCGCTGTGCCCTCTCAGTTGTATCTGCGCTTTTTGTACATGGCTATGGAGAGGGGAATCGAAATTGCCGTCAGCACGGCGGACAGCAGGGGGATGCCAAGTTGAAGAACCATGGTAAGAAACCTTGTTGGAATCTCTCCGCTCTCGCCAGGAGCCATTAAGTACGCCACAAGGCCTGCACCGCCCACGGCCACGACCACCATCAGAAGAATAAAAAACGTTCTTCCTTTTTCCACGCCGAACCGGAACATGAGAGGCATAGTCACGGCCATCATCAAAAAGCCCATGCACATGAACGGCAGCAGCATGGACATGGAAAAATTCGATGTGACAAACAGCCCCAGCAGGAAATTGCTCAGGGCACTCAAAATCGTGGCGCAGACCACCGCCAGCCAGCCCAGCAAATATTTGCTCATAACCACGTCGCTGGCGGTATAGGGCATCATGGCGGCCAAATCGTCCCATTTGCTCCGCTCGTCATAGGCCATAGCAGTATAGGGCAGCATGCCGCAGTAGACAATTGCAAAGACAGTCATGTTCCCCTGAGGAATCGCCGCAAAAATTGCAATCATCAGAAGAAACATCTTCATTTGCCGCAGAAGCACAAATATATCCTTTTTTAA
Source organism: Oscillibacter sp. (assembly GCF_032060045.1). Lineage (GTDB taxonomy): Bacteria > Bacillota > Clostridia > Oscillospirales > Oscillospiraceae > Oscillibacter. Next base: position 38,126 of record NZ_DAMBZJ010000012.1, read on the forward strand.
AAGCGCCTTCATCCCTGCTTTTCCCCCTTCACCAGAAACAAAATGATATCCTCAAGACTGGGCCGCTCCACAGGCAGCGAGGCGGGGACCAGACTCCGCTTTACTAGCGCCCGCGCGCCGTAGGGCGATTCCTCCGCGCCTAGCACCGCCCCTTGGGGCAGCTCCGAAAGACGGCTTTTGCTGCAGGCGATAATGCCGTATTCGTCCCGCAGCGCGTCCTTTTCCATAGAGAACCGCAGGCGGCCTCTGTGGAGAAACGCAATGTAATCGCACAGCTTTTCAAGGTCACTGACGATGTGGGAGGAGATCAGTATGGAGCAGCTCTCGTCCCGGGTAAACTCGGAAAAAATCTCAAGAATCTCATCTCGGACAATGGGGTCCAGACCGCTGGTGGCTTCGTCCAGAATCAAAAGCTTCGGGCTGTGACTTAGAGCCACGGCGATGGCCAGCTTCATGGTCATGCCCCGGGAATAATCCTTAAATGCCTTTTTTAGAGGCAGGCTGAAGCGCTTTAAAAAACCGTCGTAAGTCGCCGCATCCCAGCGTTGGTACGTATCCGCCATGATGAGGCCAACCTGTCGGGCGTTCAGGGTTTCTGGAAAATGGGATTCGTCCAGTACGATTCCCACGTCATCCTTCACCCGACAAAACTCCGGGCTGCGGTTATCCACCCCCAGAACGCGGATTTCGCCGCTGTCGGGCCGCATGGCATCCATAATCAGGCGGATGGCAGTGGTTTTACCCGCCCCGTTTTCTCCCACCAGTCCGCAAATGGACCCCTGAGGCAGCACAAGGCTTAAATCCTGTATAGCGAAATCGCCCAGGCGCTTATTTACATTTTTTATTTCAATCGCATCCATGGTTCATTCTCCCTCTAAAATAATTCGCAGCATCGAAATAAGTTCTCCGTCCGTGACACGGCAGCTCCCGGCAAGGTCGGCGGCGGCTTGCAAATGGCCTTCGATTTCCCGCAGGCGGCTCTCCCGGATCAACTCTGTGTTTTGTTCCGCCACAAAGCAGCCCTTGCCTGCCACCGTGTAAACAAAGCCCTCCGCTTCCAGCTCGTCATAGGCTCGTTTGGTGGTGATGACGGAGATGCGCAGGTCCTTTGCCAGCGCTCGGATGGAGGGCAGCGCAGCCCCCTGATCCAGCGACCCCGCTACAATCTGATCCCGAATCTGGGAGGCAATCTGCTCGTAGATGGGTGCGCTGGAGGAATTACTCAATAAGATTTCCAAACTGTGTTCACCTCGCATACTGTTCATGTACAGTATATACAGCTAAAGAAAAATGTCAAGGAAAAAATTTTGGAAGCCCAAAGAATTTTTTTTCACTGGGGAATCGGCGGGGAAAACACTGTAAAAGCGGCGAAAACTATGGTACAATGTCCGCGTTGCAGGCGCATGCCTGCTTGAACTGCGGCTATCCCTGCGTGGCAGGTGTATCAGGATGGATAGAAAGGGGCGAGGGCATGGAGATGGAGTTAGGTCAGAGCACATTGACGCTCTGGTGGAAGCCCGCGCCCGATGGGGGGGAAGTGACGGCTGCGGCTTCCGGGGAACAGCATGTTTTCCTGCCGGAGCGGGTCCGGGGCCTTCCGGTGACGGCATTGGGACACCATGCTTTTTCTCCCAATCGCCCCGCGCCGGAGGGGGAACCCCTGCGCATTGTCTGCGGAGGGGGAGCGCCGGGGGACAAACCACGGGGCATCCAGGCCGTGACCCTTCCGCCCACGCTGCGGCGGGTGGGGGATTACGCGTTTTACAACTGCTCTGCCCTGATGGAGTTGCACTTTGCGGAACCGGTGCACGATTGGGGCAGCGGCGTGTTTATGAACTGCGGCGATCTGCGCCGGTTTTTCGTCCGGGCGCGGGACGGCAGGGCGGAGAGCCTTTCCTATATTACAGGGGAGCTGGCCACAGAGCTGGACGTAAGCGTTGCCTATCCCGACGGGGAGACAGCACGGCTGATCTTCCCCGAGTATCGGGAGGTATTGGAGGAAAACGCCCCCGCCCACCACTTTGATTTTCACCTCTACGGCTCGGGCTATCCCTATCGCCATGTGTTCCGGGACCGGGCACTGTCCCTTCAGGAGTATGACCGACTGTTTCCCGGCCTTTTGGAAAAAGAGCACGACCCCAATTGCGCCCTGCGCCTTGCATGGCACCGGCTGCGCGCGCCCCGGGAGCTGACGGAACAAGCGGGTGAGCGTTACCGGACGTATTTGAAGAGCCGGACGGAGGACGTGCTGGCATGGCTTCTTGAAGGGCGGGACAGCCGGGGCCTTGCATGGTTTTTGCCCCTGAGTGGCGCGGACGGGGACACTTTGCGCACGGCGGCGGAGACGGCCCGACGGTTGGGGTTAACGGAGCCGCTGGCGCTGCTGTTGGAGCGGCTGCGGGAAGGCGGCCCGGAAGGGCTTCATAAATCATTTGACTTGTAAGGGGGCGGCAGTGCTGTGGCAGAGAAAAAAACACGGGAGGAAATCGGACGAGAAATTTTGCGGGCGGCCCAGAGCGAACTGTATCTGAATTTCCCATATTTGGACGCGGCGCTGAGTGGACTTGCATTTCTTCCGGCAAACGGGATGACGCTGGCCATTGCCACCGACGGAGAAACACTGTATTACGATGCGGACTATCTCTCTGAGCGCTTTTTGCGGGGCGCGGAGAGCATCAACCGGGCGTACCTCCACACGATTCTCCATTGTCTGCTGCGCCATCTCGCCAAAAAGCAGGGCCGGGAACCGGAACTGTGGGACTTGAGCTGCGATGTCGCCGTGGAGAGTATTTTGGACGGGCTGACCAGTCCCTGTCTTGGAATTGCCCCTGCGCCCATGCGCCGCAGCCTGTATGGAAGCCTGCGGGAGCATATGAAGGTGCTCACCGCTGAGGGAATTTATCGAGAACTTTTGCGCCGGGATCTGCCCGAATACGAGCGAGCACGGCTCCAGCGGGAGTTCTTTGCCGATGACCACGGGCTTTGGGACCCGCAAGGGAAGAAGGATCAGGAGCGCAACGAGCGTCAGGACCAGAAGTGGCGCGCCGCGTCCGAGCGGGCGCAGACGGGGATGGAAACAGTGCTGGCGGGCAGAGCCGTGGGCGGCGAGGCGGTTTACGAGCAGGTGAAGGTGGCGAATCGTCCGGGCGTTGACTACCGGGCCTTTCTCAGGCGGTTTGCTGTCCCGCGGGAGGTGCAGGGCGTGGATGCGGATGGCTTTGATTATGGCTTCTATGCATACGGACTGCGGCTTTACGGCAACCTGCCCTTGGTGGAGTCGCCGGAGACGCGGGAGGAAAAGCGCATCGAGGATTTTGTCATCGCCATTGACACCTCCATGTCCACCTCGGGGGAGCTGGTGCGGCAATTTCTCTCCGCCACCTATTCGATTCTAAAAAGCACAGAAACCTTTTCCACACGGGTGAACATTCGAGTAATCCAATGCGACGACCGGGTGCGGGATGATACGGCCCTCCATGATTTAAAGGACTTAAAAGCCTATATGGAGAATTTTCAACTCATCGGCGGCAGCGCCACGGACTTTCGCCCGGTGTTTTCTCATGTGGAAGAGCTGCGCGCCGCAGGGGAATTGGCGGGACTGCGGGGATTGATCTACTTTACCGACGGGATGGGCCGGTATCCCGAAAAGCGCCCGCCCTATGAAGCGGCGTTTGTGATGCCGGAGGACCCGGCGCTGGGGATCGATGTGCCGCCATGGGCCATCCGTCTGACGCTGACGGAGCAGGAGCTGGAAGCCGCCGCGCATCAGGCGGGAGAACCGGCGTATACGGAGAACCCCGGCGGAGTGGACGAACGGGACGAGGATGACCTTCTGGAACTGCCGGAGTTGTAAGGAGACAGACGAATGAACATCAAACAGGCGAAAGAGGAGCTTACAAATACCCTGCGGGCGTATCTTGCCAAAGATGAGCTGGGGAACTACCTGATTCCCGCCAACCGACAGCGGCCCGTGCTTCTGATGGGCCCTCCGGGCATCGGCAAAACGCAAATTATGGAACAGATCGCGGCGGAGACGGGGGTGGGCCTTGTGTCTTATACCATCACGCACCACACCCGCCAAAGTGCTGTGGGGCTGCCCTTCATTGAAAAGCGCACCTATAACGGGCGGGAGTTTTCCGTCACGGAGTATACCATGAGCGAAATTCTTGCTTCGGTCTACGATTTGATGGAGCAAACCGGCCTGCGGGAGGGAATTTTGTTTCTGGACGAAATTAACTGCGTCAGCGAGACGCTGGCTCCCATGATGCTGCAATTCTTGCAGAACAAGACCTTTGGAAACCAGAAGCTGCCGGAGGGCTGGCTGATTGCAGCGGCGGGAAATCCCCCGGAGTATAATCGCTCTGTCCGGGATTTTGACGTGGTGACGCTGGACCGGGTGAAGCGTATGGACATTGAGGAGGATTTCACCGTCTGGAAGGAATACGCTCGCCGCAAAGGGCTTCACGGGGCAGTGGTGTCATATCTGGACAGCAAACGGGAGCATTTTTACCGCATCGAAACCACGGTGGACGGCGTACAGTTTGCCACGGCCCGGGGCTGGGAGGATTTGAGCGAGTTGCTTTTTGCCTATGAGACGCTTGGCCTTCGGGTTGGGGCCGAAGTGGTGGGGCAATATATCCAGTTACCCCGCATCGCCCGGGATTTTGTCGGATATCTAGAGCTTTATGCCAAGTATCAGCGGACCTGGCGGGTGGATGAAATTCTGGAGGGGAAGTGGGCCGCGGTGTCCGTTTCCGAGCTGCGCAGCGCTCCCTTCGACGAAAAACTGTCGGTGCTGGGGTTGCTGCTGGGCCGCCTTGGGCAGGAGGCAAACCACGTCCGTATGCAGGACGCGCTGACGGAGGCTCTCCACGCCGATCTCACCGACTTCAAGGCCCGCCTCGGGGCAGAAACCGGGGCGGCGGAAGCCTTACTGGCGCTGGAAGATGGCCGTCGAGAGGCCATGCGCCGCGCCGCCGCCGCGGGGCAGACGGACAAGGAGCGCCGCAACTTGGAGCAGCGGGAGCTGGATGCCTTGGCCCGCTATCGGCAGAATCTGGAGGACCGAGGCGTGCGCGACGAGCTGGCCATGGACGCAATACGGGAATGGTTTGGTGCAGAGGTAGAGACTCGCAAGACTGCCGCCGAGGAAACGGGTCGCCGCTATGACAATGTATTTCGCTTTTTGGAGGAAGCCATTGGCGACTCGCAGGAGCTGGTGGTTTTCGTGACGGAGATTACCGCCGGATATGACACCTCTTGGTTCGTGGAGCAGTTTGGCTGTGAGGCCTATTACCGTCACAACAAAGAACTGCTGCTTGACGATCGCCGCACGCAGCTGCGCCGGGAACTCAAGGCGGAGCAGTCCAAAGAATAGATAAAAATACGGGGACCCGGCATACAGGGTCCCCGTATTTTTGCGTGAATGCACGTACCTGATTGGAATTTGAACGAGCTTCTCATTTCACAATTCTGAACTGTTAAGAAAGTTTGCCAAGGGGAAAATTTTTCTTGACAGACAAGACTTCCGCGCCTATAATAATTGTCTCCGACCGAACGGTCGGTCGGAGACTTAGCACCCACTAACTTTGCGCCTGGCGCAGATAAAAGGAGATCTGTATGAAACGAACCTTAGCGCTGCTATTGGCGGCCTTGCTGACAATGGCCGTCGCGCTGCCGGTGCTGGCGGATGACCGCGTCCAGTCGCCGACGGAGCCGATTGCGTCTTCTTCCTCCGAAGCGGATGCGGCGGGAACAGACGCGGGAACGG
>NZ_DAMBZJ010000012.1:43905-76342 GCF_032060045.1 Oscillibacter sp.
CGCCGCCCGCCACTTCTTCCGGGCAGACAGATGCCGCAAGTCCGGATGCTTCTGCATCTGGACAGACGGAAAATGGAGAATTTTTCTCATCGAAAGATGTTTTGCTGGCGAGCAGTGTACAAAATCTTCAGTTAAAACCGAAAAACAGCTCCAGTGGCATCAGCTTTGAAAACCTGCGGGGGACGATGTTGAATTACAACCCGACCATTCAATCCCTGAAAGCGCAGATTATGGATGTCAACGGCATGACGCAGGACAGTCTGTGGAGCGCCGGTGGTACACTGCGAGAAATGCTGGCACGCACCAATGAGGCTCTTGGAATGGTGGAAAGCGCGATGGATGCCGGGGTTCTTGACCCAAGGGTTTATCAGGCGCTCAACATCGCGCTGAATGCAAATGCTATTTCGCTGCAAAGCGCGGTTGCCCAAAATTTTTCGCAGGTGATCAATGTTGATAATACCATTGCCACCACGAAAAACACCCTAAACAACGCCATTGAAAAAGTTATCAGCGGCGCGGAGCAGCTTTATGTTGGCATCGTTACCATGGAGAACACACTGCCGGCTGTGCAGCGGGGACTGGACGCATTGGACCGGGCTGTGGTCATTGCCGAAAAGCAGAAGGAGCTGGGTATGGCCTCCGCCTATGATGTGGAGAGCACCCGCCACCAGCGTGCGCAGGTTGCCAGCCAGTTGGAGGCATTAAAGTATCAGGTAACCACCAACAAGCTGCTTCTGGAGGGCATGTGCGACATGGAACTGAGCGGTTCGGTGAAGCTGGTCGAGCTGCCGATCCCCTCGCAGGCGGAGCTGGACGCCGTAAACTATGACAAAATGCTGAGCACCGCCTCCGCCAGGAATGTGGATGTGGCCAACGCAGAGATCGCCTTTGGAGAGGATTCAAGCCCTGTGAATAAGCAGGCGCGTATCGCCGCACAAAACAGCTTCGCCTCGGCATTTAAGGGCGTTTGCATAGCTGTGCCGGAGAATATCCGGCTGGTGAGCGCCGCGCAAGAGACGGTGGATTTCCAGCAGAGAACTTTTGACATTGCCGCAAAAAAGTATGAGCTTGGAATGGCGTCCCACGAAGAATACCTTGCTGCCAAGAATACGTTGGATAGCGCGCAGGACGATTTGAATACGGCGCAGCGAAACCTGTTCAGTGCGTACCACGCCTATGAAAGCGCCATAAAGTACGGCCTTGTGTAAGGTTGGTTAGAAATAAAGGAGAACACTATGAAAACAAAATCTCTTTCCGCGCTACTGACGGTGGCGCTGCTGCTGAGTACGCTGACAGGCTGTGGCCAGGCGGGCAATTCCTCAGAGGAGGAGACCAAGGGCACCGCCGTGGAAGTCCAAACGGTGGAGTTGGGCGACATTGCCACCGAGAGTACCGTCACCGGCAGCGTCACGGCCAACCGCAACGTGCCGGTTTTGAGCAAAGTTTCCTGTAAGGTCAAAAGTGTGAAGGCCAAGGCCGGCGATGTCGTTGCCGTCGGGGATGCGCTGTTTACGCTGGATACAGCTGATTTGCGGGACGCCTACGGCAGCGCGCTGGAGACTTATTCCGGCGCTCGCGAGCTTCTCGATGAGCAGGTCAGTCAGGCCAGGGAGGCCTATGAAAACCTTCAGGCCCTTTTTGCCCTTGGGGCCGTAAGCCAGAATCAGGTGGATCAGGCAAAGCTGGGGCTTTTGCAGGCCGAAAACACTCGCAGGAGCACCTTGGCCCAGATGGGGTTGGACGATGTGTGGGACATTTTGAACAGCCCCACTGTCACGGCTCCCATCGCAGGAACCGTCTCCAGCGTCAGCGTGACCGCTGGAGTGGCCGTGGCTCCGGGCACGGTGGGAGCGGTGATCTCTGAGATCGGTCATCCTCAGGTTGTGGTGAACGTCTCCGAGACGTTGCAGCCCTCCATTAACGTGGGTGATGCAGTGGAAATCAACATTCCCTCCGTGGGAGAGGCAACGGTACAGGGGACGGTGTCCTCTGTGGCTTCCGCCGCCAGCCTGCCCTCTGCACTGTATGAGGTACATATTGATTTGCCCAAGGATTTGAAAGTTTCCATTGGCATGTTTGCCCGGGCTGTGTTCCGTACTGATTCCCGGACGAGTACCGTGCTCATCCCCACGGAGGCAATCCTTACGGGCGCAGATGGAAGTCAGTCCGTCTATGTGGCGGACGGCGACACAGCCTATCAGGTAATTGTGACCACCGGACTTGTGGGGGAGAAGCAGACGGAGATTACCTCCGGGCTTCACGGCGGCGAACAGCTTGTGACCCGTGGGCAGAGCTATCTCAGCGACGGGGCCCCCGTTCGCGTCATCAATGCTCCGGCGCCGGAGGACAACGCAGATGCTCCCAGTGCAGACGCCTCCGGTGCTGAAAGCGGGGCGGCCTCCTCTGCTGCGGTGTCTTCTCAGGTTGCGGCTCAAAGCGCGGAGGGCAAGGCAGCATGAATATCGTTTCATTTTCCATTCGCCATAAGGTTACCACGATCATGGCCTGCGTGATGGTGGCAATCTTCGGCGTGTTGGGTTTTTCCCAACTGCCGTTGGCGCTACTGCCGGACATCGAGCTTCCGATGGTGCTGATGTATTCCTCCTATCAGGCAGGCCCTCAGGAGGTGGAGAAGCTGGTCACCGTCCCGCTGGAGAGCGCTTCCGCTTCAGTGGCGGGCATGGATAAGCTCTATTCCTACTCCGTTGAAAACATGTCCCTTGTAATCGTAACCTTTACAGACGGAACCAATCTGGACAATGCCATGACGGATCTGCGGGACAAGGTCGGCATGGTGAAAAGCACCTTGCCCGACGATGCCAGCGACCCGGTGATGATGGCCATGGACATGGATGCCATGCCCGTAATGGTTATTGCGCTGCGGGGCGCGGATCTGGCGTCTCTCCAGTCTACGGCAGACGATACCATCTCTCCCGCGCTGGAGCGCATCGAGGGCGTGGCTTCCGTTGATGTGCAGGGCGGCTTTGAAAATGAAATTGCCGTAGAGACTTACACGGAGAAGCTGACTGGCTATGGGCTGTCTTTGTCCTATATCGCTCAGATTCTTTCGGCAGAGAATGTCGCTATTCCCGCCGGTAGCGTGGACAATGGAGAAAACACTCTGTCCGTGCGGACCGACGGCCAGTTTTCCACGGCCCAGGACGTGGCCAACTGTCTGATTCCGCTGCCCACCGGCGGCACCGTTCGGCTGGGAGAGGTGGCAAACGTCTATCTCAAGCCGCAGGAGCGCAGTGCCATCGCTAAGGTGGGCGGAGAGGACTGTGTAATTCTGTCGGTCAATAAGCAGTCGGACGTAAATACCGTGGTCACCGCCAGAAACGTCAGCGCGGTTATGGAGGGCATCGCGAAGGAAAATCCCTCCTTGAAATGGTCCGTGCTGATGGATCAGAGTGACTATATTAATCTCTCTGTGCGCAGCGCCATCTCCAACATCGTCATGGGCGTTCTTCTGGCCGCAGTGGTACTGTTTGTGTTCCTGCGAGATTGGGGCGCAACCATGGTCATCTCTGTTTCCATGCCCCTTTGTATCGTGTCGGTGTTCCTTTTGATGCGGGTGCTGGGCATTACGCTGAACATGATGAGCCTTGGCGGCGTGGCCATGGGTGTGGGTATGATTGTGGATAACTCCATCGTGGTGTTGGAAAACATTTTTCGATACCGATCCGAAGGACACGACAATTATTCCGCCTGTACCAAAGGGACGGGAGAGGTTTCTCTGTCCATCGTGGCATCCACGCTGACCACTGTGGCGGTGTTTCTCCCTCTGGGCCTCACCAAAGGAATTGTCGGCATGATGTTCTATGACTTCTGTCTGACCATTTGCACGCTGATTGCTATGTCCCTGATTGTGGCGCTTACCATTGTGCCGCTTTTGAGCTATATGCTGCTGGGACGGGGGCGGAAGGACCTGAAGGCCAACGCGCAGGCCATGGAGGCCGTCAAAACGAAGAAGAGCAGCCGCTGGACGGACTGGTATGTAAAAAAGCTGGATTACTTTATTCATCACCGTAAGCGGACCATGCTGGGAACGCTTGCCATGATTGTGGTTTTTATCGGCATCATTGCGTTCTCCGGCTTTGAGATGATGCCCTCCATGGACCAAAGCAGTGTCACCGTCACTGTCAGCCTTCCCACCGGAACCGAGATAAAAGAAGCGCAGCACATTGCTGAGCAGGTGGTGGACATTGCCATGGATACGGTTCCGGAGATTAAGGATATTTATTATTCCACCGGCGGCGGGACCATGAGCAGTATGACTGGCGATAACTCTACCTCCGTAACACTGAATCTTGTTTCCATCGGGGAGCGTCACCGCTCCGCCGAGGAGATAGGAAACGGGCTGCGAGAGAATCTGCGGGATATTGCCGGGGCAGAAATCTCCGTGTCTTCCGCGGGAATGATGGATATGTCCGCCATGAACGGAAAACCGATCCAGCTTACACTTTCCGGAAACAACTATGATGAGCTGAAAACGGCGGCGGACGATCTTATAAGTCAAATTACCGACGGCGTGCCCGACGCAATGGATCTAAAATCCAGCGCTGGGGACCAGGTGCCGGAGGTGGACGTGACGCTGCGGCGGGATGTGGCCGCGCAGTATGGGCTTACTGCCGCTACCATCGGTACCGCTGTGCGTAGCCAACTCACCGGCTCTACCGCTACGATTCTGAAGGTAAACGGCGAGGAGATCAACGTGGTGGTTCGGGGCGAGGCGGACGCAGGCAAGAGCCTGGACGCGCTGCGTTCTCTGCTGATTACCACGCCCACGGGCAGCGCCGTTCCCTTGAACATGGTGGCAAGCGTTGAGGTAGTGATGGCGCCTCAGACCATCATTCGCCAGAACCAGAGCCGCACCATCACCATCACCGGCGACAGCCGTACGGACGACCCAGTGGGCATTTCCAATTCCGTCAGAACAGTGGTGAACGGCTATCAGCCCCCCGAGGGAATTACCTTGGAGATGGCGGGCGAAAGCAGCGACATGATGGATTCCTTCCAGAGTCTGGGAACTGCGCTGATTGTGGCAATGGGCCTGGTTTATTTCGTGCTGGCGTCTCAATTCGAGTCGTTCCTGATGCCGGTGATCGTCATGATGATTCTGCCGGTGAGTCTGCTGGGGTCGCTATCCACGCAGTTCCTGTTTGGTATGAAAATCTCCATCGTCTCTCTGGTCAGCGTAATTATGCTGGCGGGAACGGTGGTCAACTCTGCCATCGTGCTGGTGGATTACATCAAAATCCGACGTCAGCGCGGCGAGGAGAAGGACGAGGCGATTTTGAAGGCATGTCCCCGTCGTGTCCGGCCTGTGATGATGACCATGCTCACAACGGTTTTGGGGCTTTTGCCCATGGCCATGGGTATGGGCGAGGGAGCGGAGATGATGAAGCCCATGGCCATCGCCATGATTACCGGCATGCTGCTCTCCACTGTTGTGACCCTGTTGTTCACGCCGGTGTATTACAGCATTCTGGATAACTTCCGGCAAAAATTTGCCGACAAACGCGCGGCCAAAAAGGAGAAATTGGCGCTGAAAGAAAAGGAGGAGGTCCTCAGTGTCGAAGATCAGTGACCAACGCCGCGCCGACATATTGCGCTCTGCGCTGACAGAGTTTGGCCTCCGGGGCGTGGACGGAACCTCTATGTCGGAAATTGCTGCCCGGGCCGGGATCGGAAAATCTACCATCTATGAGTATTTTGCCTCTAAAACAGAGCTGCTTGTTGCATCTTTTGAAATGAAGATCCGGCAGATGAAAGAGGAAATTGAGTCCATTTTTTGCCGGGACAGCGCCTTTTCCGAGCAAATGGAGCAATATGTCGAAATGATGCTGGAGATGGTCGGAAGCGTTGATCTCAATGAGATCATACGGGTCTTTACCCGGGATTCCATGAGCGAGTTAGAAACACTGGGGGATGCCTTTGCAAGCGATGTGGCGACCATTGTGGAGCAAGCCATTCTCCGTGGGCAGGCGTCGGGAGAGTTGGTGGAGGATATGGATATAAGCATTGCTGCCGCAATTTTGCTGGGAATTCCTAACCCCCATCTGATTCTCCGCTTGCGGCAGTTGGGCAAGGAAGAGCCGGTAAAAGCGTTGGTAAATCTGGCGCTTCGGGGTATCCGAGCCACTCGCACGCAAAATAATACCTGATGCTCACAGGAAAAGAAAGTGGATCCATAACAAGAAGTGAATTGCTTTGTGCCCTTACTTGGCAACCTCCTTTGCGTTTCCGTATTTAAATAGCCGAGCGCCCGCCCAGACGGCAAAACCGTTTGGGCGGGCGCTTTTTCGACTTCAAAGATGGGTAATTTAATTCAAGAGGAGGAGCTCAATTGCGCTTGATTTTCGTGCCGGGATTTGCGTTACTCCAAAGAGATAACCGAGACGGGACAGCCGTCCCGGGCGTCTTCCGCCGCGCTCTCCGCATCGGTGGGCACGGGGTCGGTGTAAACCTCAGCCGGTCCGTCGTCACCCATGCGGAATACCTCCGGACAGGTGGACTCGCACAGTCCACAGGAAATGCAGCCACTTCTGTCGATTTTTGCGTTCATAATGTCAAATCTCCTTCCTTTTTGTTCCCTAAATTAAATGCGTTTGCAATCAGGCGTTCAAGAACAGGTCGATGTCGTCCTCAACCGTTCCGATGCCTGCAATGCCGAATTTCTCCACCAGCACCTTTGCCACGTTGGGGGACAAAAAGCCCGGCAGGGTGGGACCCAAGTGGATGTTCTTCACGCCCAGATACAAAAGAGCCAGCAGCACAATCACAGCCTTTTGTTCATACCAGGCAATATTAAACGCGATGGGCAGCTTGTTGATGTCGTCCAGACCGAAGACCTCCTGAAGCTTCATGGCGATGACCGCCAGAGAGTAGGAGTCATTGCACTGACCGGCGTCCAGCACTCTGGGAATGCCGCCGATATCGCCAAGGCCCAGCTTATTATAGCGGTATTTGGCGCAGCCTGCCGTGAGAATCACAGTGTCCGCCGGGAGCTTTTTTGCAAATTCGGTGTAATACTCGCGGGACTTCATGCGCCCGTCGCACCCGGCCATGACAAAGAACTTCCGAATAGCGCCGGATTTCACGGCCTCGACCACCTTGTCCGCAAGGGCCAGCACCTGATTGTGAGCAAAACCGCCCACAATGCTGCCGGACTCGATTTCCTCAGGGGCGGGCAGGGTCTTGGCCAGGGCAATGACCTCGGAGAAATCCTTTTTGCCGTGTTCGTCGGGATCAATGTGCCGACAGCCGGGATAGCCGGAGGAGCCGGTGGTGAAAATTCTGCCGCGGATTTCCTCGCTTCTGGGGGGCACAATGCAGTTAGTGGTGAAAAGAATGGCGCCGTGGAACGGACCAAACTCATCCACCTGCCGCCACCAAGAGCCGCCGTAGTTGCCCACAAAGTTATCGTACTTCTTGAAGAAGGGATAGTAGTGGGCGGGCAACATTTCTCCGTGGGTATAAACGTCCACGCCGGTGCCTTTTGTCTGCTCCAGCAGCTGCTCCAAATCGGCCAGATCGTGGCCGGAAATCAAAATGGCGGGATTCTTTCGAACGCCGATGTTCACCTCGGTGATTTCGGGGTTACCGTATTTCGCGGTGTTGGCTTCATCCAGCAGCGCCATGGTCTTCACGCCATACTCGCCGGTTTTCAGCGTCAGGCCCACAAGATCGTCGGCGGTGAGGGTGTCATCCAGCGTTGCCGCCAGAGCTTCGTAGATAAACGCGCTGATGCTGTCGTCTTTTTTCCCCAGGTTTGCCGCATGCTCGGCATAGGCGGCCATGCCCTTCAAACCGTAGATAATCATTTCCCGCAGGGAGCGCACGTCCTCGTTCTCCGTGGACAGCACGCCGACATTGGCCGCTTTTTCCAGCATAGAAGCCCGGTCGCTCACCGTAAATGTGGACGCGTCGTGCAGGCGTTCGACAGAAACGTTCAGGCCATCGCGAATGGACAGCATTCGCTTGATCTGCGCCTCAATGGAACCGTCGTCAAAGTTGGCGTTGGTGATGGTCATGAACAGGCTGTTAATTACCTCACGGTTTGTCCCGGACATGGCACCGACATCCAGCTTTCCCAGAATAACGCGTTCCGATACGCCCTTGAGGGTGTAAATCAGCAAATCCTGAAGCTTGGCGACCTCTTCGGTTTTCCCGCATACGCCGCGCATGGTGCAGCCCTTTCCTCCGGCCGTTTCCTGACACTGATAGCAAAACATACTCATTTCCTTTTTTCCTCCTATAGTATTGATGGAATCTGTTAATGGGGGCAATCGGGGAATGGGATGATGCGCGTTTGTTTTTGTCGGCTGATACCGAACATGGATCATCCCAAAAGTCGTTAGTCAATCTAAACCCGCTTCTCCACACTACGCTGCCTGACTGGATAAAAGTCGCTTCTGCTTTGCGGGGCGGGCTTTGTGGCGCACTCCGAGGGGTGGGGCGCCGTGGTGCGCTTACCGCCGTTAAGACGGCGGAATCAGGGCACTTCCTGACCGACGCGGTTCTTTTATTTGGCAGAGTTCTCTTTCTGAGAGTGTGAGATGTTTGGATTGACTTTATGCTTCGAGTGTACTATGATTCAGGCAGTAAGTCGGTTGGAAATCCAACAAGAGGGGATTTTATGAAAAATTATTTTAATGCATTAAAGGCGATGGAGCTGTTTCGGGGCATTGAGGAGACAGATTTTGAGCTGCTACTGAGTTGTTTGCAAGCCAGGATGGTCCGCTATGAAAAGGGGCAGGCTGTTTTCTCCGGGGGAGAGCGCCTCCGTGAATTTGGCGTGGTATTGACAGGACAGGTGCAGGTGATTCAGGACGATTATTACGGAAACCGCAGTATTCTTGCAAATATTGGGCCGGGCAACCTGTTTGGTGAGTCTTTTGCTTGTGCGAGGGTGGAAGCACTGCCCGTGGGCGTGACAGCACTGGACGCGAGCGAGCTGCTGTTTATCGACTGTGGAAGGCTGACTGCGCCCTGTACCCGGGCCTGTGATTTTCATAACCGACTGATTCAAAATATGCTGCGCATCGTTTCTATGAAGAATATCGCCCTGACGCAGAAAATTGAGTTTACCTCCCAACGGACCACGCGTGAAAAGCTGCTGGCCTATCTTTCGGCGGAGGCCCAGCGGGCAGGGGGCAGCCGCTTTAAGATTCCCTTCAACCGTCAGGAACTGGCGGATTATCTCTCTGTGGAGCGCAGCGCCATGTCGGCAGAGCTTGGAAAGCTTCGAGACAGCGGCGTTTTAAACTTTCATAAAAACGAATTTGAGCTGCTGTAATTCGAAGCCGTGTATTCCGTTCCATGTCTATGAAGAAACCTTTACCCACCAAAGGAGACGCCAAATCTCGTTTGGCGTCTCCTTTGCGCGGTCCTGCGCCGATGGCGGCGGAGGAAGAGGATTATTGCTCCGTTTGCGGTCCGGAGTTTTGGTCAGTGTGCTTCATCTCGTCCAAAGAGGACGAATCGGAAGCGGGGTTAATTGCGCCCGTAAAACGAGTGGCACCCGTGGCGCCAAGAGAGCCGTAGGCTCCGATGGAACCGATGGAGCCCATGAAATTTCTGCTCTCCCGGCGAAGCTGACGGGATACGTTTTCATCTTGGCCATAGCCGCTTCCGGAGGAATTGGTGCCGTGCTGCCAGTCCTGTTGAGAGGTGGGATTGGCCTGCGTTACATCATCGGCATAGGGGATTCCGGGGTCCCGTTGCTTTTTTTGGCGATTTTTTTCGTCGGGAAATTCAAAATCGTCTTTATGCGGATTCATGTGCCTATCCATAAAAAACCCCTTTCTGAGTCGAAGACTCAGATGTAGTTTGTCCGAAAGACTGTTTTTTATCAGAAAAAAGGAAAATTTCGGCGGAGAAATCCCCGCCGAAATAAAAATTCACAGTTTCATTGTCGGATTGTCACCCAAGGGCCACGTCCAGCACCATCATCATGCTGAATCCAACCGCAAAAAACACGGTGCCGATGTTGGAATGGCGACCCTCTGACATTTCGGGAATCAGCTCTTCTACCACCACGTAGAGCATGGCTCCTGCGGCAAAGCTCAGAAGATACGGCAAAGCGGGAACCACCAGTGTGGCGGCCAGGATGGTCGCCACCGCGCCCAGCGGCTCCACAAGACCGGAGAGCATGCCCCCGGCAAAGGCCTTTCCCTTGCCCATGCCCTCGGAACGCAGTGGCATGGATATAATGGCGCCTTCGGGGAAATTCTGAATGGCGATTCCAATGGACAAGGACAGGGCCGCTGCGGCGGTGATAGAAGTTTCGCCGGAGAGAAAGCCTGCGTACACCACGCCCACGGCCATCCCCTCCGGGATGTTGTGCAGTGCCACCGCCA
The DNA here is from genome assembly GCF_032060045.1 of Oscillibacter sp. Classification (GTDB taxonomy): domain Bacteria; phylum Bacillota; class Clostridia; order Oscillospirales; family Oscillospiraceae; genus Oscillibacter. Next base: position 54,270 of record NZ_DAMBZJ010000012.1, read on the forward strand.
TCACCAGCATGGTGGTTTTCTCAAAATTGCTTTTGGGACCCTCTGCCTGCTCGCTGTTGCGGTGAAGGTGGGGAATGAGGTGGTCCAGCAAAAGGAGAAACAGCACGCCGATCCAAAAACCCACAACCGCCGGGACAAAGGACCACTTTCCCAAGTGCGCTGACTGCCCGATGGCGGGAATCAGAAGACTCCAGATGGAGGCCGCCACCATCACACCTGCGGCAAAGCCGGTGAGGGCGCGCTGCATCCGGTCGCCCAAAGAATCCTTCATAAAAAAGACGCAGGCAGAACCTGCTGTCGTGCCGATAAACGGGATTAAAATACCCTGCAACACATCCATGTTCATAAAACGAATCTCTTCTTTCTAAGTGCCAAATGATCTGATTTTTTAAAACAGCATACTGCATCCGCCCAGCCTTGTCAACATGGATAGGCGGATTTTGCGCTGTCCGTGTCCGAAAAAACAACGCAGCAGGGGAGCGTTTTTGCGTCCCCCTGCTGTGTCCCTCCCAACGGGAGGGGTCAATACGGATAGACGTAATCCGTGATTTCCTCCGCCGGTTCGATGGAGGAGACGTGAATTTGCGGTTCGGGTGCGCCCTCAAAGGATCCTACCTGCAAAGTGCCCGTGACGGTGATCCACGAATCGGCCGCCAGCGCAGAGACGTTGTCGTATTTGCAAACAATTCCGCAGGGAGACAAATCCGCGGCGCAGCAGGACATCATCAGCCTGGCAGGAACAAATTCGTCCGCGTTCAAAGACGGGATATCCTTTAAGACAAAGCCAGTCATGGTAATCTCAAAGCCTTCGAAGCGGTCGGGATACAGAAAAAGCTCGCTGCACCAGTTGTAAAACTCGCTGTCGGGTACGGTGACGGTCCGAGCCTCCGGGTCGTACCCGTGGAGATAGCCGATGACCTGTCCACTGGCCCCCTCCATGGTATATATACCGTCCTCCACCGACGACTCGGAACTTCCCGGAGAGGAAGGGGACAGGGGGGACGAAATGGCGGGCGTCTGATTGTCCGCCCCACCAAAGGCGCTGCCGCCTGTAAGCAGGCCACCGGAGCTGACGGTGCTGATCTGCTCATGAGGCAGCAACACCAGCAGCACGGGAATGGCCAGCAAAAAGCAGTGGGCGGACCGCCTGCGGTATTGCGGGCGAAACAGGCGTGTGGCGGAAAACATGGCGCAGACCAGAAGTGCCCCCGCGGAAAAGAAGAGATACGGCTTTACCCGGGGGGCCACGTAGTAGAGGTATGCACCGGAGAGTGCCAGATAAAGCAGCACTGCGGAAAAGGCCGCAAGGCAGATAACTTCCAGAGCGGCCTGAAGATTCAAAGCGCCCCGCTTCATAGCAACACCTCCCCAAGTCCCAGAGAAAAGGCGGCAAAGACCACCGCGCCACACACCGCAAACATGGTGAAAGCCAAGCGGAGCACAAATTTTTTCGAAAAGCTCCCCGAGAGCATCAGCACATTTTTCACGTCCATCATAGGGCCGAACACCAAAAAGCCCATCAAAGCCCCCACGGGAAACTGGGCTGCAAAGCTTCGGGCCACCACTGCGTCGGACGAGGAGCACAGGGAGAACAAAAATGCTATCGCCATCATCAGCAACAGAGGAAGCAACAGGCCTTCTCCCGCGCCGGTCTGGGATAATCCCGCGCCCATGGTCTGAAAGAGCGCGGAGACAAACGCGCCCAGCAGCAGATACGTTCCAACGCTGAAAAATTCAGATTGGGCGTGAAGCAGAAAGCTTTCCAGTTTTCCCGACTTCGGGTCCACCGCGCAGCCGCAGCCGCACAGCCCCCCAAGCTCTCCGCCGGTGAGAACATCGGATTTGGACCTGGCTCCGGCAAACGTCAGGCCGATCAGCACTGCGCACAAAAGTCCCATCCCCACCCGGCAGGTCACAACTTTCCAGTTTCCCCCGAAGGCATACCAAGTGCTGAGCATCACCACCGGATTGATGACCGGCGCGGCGGAAAGAAACGTCACTGCCGCGGACAGGGGAACCCCCTTGCGCACAATGCTGCGAAACACAGGGATGGAAGTACAGTCGCACACCGGCAGGCAAAAGCCTGCCAGCAGCGCAAACAAAAAGCCGCCCGCCGGGTGCTTTGGAAATTTTTCCGCAATCAGTCGGTCGGAGATAAACACCTGAATCGCGGAGGAGAGCAGCACGCCGATCAGCAAAAAGGGCACCGCCTGCAAGAGGATGCCCAAAAACACGTTCACCACGCCGTCCACCTGAGAGCCGCCCAATACCAGCCGCAGAAGGAGGTAGGCGGCGGAGAAGTAAACAAGGATCAGAAGGAAAAAAGTGTTGGGTGCAGGCCGGGGCTTTTGCAGGGCCTTTTCAATATCCCGGAGCCAATCAGCCCGCAGCACGGAAACGCCGGGGTTCAGGCCCCGCAAGAGCTGGCGCAGGCGTCGGAACTCCCGGTCCTGCGCGTTTCGCAACACAATGAAGTCGCAGTTTGCAACCTGATCGGTCAATGCCGCTCCTGCACCGCCCAGCAGACGCTCCAGAGCCTCTGCGTCCCCCACATGCAGAATTTTTTGAAGACGACAGAAGTCCCCTGTCGTCATGGTGACCTGACGAGTGGGAGCGGGGAACAGCGCCTGCAAATAACGGGTGGGCAGCATCCCATTCCACTCGACCCAGATTTCGTCAATTTGCTCGGGGTCTTGCTCCAACAGGTATTGATAGATCTTTTTGGACACCGCCTCCGGACTCTTTTGTACCTCCCGGATGGAAAGGCGGAGGGGCTTCAGCTCCTCCACAGATGGGGCGGGGTCCTCTTCGCCTTCCTCAAAAAGGATGCAGCGCGGGTTGATTCCCTCCCGCAGGCGGGAGGGAATCAGAGTGTTTAAAAGCGTCGTTTTTCCGGCGTCCAGAAAGCCGGTGACGACGAAAACCGGGATATAGTCCCCCGACGAGGAGACTGCCTCCCGCTGCCGCACAAACGGCGGAGAAACTGGCTGTTTCAATGTAAAAATGCCCCCTATCGTTTTGTTCAGATATAAAAGGCAGGAAGAGAACGCCCTTGGCGGGAAAGACAGGTTGCTTTCCAGAGCCGGGGCAAATTTCCTTCCTGCGGGGCAATTAATTGTTCAGCCGGATTTTAAGCTTTAGCAGCGATAAGGGGCAAAGAAGCGCGGCGACGGAAAAAAGAAGCGCCGCTACCGCCGGATAGAAAAGCGTATTTCCGGAAAAAGTGCCGGAACCGACGGCCGTGTGGCCTGTCTTCTCCACCGCTTGCAGGCAGACCGCAAGCCTTGTGCAGACGGTGCAGTCCTCCCCTGTGCAGCGGTGGCGGAGGTGGGTCGCCGCGTAGCCCTCGGTCAGCCACGCAGCTGCCAGAAGCGTGGACAGCAGCGCGATTGCCAGTATTCTGATTCGGACTGTCTCGCGGCGCATGGCGGTCTCCTTTTCTGAACGGGCCTCCCTTGCTGGGACAGCTCTTCAAATGAATTTCCCTCATTTTAAAGGAGGCCGTGGTCCTTGTCAAGCAAACTCAACGGAGACTGTGGCCCATCAGGGACCAAAAAAACCGGGGCGACCTGTTATAGGTCGCCCCGATCCATCAATCTTACGACTAATTTTTGTGGCGGTGCTCTCCGCGATGCCGTTCTCCGGGGCCGTGCTCTCCGTGGTGATGCTCTCCGCAGCCGTGCTCTCCGCAGGCGTGGGAGTGTTCCCCGTGATGGTGGCCGCAGGAAGCGTTGGGGTTAAAGCGCAGGCTCCCGGCAAGCAGCGCCGCCGCCGCCTCGTCCGCAGCGCCGGACACTCCCCCGTAAATCTGAATTCCTGCTTCGGACAGGGCGGTTCGCGCTCCATCACCGATGCCGCCACAGATCAGGGCGTCCACGCCCAATCCCTGCAAGAAAGCCGCCAGTGCCCCGTGTCCGCTGCCGTTGGTATCCACCACGGAGGAGTTGGTTATTTTTCCGTCCTCCGCGTCGTAGACTTTGAAGTGCTCCGTATGGCCGAAGTGCTGAAAGATATTTCCATTTTCATAGGTGGCTGCAATTTTTTTCATCATTATTCCTCCAATAGTTTGTTCGCCGGATTGACCGCAGTGGTGGCGGTGTCGGCCGCAGCCGCCAAAGCCGCATGAAGTCTCCGTGCCGCTGCACAAGCGGTAATCGCCCCCTTCGATTTTCAGAGGAAGGCCATCTACCAGCGCGGACGCAATTTTTTTGCGGGCAGACGCGTAAATAAGCTGGGCTGAAGCGCGGGCGATTTCCATGTACGTGCCGCACTCTTGCTGGGATAGACCTTCTCTGTCAATGAGACGCACAGTTTCGTATTCGTCCACCGTCAGGATGATCGGCTGTTTTTGTGCCCCACCGTCGACGGGGAGAAACGTGGAGCTGGGGGGAAGGGAGCAGACCCTTCTGCATTTTTTTGGTCGTGGCAAATAACATTCCTCCATGCAGGTTTTTGGTATATACCAATTAACTGCATTATAACGTATCTGCACAAAATGTCAAGCTTTATTTGGTATATGCCAATAATTGTTTTGGATTTATTTTTAATTTCTGCAAAAAATATGATATTAGTACAGAATCAGTGTTACTTTTTAGGCGCTGCCGCCGTCTAATTAATGTGAAAATAGCAAATAGCATACGGCTGTGATAGGAAAAGGAGCTGACAGATGTGAAGCGGCATACGCGTTCGTCAAATAAGTTTTTTAGGAGCAGAAGGGGAATCACCGTCCTTGTGGCGGTGGTTTTAGTCTGTGGGTTGGGTATATGGAGAGTGTCGGCCCACGGGAGAACGCCCCTTCCGGTCTTGATGTATCACCATGTGGAGGCGGACGGAACGGAGTGCAATGATATGACCGTTACGGAAAGCCGCTTGGAAAAGGATTTTTGCTGGCTGCGAGACCGTGGTTATCATCCCGTCCTCCCCCGGGAGCTGGCGGAGGGGGACCCGCTGCCGGAAAAGCCGATTTTGATTACTTTTGACGATGGATATCGCAGCAACTATGATTTGTTGTACCCCCTTTTGCAGAAGTATCAGATGAAGGCGGTTATCTCCATCATTGTGGAGATGCCGGAACTTCCGGCGGATAACTTCCTCACGTGGGATATGTGCAGGGAGATGGACGGGTCGGGGCTGGTGGAGATCGGATCCCACAGCTTTGCACTTCACAATTTGGGGGATCTGGGAGGATGCTTTGATCCGAGCGGCGTCAACGGGATCGAGCGCAGGCCCGACGAGACGGATGAGGCGTTTCAGACCCGGGTTCTGGACGATATCCAAGAGAGCTATGACCTGATTGAGCAAAAAGTGGGGCAGGCGCCTACCTTTTTTGCATATCCCTTTGGATTAAAGGAACCGGACGCGGAGGAGCTTGTAAACCGCCTGTTTCCCGTTACGGCGGTGACAAAGCCGAAAATTGCCGATTTAAAACGCGGGCTTCACGATCTGCCCCGCATCACCGTGACGATGAACCGAGAGCTTTCCTCGGTTTTAAAATAGTCCGACGCTTCAAAACAACGCATTGAGAACGCCCCTCCGACGCTTTCACGTCAGAGGGGCGTTTTTTCATATTCTTGTGGAAGGCCCGCACGGAGAATCCAATCATGGGGCGAGACTTACCTTTTGGGGTGGGTAAGATCTCTCTCTTAATTATGTGGTGTTTGCCGCCCAATCAGGCAAAAATTTTCCCAATCAGTGGAGCACCTCATCAGGCCGGCAAAAAATCCGACTGATTTGGAGGGTCAACGCCCCAGCTCCACAAATTTGCGCAGTGGCGCTTCGCCCCGCAGGGCTTCTTCGCACTCCGCAATCAGCCGGTCCCGGTCCTGATTCAGGTTTCCCGCCAGCACAAGATAGTTGCTGGCGTGGTTGGAGCGAAACACCGCGCCAGGGCAGTCAATATGCTCCAGAAGAAGCTTTGCCTCCCGAATCAGCTCCATGGGCGTTGGGGTCACCAGCTCGCCGCTTGCAACCCAGTCGGCCATGGGCGTGCCAGTATAAATGCGCAGAGTCAGCAGGGCGATAAAGTCAGGCCCCATGGCATTGAGGGCTTTGGCGGTGTCCATGGCGTGAGCCTGCCAGTCCCCGTTGGAGCCTGCCAGTCCGCTGATGGCGGTGACCGAAAGGGCCAGCCCGGCGGCCTTTAGCTTTTGGCCCGCCTCGATTTGTTGTGCAACCGTCACGCCCTTGTTGATTTTCTGAAGCAACGCCTCGTTTCCGGTCTCAAGGCCAAGGTACGCAAAGTCCAGTCCTGCCTTGTGAAGGGCGGACAGATCCTCCGGCGTTTTTCCCAAAATGCTCTTGGGGCTTGCATAGGTGGAAACACGAGTGCACTCGGGAAACAGCGCCCGGATATCCCCCAGAATTTCCAACAGCCGGTCCGTCGGGAGAATCAGCGCGTCTCCGTCGGCTAAGAAAAAGCGCTCCACGCGGGGATACTGGGCCCGGGCCCAACGTAGATCCTCCAACACCTGCTCCCTCGGAGTAATGGAGAATTTCTTGTCCTTGTACATGTTGCAAAAGGCGCATTTGTTATGACTGCAACCCACGGTCACCTGAATAATCAGGCTGTGAGCCTCGCTGGGGGGGCGGTAAACGGTTCCGGAATAGTGCAGCATGAGGGCCCTCCTTTTTTAGCGTTGCTTCAAAATAGCCACAGGCAAGTTTTTAAAAGCGCTGTAGTCTGATTAGGTATTTCGGAAGATTTTCAGCATAAGTGGCAGACTCCATTAAATCATGTTCCGCGCCGTGTGTAAATGGCTGAAATTTCCTTTTGGTCCATAAGTGCACGAAAGAACCGCCTTTGGCGGTTCTTTCGTGTGTGTCGTTAGGACGGCGAAAATTTCATGAATGAGACTTATTTTTCCTTTGGAACCTTGATAAACGCCTGACCGGGGTCAATTTCTTCCCGGATAACGCGGATGGTTTCGGGGTCGGGACCTTCCATCAACTGCGCGCGGCTGACGTCGATTTCAAATCCCGTGTTCTCCTGCACCATTTCGGGCGTGGAGAAGGGGTAATAGTAGGCGAGATACATCCGCTTGGTATCCTCGTCAAACTTCATGATGCCAAGGTCCGTCACCACCATCTGGGGTCCCCGGTTGCCCGGTAGGCCCGCCCGCTCGCGCCCGCCCGGGCCGTCCATCCAGCCACAGGAGGTCACATAGTCAATTTTGTCGATGAAGCGTCGCTTCTGGTGCTGCATCATGATGACGGTGTTGCAGTAAGTGGCAATGCCGTTTGCTCCGCCGGACCCGGTGAAGCGGGTCTTGGGGTGGTGATAATCGCCGATGCAGGTGGAGTTCACGTTGCCGAAGGGATCAATCTGCGCACCGCCGATGAAGGCGATGAGCCGGTCCTCGCCGTGAAGCCACTCATTTGCTTCAAAGCCGATGAAACGGACGTTGGGCCACTGCACGGCACAGTGCGCCATAAAGCGGTTGTCACCCACGCTGCGGGGCACCTCCACGGGGTCGCAGTCCATCAGGCCGCTCTCCACGATGGGGTGGCAGGAGGGGCAGATAATCCGCTTGGCCAGGGATGCACCGATCAGCGGCAGGCCCGTTCCCACAATGACAATTTGGTTCGCCTGAATGTTCTTGGCGATGGCGAAGGCCTGCATTTCCTGCTTTGTGTAATTAGTATAATCAGGCATTTTCAGCACGTCCTTTCCGGAATTTTTCCGGCATAGCCAAGGCCGGGCACGTTTTTGGTGGAAATCAGGCGGCTTGCGCCCACCTTATCCAGCAGTTCCTCGTGGGTTTTCACGCTGTAAACCCACTTGCTCAAGAAGTCCTGGAAGGTTTCGGGAACAGCGGTGCCGTCCTCCGCGCCCTTGGCGGCGGCTGCGGCCTTCTGGGCCTTTTCGGCCGCCTTTGCGTCGCCGGGGTCCTTATCGGCCGCCTTTTTAGCCTTTTCGGCGGCTTTGGCAAGCTGGCGCTTGGCGTCGTCGGCATCCTGATATTTGGATGCCTTGTCATACTCCGTCATGGCCTTGCTATCCACATCGTAATACCCATAGCACTGGGCGGGCCATGCGCCGTGGGGCGCGTGAACCACCGCGTCCACGCACATGCCGAAGATGCGAGTCAGCGTGGGATCCCGGCGAATAAACTCGTCGGAAACCAGCTCCTCGCAGGTGACGATGGTCCGCTTGGCGGCCACGGCGATGTCCACGTCGTGGAACTCATCACCCTCAATGATGCAGGTTCCGTCGGGTGAGGCCTTTTGCACATGGATGATGGCACAGTCCAGCTTGGGAACCGGTACGGCGATCACTTTTTCACCAGGATTGAAAGGATTGTCCACGGAAACAAACTTGTCGTTGTCCACGGAGTCCATTTTTTCCCGCTCCTCGCGGCTGATACCCCAGTGCTCCGTCAGTCCGGAGCCGTTCATCAGGCGCACGGGCAGGAAGGGCAGACCCAAAGAGGCGGCGTGTAGCTGAAGCATCAAAACATCCTGAGAATAGTCCTCAAAGGTCAGCTTGCCCTCCTCAATTGCGGCGCGAAAGCGGCGAGAAACGTTGGTATAGCCGGAGTTGGCAGTATAGCAGTTGATATACGCCTTCACGCGACCCTCGCCAATCATCATATCCCAGTCGCCACCCGCCGGGCCACCCCAGGCGGTGAAATCCTTCTGCCCCTGACGCAGGATTTCATACACGGCGGCATAGGGCTTGCGGTTTGTGGTAAAACCGCCAAAGCAGATGGTGTCTCCGCTCTTCACATACCGGGCTACGGCTTCGGAGAGCGTGCAAACTTTTCCCATTACGATTGCCTCCACATTCTGATTGTATTTCTGTCTGAAAACACAAAAAAGCTTGTGTTTTCATAGGGAATCATATATCATAGTAACATATGTTAAACCTCTGTAAAGGAACATTTGCGCGAAAAAATTAGCGGATATTGTTTTACTGCCTGATTTTGCGCTGTTGTAGAAAGAGAAGAAAGGAGGGGGCCGGTATGCAGGTGCAGCCGTTTTATTTAAAGATGAGCCGGGATAACTCCTGGTATATGGACCGCCCTCATTTTCATGAGAGCGTTGAATTTTTGATGCCTGTCTCCCGGGGCGGAGAAATGTTCGTAGAGAATCAGGTCTATTCTCTGCACCCTGGGGCCCTGTTTATTCTGCCGGACGCTACCTTGCACAAAACGTTGGCTTCCGAGCCCTATGAGCGATATGTGCTCCATGTGCCCATCCCCACGATTCATGCCATCTCCACTCCGCAGACCGACCTTTACCGCCGGGTGCAGGAGGCTGAGCGAATGGTGGATACGGGAAACCGGTACAATGAACTGCTGACCCTTTTAAAGCGGCTGGACTGGGAGCAGGGGCGCAAGAACGCGGGCTTTGGTTCCGACCTGAACCAAATGCTGCTTCTGTCTGAATTTTTGCTTCAGGCGCTGTCCATGGCGCCGGTCCGCCGGTGGGCGGACGAGCTTTGCCAGATTGAGCGCCCTTCCGCCCCCGGAAGCAGGGAAGGAGCGCTGCAAATCAGCGCGGTGTTGGAATATTTGCAGGAGCATCTGGCGGAGAAGCTGACGCTGGAACGGGTGGCCTCGGAATTTTTTATCAGCAAATACTACCTGAGCCATTGCTTTAAAGAGGCCACCGGCTTCAGCGTCATGGAATATGTCATCAATACCCGCATTCTCCGGGCCCGCCGCCTTTTACAGGACGGATATCGGGTGCAGACCGCGGGGGAGATGGTGGGCTTTCAGAGCAACGAGCACTTTATTCGCACCTTTACGTCCCTAACCGGGCTGCCACCCAAGCAATATGCCAAGCGCTTCAGTCAGGGGGAGCGAAAGTAAGTCGTCCTCATCACAATATATATCATTAATTCTCTGTATTTCCTATATTCTTGGGAAATACAGAGAATTTTGCTCTACAAAATGACGAAAAGAGGTTTGAAAACCCGTCGGAAATGACGGAAATTATGAAAAATCAAAAATATATTGCAGGAATACTTGCAAAATTAAAAAGAGTAAGCTATGATAATACTACGTGGTAGATAAAACGAGAGGAGCGGCGGGGAAACCCACCGCTCCCGAAAAAATGGATTTTTGGAGGAACGCAAGTCATGAAATACAAGGCTTATTATACCAACAAGCTCAGCGATGTGGCGACCCAAATCTTCAATAGCAACGACGTGGAGGTAAAGGTTGCAAGCGACCTGACTGAGGAGACTTATCTCCGGGAGTTGAAGGAGTATCAGCCCGATGTGATTATGTGCCGCACCGAACCGGTGACCGCCGCCATGATTGACGCCTGCCCCAACCTGAAGGGCATTGGCAAGCAGGGGGCGGGTCTGGATAATATTGACCTTGACTATGCCACTTCCAAAAAGATTCAGGTGGTGTTCGCTCCTTCTGGCAATGCAAACGCTGTGGCCGAGCATGCCGTGATGCTTTTGATGATGACTGCCCGTCGGTTCAGCTACGTAGATAAGCAGTTCCGCAGCGGTAATTTCTACGTACGTATGGGCCTTGAAAACACCGTGGAGGTGCAAGGGAAGACTCTGGGCCTGCTGGGCTGCGGCAGAATTGCAAAGATTTTTGCAGACAAGTGCATCAACGGCCTGGGGATGAAGGTAATCGGTTATGATCCCTATGTCACCAAGGAGCAATTGGGCGGCCTTCCCATTGAGCTGAAGGACAATGCCGACGAAATCTGGAAGACGGCCGACTTTATTTCCATTCACTTGCCCTTGATGCCCTCCACAGAGAAAACCGTGGGTATGGAGCAGTTCAAAATGATGAAACCCCGCGCCATCTTCCTGAACGTGGCGCGCGGCGGCCTGATTTATGAGGAAGAAATGGTGGAGGCCTTGAAGACCGGTGTTCTGTTCGGCGCGGGACTGGACGTGTTTGAGCCCGAGCCGCTCAGCGAAAACAGCCGCCAGATGATGGACATGGACAATGTGGTTCTCACGCCCCACACCGCCGCCTCCACGGAGGAGTCCGTGATTAACTGCTGTACCTCCTGCGCCACCGATCTTGTCAACCTGTGCTACGGGCGAGCTCCGGCCTGCCCCGCCAACAAGATCTGAGGCAATTTCGGGTGACGCGGCGCCCGAGCCGCGCACACTCAATTTTCTGGCCGCCTGCTGAAATTGCTTTCGGCTGGCGGTCGGTTTTTACCCGGAGAGCGGTTGTGTCAGATCAATTTATTTGACAATCTGTCAATTTTTTTAGATTGAACTGGGCAAAATTGTGAGAGCAGACGAACCAAAAAGCAATATATGCTAATTTTTTAACGCGGGGCAGTATTTACAATTTGCCCCCATATGGTATTCTAAAGCTGTGGAATCATCAAAAAACCACCTGTTCAAAGGACTTTTTCGGATTCCGGGTGGATGTATTCCGTAGAGCGGGGGAGAACACGGGGTTGCGTTCCCCATTGCCCCAAAGGAGGCTGCTTTTTATGAGTGAAATTTATACAATGGGCATTGACGTGGGGTCCACCGCCTCCAAATGTGTAATCATGAGGGACGGGAAGGATATTGTGGCCAAGTCGCTTGTAAGCGTGGGCGCAGGAACCAGTGGACCCAGCCGCGCCATTGCCGAGGTGCTGGAAGCCGCGGGGATGAAGAAAGAAGACATGGCATTCATTCTGGCAACCGGTTACGGCCGCAATTCTCTGGACGACGTGGCGGACCACCAGATGAGCGAGTTGAGCTGCCACGCAAAGGGCGCGTTTTTCCTGTTTCCGGAGGTCCGCACTGTCATCGACATCGGCGGGCAGGACGTGAAGGTGTTGGAGATTGAAAATGGCGTGATGGTGAATTTCGCCATGAACGACAAGTGCGCCGCCGGTACCGGTCGGTTTCTGGACGTAATGGCCCGGGTGCTGGAGGTAAAGGTGGAGGATCTTGCGACCCTTGGCGCCCAATCCACCAAAAATGTGGAAATCAGCTCCACCTGCACTGTGTTTGCTGAGAGCGAGGTAATCAGCCAACTTGCCAAGGGCAGCGACAAGCGGGACATCATCAACGGAATCCACAAGTCCGTGGCTTCCCGGGTGGTGGGGCTTGCCAAGCGCATCGGCGTGCGGGACGCGGTGGTGATGACCGGCGGCGTCGCGCAGAACGGCGGGATTGTTTCCGCCTTGCAGGAGGTGCTGGGCCATCCCATTCTTACCTCGCCCCTGACACAGTACAACGGCGCACTGGGCGCCGCGCTGTATGCATGGCAGAAAGCCAGCAAATAATCGGCAAGTGATCCCGAAAGGGGAACCACGCACCCGTCCCAACCGGGACGCGGCGCTATCTCAGGAAAAGAAATGCAAGCTTATGAGAAACGGAGGATATATTCATGGCTGAAAACGAAAAGACCACTGCGGCCACCCCAGAGGCGGCCCCCGTTAAGAAGGCCCCCAAGCCGGTCAGCCCCGGCACGCAGGCCCTTCGGGACGTGGTGAGCAAGGTGTACGCCGCTGCATGGGAATCGAAAGAGGCGGGCCGCCCCGTGGGCTGGTCCTCGTCCAAGTTCCCCTGCGAAATTGCTGAGGCCCTGGGTTTGGCGGTCGTCTACCCGGAGAATCAGGCTGCCGGTATCGGTGCGCAGCACGACGGACAGCGGATGTGCGAGGCGGCGGAGTCTCTGGGGTATGACCCGGACATCTGCGGTTACGCCCGCATTTCCCTTGCCTATTCCGCCGGGGTGGAGACGACCAACGAGTCCCGCCGCGTTCCCATGCCGGACTTTGTGCTTTGCTGCAACAACATCTGCAACTGCATGACCAAGTGGTATGAGAACATCGCCCGGACGCACAACATCCCCCTCATCATGATCGACGTGCCCTACAACAACGAAGTCACTGTCAGCGATTCTCAGGTGGCCTATATCCGCGGCCAGTTTGATGACGCCATCCGTCAGATGGAGAAGATCGCCGGGACAAAGTTTGACGAGAAGAAGTTCGAGCAGGCTTGCGCCAACGCAAACCGCACCGCCAAGGCATGGCTGAAGGTGTGCGACTTTTTGCAGTATAAACCCTCTCCCATGAGCGGCTTTGACCTGTTCAACCACATGGCGGACGTGGTGACCGCCCGTGGCAAGGTGGAGACGGCGGAGGCCTTTGAGCTGCTGGCCACCGAACTGGAAGAACACGTGAAAAACGGCACCACCACCGCGCCCTTCCCCGAGAAGTACCGCATTATGTTTGAAGGCATTCCCTGCTGGCCCAATCTGAAAACCCTGTTTAAGCCTCTGAAGGCCAACGGCGTCAATGTCACCGCCGTGGTTTACGCCCCTGCGTTCGGCTTCGTATACAACGGTCTGGACGATATGGCAAGAGCTTACTGCAAGGCGCCCAACAGCGTATGCATTGAGCAGGGCGTGGATTGGCGCGAGGGCATTTGCCGCGACAACAAGGTGGACGGTGTTCTGGTCCACTATAACCGTTCCTGCAAGCCCTGGTCCGGCTATATGGCCGAGATGCAGCGCCGCTTCACAAAGGACTTGGGCGTTCCCTGCGCCGGGTTCGACGGCGATCAGGCCGATCCCCGCAACTTCAACGAGGCCCAGTATGAAACCCGGGTACAGGGTCTGGTGGAAGCCATGGAGGAGAACATGAAGCAGAAGGAGGCCAGGGCATGAGCATCGAAGGAATTGTAAAAGAATTTACCGCCGTGGCGCGAAACCCCAAGGAGCAGATCAAAAAGTATAAGGCAGAAGGCAAAAAGTGCATTGGCGTGATGCCCTATTACGCACCCGAGGAATTGGTGGCCGCCGCCGGAATGATGCCCTTCGGCCTGTGGGGCAGCAACAACAAGACCATCTCTCAAGCCAAGGAATACTGCGCCACGTTTTATTGCACCATTGCCCAGCTGGACCTTGAGATGCTGCTGGACGGTACGCTGGACCTGCTGGACGGCGTGATTACCCCCACCATCTGTGACACCCTTCGCCCCATGAGTCAGAATATCCGCGTGGCCATGAGCGAGAAGCTACCCTGCATTTTTCTGGCCCACCCCCAGAACCGCAGACCTGCCTACGGCAAGAAATTCTGCATGGACCAGTATACCCACATCAAAACCGAGCTGGAGAAAATCTCTGGAGCACCGATTACGGACGAGGCTCTGCGGGATGCCATCAAGGTTTATAACCGCAGCCGCGCTGCTCGCAGGGAGTTTGTGAAGCTTGCCAGCGACCATTGCGACGTGATTACCCCTGTGATGCGCAGCGCGGTGCTGAAGGCCGCGTGGTTCATGCCTAAGGCAGAGCACGCCGAAAAGCTGGAAGCGCTCAACGCGGAGTTGAAGGCCTTACCCGTGTGCAACTGGAAGGGCGTAAAGGTCGTCACCTCGGGCATTATCTGCGACAATCCCAAGCTGCTGGAGATTTTTGAGGAGAACAAGGTGGCCATTGCCGCTGACGATGTGGCGCACGAGTCCCGGGCCTTCCGGGTGGACGCTCCTGAGACGGGCGACCCCATGGAGGCGCTGGCTCAGCAGTTTGCCGATCAGGATTACGACGTGCTGCTTTACGATGAAAGTTCCAGCGAGAACCGCCGGGGCGAATACGTAGCCAGACTGGTGAAGGAGAGCGGCGCCAAGGGTCTGGTGCTGTTTATGCAGCAGTTCTGTGACCCCGAGGAGATGGAGTATCCCTCTTTGAAAAAGGCGCTGGACGAGGCCGGGATTCCCCATATTAAGCTGGGCGTGGACCAGCAGATGCGGGACTTTGGACAGGCGCGTACCGCCATTCAGGCGTTTGCGGATGTAATTTCCCTCTGAGAAACATGAAAGTTTGAATTGCGCGGGACGGCCGGTTGGCCGGGCTGCCGTCCCGCTTTTCCGCCCGCGGCCAAATTACATGATAAGGTGGTACGATATGAGCGCATTTGGCTATTCCATGCCTTCCTATTTCCAGAACATGCCTCAACTGGGAACGCCGCTTCAAGCGACGAACGAGGAAAACAAAAAGATTCTGCGGGAAGTCGAAGCCGCGTATAACGCTGAGGTGGAAGCCACTCTGGCCGCAGGCCGCAGCGATGAGTCCCTTAATCAGGCCGGGCAGATGACTGCCAGCCAGCGAGTGAATCTTCTGGTGGACGAGGGCACTTGGTGCCCTCTGGACAGCCTGTATAATCCCGAGAAGAACAAGAACGGCTCCACCGGCGTGCTGATCGGCATGGGAAAGATTCAGGATAAGTGGGCGGTGGTCATCGCCTCCGACAACAAGAAATTGGCGGGTGCGTGGGTCCCCGGTCAGGCCCTGAAGCTGACCCGGGCCACGGACATTGCCAAGATGCTCCGTATTCCTCTGGTGTACGTGCTCAACTGCTCCGGCGTGAAGCTGGATGAGCAGGAAAAGGTCTTCGCGGGCCGTGTCACTGGCGGCACGCCCTTCTATCGCCACGCCGAGCTGGAGCAGATGGGCATTCCCGTGCTGGTTGGCATTTACGGAACCAACCCCGCCGGCGGCGGCTATCATGCCGTCAGCCCCACCATCCTCATTGCCCATGAGAAGGCCAACATGGCCGTGGGCGGCGCGGGCATCGTGGGCGGCATGAATCCCAAGGGCTATGTGGACGAAGAAGCCGCCGAGGCTTTGATCGATGCCACCGTCAAGGCCGGAAAGATCGATCCTCCCGGCGCGGTGCATATCCACTTTGGTGAAACCGGCTTCTTCCGCGAGGTATACTCTGGAGAAGAGGGCGTTTTGACTGCTATCAAGAAGTATATGGACGCTATCCCCGGTTACAATGAAAACTTCTTCCGGGTGGCGGACCCCATGGAGCCGGCGCACCAGGGCGAGGAGCTTTATACCCGTGTGCCCTCCAACCAGAAGCGTGCCTATGACATTCGGGAAGTGCTGGCCTGCCTGTTCGACAACAGCGAGTTTATGGAGTTCAAAAAGGGCTATGGCCCCGAAATCGTCTGCGGCCTTGCCCGGATCAACGGTCTTCTCACCGGTGTGGTGGCAAACTATCAGGGTCTGATTCCCGGCTATCCCGAGTATCGCGAGGCCGGTTCCGTGGGCGTGGGCGGCAAGCTGTATCGCCAAGGCTTGATTAAGATGAGCGAGTTTGTCACCATGTGCGGAAGAGACCGCTTGCCCATCGTGTGGATGCAGGATACCACCGGCATCGACGTGGGTGACCCCGCTGAGAAGGCGGAGTTGCTGGGCCTTGGCCAGTCTTTGATTTACTCCATCCATAACGCAAAGGTCCCCCAGATGGAGATTACCCTGCGCAAGGGTACCGCCGCTGCCCACTATGTCATGGGCGGACCGCAGGGCAATGCGCGCAACATATTCAGCATCGGCACCGCGGCCACCGAAATTTACGTGATGCACGGCGAAACCGCCGCGGCTGCCATGTATTCCCGCCGCCTTGTCAAGGACAAGAAGGAAGGCAAGGACATTCAGCCTACCATCGACAAGATGAACGAGCTGATTCAGGAGTATGCCGACAAGTCCCGTCCCGCTTCCTGTGCCAAGACCGGTCTGGTGGATGAGATTGTGGAGATGCCCAAGTTGCGCAATTACATCTGCGCATTTGTGGGCGCGGCTTATCAGAATCCCGAGTCCATCTGCCCCTTCCACCATATGATCACGCCCAGAGTCATCCGCGACTGGGACCGTATGATGAACAAATAAGAAGGTGAATGTATGATTCTAGGTAATATGACCATGGGGCAGGCCGGTATCGTCAGCGTTGCCAGTATGCTGGTTGTGTTTTCAGTTTTGCTGCTGCTTTATGTAATTCTGATTGTGTCCGGCAAGATTGCCACCCGAAACGTGGGAAAGACCGCGCCCACCAAGGCCCCGACTGGAACGGTGGCCGCGCCCGCAGCCGCGCCAAAGCAGGACGACGCAGAACTGATTGCCGTTCTCTCCGCGGCCATCGCGGAATACGAGCGGGTACGCCGCAATCCCTTCATTCGCAACGGGCGGGATTTGGACTGAACGTCTTTTGATTCCAAGCTCAAAGAAAAATAAAATTCATATTTGTTTTAAGGAGAAATTGACATGAGAGCTTATACGATTACCGTCAATGGCAAGGCTTATGACGTTCAGGTGGCTGAAAACGATGCTTCCGCCCCCGCCGCTGCTCCCCGCATCCAGAGCGTGACTCCCATCGCTGCCCCTGCCGCTGCTCCCGCTGCTGCTCCCGCTGCTGCTCCTGCACCTGCGGCAGCACCTGCTCCCGCTGCTCCCGTTGCCGCCGGAGAGGGCGCGGTTACCGCTCCTATGGCGGGCAAGATTCTGTCTCTTCCCATCAAGGCGGGCGACGCAGTCACTGCCGGTCAGGTTCTTTTGACCTTTGAGGCTATGAAGATGGAAAACGAAATTATGGCTCCCTGTGCGGGTACGGTGGCGCAGGTATTCTTTAAGGTCGGTGAACAGTTTGACGCCGGCGCCCAGTTGGTTCAGCTGGGTTGATCGGAAAGGAGCTTTAACCAATGGATTTAGTGACTGGAGTTATCACCGGCCTTGCCGGAACCTCCGGCTTTGCGACAATGGATTTGCGGCAGCTGATCATGATCATCATTTCTTGTGGGCTGCTGTATCTTGGCATCGTAAAGAAGTTTGAGCCTTTGTTGCTGGTAGGCATTGCCTTTGGAATGCTGCTGACAAATCTTCCCGGATCGGGCGTTTATCACCCTGAATTCTGGGGCGCAGATATCAATTATGGCGATGTGCTCCATGATGGAGGTTTGCTTGACCTGCTGTATATCGGCGTCAAGACCGGTCTGTACCCCTCTTTGATTTTCATGGGCGTCGGCGCCATGACGGATTTCAGTCCCCTGATTGCCCGCCCGTCCTCCCTGTTTATGGGCGCGGCGGCGCAGGGCGGAATCTTTGTGGCGTTGCTGATGGCCACGGCTATGGGGTTTGCACCCAAGGTTGCCGCGGCCATCGCCATTATCGGCGGCGCGGACGGCCCCACGGCTATCTGGTTGACCAAGATTCTGGCCCCGGAATATCTGGGTCCTATCGCCATCGCAGCTTACTCCTACATGGCTCTGATTCCGTTGATTCAGCCGCCCATTATGAAGCTGTTCACTACGGAGAAAGAGCGCAAGATTAAGATGGAAACGCTGCGTCCCGTATCTAAGACCGAGAAAATCGTCTTCCCAATTATGGTTTCCATTGTCACCTGTCTGGTGTTGCCCTCCGTAGCACCCCTGTTGGGCTGTTTGATGCTGGGCAACCTCTTTAAGGAGTGCGGCGTGACCGAGCGTCTTAGCGACACCGTGCAGAACGCACTGATGAATATTGTCACCATTTTTCTCAGTGTTTCTGTTGGCGCAACCGCTGTGTATGATCGGTTCCTCAGCTGGGATACCATTAAAATTATCGCTTTGGGACTCATCGCTTTCGCCTTTGCCACCACTTGCGGCGTGCTGTTTGGAAAACTGATGTGCGTTCTCTCCGGCGGCAAGATCAACCCCCTCATCGGCTCCGCCGGTGTGTCCGCCGTTCCTATGGCGGCCCGCGTGTCTCAGATGGTGGGTCAGAAATACAATCCTTCCAACTTCCTGCTGATGCACGCCATGGGCCCCAACGTGGCTGGCGTGATTGGCTCCGCAGTGGCGGCTGGTTGCCTGCTGAAGCTCTTCGGATAAGCGGCGGTGGAGCAAAGTCCACTGCGCTAGATTTCCGCCTGCGGCAAAAACCGTGTTTCACGCCCTTGCTCTTTCTTGTTCCACCGCAAACGCTTCACTGGCTTGCGGCGGAAGGAGACGAAGCGGGACGAAACGTCCACTGCGCCGGAATTAACGGCAAGTTGTTGAAAGACATAAAAAGGGGCTGCCGCAAGATTGCGGCAGCCCCTTGATGAACTTTAATGAAATATCACTTGGAGGAACTATGAAAGAACTGAACAGTACAAAGGACTATATTGCCTCACCGGAACTGTTGCGGGTGGCGGAAATTGCCCGGGCACTTCAAAAACCTCTGTTGATCAAGGGCGAGCCGGGAACCGGAAAAACAATGCTGGCGCAAGCGGTTGCGGAGTCTCTTGGAATGGAACTGATGGTGTGGAACATCAAGTCCACCACCAAAGCGCAGGACGGACTGTATGTTTACGACACCGTGGCCCGCCTGTATGACAGCCAGTTTGGCGAAACCGGTGTGAATGACATTCGGAAATACATCAAGCTGGGAAAAATGGGAGAGGCCTTCCAGGCCGGGGAACAGGTGGTCCTGCTGATTGACGAAATCGACAAGGCCGATTTGGAATTTCCCAACGACCTTTTGTGGGAACTCGACCGCATGGAGTTTTATATCCCCGAGACGAAGGAAACTGTCCGGGCGAAGCACCGTCCCATTGTCATCATCACTTCCAACGCGGAAAAAGAGCTTCCGGACGCCTTTTTGCGCCGCTGCATTTTTCACTATATTGCCTTCCCAGACGCGCCAATGATGGAGCAGATCGTCCGCGCTCACTATCCGGAGTTGGACAGCCAGCTTTTGGAGCAGGCGCTGAAACAGTTTTACGCCCTGCGGAGCCGTAACCTGCAAAAAAAGCCTTCTACCAGCGAACTTTTGGATTGGGTGCAGGCTCTGAGCATCGGCGGCGTGGATCCGGAGTTGTTGCGTAAAACGCTGCCCTTTGCGGGAGTTCTGTTGAAGAAGACAGAGGATTTGGACGTTATTGGGCGGCGGTGAGCGGATGTTTACGGGATTTTTTTACGCCCTGCGCCGACATGGGCTGGACGTATCCTTAAATGAGTGGCTCACGTTGATGGAGGCGCTACGTCTGGGACTGCACGGCTCCCAACTGACGGATTTTTACCAGCTGGCCCGCTGCATTTTGGCCAGAAGCGAGGCGGATTTTGACCATTTCGATTTGGCCTTTGCGGAGTATTTCCACGATGTAGAGTTCGTCCGGGAGTTGCCGGAGGAATTTCTGAGCTGGCTGGCAGAGGCAGCTGCGCAGCAGAACATTGACAAGGATGCGGTAGACGCTCAATTTGGAGGCGGGCTGAACCTTGAAGAACTGAAAAAGATGCTGGAAGAGCGACTTGCCGAACAGACAGAGCGCCACGACGGCGGCAGCAAATGGGTGGGAACCGGCGGAATTTCTCCCTTTGGCCATGGGGGCTACAACCCCGCCGGAATACGGATCGGCGGACCGGGACGGCACAGAAGCGCCGTGCAGGTGGCAGCAGAGCGGGACTATCGGGATTTCCGACAGGACGCGGCGCTGGAGCTGCGGCAGTTTCAAATGGCGTTTCGTCGCCTGCGAAACCTGACGGTGAAAGGGGATGGACTCAAGGACCAGCTGATGCTGGACGAGACGGTGCAAGCCACCTGCGACAGCGGCGGCTTTTTAAAACTGCAATTCGACCGACCCCGGAAAAATGACGTGCGGTTACTGCTGTTGTTTGATTCCGGCGGCTCCATGTGGTCTTATTCCCGTCTGTGTTCAAGGCTTTTCCATGCAGTCCATGAGGCTAGCCATTTTAAGGAACTGAAAACCTACTATTTTCACAACTGTGTATATGACGATCTGTTTACTACCCCGGAATGTTATTACAGGGAGAGCGAGGGAACAAGCGGCGTGCTTTCAAAGCTGAATTCCTCCTGGAAGATTCTGTTCGTGGGGGATGGGGCTATGTCCCCGGAGGAGCTTTTGAGAGAGGGGGGAAGTCTTGACTATTACCGGATTAATCAGGATCCGGGCATCGTTTGGCTGCGTCGTTTTGCGGAAAAATCGGCCCACACGGCATGGCTGAATCCCATCCCGCAAGAGCGGTGGGACTATACCAGAGGAAGCCACACCATTCACAGGATTCGTCAGGAAATTTCCATGTTTCCTTTAAGCATCGACGGGCTGGATGCTGCCTTGCACCATCTGATGGCGCCCCGCTAGGTGATTCAGGACAGGGCCGTAATGCAAGTCTTTGTGCAGCAAAAAGCCCTTATACAAAAGAAAATGCATAAATGCAAAAAGCATACAGAAATGAATGGTCAAAATGCACAATATGAGGAATAAATTGTAGAAAATATGCTGTTAAATTTTGAAGAATGGCTGGATTCAAACAAATATTTATACATTCTTTATGGAAAAGTATTGACATTGTGCGTCCGGCATGATAAGGTATAGCAAGCTTCAGGGAGGATGCTTGTTTTCCCTGAAATGAGTGAATAACGCCCGCCGTGCGGGCAAGCAGATTTTGGAAAAGGATGCGAATATCATGAAGAAGTTTTTTGCACTTGCACTGAGCCTTGCAATGGTTCTGTCCCTTGTTGCCTGCGGAAATTCCGGCGGGTCTGCCGGTTCCTCCGCTCCCTCCGGGTCCGACGGCAGCGGCTCCGCCGAGACGGGTATCCAGACGGTGACGCCCGGCAAGCTGACCGTGGCCACCTCTCCCGACTTTGCCCCTTATGAGTTTTACGCCATCGACGAAAACGGCGATGCGCAGCTTGCGGGATTTGATCTGGCGCTGGCCGGATACATTGCCGACTATCTGAATCTGGAGCTGGAGATCGTCACCATGGACTTTGACGGCGTGCTGGCTGAGCTAAATGCCGGAAATGTGGACATTGGTCTGGCCGGCCTCAGTCCCGATCCGGACCGTATGGAAGCCATGGATTTCTCCGACACGTACTATTCGGGCGGTCAGTCTCTGGTGGTCACCCAGGCCAACAAGGATAAGTGGGCCTCTATGGCGGAGTTGAACGACCCTGCTTTGTCCATCGGCGCGCAGTTGGGCTCCATCCAGTATAAACTGGCGGTTGAGAACACGCCCGACGCCGATATTGTCCAGCTTCCCAAGGTGACCGATGTGGTTTCCGAGCTGCTGGGCGGCAAGCTGGACGCCGGTTTCGTTGAGACAGTGGTGGCCCAGAGCTATGCCAAGAATTATCCCGACCTGTATGTGGCCTTCGACGTGCCCTATGACGTGAAGGGTTCTTCCGTGGGCGTGCAGAAGGGCAACGCGGCCCTGCTTGCCGGCGTGAACGAGGCGGTCGCCGCTGCGCTGGCGGACGGCTCTATGGACGACTTTGTTGCTACTGCTAACGAGCAGGCTGGCGGCAATATTCACGAGGGTCTTCTGGAAGGCGGCGCTTCCTCTGCCGCCGCTTCTTCTCAGGCTGGCTGAGATTTCTCCG
>NZ_DAMBZJ010000012.1:76352-77507 GCF_032060045.1 Oscillibacter sp.
AATCGCGCCGTTCACAGGCTTGCCAACCCCATTATTATCCGAAAGGAGCCCCATGATGAATGTCTCCAAAGCGGGCTTTGAAGCCGTTTTTCAGTATTCCGACATGTTCAAGGAAGGAATGCTGTGCACCATCTATCTCTCATTTTTTACCGTGATTCTGGGCTTTGTGCTGGCTTTGGTGCTGGCCGTCATGCGCATGTCCGATATCAGGCCTTTGCGGTTTCTGGCGTTGGATCGGCAGGGCCGTCTGCGGGAGCAGGGGGTTTTATTTGCATTGAGCCGGTTTAACCCCGTCAGCTTTATTGCCACGGTCTATGTGGAAATTTTCCGGGCTACGCCCTTGCTGGTGCAGTTGTTCATTGTGTATCAGGTGCTGTTCCACAAGGACGTGATCAATCTGCCTTCGGTGACGATTCTGGGGTTTGTAAAGCTGAATCGGTTTCTTCCCGGTGTGGTGGCGCTGGCGCTGAACTCGGGCGCGTATGTGTCCGAAATCATCCGGGCGGGCATCCAGTCCATTGAAGGGGGGCAGACCGAGGCTGCCCGCTCTTTGGGCCTGACACAGGGGCAGAACATGCGGTACATCGTGCTTCCTCAGGCCATCAAGAACATACTGCCCGCCATCGGCAATGAGTTTGTCACCATCATTAAGGAATCCGCCGTCACCTTTACCATTGGCGTGGCGGACCTGATGGCCGCGGTGAAGGCGGCGCAGGCGGGCTCTTTCCGGATTTTGGAGCCGCTGCTGGTGGTGGCTGCGCTCTATTTCTGCCTGACCTTCCCCACCAGCAAGATCATTGCGCACTTCGAGAGGAGGATGAGCCGTGGCGACAAGCGGTAGTCTGATCCGGGTCACCGGACTAAAAAAATACTACAACAAGGGCGCCATCAAGGCCCTTGACGACGTGACGGTGGACATCAACCGGGGCGACGTGATGGTGGTCATTGGCCCCTCGGGCTCTGGAAAATCAACGTTTTTGCGCAGCCTGAATCTTCTGGAAGCGCCTACAGACGGGTCCATTGTCTTCGACGGGGTGGATATCACCAAGTCCCGGATGAAAACCGCAGAGGGGAAGACTGTGCGGCTGAACATTGACGAGCACCGCCAGAAAATGGGCATGGTATTTCAGCAGTTCAATGTATTTCCCCATTTGA
>NZ_DAMBZJ010000012.1:77517-77789 GCF_032060045.1 Oscillibacter sp.
CCACAAAACCATTTTGGAGAATATGACGCTGGCCCCCATCAAGGTGCGTCATATGAGTCAGGCGCAGGCGGAAGAAAAGGCCCTGAACCTGCTGGACCGGGTGGGCCTGAAGGACCGGGCGGGCGCGTATCCCATTCAGCTTTCCGGCGGACAGAAGCAGCGGGTTGCCATTGTGCGCGCCCTTGCCATGGAGCCGGAGGTGATGCTGTTTGACGAACCCACCTCCGCACTGGACCCGGAGATGGTGGGCGAGGTGCTGGACGTGATGAAGG
>NZ_DAMBZJ010000013.1:0-31737 GCF_032060045.1 Oscillibacter sp.
TGGAAGTAGACGCAGCGACGAGCACCATCACCTTTGCACTTTAAAAAGGAGGAAAGAATATGGCTTATCATTACGAAAACATCAAACTGGAAAAAGGCATGTACAACAGGGCGGGCAGCAGCTTTTCCAAAATACTGGAGGAGATGGACCCCAGTGAAGATTACAGAGGCACCCCGGCGGAGGGACTGGACGCATTTCAGCGCCAGCTCAAGCGCTTTGACATCAAGGTGAAGGGAGCGGGCAGCGACATGGTGGAAAAGTTTTTCAAGACCAGTGATTCCGCCGTACTGTTTCCTGAGTTTGTCTCCCGGGTAGTGCGCCAAGGGATGGAGGAGGAGAGCATTCTGCCCGCCATCACCGCCACGGTGACCAATTTCGAGGGGATGGACTATCGCTCCATTGCCTCCGTGCCCACGGAGAAGGAAAAAGAACTTAAGCGCGTGGAGGAAGGCGGCGCGATTCCTGCCACCACGATTCGGACGCAGGAAAATCTGGTGCGGCTGCACAAGAGAGGCAGAATGTTGGTGGCTTCCTACGAGGCAATTCGGTTTCAGCGGCTGGACCTGTTTTCCGTGACGCTACGCCAGATTGGCGCTTACATCGGCAGAATGCATTTGCAGGACGCCATCCGTGTGCTGTGTGATGGCGACGGAAACAAAAATCCGGCGAAGGTTTACAGCATTGGCACGCAGCCTATTTCCGGGACCAAGGGAACTTTGAGCTATGACGCGCTGCTGGAATTTTGGAGCCAGTTTGATCCCTACACCATGAACACCATTCTGGTGGGCGGAGACGTGATGCTGAAGCTTTTGAAGCTGAGCGAGTTCCAGAATCCCCTGACGGGACTGAATTTCCAAGGAACCGGAACGCTGACTACCCCGCTGGGTGCGACATTGCTGAGAACCAGCGCTATGCCCACGGGGAAGCTGATCGGCCTCGACAAGGGCTATGCTTTGGAGCAGATTTGCGCCGGAGACGTGTTGGTGGAGTATGACAAGCTGATTGACCGGCAGATGGAGCGGGCCGCCATTACCTCTATTTCCGGGTTTGCAAAGCTGTTTACCGAAGCGAGCCGGGTGCTGGAGATCGGATAAACTCCGGCGCGAGAGCAGCGGAGAAGGGAGATACGAACATGCAGGAGGAAATTTTAACGTTGGCGAAGACCCTGTCCGGTGCGGGAGAGGATGAGGAGACGGCGCTGGCGCTGCTGTGCAAGGCGGCTGAGAAGGAGTGGAAAGGAAGACTCCGGGAGGGCATAGAACCAGAGAAATGCCGGGAGGCTTTCCTCTGCGCGGCGGCACTGTTTGCAGCGGCGGGCCTGACGGCGAGCCGCGGCGGACTGCGGTTTACGGCGGGGGATGTGTCCGTGACGGAAGCAGAGGGCGGCAAGAGCGCTGAGGTCCTGCGCCGGGAGGCGGAGCGGCTGATGGACCCCTATGTGGCGGAAATGAAATTCTGTTTTCGGGGGGTGCGGGGATGACGGGACGGTTGGAGCGTATTTTCCGGAACTACGGACAGGCCGTAATGGTGAATGGCACGGTTGAACGGGCGTTTTTTCAGCCCGTGAGAAAAATGGAAAAAGCTGCGCCGTTTGAAGTTACCTCTCTGGGAATTGTGGATGACCGACGGTGGACCTATTTTGGCAGAACGAAAGCAGGACTGGGGGACCGGATAGAGTTTCAAGGGAGGATCTATACGGTGCGCAACTGCGAGGAAATACGCCTTGGGAATGAGACCGTTTGCTGGTGGGCCGTTTTGACAGAGCAGAGAAAGGCAACGGAATGAACGGACTGAATCAGGTGCGGGACGCGGTAATTGACGCGCTGAAGAACGCAGGGATTGCGGCAATGGCCGCTTATGAGGGCGAGGCAAAGGAACATGAGGGGCCGGTGGCCTCTGTGGATGTGGCAGCGGCGGAGGGAAAGCCCGTTGGACTGAGCGGATATCTTGGCGAGAAGCGGGATGAGTCAGGCAGCGTTCGGGAGCTGTATGGAATGCAAATGGACGTGATCATTTCCCTCAGTGTGCGTGCGACGAAGGCATCGGAGTGCGAAACGGCCTTGGAGGTGGCGGCCGGTGCGTTGATGGAAACGCTGCCTGCAGGCCTTAAGCTTGAGAAAATGAGCTGGAATGGCATTGCGTGGGACAAAGCCACAGGGATGTTTTTACGAAAGGGGAGCGCGGCTTGTAGGGCTGTCTTCCTGGCGGAGGACCTGGGCGACACGGGGACTTTGCTGGACTTTATACTGAAAGGGACAATCAAAAAATGAACATGATAAAGCATGAGCGGCCGGGGGTGTATTCCTCTTATGACGCGTCCTCCGTGGTATCCGCCGGTGGCGGGACCAAGACCGTGGGCGTGGCCGCGAGAGCGGCCACGGGCGACGAGGGCGCGGTGGTAACGCTGACGGGGTATTCTGAGGGCATCAGGGCATTTGGTGAGGACACGGGCACAGCCGGAATGAGTGCAATTCTGCGGCTGCTGTTTTTAAATGGTGTGTCCAAGGTGGCGGCGGTCCGGGTGGCAGACGGCGGCACGGTTTCGGACTATGCGGCGGGGTTTGAAGCACTGGGCGGTGTGGAGGACGTGCGCATCGTAGTATGCGACAGCACGGATGCTGCGGTACATCAAGCGTTGCGCACGGGAGTGGAAACCTCGTCTGCGGGACGCAGAGAGCGAATCGCGGTGGTGGGAGCCAGCGGAGCCACGGCAGCGGAGCTGACGACCCACGCGGCGGAGCTGAACAGCGAGCGTGTGGTGCTGACCGGGCCGGACGGAATGATTGGGGAAGGTGCTCCTTCGGGCGTGCTGTGCGCGGCGGCGATGGCAGGCGCCATGGCCGGGGGAAGCGACCCAGCGGCTCCCCTAAACGGGGCGGCGCTGCACGGACTGAGCGGACTGAGCACGGCTTACGGAGACAACGACATTGACGCGTTGGTGCGGGGCGGGGTGACACCGCTGGAGAGCGTGGCGGGAGTAATTTCCCCGGTGCGGTGCGTGACCACGAGAACCACCACGGACGGAGCGGCGGATGCCACTTGGCGGGAACTGAGCACCATACGGATTGTGGACGATGTAATTCCGGCGGTACGTTCCTCGCTGCGCAGCAAGTTCTCTCGCACCAAAAATACGGCGCAGAATCGGGGAGCCATCCGGTCTCAGGTGATTGTGGAACTGGAAAAAAAGCTGGCAGCGGAGATTATTGACAGCTACGGCGAGGTGCGGGTGAGTGTATCAGCGGACGAGCCCACCGTGTGTCTGGTAGAATTCGGCTTTGCCGTGGCCCACGGATTGAACCAGATTTATCTGACGGCTCACATCACGGTGTGAGCGGAAAACAAATTTCTGAAAAGGAGCAAAAGCCATGGAGTTTATGGGATTTCCCACCAGCGCAGACATCTATCTGGAGCTGAACGGGAAAAAGGTGGCGGTGGTGCAGAGCTACACCGCCAAGGCCAGCAAGACAAGCAAAAACGTGGAGGCATTTGGAGAGCGGGAGCCGGTGGGAACCATCGGGGGGCAAAGCAAGTACACGTTGGAGCTGACTCGCCTGTACGCCACTGACGACGCAATCTCGGACGGAATCAATTTTTATGAGCTCAGCGATTTTTCGCTGGTGATCTGTAAACCGGACCGGAAGATTATCTACTCGGGCTGTCAGTGGAGCACGATTTCCGAGCAGGGCGAACTGGACGCTATGGTGGCGGAAAAAATTACCGTGGTGGCTTCCCGTCGCATTGAGACCACGGCATGAAAACGGTGCCGGACAGACTGACGCCGCTTTCGGCGGGACGGCTGCTGGGTATTTGGCGTGACGTGGCTGCACGGGAGGATAACGAGACGGTGCGAGGACTTTTGTGCAACGCACGAGTATTGGCGGAAAGTTGCTTTCTTGGAGAAGAGCGGCTGTTTGAAAGCGCGGAGGCCGTGCTGGAAGAGCTGACGGCAGGAGAGATGGAGACGCTTGTACGGCGGCTGGCGGGAGAAACAGATTCCCTGCCGGCCGGAGTAAACGCCGGGTTTGACCCGGAACGGTTTCGGGCGATGCGGGGAGATCGGGTATGAACTACATCCAAGACACGCTGCGGCGGCAGGCAGCAATGTTTGCCGCCTTACTGAGCGGCGGAGAGCGACGAAAAGAAGACGAGGAGATGCGGACCGGGAGAAGCGGGAAGAAAGATCCGGAGAGCGGCGGAGACGGCGCTCTCCGGATCGGCTCCTCGGCTGAAAAACCAGAAAAGAGACAGGTCATTCCGGAAGGAATGGCAGCATGGAACCGGCGGCTGGCAGGGCACGGGGAAGGGCGGCTCCATCAGGCGACGGGGACGCGGGAACTGGCAGTCGCAGAAATTCCCATAGTTGAGAGCGTTGAAGCGGAGGGCCCATTTATGGGAAGTGGGCTGGAAGAGACTGCGCGGCTGAATGCTGAAAAGAATGCGGTTCAATGGAAAAACCACGACAGTGTGGAACAAGCATTTGGCATAGCGGAAAAGATCTCCCAGGAGGGAGCTTTCTTCGGGGGCAGGGGAGCTTATGCTGACACTGCCGGGGCGGCTCCGGTGGTGAACGGCAAAGTGTCCGCCGGGACCATGGTTGTTGTGGACCACGGAATGTCCGCCGGAGAACTGTCCCGAACGTTTCAGCGAGATGCAAGAAGGTATGACGGCGGATATCCGCTGTATTGAGACAGGAGAGGTGAGATGGCGTGGAATTGACGCCGATGCGGTACAAGGACTATGTATGGCCCCACAATCCAGAGAATTACTCCGTCACCTGGCAGAAAAAAATTGCGGTGCACAAGGTGCCCTTCGGGCGGTACTGCATGCAGGAGTTGGGGCCAGGGCACTCGGTGATGCGCGGGCAGGGCGCGTTCATGGGAGCAAACGCCTATCAGGAGTTTCAAAAGCTGGCGGCAGTGTTTGAGCGGGCAGGGCCGGGGCTGCTGGTACATCCCGTCTGGCAGGCGACGGAAGCGTATTTCGTGTCTTTGCAGTTAACGGAGGAACCGCAGCCGGATTTTGTGGGATATGCATTTGAGTTTTGGGAGAATTGCAGCCAAAGCGCGTCTCTCACGGCGGCAGTGACCGCTGCGGAGAATACCGGCGCGACAGGCGCACAGAAGCGCGCAGACTCCATATGGTATACGGTGAAAAACGGAGACACGCTGTGGGGGATTGCAAAGCAATATGACGTGACACTTCAGAGCCTGATTGCGGCAAATCCTCAGATTAAAAACCCAAATCTAATTTACGCGGGAAATCAGGTGCGAGTGAAATGACGGGGAGAATTACGACATGCGACCACGAACTGTTTGATTTACCAGCGCTGCTGACCTGGGATGTATGCTATACGGGTACCGTGCCCTGCGACAGCTTTTCGGTGACGTGCCTTTACACGGCGGAAATGGAGCCGGTGCTGCGGCAGGCGGCGGCGTTTACACTGATGGACGGGAAAACCGTGTTGCTGCGGGGCATTGTGGATGAATACGAGATTCGCCAGACGGAGGAGGGCCGCAGCGCACTGGTTGCGGGACGGGGCTATGCTGCCCGGCTGCTGGACAACGAGGCGCGGGCCGCCACCTATCAGGGGGCAACGTTGGAGGAAATCGTCAGAAATCACGTGACGCCCTACGGGATTCCCTGCGACAAACTGGCAAGCCTCAGCAGCGGCGGAGAAATGTACACCGTGGCGGCGGGAAGCAGTCAGTGGAAGGCTCTGGAAGACTTTTGCAGAACGTATGGCGATTTTATTCCAAGCTTTGACCGGTTTGGACGGCTGTGGGCGGACAAGGCGAGAACGGGAAAAACATTCGAAATTACGGAATCATCAAACGTTTTATCGCTTGTAAAACGAGAGAATCACTATGGCGTATTGTCGGAGATACTGGTAATCGACAAGACGAGAAACCAGTCATATACCGTGCGCAATGAGGAGTGGATTGCCCGAGGAGGGCAGTGCCGCCGAGTTTTATATACGCCGGGACAGAGCACCTGGGCCAAAATGCGGTATACCGGGGAGTATCAAATTGCGAGGTCTAAAGAAGATGAAACTTCCCTGGAGGTGACGCTGACGGGGGGCTTTCTGGCATTTCCCGGAGACGTGGTTGTTTTAAAGATGGTGCGAATGGGACTGACGGGGACCTATCGCGTGGTGGAGGCGAGAACCCGGGCTGATGGCGGCGGAGAATCCGTTACGCTGACACTGGGTGAAATATGAGGCGGGTGGAGAGGAGCGAAAAGCGATGTGGTTATCAAAGCAAACAAAACCGGGAGTATCTTCGTCCGGGGCTGATCTGGGCGTGACAAGCATTTCGGGAGAAAGTGCGGGTGTAGTCACAAAAGGTGAGGTACGGGCGCTTCCGGTTTACGGGCCGGGAGGATATACGTGGCGACCCGCCTCAGGAGAGTCGGTGCTGGTTATTAAGGGCGGAACCGGCGGGGAGGAGTCCTGCGTGGCGGGTGCAAAACAGACGAGTGTACCCACCGAGTTTCGACCCGGCGAGGTATTCATTCACGCCGAAAACGGCAGCGTATATCTTAAGAACGACGGGACGGTGGAGCTGCGGGGCAGAGTTGTTCTGACCGGACAAGTGGAGGTTAACGGAGCGCTGCGCGTAAACGGCGAGCCCTACATGCCCTGCAAGTGCGGGGGAGAATCGGAATGACAGAACTGAAAATTAGAGACGGAGACTATGTGCCTGACGGAGTGGGCGGAACGGTACGAGTGAAGGGCCGCGATGCATTGCTGCAAAGAGTGCTGTTCAGGCTGATGGCAAGGCGGGGTGGGTTTCCGTTTTTGGAGGATTTGGGCAGCACATTGTACGCACTGGGGGGCGAAACCCCGTCTCATCGGCAAAGTGCTGCGGAAACGGCGGTGTCGCAGGCGCTGGCAGAGGAACAAAACCTGCGTGTGGAGCAGGTGGAGCTGAACGGAAATCAGCTGGCGGTGCGGATGAACTACGAGGGAGAGGAGCTGAATCTGCAGCTTACGGTGCGGTGACGGGAGGAAAGCATGAGAACAACGGAGGAAATTTATCAGGAGCTGCTCTCGGTGTTCCGAGAGCGCTCTGGTTACGGCGCAGAGGACACATGCGATCTGGCGGTGCGGCTGTATGCGGTGGCAGCGCAGGTGCAAGCGCTGGAATGTCAGACGGAGTGGGTACTGAATCAAAGCTTCCCACAGACGGCTCAGGGCACTTATCTGGATGACCACGCGACCATGCGGGGCATTGTCCGCCAATCGGCTACCCGGGCGGCAGGGATGCTGCGGTTTTCTGTGGCGGAAGCACCGGTACAGGATTTGAGTATTCCCAAGGGAAGCGTGTGTATGACGGAGCATGGGATACGCTTTTATACCACTCGCGCAGCGGTGCTGGCGGCGGGGACGCTGACAGTGGACGTGCCTGCCGAAGCGCTGGAGACTGGAAGTGGCGGCAATGCCGCAGCGTGGAACATAACGGTGCTTGCCGCATGTCCCATGGGGATTACTGCGTGCACAAATCCGGCGGCATTTACCGGCGGGGCTGACGCAGAGAGCGACGAGGCTCTCCGTGTACGGGTGCTGGACAGCTTTGAGCGGCTGCCAAACGGAGCCAACGCTGCCTTTTACGAGGAACAGGCATTGCGGCATCAGGGCGTGGCGGCGGCGGTAGCAGTTGGTCGGGCTAGGGGAATCGGCACGGTGGATGTGTACATCACAACGTCGTCCGGGGCGCCCGACGCGGCACTGCTGCGGGCCGTAGAAGCTGATTTGCAGGCAAAGAGGGAGATTGCCGTGGACGTTCGAGTGCTGGCCCCGGAGGAGAGCCACTTGAATGTGGCCGTGGAGCTGGATGTGGGCGGGAATGGAAACTTTGCCGCGGTAAAAAGTGCGGCGGAACAGGCAATTGCCGGATGGCTCACGGGAAAGCTGTTGGGAAAGCCCATTTTGCTGGCGGAACTTGGCCGATTGATCTACGCTGTGGATGGTGTGAAAAACTATCATATTCAGTCTCCGGCCTCGGACAGGCAGGGAAGCGCCACGACTCTTTATACCCTTGGGGAGCTGCTTGTGACGGAAATGGGGGCGTAACATGGCGGAATATGAAACGCATTTGAAAAACCTGCTTGCGCCTCTGGGAATTTACGACCTTCGGGACGGGACACTGAATGAAAGCGAACTGTTTGCCCAAAGCGCAGGTCTGGATAAGATCTCGGACCGTCTTGAATACGTTGAGCATGAGGCGCTGACCAGCACAGCGGAGGGCGAGGGTCTGCTTCGCCGGGAGAAACTGTTTGCAAGGAGGCCTGCGGCAAACACGATTGCTCTTCGGCGGAACGCCATTGCCGCGCTGATGCAGATTGACGCAGACAGCTTTTCTCTGGACGCAATCAACCGCACAATCAGCGGCTGCGGAATTAAGGCGCTGGCACAGGAGATGGGGGGAGGCCACATCCGGGTAATTTTCCCGGAGGTGGGGGGAGTTCCGGATGAATTTTCACAGATTCAAAAAATCGTGCTGGACATTATCCCCTGCCATCTGGAGACGGAGTTTTACTTCCGATATATGCTTTGGTCGGAGTGCGAGGACTATGGGTGGACATGGAGTGCGGTGGAGGCGACGGCACATACGTGGCACAGCTTTGAACTGGCGGTGTAATATGGAACAGGAGTGGAGCGGACGAATCACCGCACTGGAGGAGCGTGTATCTTCCAACATTCGACGGATTGGCGCGCTGGAGCAGAGTCAGGAAACGCTGCGGCGGCTGGCTACGGCGGTGGAGGTGCTGGCGACAAAACAGGAGACGGTGGCCGAAAGCGTGGCGCGGCTGGGAGAGAAAATGGATGCGCTGGAACGAAGGCCGGGAAAACGGTGGGATGGACTGGTGGACAAAGTCCTTCTGATTTTGGCGGGGGCGTTTGTCACCTTCCTGCTGACGAGGGGAGGCACTTTATGAAAGAAAAATTGACAGCATCAAAAATGATTGCGCTGGGAATTTTGAGCTTGGACGCAATCTGCACGTGCGTGGTGCTGTATTTTTGCTATCTGGCAATCCGCAGCCAGTTTACCGGGACGCTGCCGTATCTCACCACACTGATTGGAGCTTTGCAAGCGTCCACGGCGGTGGTGCTGGCGGCGTATTTTGGAAAAAGCAAGGCGGAGAACACCCGAGGCGGCATTATCTATGACACGGCGATGGGAATGGATGAGGATTTCTGAGAAAGGAGATTTTTATGGGGGAATTGGTGAGAAAACTCAGTTCGCGAAAGCTGTGGGCGGCTGTGGCGGGAATCGTTGCGGGTCTTGCCATGGTGTTTGGGCTGGATGAAAATGTGATTTCCACTGCAGCTGGAGCAGTGGTGACAATTGCCTCCGTGATAACGTATATCGTCACGGAAGGCAAAGTGGACACCGAAAGTGTGGGGCGTGCGGCAGAAGCAGCTCGGGACGCTGCAGATGCGCTGAGGAACGCAGGAAAAGAATGACGGGTGCGGATAAGCTGCTGGCCATCGCGCGGCGCGAGCTGGGGACGAAGGAATCCCCAGCCGGAAGCAACCGAGTGAAATATAACACCGCTTATTACGGAAGAGAGCTGTCCGGAGACAGCTATCCGTGGTGCTGTGTATTCCTTTGGTGGTGCTTCCGGGAAGCGGGGCTAAGCGCTCTGTTCTATGGCGGAGGAAAAACTGCGTCCAGCGGCGCTTTGGCAAATTGGGCCCGGAAAAACGCACGGTTTGTGAAAAAAAATTATCAGCCCGGAGATCTGGTGTTTTTCCGATTCAGTGGAACCATTATCGAGCACCTGGGCGTGGTGGAATGGGTAAACACGGATGGAAGCCTTGTCACGATTGAGGGAAATACCGGCACGCTCAGCGACGCCAACGGCGGCGAAGTGCAACGAAGGACACGGGCTGCGAGGTATGTAGTGGGGGCGCTTCGCCCTGCGTATGAGGAGGAAAAAATGACCCAGAACGAATTCGACGCGATGATGAATGTATGGCTGCAAAAACGGGGGGAATTGCCTCCCGGCGAATTTTCGGAGGAGGCCCGTGCATGGGCTGAGAAAAACAAGATTGTTCGGGGAGCTGGCGATGGGACCTATCAATATAAAAGCTGGTGTACCCGAGAACAGATGCTTGTATTCCTAAAGAGGTTCATGGAGACAATTAAGCCGTAAGTTTCCGCTAAAAAGCGCCCGCCGTCCTTATAGGCGGCGGGCGCTTTTATAACGCGTCTAAACGCGCTTTCTTGCATCGCGGAGGTCTTGAATCAATTGACGGATATGGGCAATCTGTGCATCGGTGAGGCCTGAGGCATCAATGACCGCATCGGGCTGTCTGCCCAGAAGCGCATCGGTAGAGACAGCAAAAAAATCTGCCAGTCGCTCAAGCAGCTCCACGGAAGGTTGAATGTTGTTGTTTTCCCAGTTGGAGACGCTTTGCTTGGAAACGCCCAGCCGCTCAGCCAGACGCGCTTGTGTGATTCCGCTTGCCAGCCTCAGCCGGTGAATTTCGTCGCACAACATCGGGAGTTCCTCCTGAATCCAAAATTACAATATCATTGTAAAATTCAACTTGACAAAATGGAAATATAAAAGTATTGTAATATTGGATATATGAGAAAATTTAGATACTTTACGCCATTGGCGGGCGATTTTGCACAATCTGTGCGTACTGTTTGGAGAGTTGGGGCCAGTCGATGATTCGCCACCACGCGTCCAGATAGTCTGCGCGGCGATTTTGATATTGCAGGTAATACGCGTGTTCCCAAACGTCGCAGCACAGGAGGGGCACAAGGGGCAAAACGGTGTCCTGATTGGCTACGTTCTGAAGAGACAGGATTCCGTTTGCGTCGGTGCACAGACAGGTCCAGCCGGAGCCGAAGACGGAGAGAGCGGCGCTTTTCAGCGCAACTCTGAGGCCATCGGTGCTGCCAAAAACGAGGCGGATGGCATCCACCAGCGGTGGCTGGGGAAACGAGGGTGGCAGGGCATGGAGCGTGCGGAAATAAATGTCGTGGTTGAATACGCCGCCGGCGTTGTTGCGCACACCCTGACGAATCTGTGCAGGAAGATCCATCCAATGCTCGCAAAGCTGTATCAGTGACCAGTCCTGATAGGCGGGATAGGGTTCCAGCAGCTTGTTTAGATTGTCCACGTATGCCGCAAAATGCTTGTCGTGGTGAAAACACAGAAGCTTGGGGTCAAGCTCCGGTTCCAGCGCGTCGTAAGAATAGGGCAGCGGCGGCAGGGCAAAGGGATAGTGCTTTTCTTCCATAGGCGTCATCCTTTCCACATGCGTTCATCAAAGAAGTATACGCCGGAAAAGCAGAAATTATGTGCGGTCCGGTGGCTGGAAATATGGCGCCTCGCCAAGAAATTTGGGACTTCGACACAGAAAATACGATATTCTGCTAGGCAACATATCAAGTGGGAGAAGATGATTTTTATGAAGGACGACGAATTGGATTTCTGCATTCTGTGCGGCCCACTGGCGGACGCCGTGGAGCTGCTGGATGAGGGAAATGCAGCGGCGGCCCGGGCAATTATGATGCGAGTCCTCAGACGGGCGCAGGAGCTGTTTGAACGGGATCAGGAAGTGAAATGACGATGAATGAAAAAAGCGTTCCCGGAAAGATTGACTTTCCGGGAACGCTTTTGATTTTTCGGTGCCGAGCGCTTACTGCCCCAAGTATTTCCGAACCAAAACCTGCAGCAGTTCGTCTCTGTCGATTTTGCGGATCAGTGTCCGCGCGTTGTTGTGATTTGTGATATAGGTGGGGTCCTCGGAGAGAATATAGCCCACAATCTGATTAATGGGGTTATAGCCCTTTTCCTCCAATGCCTGATAGACCGTTGACAGGACTTGGCGGATCTCCGCGTCCTTTTCCATCGCAAGATTAAATTTTCTGGTGAAATCGTCCATGAAGACACCACCTTTCCCCTTATACGTGTTTTATTATACTCGACTTTTTCCGGACTGTAAAGAGCAAAGAAAAACTTTGACGAAGATTTTGTGGCTCTGGCTCAGCGCAGCGTCGCGTCCAGCTCGCTCTTCAGCAGGGCCAGAACTTCGGACACCTCCGCGTCTGCCTCTGCGGCGGTGAGACTGCGGTCTTCGGCCCGTAAGGCCAGATTGAAGGCTACGCTCTTTTTGCCGGGCGCGATTCCTGTGCCGGTGTACACATCGAATAGAGAAATCTCCTTCAAAAGGCCCTTGGAACCTCTGCGGATGCACTCTTCCAGCGCACCCACGGTAACGGACTTACCGCACACCACCGCGATGTCCCGTGTCACGGCGGGGAAGCGGGGCAGGGATTTATACACGGGTTGGGCGCCCATGGCGGCATAGAGCGCGTCAAACCGCAGCTCAGCGGCGTATAACTCGCAGTCCACGCCGTAGTTCACCGCAACATCCGGGTGAATTTGACCCAGCACACCAAGAATTTCCCCGTTCAGCAAAACGTTGGCGCAGCGGCCGGGATGGTAGGAGGGATTGCCGGATTCTGCCTCAAACACCGCCCCGTCGATGCGCATGCCCTCCAGTATGGTTTCCACCGTCCCTTTCATGGAGAAGAAGTCCACCTCAGGGCCGAAAGCGCCAAGGGAGAGAATCTTCGGCTCGTCTGCCACGCCGGTTTCATCCGGTCCGGTTTTCTTGGGGAAGTAGGTGCGGCCCAGCTCGTAGAGGTATGCGGCCTTGTTGCGGAAGTTGTAGTTCCGGGCCAGAATTTCCAGCATGGAGGGCAACGTAGTGGTGCGCATAATAGAGGTGTCCTCTCCCAGAGGATTCAGGATCTTCAAAGAGCTCCGCAGGGGGGAGTCCGCCGGGAGCTTAATTTTGTCGTAATAGGAAGGGCTGATGAAGGAGTAGGTGATAATTTCATCATACCCCAAAGACCGGCACAGGGCGCCGACACTCCGTTCCGCCAGTTGGACGGGAGTATAGCCGCCGCCGTGGGCAGACGCGCCGCCAGACAGGGTGACGGGGATATTGTTATACCCGTGGAAGCGGGCCACCTCCTCAGCCAAGTCGGCCATGCCTTCCACGTCGCTCCGCCAGGAGGGAACGGTGACTTCATCACCGTCCAATTTAAAGTCCAGCGTCTCCAAAATGGCGCGCATTTCGCTTTCAGCAACGTCTGTGCCAAGCAAAGCGTTAATCCGCTCCGGCTCCAGTTTTAAAACCGTGGGGGCGGAATCTCTGGCGATCACGTCCATCACACCGTCCACCACTTCGCCCGCGCCCAGAAGCTCCACCAGCTCGCAGGCACGCTGCACCGCTTTCATTGTGTTCATGGGGTCCAGGCCCTTTTCATAGCGGGCGGAGGCCTCGGACCGCATATTCAGCGCCACGGCGGTGCGTCGGACGGACGGGCCGTTGAAGTTTGCGGACTCGAACAGGACCTGCGCGGTGTCGCCTACAATTTCGCTGTTGGCGCCGCCCATCACACCTGCCACGCACACGGGCTTTTGCTCGTCGCAGATGCACAGCATACTGGGCGTCAGCTTACGGACGTTTCCGTCCAGCGTCTGAATTGTCTCTCCTTCCCGGGCAGTGCGGACAATGATTCTTCCGCCCTCCACGCAGGAGAAGTCAAAGGCGTGCATGGGCTGGCCGTATTCCAGCATGACGTAATTGGTGATATCCACGATGTTGTTGATAGGCCGTACGCCGGAGTTGCGCAGCCTCTCTCGCATCCACGCGGGAGAGGGCTTAATTTTCACGTTTTTCACCATCCGGGCGGTGTACCGGGGGCACAGGTCGCCATCCTCAATGTCAATATCCGCCAGCTCCGCGATGCTGCCGCCGCAGCCCTTGATCTCCGGGATGTGAAGCTTCAGGGGCTTTCGGAAGGTGGCGGCGGCCTCCCGCGCAAGACCGATGATACTCAGGCAGTCAGGCCGATTGGGGGTAATTTCAAATTCCACCACATGGTCGTCGCAGCCGATGAGGGCTGCCACATCGTCTCCAGGCTGTATGCCTTCTTCCCGCAGAAGCCAGATGCCGTCGGTGATGCAGTGAGGGAACTCGGATGGTTGGGCGCGGAGGTCGTCGGGTGTGCAGACTGTTTCCGTCTTTGCATCGTAAGCCACCATATCCCCCTCGTGGAGGTTCTGACAGTCGTCGTCAAGCATGGCAGTGCTGTCGCCAAGGTCCAAAACGGTGTGGTACAGGCCGCTCGGCTGGGGTGCACACTCCAAAACTTTCGCCGCGCAAACGGACCCAAAAAGCTTGCGCCCCGGCTGGATGTCCGCGGGGATGGAAGGCTCCTGCCCCTTTAGGGGAGTATAATCTCCCAAAATTGCCGCAGCTTTAATCGCAGCGTAAGGATAATCATGCTCAGCGGTGAGGTTCAGCTCCTTCAAAGAGCACAGCATTCCCTGAGACTCTATGCCCCGGAGCTTGCCGCTCTTAATGTTCACGCCGCCGGGAAGCAGCGCCCCGTCCTTTGCAACGGGGATAAGATCACCCACATGGATGTTCCACGCGCCGGTGACAATCTGAATGGCTTCCGCGCCTGTGTCCACCTGCAAAACCCACATGTGGTCGGAGTCCGGGTGGCGCTTCATCTCTGTAATTTTGCCCACGACCACATTTTTTATTTCTGCGCCAAGGTCGGTGGTCACCTCCTGCTTAGAGCCGGAGAGGGTCATCGCCTCAGCGAATTCCCGGTCGGAAGCGTCCACTTCCACAAATTCATTCAGCCATTTTCTGGACAGTAACATTATATCCCTCTCCCCTTATCAGAATTGTTCCAGGAACCGTACGTCGTTTTCAAAAATAAGGCGCATATCGCTGATTTTGTACTGGCCGAGGGCCAGCCGTTCCAGTCCCATGCCGAAGGCAAAGCCGGAATAGACCTCCGGGTCGATGCCGCAATTTTTCAGCACCTTAGGATGGACCATCCCCGCGCCCAGCACCTCAATCCAGCCCTCGCCCTTGCAGGTGGGGCAGCCTACGCCGCCGCACTTGTGGCACTGAATGTCCATTTCGCAGCTCGGCTCCGTGAAGGGAAAATGGTGAGGGCGGAAGCGGGTGACGGTGCGTTCGCCGTAAATCCTGCGGATGACCGCGTTCAGCGTGCCTTTCAAATCGCCCATGGTAACGCCCTTGTCCACCACGATACCCTCGATCTGATGGAACATGGGGGAGTGGGTGGCGTCCACCTCGTCCTTGCGATACACTCGACCGGGGGACAGAACCCGGATGGGCAGCTCTCGGGCCTCCATGGCGCGAATCTGCATGTTGGAGGTCTGGGTACGCAGCAGGACTTTAGAATCTTCCGTGAGATAAAACGTGTCGGACCATTCCCGGGCGGGATGGTCGGCGGGAGTGTTCAGCTTGGTGAAGTTATAGTCCGCAAGCTCTACCTCCGGCCCGTCCAGAATTTCAAAACCCAGAGCGATGAAAATATCTTTAATCTCGTCCAGCACGCTGTACATAGGGTGCTTGTGGCCCATGCGCAGCTTTTTGCCGGGAATTGTCACGTCCACGGCCTCGTTTCCAAGGCGGGCCTCCATGGCCTTGCGCTCTAAAAGACCTGCCTGCTTCTCAATGGCGGCCTCCAGCTCGGATCGGACGTCGTTGGCAAGCTGGCCCACCACCGGGCGCAGCTCGGCGGACAAACCGCCCATCTGCTTCAGCAGAGCCGTCAGCTCGCCCTTCTTGCCCAGATACTTTACCCGCAGCGCTTCTAAGTCCGTGGCGGCCTGAGGACCGGACACGGCTTCCAGCGCGGCTTTGCGGATGGCTTCCAGTTGTTCCTTCATACTTGATGCTCCTTTACCTTTTCTATTGCAGAAATCACGTATTTCAGGGGCGGATGGCATAAAAAAACGCCCCTCGTCCCCAGATTGGGACGAAAGGCTTAGCTCCCGCGGTACCACCCAAATTCGCGCGGAGTTCCGCGCGCGCTTGAACCCCTGTAACGGTGGGTCTCCGGCCATGTCTCCATGGCAACTCCCGGGCGAAC
Organism: Oscillibacter sp.; assembly: GCF_032060045.1. Lineage (GTDB taxonomy): Bacteria > Bacillota > Clostridia > Oscillospirales > Oscillospiraceae > Oscillibacter. The sequence goes on from NZ_DAMBZJ010000013.1 coordinate 15,957, forward strand.
CAAACGACGCGCCGCGGGCCGGCTTGCAGCCGATGACCAGCCCTCTCTTGGCGGCGGAGAATCGATATTTTCCCGTTCAACGCTGTTTTCACCTATTACTTGTAGCATAAACCTTTGTAAAATGCAAGAGGAAAATCCCCCGCTGGGCGTATTTTGTGCCAAACGGGGGAGTTTATCAGTTCGAAAGGTTTTCTATCAAAATTTCGGATACCCAGGCGTCCTTTTTGCCAAGCGTAGGGCATTACTCGCCGGACAGCAATCAAAATGCTGCATTGGTTTCCTCCTCATCGAGCTGGTTTACCTGCAACCATGCTGCTTTTAATGTGTTCAACAGAGTTGATTCCGTGTCATTTTTGGGTGGATAGGTGTTCAGAAGCGCTTCAAGCCGCACATCCTCTTGCTCGGGATGCCAAGAATAAATGCTCCAAGCGAGCTGGGTGATTACGGTATCCCACTGCTCCCACGGACTGTCCACAAATACGGACAGAGCCGCAAACCATTCGTCCGGATTGTTTAAAAGCCGGAGGGCAAAGTAGTCGCTTGCCCCTTCGGAAAACGCCCCGTCGGAATGCAGTAGCCAGCAGGCCAATTTGAGGACGGACCAGTCTGCCATGTTTTCCTGTTCCATCGTGGATGGATCTCCATAGGAGAAGCGGAACACCGTCTCTGCTGTCTCGTCCAGAGCGTCGGAGGGGCAAAAGGTGGAAAAGCGCCATCCGTCGGGTGTTTTGATGTAATCCAGCGTCTTCTGGGAATATCCCACGGTGATATGGGGCCATTCCCATTCATTGCTGTAGAACGTCACGGTCACGGCCCAGCGGTCTGGGTCTGTCTGTTCCGCGCTGACGGCTTTGCCCAGCAGGTAAAGATTACTGCCTCTGGCCGCGTCGGCGGCATAGAGTCGCCCGCCGATGTCCCGATAGCCTGTGCCGCCGCCCATCAGCTCATCCGATAGCTGCTGGGTAAAGCAGCTCCGCACGCAAATGTCCAGATCGGCGTAAGTCTTCAGACCCTCCTGCGCCACCGGACGATAGGAAAGACTGCCCAGCTTAGGGTCATAGGGTTTGCCGTCCTCTCCCACCACCTCGCCAGAGGTGGGAAGGGAGCATAGATCAAACCAGTCGTAAACTGCCGCCGCCCTTTTATAGGCCGCCAATACATCCCCCTCCGTCAGCTCAGATGGACCGGCTTCCCCCTGAAGGGAGGAGGCGGAGGAAGATCCTCCGGCGGAATACCCGCAGGCGGATGCGGACAAGGCCAGTGCGGCAAATAAAATCAGCGCCAAGGCGCGCTTTCTCATAAAGAGAGCCTCCCGTCTTGTTTGAATGAGATAACATACCTCCATTACAAGACGTAGGAACAGGTAAAAAAGTTGCAGATCTTAAAAATTTATTTTCAAAAATTTTTCCGCGCGCAAACCCTTGCAATCCGGCGAGGGCACACTATAATTGAAGTCAACAAAAAATCGTTTTCCGCTGTAAGATGGAAGCGCGGCGGGAGACCGGGATTGGGCGCAAGGCCCGGAGAGGAGAACGCCATGAAAACGCAGGAGCTTACCATGGAATTTGTCCGGGAGGCACTGCCGCCCCGAAAAACTGACGGACACAAGGGGGATTTTGGAAAGCTCTTGATTGTGGGTGGCGCGGTGGGGTACACCGGTGCGCCTTATCTCGCGGCGCTGGGGGCAGAGCGCTGTGGCTGCGGACTGGTGTATTTGGGCATACCCGAGTGTATCTGGCAGGCGGAGGCGGGCAGATGCGTTTCCTCCATGCCCTTCCCCGTGCCGGACAAAAATGGGATGCTCAGCGAAAAAGCCATCAGGCCCCTGCGGGAAAAGCTGGAGGAATGCGGCGTGCTGGCCCTCGGCCCCGGTCTTGGTCGGTCAACGGACACACAGAAGCTGGTTCTGGGCCTGCTGGAAACGGAAAAGCCCGTTGTGCTGGATGCCGACGGCATAAACGTTCTTTCCGGGCATATGGATAGTCTGGATGCGCGGCGGGGCCGTGTCACGATTCTCACGCCCCATGACGGGGAGTTTGCCCGTCTGGGCGGAGACCTGACGGCGGACCGGGCGGAAGCAGCCCGTGACTTTGCCAAAGCCCATGGCTGCATTCTGGTGCGTAAGGGCCACCGCTCGCTCATCGCAACGCCGGAGGGCACGGTGCTTGAAAATCCCACCGGAAATTCCGGCCTTGCCAAGGGCGGAAGCGGAGATGTGCTCACCGGGATGATCGCCTCGCTTTTGGCGCAGAGGGCAACGCCTTTGCGTGCGGCCGCCTGCGGGGCCTATCTCCACGGGCTTGCCGGGGATCTGGCCGCCGGGTGGCTGACGGAATACGGCATGATGCCCCGGGACACGGCGGAGGCTATTCCCAGCGCGTTTCAAACGATTTTGACGGAATACAATTAAGGAGGGATATCCGGGTGCGCAAACCGACGGCTTGTGTACCGATGATAACGCTCTGCCTGCTGCTGTGTGCCTGCGGCGGGGGAGAAAAGCAGACGGCTCAGGCCGCACGGGCGCCCTATCAGGAGATGAAAAGCGCCCAGATGACCGCGGAGGTCACTGCATTTTACGGCGATGAGGTGAGCACCTTTACCCTGCAGTGTGACTACGCCCCGGAGACGTCCACCGTGGAGGTGCTGGCTCCGGAGACAGCGGCAGGGGTAAAGGCCCGCATGGATGGCGATGGACTGACGCTGCTCTATGAAGACGACTGTCTCCCGGCAGGCCCTTTAAGCGGAGAGGCGCTCAGCCCCGCATCCTGCCTGCCCCGGCTGATGAGCGCACTGCGGGATGGCTGGTTACTGGAGGAAAACGAAGAGGATTGGGGCGAGGACACCTGTCTACGCCTTGCGCTGGAGCAGACAGGTGCGGAGGGAGGCCGAATTGTCTCCACCCTGTGGCTGCGCCAGGAAGACCATGTCCCCGTCCGGGGAGAAATTTCCGTGGATGAAAAAATAAATTTGCAGGCGGAGTTTACGGACTTTCAATTCGGTGCTATACTGGAGGATAACGGAGGGGCCGGAGAATAACTGCAGCAAACGACTCCGACAAATGGAAATTTGAAGGTGAGCGTATGGAAAAGTTTCTGAGAAGGACTTGGGCGGAAATTGATCTGGATGCGCTGGCACACAATTACCGCATCATTCGGGAGAGGATGGGGCCCAAGTCGAAGTATTTGGGCGTGGTGAAGGCGGACGCCTACGGCCACGGCGCCGTGTGGGTGGCAAAAAAGCTGGAGCAGCTTGGCGCGGAGTATCTGGGGGTGTCTAATCTGGAAGAGGCGCAGGAGCTGCGCCATCATGGCCTTACGCTGCCCATTCTCCTGCTGGGATACACCCCTTCTGACATGACCGAGGCACTTATCGACAGCCGCGTGACACAGGACGTTCCCTCCCTTGAAATGGCAAGGGCTTATTCCGCTGCGGCCGCAGCCTGCGGAAAAATCCTGACGGTCCATTTGAAGCTGGACACCGGAATGGGCCGGTTGGGCTTTCGGTGTGACGAGGCGTATTTCCAGCAAAGTTTTGAAGAAATTTTGGAGGCGCTGAAATTACCAAACCTCGCGTGGGAAGGGGTTTTTATGCACTTCTGCGTGTCCGACGAGCCGGACAAAGCCTCCAGCCGGGAGTTTACAAGGGCGCAGTACCAGCGCTTTTCGCATATGGTGAACGAGGTGGAAACCCGCGCGGGGATTACGTTCCCGATTCACCACTGCTGCAATTCTGGCGGCGTGGCGTTTTACCCCCAGTATGCGTGGGACATGTGTCGCCCGGGCGTGATTTTGTTTGGGACAGAGCCGATGAGCCGCACTCTGGGCCTGAAGCCGGTGATGACGCTGAAAACCACCGTCGGTCCCGTGAAGGACTACGCACCCGAAACTTCCGTCAGCTATGGCAGAACATATTTCACCGAGGGAGAGCAGCGTATTGGCGTGCTGCCCATCGGCTATGCCGACGGGCTTCGGCGCTGCCTATCAGGCAAGTGGGAGATGCTGACGCCCAAAGGGCCCGCCAAGATCCGGGGCCGTGTGTGCATGGATATGTGCATGATCGATCTGACGGATTTGCCCGACGTACACACCGGCGACGAGGTGGAGGTCTTCGGTCCCAACAACCCCGTGGAGAACATGGCGGAGGTCGCGGGCACGATTACTTATGAGCTGACGTGCGATGTTTCCAAGCGCGTACCCCGTGTCTATCTTGAAAACGGAGAGATGACCGACCGCCATTTGCAGCTTCTGCTCTGAGCCGTTCTTTCCGGTTCAGGTGTCCGCAAAGCCTCAGTCCACCTCTCCAAAGCGCACCCCCGGCCGCCCGGATGCATAGAATAAACCGGGGCCGGTCGAACCGGAAAAACGGCGTATAAATTTTCCGGCTGCGTGGGAGAATGATAGTGGCCACGCTGAAAAGGTATTTTCAGCGGCGGGTACTATTTTCGGCGGAGTGTGAACTTTGTGGATACGAGTGTTGTGAAACGCGGCGACATTTATTACGCCGACCTTAGCCCGGTGGTGGGTAGCGAGCAGGGAGGCGTCCGGCCTGTGCTGATTATTCAGAACGACACCGGCAACAGATACAGTCCCACCGTCATCGCAGCGGCGATCACCTCTCAGACGGGGAAAGCCCGTCTGCCCACCCACATAGACCTGCCCATGTCGGACAGCCGAGGCCTTTCGAAAGACTCCGTGGTCCTGCTGGAACAGGTACGGACGCTAGATAAGCGGCGGCTGAGAGAGCACATGGGCCATGTGGATGAACGGGTGATGGAAAAAATTGACACCGCAATTGCGGTGAGCTTTGGCCTGCAGCATGACCAGCTGGTCTAGGCGGGTATTTTAACTGGCGGAATGCCGGAGAAAAGAATACATAATCGTATTCTTTTCCCTGGCGCCGCCTGTGACGGGAGGACCTGATGAAACATAAGAAAAACAGATGGTGCCTGCGGGCTGGGGCACTGATGCTGGCCTCTATGGCGGCGATGATTACATTTTCCGCGGCGGCGGAGGCTGGGTCTCAGGGAGATCCGCTGGTGACGCTGAGCTATCTGAACGAGACCTTTCTGCCCAAAATTCTCTCCCAAGTACGGGGAACGGGAACCGGAAACGCGGGGACAAGCTTTACGGTGGTGGAGCTGTCCAAGGGCGGCAGCCTGAACCTCTCGGTGGGTGCGGAGGTGTTGCTTCGGGCGGGATCGGCTTCCTGCGGCGCGACTTCCTCTCCGGGACTTGTGGATGAAACTACCGCCGAGGTTCTGGAGAACGGTGGTGCGCTGGTGAAAAATCACCTGTACATGGCAACCGTGGAGGGGCGGACAGTAAAGGCCACATCCGAAGGGGTGAAGCTTTTGGCCCGGGGAGGCTACTCCGTAAGCTGACGCGAAGATTGACAACTGAAAACAAGCATACATAAAAGCCCGCCGCCTGCGCATAGGATAGCACAGGCGGCGGTTTTTGCGCCCTTCGTGGGTCGTGTCCCACGCCGCCTGAAGGGAGAGGAAGCCGCCATGGACAAGTATCCGCTGTATCTGGACGGCAGAGCCGCCGGAGAGCTGAGCGTGACCGAAGTCGGGATGTACGCCGACTACCGCGCCGCATGCCGTATTCCCGGCCCGGCTTTTCTGCGGGCATATCTTGTGGGGGAGCAGGGCGAAATGCTTTTGGGCGTTCTTGCGCCGGAGGGTGGAGCGTATTCCATCCGCCGCAGGCTGAGCCGCCGGGAGACATCGGATCTTGGAAAGCTTCTGCGATGCGATGCGCGGCGGGAGGGGGAACGGGCGTGGGAACGGGTTCCCGCACCGGAGCGGCTGCTGAAATCCCCCTGGCTTTCCCACATGCTGCAAGGTGTCTCCGATGTGTTGATCCAGCAGGGGAAGGAGCGGCGGCTGGTGGCAATCCCCTACGACTCGGCAAAACCCTTTCCACTGACACCCCTGTTTTGCTTTGCAAAAATCTGCCGGATTGAGGGGACGCTGCACGTCGTCTATGCCTTCGACGAGCAGGAGCAGCCCACTATGCCCTGAGACGCTGATTCAAAGCACGGCCTCTAAAAATTTTTCATAAATGACAATTGACGTATACCACAACGCAAAGCGTTGTGGTATACTGTGTTTTAAAGAATTATTTGCGGCGCGGCCTGCCGGTTTTCTTCCGTCCTCCGGGCCGGGATGCACAGGCCCCGCCGGGAGGAAGGAGAACACCCGATGAAATGCCCCTATTGCGGGTTCGTCGAGAGCAAGGTTGTGGATTCCCGCCCCACTGACGACGGGGCCAGCATCCGCCGGAGGCGGGAGTGTCTGTCATGCAATAACCGATTCACCACCTATGAGACCGTGGAAAGCCTGCCCATGGTGGCGGTGAAAAAGGACGGCAGCCGCCAAAGCTTTGACCGCAGCAAAGTTCTGCACGGTATGATCCGCGCCTGCGAGAAGCGGCCTGTGCCGCTGGCGGAGCTGGAGCGCATTGCCGACGAAGTGGAGCAGGAGCTGCAAAACGGACTGGACCGTGAAATCACCACGGAGCACATCGGCGAGCTGGTGATGGAAAAGCTGCGCAAGCTGGATCAGGTGGCCTATGTGCGCTTTGCTTCCGTCTATCGTCAGTTTAAGGACATCGATACCTTCATGTCGGAGCTGAACAAGCTTTTGGCGGAGCAATAAATCTGACACCGTGCCACGTATAACAGTTTGGAAGTTTCTTTTTTAAACTGACTTTATTCGCCCTAGTCCACCCGCCGAACCATAATATTCCCGCGGACGACCGGACATTGATAGACTGGGGAACCCGGACGACATGGATATGCGGTGTCTCAAATATGAGTTGCTATCCATTTATACACTTATTTAATTGCAAAAAGCCTGAGGATACACGGTCTTTACGTGTATTCTCAGGCCTTTTATTGCTGTTGGGATTTGAGAGGAAAGGGTAAAACAAAAAAAGTAGGGCTTAGGGTGATTAAGTTGTTTCTTAAAAGTGGATGAGCGTAGCTCCCACGCCGCGTAAAAGTGCGCATTGATAAATTATAATTGTTTGCGGTTAAGAAACACGTATCCAGCTCTGCTCTGTGCTTTCTAAAGGGATGTGCGGCGCCATAGTGGGTGCTGTGTTCCGATCTTTACAAATTGAAACTTAATGAAACACAATAGAAACGTTTTGGTTCAATTGCGTTTTTTTGAAACTTACGTTGACGTTAATTTTTGCAAGAAGAATAGGGTGTGCTGGACAAAAACTGAGGATAAGCAAAATGCAAGATGCATAATCGCTAAAAATACAAATGAAAATTTATATACTTCACAAATTAGACATATTTTTAATATGAGGTACGGATAAAACGAATTGTTGGTACGCCTTTTGCTGTATAAGAACAAAAGAGCGTTTATGCGCGGGTCGCTACGTCGACCTGACGAGAACAGCAATTGTTTTGGAGGTATTATCATGAACAATAGACCCATCCTCGGTATCCTGCTCGGAAACTCTGCGGGAGTAGGCCCGGAGCTGGTGGCAAAGTTGGCTGTGCAGGACACATATAAAGCCTATTGCCGCCCTGTTATTATTGGTGATCTACGAATGTTTGAACGTGGTTTGCAGGTTATCGGCGGTGACGTTCCCCACTATGCAATCAGTGATTTGAGCGAATGTGACTGGGAGCGCGGCTACCCTGTTTTGGATTTAAAGGATCAAGACCCCTCGTTGGTTCCTTATGGCGAGGCCGTTCAATATTGCGGAAAAAGCGATCTCGATCAGATGGATACTGCAATCGAGTTGTGTAAAGCCGGAAAAATTGAGGGGTTTGTGTTTGGCCCATTCCACAAAGGCGCTATGAAGATGGCTGGAATGCATGTGGAGAGTGAGCACACCTATCTGGCAGAAAAATTCGGCGTGACAACTCCCTTTGGTGAGATCAATATGATGGACGATCTGATGACCGTTCGCGTTACCAGCCACATCCCGCTGGAAGAGGTCAGCCAAAATCTGACGGAAGAGACTCTGCGTGAAGCCATTACGTTGGGCGAGATTACCGGCGAGAGCTTTGGCATTCGCCCCCGTATGGCGGTTGCCGCGTTGAATCCTCACTGCGGTGAGTTCGGTTTGTGTGGCCGCGAAGAAGTGGACATTCTGGCGCCCACAGTGGAAAAAATCGTTGCCGAGACCGGTTGGAATGTCACTGGCCCCTACTCTGCGGACACGCTGTTTATCCGTGCGCTGAATCACGGGGAATTCGATGTTGTGGTGACGCTGTTTCATGATCAGGGACAGATCGCACTGAAGCTCATCGGATTTGAGCGTTGCATCACCGTTGCCGGCGGTCAGCCCTATCCCGTTGCCACCTGCGCACATGGCACTGCCTTTGACAAAGTGGGAACCGGAAGCGCCACCACCACCTCTTTTGAAAGAGCCGTTAAGGCGGCATCCAAAATGGCGTTGGCCAAACGCGAAAAATAATAGGGGGAGTAAGAAACTGTGGAAAAGAAGAAATTTAATACGCAGACTCTGGTTCCAGTCGTCACGGCTATTTTTGCCGCTCTATTTATTGTACTTGGCATTAAGCAGTATGGATTTTGGAACAATCAGCCGATGCCTGGTTTTTTCCCGGTCATCATTGCAGTGATTTTATTGGCAGCAAGTATTGCCTCAATCATTCAAATTGCAACCAGCAAAGATCAGTCCTCCACGAGATACAACAAGAATGAGCTGATGGTTATTCTCGGAGGGGCTGGTATTATTATTGGCACTTATGTGGTGGGTCTAATCGCCAGTTGCCTGATTTATCTGTTCATCTGGTTAAAGTTTGTTGAGCACGCCTCTTGGAAAACGGTGGCCATTATTGAACTCTTACTGGCCGCGATTATTCTTGGCGTATTTGTCTCGTGGCTGCAGGTCCGCTTTCCGATGGGCTTGTTCCAGTATATTCTGTAAGGAGACCTGATTATGGAGAATTTTACATCATTATTGTCGGGCTTCCACACACTGATGACTGCGGAAAATATCGGAGTGTGCATGCTGGGCGCTGCTCTTGGTCTCATCGTGGGTGCCATGCCAGGGATCGGTTCGCTGGCTGGCGTTGCGCTGCTGCTGCCGCTGACCTATAAATTTAATCCTACCACCGCCGTGATCATGCTGGGCGCTTTATACTATTCCAATATGTACGGCGGCTCTTTCAGTGCCATTCTATTAAACATCCCCGGAGATTCTCCGGCGATTACCACTGCGCTGGACGGCTATCCCATGGCCAAGAATGGCCGCCCCGGTCCCGCGCTGGTAACGGCCAACCTTTCCAGCTTCATCGGGGGCACCATCGGCATTCTGATTCTGACTTGCACCGCCTCCGGGCTTGCCAATCTGGGTTTGAAGTTCGGCTATGCGGAGATGACGCTGGTATTGCTCATCGCTATGACGTCGATCAGCTGGCTGATTGGTGAGAATCCCATGAAAGGCATTGTCATCACCATGTTTGGTATCCTAATTGCCAGCATCGGTATGGACACGCTATCCGGTGCCCCCCGCTATAACTTTGGCAACATGTATTTGCTGGGCGGTATTCCGTTCACCTCGTTTGTGATTGGCTGCGTGGGGTTTGCTCAAGTCATCAAGCTGATCAACGAGCGGGAAGCCGACGACGCCAAGCGTGGCAGCAAGGAGCGCTCGGTAAAGCTGTCCATTAAAGACAGTATGCTCACATTGAAAGACCTGAAGCGTCTGCTTCCTGCGGCTTTGCGGTCCGGTATCTTGGGAACTTTCGTCGGCGTCTTGCCTGGTTCCGGTGCTACCACTGGGTCCATGGTCGGCTACGCCATACAAAAGAAGTTCAAGAGCGAGCAGCCCATGGGCACCGGCGCGATCGAGGGCATTGCCGCTTCTGAGGCTGCCAACAATGCGGCAGCGGCTGGTGCGTTCGCCCCGTTGCTGGCTCTGGGCATACCCGGCTCTGGCACCGGCGCGGTGTTGCTGGGCGGACTGATGATGTGGGGTCTGAACCCCGGCCCCCTGCTGTTTGATAGCAACCCCGAATTTTGCTGGGGATTGATTTCCTCTTTGTATCTGGCGAATCTGTTCACCCTGCTGGTGGCAATTTTAGTCATTCCGTTCCTGATCAAAATCTTGAGTGTTCCCGTGAAATATATGATTCCCATTATCACCTGCGTGTGCATTGTGGGCGCATATTCCACCTCCAACTCCATGTTTGGCGTGATTGTCATGTTCATTTCAGGTATCGTTGGATACCTGCTGGAAAAGAACGGATTCCCCACCGCGCCCATGCTGCTGGCGTTCGTGTTGGCGCCTATGCTTGAGAAGAACATGCGTAAGGCATTCATCGCGTCTCAAGGAGGGCTAAAGATATTCGCGGATTCTCCTTTGAAGCTGGCACTGCTGGCAGTTTTCCTCGTGCTGGTGTTGACTCCTCTGGTGAAAAATATCCTGCGCAAGCTCAAAGCAAGGAAGTCTCAGGCTCACGCCTGATCTTCGATAGTACCCTGTTCCCAAAAATAAAACATAAGGAGAAAGTATCATGAAAAAGGTCTTTGCATCCGCTCTTGCATCCCTGATGCTTATGTCGCTGGCTGCCTGTGGCAGCTCTTCATCTGCATCTTCCGGTTCCGCTGGTTCCGGCAGCGCCCAATCCGAGGGCTTCGTTCCCACGAAAAGCGTCACGTGGGTATGCACTTCTTCCGCTGGCGGCGGCTCCGATATCTTCACTAGAAAGATCGGGGAGATCATGACCAACGAAAACCTGGTCAATGGACAGACCATTGTTGTCTCCAACGAAACGGACGGTTCTGGCGAGGTTGGCCGCAATAAGGTTGCGACCATGACGAACGACGCAGATTACACCCTGCTGACGTTTAACTCCGGCGATCTGACCCCTATGGTTAAAAACACGAATAACCGTTCCAGCAATTTCCGCATCCTTGCCATTATGGCAGTGGACAAGCAGCTGCTGTTCTCCTGCCCTGCTTCCGACGCCAAGACCGATTATGCCAAAAACGGCGGGGATCAGACCGATTTTGCCGCTGCCATTGAAGCAGCCAAGAACGGCACGTTTGTTGTCATCGGCGGTTCCAAGGGCGATGATATTGAGACCTATAACAAGCTGATTAAGGAAGTGGGCCTCACCGAGCAGCAGATGGGCTACATCACTTATGACTCCACCTCTGACGCGATCACTGCGGCATTGGGCGGCAATGTGGACTTCGTTATCTCCAAGCCCGCAGCAGCTTCTCAGTATGTGGAATCCGGCGATTTGACTTCCGTTTTGGCTCTGGCGGAAGAGCGTTACACCGGCAGCCTGTCGGACGCTCCCACCCTGTCCGAAATCGGTGACTATGAGAACGTGGAAGTTCCCGTGTGGCGTGGTGTTGCAGCGCCCATCGCGATGAGCGACGAGGCAGTTGCCTATTGGTCCGACGTTCTGGATCAGGTCTCCAAGACCGAAACCTGGCAGAACGATTATTTGAAAACCTATCAGCTGATTGATCAGCACATGAACACTGACGATGCAACTCGGTATGTCACCGCTTACGAAACCGTTTATATGGCGGATAACGGCTTGAGCTAATTCACAATCTATAGTATGATTAAGCGGGTCTGCATTTTGCAGGTCCGCTTAATCCAATGAATATGGCAATTGCTGTGGGAGGAAGGGTGTCGCATGGTCAGAATTATCATTTTTGTGCCGTCCCCGGATTTAATTGAACAGATGGAAGCAAAAGTGGAAAAGATTCGCAGCAGTGAATTGCATATTGATGTGGTACATCGTTTCGGCACTCCGGAGATTCTCAATCGGCTGGGAAGCTATGATGTGATCGTGGCGCGGGGCATCACCTATCGCAAGATTTGTGAGCTCTATTCAGAAAAACATGTGACCTGTCTGGATTTCGATGGGACGGATATTCTGGAAGCTCTGATGATCTGCCGGGACAGCTTCCACCCTTCCGTCATCGGGTTATGCCTGAAACGCGGCGAGCTTAGAAAGATATTGCCCGGCTTAAATGAACTGTGTCGGGCTGACGTGCGCCTGTACGATGTTCTGGATGAAGATAGTGCGTACGCGGCTGTGGATGCCTGCCAGAGGGATGGGGTAGACGCAATTGTCAGCGGTGGAACGGTCAGTAATATCTGCCGAGCGCGCGGAATTCCGTGTACCTATATCCATATTCAGCCAGAAACACTGGACCGCGCTGTGTCAGAGGCAATGAAGGCGGCCCGCAGCATCAATACCGAGCGAACGAAAAGCAATATTATCCGCATGATTCTGGACAACAGTGAAGACGCGGTGCTTGCTGTGGATGAAACCGGCTGTATTCTGGAAGCGAATACAAAGGCCCACCAGCTTTATCAATTAGATTTTGCGTTTGCGTGGCAAGGGCGGTTAGTCAGCGAAATCAATCCCCAACTGACCTTTATCGGGTCCAGCAGCACCCCATGCCGTGACGGAGACGAAGGGTTTCTAAACCTGAACGGGCAGAAATACTACGTGAAATACAAGCTGATCAGTGGAGAGGCCTCCGGCGTAGGCACACTGATCACCACCAGTGCCGCTTCCAAGATCATGCAGGAAGAACGCCAGCTGCGCAAGGATCTCACGTGCAAGGGCTTGACCGCAAAATACTCATTTCGTGATTTGATTGCCTTCAGTCCTGCCATGCGCAAACGCGTTGAAATCGCCAAAAAGTTCAGCACAGCCAACTCCAATGTGCTGATTACCGGAGAAACCGGAACTGGCAAGGAGTTATTTGCGCACAGCATTCACGCGGCTAGTAAGCGGGCGGACCAACCCTTTGTGGCCATTAATTGCGCTACGCTTCCGGAAAGTCTGCTGGAAAGCGAACTGTTCGGCTATGAACCGGGCTCTTTTTCCGGCGCTTCTCGCATGGGAAAAACAGGCCTTTTCGAGCAGGCCCATCACGGAACTATTTTTTTAGACGAGATCGGTGAAATCCCGGTTGCTTTGCAGGCAAAGCTGCTGCGGGTGCTTCAGGAGCGGGAGATCCGAAGGATTGGAAGTACGGCGGTTATCCCTATTGACGTGCGGGTAATCGCTGCAACCAATGTCAATATTCAAGAGCAGATCGCGAAAGGCAAATTTCGGAGCGACCTTTTGTTTCGCCTAAACGCTCTGGAAATTTATATTCCGCCGCTGCGGGAGAGGCCGGACCATATTCTGCCGCTAATGGAGCATCAGCTTTGCATTTTTGCCGCCGAACAGGGTAAAATCGCGCCTCGGCTGACATTGCGAGCGCAGGAGATTCTGCGCCTGTATTCCTGGCCGGGCAACGTGCGTGAACTCAGAAACGTCTGTGAGCGGCTGGTGGTACTCAATGACGCTCAGGCGATAAGTGCAGACACGCTGGAAGAACTGCATTTGCTTTTTGCGGATGGACAGAGGCCCGAAGACTTGGAAATTTCCGGACAGGCTTCGTCTGCGTTCCTTACAGCACCAACGCCACCATCGCTGTATTTGCAAGTCCCTTTGAAAAAGAAGGAGCTTGCTCGGGAATTGGGAGTCAGCCGGACCACCCTTTGGCGGATGATTAAGCGGCAGGAAGAAAAAAACAAATCCGCAGATTCTGAAAAGTGAGCCTGTTGAAGGGCAAAGCGGGAAACTCTATCTACAGAAAGAAGGAAACTATTTGCAGCGCGATCATGATTTCAGTCAAGGGAGTATCGCAAAGAATATCACCGTCATGGCTGTTCCAATGATCATTGCACAGGTAATGAATGTCCTTTACAACATAACAGACCGTTTTTTTATCGGACGTATCGGCGGCGGAGAATCGTTGAGTTTGACCGGCGTCGGCATTGTTTTTCCAATCATAACGATCATTACTGCGTTTACAAATCTCTTCGGCATGGGCGGGGCGCCTCTTTGCTCGATTGCGCGTGGGCGAAAGGATGAAGTGTTGGCAGAGCAAATTATCGGATCTTCGTTTTTTATGCTGGTTATTACCGCGCTGATTCTGACCTTCATAGGCGTTGTATTTCAAAATCCGCTGTTGCGGCTTTTCGGCGCCAGCTCCGAAGTTTTTCCATACGCAAAGGATTATTTCTCTGTGTATATTTGGGGGACAGCGGCATCTGTCATCGGATTGGGAATGAATAATTTTATTAATTGCCAAGGCTTTGGAAAGGTGGGAATGGTTTCGATTGCTGCAGGCGCAGTGATTAATGTGATTCTCGACCCGCTGCTGATCTTTGTGCTGGATTTGGGAGTGAGAGGCGCTGCCATTGCCACAGTTGTGGCCCAGCTAGTCTCTGCGGTTTGGGTACTGCATTTTTTAACTGGGCGGAAGGCGCTGCTCCTGCTGCGTAAGGAACATATCCGCTGGCAGCCTGCCGTGCTGTTGCAGACCGTGCAGGTGGGTTTTGCAAATTTTGTAATGGCATTTACCAATGGAATCACGCAATTCGTTTATAACCGCGCACTGATGAATCTGGGCGGCGATGTGTTTGTGGGAGCCATGACGGTGATCACTTCCGTGCGGGAGATGGTGATCATGCCCGTGCATGGCATCACAGCCGGGTCGCAGCCTGTTCTTGGCTATAATTATGGGGCCCAAAAACTTGACCGTGTAAAAAAGGGAATTGCCTTCACCACCGGCGTGTGCATTGTGTATACCGCGGTGGCCTGGGCCGTGTTGTTTTTATTCCCGCAGGCGGCGATCTTGTTGTTTACAGATGATCCGAAGCTGCTGGAAGTCGGTGTGGATATGTTGCATGTCTATTTTGGGGGCTTTTGTCTAATGGCACTTCAGTTTTCCGGACAGGCCACCTTCACCGCGCTTGGAAAGGCAAAGTATGCCATTTTCTTCTCCTTGTTCCGCAAGGTTGTACTGGTAATTCCACTGATCTGGCTGCTTCCGCGCTATATGGGAGTATCCGGTGTGTTCTGGTCGGAGCCAATTTCCAATTTGATCGGTGGAGGAGCCTGCTTTGCAACAATGCTGTGGATGGTGAAAAAGAAGCTCTGAGCTAAAAGTGGAGACCGTCTTTTAAAAGATCTCTGCCCCAAATTAATCGGAGGCAGGCATGCGTTTTTCTAAAACTTCTTCGTAATGAGCCTGTCTGCTCTCAGCAATGAACTGGCAACGGTGCGCACCAAGAAAAATTTGGTATAGATTGAACGAACTGTTCCGAGGGAAGATTAGGAATACATAGTTTAGCCGTGCGATTAAACTTGTTTGGTGTCGGTCAATTCAGATCTAAGTAAGCGCCAAAGGGCAATAGAGCAGTCATGACCCGAGTCTTCAGATCCAGCCATAACCATGGTTATAATTCCTGTCACGGAGCGTCCCACTTGCATTTGAAAATTGCGTATAAATATCATAGGCGAGAACTAGGAGGACTGAATATGAAAACAATTACAAACCTGATAAAAAATGTTTCTATCCCCAAAATGGTGCGGGTGCGGGAGCTTTACGATTCCACCAATATTCCAGAGGAAAAGATTGCGGAAACGGTTACCTCTGAGCTTTCTAGAGAGGTGATTGCGGAGAAAATACAACCCGGAATGAAGATTGCCATTACCTGCGGAAGCCGCGGCATTAACCACTATGCAATCATGACCAAAGCCATTGTGGATTTTGTGAAGTCCCGTGGTGCAGAACCCTTTATTGTGGCGGCCATGGGGAGTCACGGAGGAGCAACCGCGGAAGGCCAGAGCCAAATTCTTACCGACTATGGCATCACAGAGGAAAATATGGGCTGCCCGGTGAAAAGCTGTATGGATACAGTTCAGATCGGTATTTCCGAAAAACGGCATCAGTCCGTTCAGATAGACAAAA
>NZ_DAMBZJ010000013.1:31747-34147 GCF_032060045.1 Oscillibacter sp.
TGGGATTATTCTCTTAAACCGGATTAAGCCCCACACATCGTTCCGCGGCAAGTATGAAAGCGGCCTGATGAAAATGATGGCCATCGGCCTTGGTAAGCAAAAGGGTGCCCATGATCTGCATAGCCAAAGCCCGGCAATTATGCACGAGCTGGTAGAGGAATACGGCCTTACAATCCTAAAAAACGCACCCATTATCGGTGGGATTGCAGTAGTCGAAAATGCTTATGATGATACCTATCTCGTTAAGGCGTTGAGCCCTCAGGAGATTATTGATGAGGAGCCTAAGCTTAAGGAGCTCTCTTATAAGACCATTGCCCGTTTGCTTTTTGATAAATGCGATGTTCTGGTCGTGGATCAGATCGGCAAAAATATCAGCGGAGACGGTATGGATCCGAATGTATCAGGGCGCTTTGTCCAACCCAAATACTGCTCTGGAGGGATCGACGCGGAAAAAGTGGTTGTTCTTGACCTTACGGACGAAACTCACGGCAATGCGCAGGGCATTGGACTGGCCGAAGTGACGACCCGCCGACTTTACAATAAGATGAAGCTGGAGATGACGTATCCAACCGGTGTTACCAATACGTTTTTGCATTTGATGAAGATTCCCATGATCATGGACAATGACCGTGAGGCACTGCAGCTGGCGCTATGCTGCTGCCCTGATGCCGAGGATCAGAACAACATGAAAATGATCCGCATTCACAATACGGCTCACATTGAGTATATTGAGATTTCCGAGGGCCTGCTGCCGCTGGCCAAGGCGAACCCCAATATTGAAATTCTCTCCGAACCCTATGAACTGACATTTGACAAACAGGGCAATCTGTTTTAATGAGGGAAAGTCTTACTGGCCCAGAGCGCGAATCATGAAACAGATACTCCGTAAACTGCTCCCCCTGAATGTGGTTTCTCCTGAAATGGCTTATATTCTTGACCAGAATCAGGTTAATATCTGCCGGAATTACGGACAATATCTTGCAAAGCATCCGGCGATGTGATAAATTAAAAAGGTTCATCAGATTCATAAGAACGAAGGAGTAACGCCATGTCCGCCCTGAAAGACGAAATCTCTCGGCGCCGCACGTTTGCGATTATTTCGCATCCCGACGCCGGTAAAACTACCCTTACGGAAAAATTTCTGCTGTACGGCGGCGCCATTGCCCAGGCTGGCGAGGTGAAGGGCAAGCGCGCCAAGGCTGCCACCTCCGACTGGATGGAGATTGAGCGCCAGCGTGGAATCTCCGTCACCTCGTCGGTGATGCAGTTTCAGCACGAGGGGTATTGCATCAACATTCTGGATACCCCGGGCCATCAGGATTTCTCCGAGGATACCTACCGCACGCTGATGGCGGCGGATTCCGCCGTCATGGTCATTGACGGGGCCAAGGGCGTGGAGCCGCAGACCCGCAAGCTGTTCCGCGTCTGCGCCTTGCGGAATATCCCTATTTTTACGTTCATCAACAAGATGGACCGGGAGACGAAGGATCCCCTTGCGCTGTGCGAAGAGGTGGAGCGGGAGCTTGGCATCGACACGTATCCCGTGAACTGGCCCATCGGCTGCGGCAGAGAGTTTGCCGGAGTTTATGACCGGGAGAGAAGTCACATCTTCTTTTTTCAGGGCGAGGGCCACGGGAAAAAGGCGGAGGCCACCGAGGTGGATTTGGACGACCCGAAGGTGGGTGAGTTGATTGGCGAGGCCCGCTGGAACACCTTGCGGGACGAGGTGGAGTTGTTGGGCGCGGGTCGGGAGTTTGATATGGAAGCCGTCCGCGCCGGAAAGCTCAGCCCCGTGTTTTTCGGATCGGCACTGACCAACTTTGGCGTAGAGCCCTTTCTGGCAGAATTTCTGCGCATGACCACTCCGCCCCTCAGCCGCACGGCGGACAGCGGCGTGGTGGATGCGTTTTCCCCTGATTTTTCGGCCTTTGTTTTCAAAATTCAGGCCAACATGAATAAAGCCCACCGGGATCGGCTTGCCTTTATGCGCATCTGCTCGGGTAAGTTTGAGCGGGACGCAGAGGTCTATCACATGCAAACCGGCAAGAAAATGCGCCTGAGCCAGCCCCAGACCATGATGGCCGCCGAGCGTGAGATTGTCGACGAAGCTTACGCGGGCGACATCATCGGCGTGTTCGACCCCGGTATTTTTTCCATTGGAGACACCATCACCGTGCCGGGAAAAAAGTTCAGCTTTTCCGGCATCCCCACCTTCGAGCCGGAGCATTTTATGCGAGTCAGTCCCAAGGACACCATGAAGCGAAAGCAATTCATTAAAGGCACGGAGCAGATTGCACAGGAGGGCGCCATCCAGATCTTCAAGGTCCCCGGTGCGGGCATGGAGGAAGTCATTGTGGGCGTGGTGGGCACGCTGCAATTCGACGTGTTCGAGTATCGCAT
>NZ_DAMBZJ010000013.1:34157-58420 GCF_032060045.1 Oscillibacter sp.
ATGAGAAACGAATACGGCGTGGAGCTGTATATGTACGGTTTGCCCTATGAGCACCTGCGCCGCATCTCCGAAAGCCCCGTGGAGGACCCCAAGGATTTGACGCTGTGCATGGGTGCAGAGGTTTTGGAGGATTTCCGGGGCAGGCATCTCATCGCCTTCGGCGGCGAGTGGTCCGTAGGCTTTTTGCTTAAGCACAATCCGGGACTGGAACTGTCCGAATCCGTTTCTGTGTAAGAGCTGCGTGGGAATTTGCCGCAAAGCATTGCACCGCAGTAGAGCAGACGCGTATGCCGCATCATAGTGCCAATAAAAGCAGGGAGCAGGATCGTTTTGATCCTGCTCCCTGTTTTCTGTGGCGAAAGGGAGTGAAAAAATTTTTTATTTAAATGCAATATATATTTGACATAATGAAATGTATAGTGTATATTAAAACAATGAAAGGGGGCATTTCATGAAAAACAAGAGAATGAAAATTGCTCGAATGGAAGCTGATATGAAGCAAGATGATCTGGCGAAAGCCGTAGGGGTTACCCGCCAGACCATCGGGCTGATTGAATCGGGGGAGTATAATCCCACGCTGAACCTCTGCATAGCGATTTGTAAGGCGCTTGGCAAAACACTAAACGAATTATTCTGGGAGGAATCGAAATGAAAAGACAAAATACGCAAGACGAAAGAATTGCGGCGCAGCGCCGTAAAATAAATAGTGATGCATACGGTATTTTGATGGCGGTGCTTTTGATATCAATACTCGTACAGCAATTTTTCCTGAATGCTCCGTTTAAGCAATACGCAGTTGAGACGATCTGTTTTTTTGGAATGTCTTTTTACATGATCGTCCGATACATGACGCTTGGCCTTGACTTATACGGCGAAGGAAAACATGCCAAAGGCATGCTTTTGGTGAATAGCTTGGTGGCGGGAACAGCAGTAACGGCAATTAACGGTGTTTTGAACTATACACAATACGCAGAACGCTATAAAGCGGATGGCATGGGTTATTTTATTGCTGTGCTGGCAATTACGTTTATCAGCGCAACTGTCTGCACGTTTGCCGTACAGGCACTCTTTGATTATCTCAATAAGAAGAAGCAGGCGAAAATTCAAAAGCAATTGGATGAAGATGAAAAAGACGAATAGGGATGCTTTTTTCCATATCAGCTAAGCTGCCTACACCAGACTTGATAAAATTTTAATTTTCCGAAATAAAATGCGGGGGAGGGACTGAAAAATGTTTCTCCCACGCATTTTTTGCGCAGCTTTTCGGCGTGTTTTCCTCGCTGTCACCCGTCCACCATGCGTTGACAGCAGGCCGGACGCATGGTATGTTGGGAGCAAACGGGACGGCTTTTTTTGGAAGCCAGGAAAGGGGCGTTATCTATGGAGGAACAAAATGTCAAGCTGACAAAGCTGGCAAAGTGCGCCGGGTGCGGCGCGAAAGTGGGCGCGGGGGTGTTGAGCCAGCTGCTGGAAGGCATCCGGGTCCACAGCGACCCCAATCTGC
Organism: Oscillibacter sp.; assembly: GCF_032060045.1. GTDB lineage: Bacteria > Bacillota > Clostridia > Oscillospirales > Oscillospiraceae > Oscillibacter. The sequence goes on from NZ_DAMBZJ010000013.1 coordinate 35,662, forward strand.
TGGTGGGTTTTGACAAAAGTGACGATGCGTCAGTCTACAAAGTCAGCGAGGAGCTGGCTCTGGTGCAGACGGTGGACTTTTTCCCGCCCATCGCGGACGACCCCTATCTCTTTGGCCAGATTGCGGCCACCAACGCCCTGTCCGATGTGTACGCCATGGGCGGAGAGCCCAAGCTGTGCCTGAACATCATGGCGGTGCCGGAGTCCATGCCGAAAGAAGCGGTGCACCAAATGCTTCGGGGTGGGTATGACAAGGTGTACGAGGCGGGGGCGCTGATCACTGGGGGACACAGCATTTTGGACGATGAGCCGAAATATGGCCTGTGCGTCACCGGCTTTGTCCATCCCGACAGGGTGCTGACCAATTCCGGGGCGAAGCCCGGCGACGTACTGATTTTGACTAAGCCCATCGGCATTGGCGTGCTGTCCACGGCACAGAAAGCGGAGATGCTCTCCTCGCAGGGAGCGGAGCTGATGTACCGACTGATGACCACGCTGAACCGCTCCGCCCGGGACGCCATGGTGAAGTACCGCGTCCATGCCTGCACCGATATCACCGGCTTTGGCCTGCTGGGCCACGGCTTTGAAATGGCGCAGGGCAGCGACGTGACCATGACCATAGACGTGGGTGCCATTGACCTGATTCCCGAAGCGCTGGAGATGGCGAAAATGGGGATTATCCCCGCCGGAATGTATCGTAACCGCACCTTTGCCGAGCCGGGAGTGGACGTGGGCGACACCGAACTTGCAAAGCAGGACCTGCTGTTTGACCCTCAGACCGCCGGTGGACTGCTGATTGCCGCAGCGCCGGAAGATGCGGATGCGCTGCTTGCGGAGCTGAAGGACTGCGTCCCCAGCGCCCAGCGCATCGGCACGGTGGAGGCCTATACTGGGGGAGCGCGTATCCGCCTGCGCTAATATCCGCCCAGTGGGGCGTACCATTTAAAAAATGTGCACTCCTATAAAAATGGGGAGGGAAGGGGTCGCGTGACATGAATCAGGAATACCTGCGGGCCATACCCAAGGTGGACGAACTGTTGCGGGAGCCGTCTGTGCAAGCGATGGCGGAGAAATATACCACTCGAACGGTGACGGACGCGGTCCGCGCCGTGCTGGAGGATTTGCGGCGGGAGCTGCTGGAAGGTGGGCGGAACACGCCGCCGGACAAAGCGGCATTGTGCGCCACGATACAGGCCCATGCCCGGCGGGCGGCGCTGCCATCTTTGCGCAGCGTCATCAACGGAACCGGCGTGGTGCTGCATACCAACATGGGCCGGGCGTGTATGTCGGAACGGGCAGCGGAGGCCGCCAGAGACGTTGCCCGGAGCTACAACACGCTGGAATACGACGTGGAGGGCGGCTGCCGGGGGGATCGCTGCGCCCACGTGGAGGGACTTTTGACCCGGCTTACCGGCGCAGAGAGCGCCCTGACGGTAAACAACAACGCCGCCGCTGTGCTGCTGATTCTCTCCGCCATGGCAACGGGGGGCGAGGTGATTGTCTCCCGAGGCGAGTTGGTGGAAATCGGCGGTTCCTTCCGGATTCCGGAAATCATGGAAACCTGCGGTGCGCGGCTGCGGGAGGTGGGGACCACCAACAAGACCCATCTGGGGGATTATGAAAAAGCCATTTGCGAGGACACGCGAGCGCTGATGAAGGTTCACACCAGCAATTTCCGGGTGGTGGGCTTTACGAAGACCGTGTCCCCCTCTGAGCTGGCGCAGCTTGGCCACAGCCGTGGTCTTCCGGTTATTGAGGATTTGGGCAGCGGCTCTCTGGTGAATCTGGCGCGGCTTGGCCTGCGGGACGAACCCACGGTGCAGGAATCTGTGGCGGCGGGAGTCGACTTGGTTTCCTTTTCCGGTGATAAACTTTTGGGCGGTCCTCAGGCGGGAATTATCGTGGGGCGGGAGGAATATCTCTCGCTCTTACGGGAGCATCCACTCTACCGGGCGATGCGCGTGGATAAAATGGTGCTGGCGGCGCTGGAGGCCACTTTGCGGGCCTATGTGGAGGAAACGGCGGAGACGGAGCTGCCCACTCTTGCCATGCTGGCGGTATCGCCGGAAACGCTGCGGATGCGCGCCCAGCGACTCTGCGCGCTGGCGCGAGAGGTTGGTGCGAACGCGGAGGTGATTCCCGGTGAGGATCAAGTGGGCGGGGGCAGTGTTCCAACCCAAACGCTGCCAAGCTTTGCCGTTGCGGTGATGCCGGCGCGCGGCGGCGTGGCGGCGCTGGAGGCCGCCATGCGCCTGCGGGAGCGGCCGATCATCGGCCGAGTGGCCCATGACCGCTATCTGCTGGACGCACGGACGCTGCGGGAGGACGAGTTTTCCTGCATCGTGGACGCGCTGAGGGAGTGTCTGCGATGAAGCATGTGATTATTGGCACGGCGGGCCATGTGGACCACGGGAAAACCTTACTGATCAAGGCCCTCACGGGCATTGACACGGACCGCCTTCAGGAGGAGAAAAAGCGGGGTATCACCATCGAGCTGGGCTTCGCCCATCTGGATTTTGACGACGGCACGCAGGCGGGCATTGTGGACGTGCCGGGCCATGAGAAGTTTATCAAAAATATGCTGGCAGGAGCAGGGGGCATCGACCTTGCTATGCTGGTGGTGGCCGCGGACGAGGGCTTTATGCCCCAGACTGTGGAGCACCTTGGCATTCTGACGCTTCTGGGCATCAAGAACGGCCTTGTGGCCGTCACCAAAGCCGATCTGGTGGACCCGGAGTGGCTGGACATGATGCGAGAGGAAATTGCTCAGCGGGTGAAGGGAACGTTTTTGGAGGGAAAGCCCATTCTCACCGTCTCGGCCTATACCGGGCAAGGCATCCCGGAGCTGAAAGAAGCCCTCCACGCACTGGTTTTAGACGCCCGGGAGAAAAATCTGCGGGTGGCATTCCGTCTGCCGGTGGACCGGGTGTTTTCTGTGGACGGTTTTGGTACCGTTGTGACAGGCACGCTCATTGAGGGGGCCATGCACGAGGGAGATCCGGCGATGCTTGCTCCTTCCGGAGAGGAAACTCGCATTCGGAATTTGCAGGTCCACGGAAAAGACGTGGAAATCGCTTACGCGGGCCAGCGGGTGGCGGTGAATCTGGCGGGTCTGAAGCGGACCGACGTGCAGCGAGGCGACGCGGTGGCAAAACCCGAAAGCCTGCGCACCTCGCTGATGCTGGACGTGCGGCTTCAGAACCTGCGGTCCTCCCGGCGGGTAATTTTAAACGACTCGCAGGTCCATCTATACCACGGCGCGTCGGTGCTGCTTGCCAAGGTGGTGCTGTTGGACCGAGACGGGCTGGATCCCGGCGAAAGCTGCTATGCCCAGCTCCGGCTGACAGAGCCGATTGCCTCAAAAAACGGGGACCGGTTTGTGGTTCGTTTTCTCTCGCCGCTGGAAACCATCGGCGGCGGCACAATTTTAGATGACGCGCCCAAGCGGCATAAGCGGGGAGACTCCGCTGTGCTGGAGGCGCTTTGCATCCGGGAAAGCGGTTCCAGCGGCGACCGGGTGGTGCAGGTAACTTCGGAGTTCGGCACGGCGCTGCCCCAAACCGACAAGCTGGCGTCCAAGCTTGGGGTAGACCCGCAGGAGCTGGAAATGCTGCTGGGGGAGTTGGTGTCTGCCGGAAGGTTAGTTGAGCCACTGCCGGGCCGATTTGCCTCATCCGGGGTGATGGACGGCGTGCGGGATGCCTGCCGGGGGCTTTTGGAGGATTATCACCGAAAAAATCCCCTTCACGCCGGAATGAAAGCCGCCGAGCTGCGGCAAAAGCTGTTTAAGTCCATGGACCAGACAGGGGCGGACGCACTTTTGCGCCAGCTCTGCGCAGAGGGAAGCATCCGCCGGACGGCGGAGCGGTATGCGCTGGCGGAGTTTTCTGTCCGGTTCACGAAAAAGCAGACCGCCCTCCGGGAACGGCTGCTGGAGAGTTACCGCAAAGCAGGCATCGAGCCGCCGACCACCGAGGAGATGCTGGCTCGGTTCACACCGGCAGATGCCGCGGACGCCAAGCAGGTGCTGGACAGTGTACTTACCGGCGGAGATCTGGTGATGCTCTCTCCTCAGATCTGCTATCACAAAGACGCGTGGCTGCGGGCGCGAAGCGCAGTGCGGGACCACTTCGCGGAGCAGGAGACGCTTACGCTGGCGGAGCTGCGGGACGCGCTGGGAACCTCCCGGAAATACGCTCTGGCCGTGCTTGAGTATCTGGACCGTTTCCACGTGACGAAAAAGGAGGGTGATCTCCGCCGCCTTGTGGATAAAAGTTTTTTCTCTGACGACAGAGTATGAGCGAGCGACGGCTCTTCCATTATCTTGCTGTGAGCCTTGCTATTCAAAAGATTTTTAAACCTGTCGGCTTTTTAAGACGAGGAAAAATCGGAGTTTATATGGGTATTGCCATTTCACAAAGGACGTGCTACAATAGCGCCGTCGACCGTGGAAAGCGGTGATTTTCGTGGGAGTAGATGGGTGCTGGTGTGCCCCCCGGTCTTCAAAACCGGTGAGGGTGGTGAAGAGCTGCCCAGGTGGGTTCGATTCCCACATATTCCCGCCAAGGGGACGCCGCGCCATCGCGCGGTGTCCCCTTTTTTAAACTTGCATAAGAATTTTATTTAAAATAAAAAACAGGAATCGCGTTTGCGTACCAAAGAAACGCTAGGGAGCTGCGCGGCCTCTACCGCGCCAGCGAAAGGAGATACCCATGGATTTTCGACAGTTGGAGGCGTTTGCCCGCGTGGTGGAGATGGGCACCTTTTCCCGGGCTGCGGAGGCGCTGGGCGTAAGCCAGCCCACTGTCAGTGCGCATGTGACGGCGCTGGAACGGGAACTGGGCCTGACACTAATCGCTCGCACCACCCGAGAGGCCGGACTTACAGAGGCGGGGAGGCTTTTGTATGAATACGCGGGGCAAATGTTGGTTTTGCGTCAACAGGCGGAAGAGGCCCTGCACCGGTTTGCAACGGAATTGTCCGGCACGGTGGTCATCGCCGCATCCACTATACCGGGACGGTATTTCGTGCCCCGGCTGCTTTCGGCGTTTCAAAAGCGGCACCCCGATGTGAAATTTGATTTACGTATGACGGACAGCGCCGGGGCTGTTCGTCAGGTGACGGACCGGGATGCGGAGATTGGTTTTTGTGGCACGCTTCCCGGAGGTAAGTACGTCGCCCGAGAGTTTGCCAACGATCAACTGGTGCTGGTGGCGCCAAATCTTCCCAGATACCGAGTGTGGCGGGAGGAGGGCGTCTCTTTGCGCCGCGCCGCCCGGGAGCCTTTTGTGGTACGGGAGGAGGGAAGCGGCACACGCCGGGAAACGGAGCTGTTTCTTCGGGCCATGGGTGTGGACCCGATCAGCATAAAAGTTGCCGCGCAGGCATCCTCCAATGAAGAGGTGGAGCGGCTAGTGGAGATGGGAGCAGGGGTAGCCATTCTCTCCAAAAGCGCGGCGGAGGAGCGGGGAAAGCTTTTGACGCTGGAACTGCCCGGCATCCGGATTCGGCGCAAGCTCTATCTTCTCCGCCGGAAAAACGGTGTGCTCTCTCCCTCTGCGCAGGTGTTTTACAGTTTTGCCGAGAATTTTTACCTTCGCAGCCCGGAGTTTTCACGTTAAAATTGTGCAAAACGTAGAAACTTAACAAAATTATTCTGCGAGGATTACTGCAATGTGTCAATATAAGCACTGGTAAACAGTAAAAGGATCAATAAAGCAGCAGGATTTCAATGAAAAAATGAAATAATTTCCAATTGTTAGTCCCGTCAATTTGCCGGATTGAATTTATAGATAAAAATTATAAATAACCTTTTTTTCTTGCGCCCTGAGAGCCGGAGCGCTTACAATGGGCATAAAGACGGGGCGAGTGTCCGGTTTGGAAAATTGAATGATTTGAATGACGGTTGCAGGAGATCTGCCCATTGGAGGCGGGGCCGAAGGTATAAGTATTGCAAGCTTGCCGGCGCGATATGAACATCTCAGGCGAAAGGACTGCAGCCCGACAACCCTCTGGAAAGCGAAAGCGCCGAAGGAGCAACCCGCGTTCGGGGAATCTCTCAGGTAAATCAACAGAGTCGGGCAGCTGTCCGATTCTGTTTTTGCGTTGGAAGGGGGCTGCGACGGTGACCAGCGAGCGGCAATATCTGATTTTGACGAACAATCCCCTTGTGAAAGCATGCATGGCTGAGCGATATGAAATTCTTCTTTTGGAGGAGCTTTCCTTGCGGGAAATTCTGGTGAAGGCGAGGGATATGGTGTATGCCGGGCATGCGCTGTATACTCACCCGCTGGCCGGCAGCGTAAAGCCCAACGAAACGCCTTATAAATCCGTGGTGGTATCTAAAACTCCCGGGGAATTTTCGGCGGAGCAGGCAGGATTGATTGCGGGCAGCATCGAGGTGTGCGACAAGCTCGCGCCTCGCCGCAGCACGCTTACAAGAAGCGTGCTGGAGGATTTCCGGCTGATCGACTATACCCTGCTCTCCGGCGCGCTGGGCTTTGACGCTGTGGCAGGACTTAGTGACGCAGGCAAATAAAAATGAAAAGAAGGAGGTGCTCACTTTGAAATTGGAATTGGGTTTTATCCAGATTCAGGACATTCAATTTTCGAAAGAATGCAAGGTGGAAAACGGAACGCTTTGGGTCAATGCCGATGAAGTTATGGAGTTCATCTTCATAGACGACGATGTGAAAGCCTGCATCAAGTCGGCCAGCTTTGACATCGCAAGACCCGGAGAAAGCGTGCGCATCACCCCGGTGAAAGATGTGATCGAGCCTCGCGTGAAGGTGGAGGGTCCTGGTGGTGAGTTTCCCGGCGTCATTTCCAAGGTGGATACCGTTGGCTCCGGAAAAACCCATGTGCTGCGGGGCATGGCCATTGTCACCGCGGGCAAAATCGTGGGCTTTCAGGAGGGGATCATCGACATGACCGGCCCCGGCGCGGACTATACCCCTTTTTCAAAGCTTTTGAATCTTGTGCTGCTGTGTCAGCCGATGGAGGGCGTCCATCAGCACGAATACGAGCACGCGGTCCGCATGGCGGGCCTGCGGGCTGCCACCTTTGTGGGCGAGCTTGGCCGCGACGTGGTCCCCGATGAGACACGAGCGTTTGAAACCTATGGCGTGAAGGAGGGGATGGAAAAGCTCCCAGACCTTCCCCGGGTGGGCTATGTCCATATGCTCCAGAGTCAGGGCCTACTCCACGACACCTATGTCTACGGCGTGGACGCGAAGAAGATTATTTCCACTCTTTTAAACCCCACCGAAACCATGGACGGGGCCATCATCTCCGGCAACTGTGTGTCCGCCTGCGACAAGAACACCACCTATCACCACCAAAACAACCCCGTGGTGGCCGACCTGTTCGAGCAGCACGGCAAGACCATCAACTACGTGTGCAACATCATCACCAACGAAAATGTGTATCTGGCCGATAAGCAGCGCTCCTCCGACTGGGCCTCCAAACTTGCGCGACTGCTGGATTTGGACGGCGTGGTGGTATCTGAGGAGGGCTTTGGCAATCCGGACACCGACCTGATTATGAACTGCAAGAAGACCGAACAGAAGGGGATTCGCACCGTTCTGATCACCGATGAATACGCCGGACAGGATGGAAAGTCCCAGTCTCTGGCGGATGCGGACGCGCTGGCGGACGCGGTGGTCACCGGCGGAAACGCCAATCAGGTGGTGATCCTTCCCAAACTTGACAAGGTGATCGGTATGCTGGACTATGTGGACAAAATCGCGGGCGGCCATGCCGGGTCCTTGCGGGCTGACGGGTCTATCGAGGCGGAGCTTCAGGTCATCACCGGTGCCACCAACGAAATGGGCTTTAACCGCCTGAGCGCCAGATAAGGAGAGGAGGAGAAACGCATGAGTTATCGTGTCGTACACTATATCAACCAATTCTTTGCCAGCATTGGCGGCGAGGAAATGGCCCATGTGCCGCCCGAGCTGCGGGAAGGCCATGTAGGCCCCGGCCTTGCCTTTAATCAAGCATGGAAAGGCGAGGCGGAGGTGGTTTCCACCGTCGTCTGTGGCGACTCCTATTTTGCCGAGCATGAGAAGGACGCCAAGGCACAGGTGCTGGAATGGGTCAAGGCTGCAAAGCCAGATTTGCTTATCGCCGGTCCCGCCTTCAACGCCGGACGATACGGCTATGCCTGCGCCAACATCTGCAAGGCCGTTCAGGAGGAGCTGGGCATTCCCGTTCTCACTGGTATGTATGAGGAAAACCCCGGCGCGGACCTGCGCACCAAGGTTCTGATTTTTGCCACCACGAACAGTGCCGCCGGCATGCGCAAGGCTGCGCCCGGCATGGCAAAGCTTGCCATGAAGCTGATGCGCGGCGAGGATATCGGCGCTTCCTGCGAGGACGGATATCTGCCCAACGGCATTCGCCGCAACTTCTTTGACAAGGAGCGCGGTTCCAAGCGAGCCGTGGATATGCTGGTGGCAAAGCTTTCGGGAAAGCCTTTTACCACCGAATATCCCATGCCGTCTTTTGACCGGGTGGCTCCCAACAAGGCCGTGAAGGATTTGAGCCATGCAATTGTCGCCCTGTGTACCTCCGGCGGCATCGTCCCCAAGGGAAATCCGGACCATATCGAGTCCTCCAATGCCTCGCATTACGGCGAATACAACATTCAGGGCTTGGAGCGCTTAACAGAAGAGACATACGAAACCGCCCACGGCGGATACGACCCCGTCTATGCCAATCAGGACCCCAACCGCGTGCTGCCCGTGGATGTGTTGCGGGAGTTTGAGCGGGAAGGCAAAATCGGCAAGCTGCACGAGTTCTTCTATACCACCGTGGGCAACGGCACCGCCGTGGCCTCGTCCAAAAAATTTGCCGCCGAATACGCGCAGAAGCTTCTTCAGGCCAACGTAAGCGCGGTCATTATGACCAGCACATGAGGTACCTGCACGCGTTGCGGTGCAACGATGGTAAAAGAGATTGAGCGGGCGGGTATCCCCGTTGTGCATATGTGCACAGTTACGCCGATCTCCATGACGGTGGGCGCGAACAGAATCGTTCCCACCATTGCGATTCCCCATCCCCTTGGAAACCCCGCGCTGGCCCACGAGGAGGAATACGCTCTGCGCAAAAAGCTGGTGGCTCGCGCTCTGGAAGCGCTGACCACCGAGGTGGAGGACCAGACCATTTTTGAGGTCTGAGAAAAATGGAACATCGCCCCCGGCGGTAGCTGGACCACCGCCGGGGAGCGAGCATGGGAGCGATAGCAATGAGCAAAACCTATGATGTCATCATTCTGGGCGCTGGCCCCGCGGGTCTTGCTGCAGGGCTGTATACCGGTCGCAGCCGGCTGGATACGTTGATAATCGAAAAGGGACAGGACGGCGGACAAATCGCCATTACCAGTGAAATCGAAAATTACCCCGGGCAGCTTTTGGAGGGGGAAACCGGTCCCTCGCTGGTGGCACGGATGACGGAACAGGCCAAAAAGTTCGGCGCAGAGCGGATAAGCGACGTCATAAAATCCGTGGACCTTTCCGGTGACGTGAAGAAGGTGACGGGGAACAAGGGCGAGTATTTGGCAAAAGCCGTGATTCTCGCCACCGGCGCGTTTCCCCGGCCCATCGGCTGCAACAACGAGGGCAAATTCTTGGGCAAGGGCATTTCCTACTGCGCCACCTGCGATGCCGCGTTTTTTGAGGATTTTGAGGTCTTCGTAGTGGGCGGAGGCGACTCCGCCGTGGAAGAGGCCATGTACCTCTCCAAATTTGCCCGAAAGGTCACGATTATTCACCGCCGGGAGGAACTGCGGGCCGCCAAATCCATTCAGGAGAAGGCCTTCGCCAACCCTAAGCTGCATTTTATGTGGGATTCCGTGGTGGAGGAGGCGGATGGCGACGAGCTGCTGTCCAAGATGGTGATCAAGAATACCAAAACCGGGGAGCTGACCACCGTGGAGGCAGACGAGGAGGATGGAATGTTCGGCTTGTTCGGCTTCATCGGCTTACTGCCCAATACAAAGCTGTACGAGGGTGCGGTGGACATGGAAAACGGCTATATCCGCACCGACGACAATATGCACACCAACCTCCCTGGCGTGTTCGCAGCGGGGGATTTGCGGGTGAAGAGCCTGCGTCAGGTGGTCACCGCCGCAGCGGACGGTGCGATTGCCGCCATGCAGGCGGAGCACTATCTCTCAAATCTGAAGTAAAAGGAGCGAAGGATATGCTGGAACTGGATAAGGAAACCTTTGAAGCCGAAGTGCTTCAAGCCTCTGGCAAGGTCGTTGTGGACTTCTACGGAGACGGCTGTGTCCCCTGTGCGGCGCTGATGCCCCACGTTCATGAGTTCGCGGAAAAGTATGGCGGCGACGGACTGAAATTCTGCGCCCTGAACACCACCAAGGCCCGCCGCCTTGCCATTGGACAGAAGATTCTGGGCCTGCCGGTGATTGCTGTGTATGAAAACGGCGTGATGATCGACTCCTGCGTGAAGGACGACGCAACGCCTGAAAACGTGGAGGCCATGATCAAAAAGTACGCCTGAGCCAGAAGCCCCGCCCTGCGGGGTTGGAAGCGTTTCAGGCTGCAAATTCAGGTAGCGGGCCGGAAACCCTGTTTATCCGGCTGACTATAATCTTACAGAAAAGGAGGAACAGAAACATGGGTATCTTAGCGGGCAGAAAGGTTGTCATCATTGGCGACCGGGACGGCATCCCCGGCCAGGCCATCGAGGCGTGCGCCAAGAGTGCCGGTGCCGAGGTTGTGTTTTCCTCGACGGAGTGCTTCGTCTGAACGGCCGCTGGTGCAATGGATCTGGAAAATCAGAAGCGGGTTAAGGAATTCGCCGAGCAGTATGGCCCTGAGAACGTGGTCGTTCTTTTGGGCGCGTCTGAGGGCGAGGCTTCGGGTCTTGCGGCTGAAACGGTCACCAACGGTGACCCGACCTATGCCGGTCCATTGACAGGAGTCCAGTTGGGACTCAGGGTTTATCATGTGTGCGAGCCTGAAATTAAGACGGAATTTGACGAAGCCGTCTATGATGAGCAGGTGAGCATGATGGAAATGGTTTTGGACGTTGACGACATCGTCAATGAGATGACCAGCATTCGGGAGCAATACTGCAAGTATTGATCTCGAATCGGCGGCCGCCCCTCCGTTTTAATAGAAGGCACCGGCAGCCGCCGGGAAAAGGAGCGAACGCACCATGCCCTTGCGTTTGTCAGCAGTGGTGGCCAAAATTGCCGGAAGCAACACCGGGCAGCTCCAATAAAAACAAAAAGTCCCGGCAGAAATGCAATTAGTCTCGCAGAAACGCGGATGATTTAGGGAAGTGCAAATACCTCGGAAACATGCGAATACGTTGAAAAGAGGGAAAAACGCTCTTAATGCACTCAACTAAACGTGCTTGATGCGGCGCTGCACAATTGGCGGCAGTGGCCTTTTAGATGTGGCCGTCTGCAAATGTCCCGACATACCTTATAAACACGTGCCAATACATTTAATATAGAGCTTCCCCAAACGCCAGAGGACCGGGAACCCATAAAAATTCAATTGAAAGTGCAGAGAGGACGGTATTTTGCCATGAAAAGTGTCATCAAGGGTGTGGGTTACATTCTGGCCCATACGCCGGACATGGTGCTGCGCAGCGGCACCACCCAGACCACGGAGCGCATCGTGAACCCCGAAAGCGAGTATTTAAAGGCGCTGCCCGCCCACCTGCGCAGCTTTGAGCAGGCTCTGTCCTACTGGCCCAATCAGGTCTACATCGGCAACAAAACCCCGGCGGAGCTGGCGGCCGTGGAGCAGCCTTGGTATGACAAAACCTGCGACGTAAGCGAGCGTTTTGGAAAATTCGGCCAGATAATGCCGCAAGAGGAGTTTTTCCTGCTACTGCAAAGCTGTGATGTGTTCGACCTTGTGAAGCTGGACCGGGACTTTGTGGCCGCCTACAAGAGCGACCTTGCCGCAAATCCTCTGATGGACGAGACGATTTTAGCCCGCATTCAAGACGGAATCGACGGTGCGGAAATTGCCCGTTTGGTGGAGCAGGAGCATTCCGAGGGTCTGTATCACCATGACCGGCTGGTTGGCTGCGTAAACCGCGCCCACGACATCGACGGAAATCTCTCCGCCCATGTGATGATGGAAAATCTGGTGTCCAAGGCGTCCTCCGTTCTGGCGCTGCTCACCGCTGTGAAAAACGCGGGGATTGAAAAGGAACAGGTGGATTACGTGATCGACTGCGCGGAGGAGGCCTGCGGCGACATGAACCAGCGAGGCGGCGGCAATTTTGCCAAGGCCGCTGCAGAGATTGCGGGCCTTTTGGGGGCCACCGGATCTGATCTGCGCAGCTTTTGTGCCGCCCCGGCCCACGCCATGATTGAGGCCGCCGCTCTGGTACAGGCCGGGGCGTATAAAACTGTGGTGGTCACCGCCGGGGGCTGCACGGCGAAGCTTGGGATGAACGGCAAGGACCATGTGAAAAAGGGTCTGCCTATTTTAGAGGACATGGTGGCGGGCTTTGCTGTGGTGGTCACGGAAAACGATGGTGTGAACCCTGAAATCAATCTGGAATTGCTGGGCCGCCACAGTGTGGGAACCGGCTCCGCGCCTCAGGCGGTCATCTCCAGCCTCATCACCGACCCACTGGACCGTGCGGGTCTAAAAATCACTGACATTGATAAATACTCGCCGGAGATGCAAAACCCTGACATCACAAAGCCTGCCGGGGCGGGCGACGTGCCCCTTTCAAACTATAAGATGATCGCCGCGCTGGCGGTGAAGCGGGGAGAGCTGGAAAAGGCGGATCTGGCAAACTTCACAGTGAAGCACGGGCTCACCGGCTGGGCGCCTACCCAAGGACATATTCCCTCCGGCGTGCCCTATTTGGGCTTTGCCCGGGAGGAGCTGCTGGCGGGGGATATCCGCCGGGTTATGATTGTGGGTAAGGGCTCGCTGTTCCTTGGGCGCATGACCAACTTGTTTGACGGCGTATCCTTCGTCGTCCAGAAAAACGCGGGGGTGCAGGATACCCAGACCGGCGTGGGCGAGGAGCAGGTGCGGGACATGATTGCCAAAGCCATGAAGGAATTTGCGGCCACATTGCTGGCGCATGCGGATTGAGCGAGGTGCGGCATGAGTAATCTTCAAAAAACCATCGCCAAAACTTTTTTGGAAATGGCCGAGGGGTTGGAGCGCGGCTCATTCGGAGTGCGCCCCAAAATCGCCCTGACGGGAATGGGCAGCGAGCACGGCGAGGAAAATGCGATGGCCGCCGCCCAAATGGCAGTGAAGCGGGGTGTGGATGTGTACTATATTGGTACACTGGAGGCCCCGGGCATTACTACCGTAAGGGTATCAAGTGAGGACGAGGGCCACAAGAAAATGGAGGAGCTGGTGGACAGCGGCGCGGTGGACGGCGCTGTGACCATGCACTTTCCGTTTCCCATCGGCGTGTCCACCGTGGGCCGGGTGGTAACGCCCGCCAAAGGCCGGGAGATGCTGATTGCCACCACCACCGGCACATCCAGTGCCGACCGGGTGGAGGGTATGATTAAAAACGCCGTTTACGGGATCATTGCCGCCAAGGCCGGCGGCGTTGCCGATCCCACCGTGGGCATCCTGAATGTGGATGGCGCGCGCCAGACAGAAACAGCCCTCCGCCAGCTTCAGGCGGGCGGATATTCCTTCCGGTTTGCGGAGTCGGCCCGGTCTGACGGAGGGGCGGTGCTGCGGGGAAACGATGTACTTCAGGGCACGCCGGACGTGTTGGTAACGGACCCTCTCACCGGAAATGTCCTCATTAAAATGCTCTCGGCCTATACCACCGGTGGCAGCTTTGAGTCCAGCGGGTACGGTTATGGTCCCGGCATCGGCAAGGGCTATGAAAAGCTGATTCTGATTATCTCCCGTGCCTCCGGTGCGCCGTTGATTGCAAACGCACTGGAATTTGCCGCCCAGCTTGTGCGGGGCAAAGTATTCGATGTGGCGCGGGAGGAATTTTCCAGGGCGGAAAAGGCTGGGCTGAACAAACTCTTAGAGGCCCGGAAAACCGCCTGCCTCAAGCCCACCGCAGAGATGGAGGAGATAAAGGTCCCGCCCTCCGAGCCGGTGACCGCCAGCATTGCGGGCATCGAGGTGATGGATTTGGAGGACGCGGTGCGGGTTTTGTGGAAGGCGGGGATTTACGCCGAGAGCGGCATGGGCTGCACCGGCCCGCTGGTGATGATGAGCGAGGCCAACAGCCAGCGGTCTGTGGAACTTCTGAGAAAGGCCGGCTACGTGGGCTGAGGGGGAAGAAAATGAACGTTAAAGACTTGATTGAAAAATGCGAAAAAGAGGTAAGCTGGGACGATTTGGTGGACCTTATGGCCAATCACAACCGGCAGGTGGATTTGCTTTTTGCCGAAAAGCAGACCGACGAGGACGGATATCTCTCATGGGATGCGGAAAACTGGACCTCGGTGGATGGCAAGCGGTTTATTCGCAGCTATTCTCTGGAAGGCCGGGCCTTGTCCGACTATTCCGGGTACAATAAATACGACATGAAGGGCTGCTTTCAGCCCGAAGCGGCAAAAGAGGTGCGGCTGAACTAAAGCGCGCATTAAGGAGGACGGCGTACAGCCGTCCTCCCTTTTTGCAGGATGGCGGCGTTGGAAAACCCGGGAGCGCGGCGCGCCCGGGAATTTTCCGGATGCAATTTATATTTTCACTTGCATGATGGGGAAAAAGCATATATAATACAATCGATTGTAGATTTATGTCTACCATCCCAGAAAAATGGAAATTCCGGCGGTCCTGCCGGATCGGAGCGAGGTGCGTATATGATCCGTCTGAAGGACGTGGAAATGGAGTATGACAACGGCACGCGGGCCGTCCGGGGCATTACACTCACTATTGAAGACGGCGAGTTCGTATTTTTGGTGGGGCCTTCCGGCGCTGGCAAATCCACGATTATCAAGCTGCTTACCGGCGAGGTGGAGCCTACCCGGGGCCGTGTGATGATTAACGGTTTTTCCGTCAGCAATATTACCGACCGGCAACTGCCCCTGATGCGGCGGACCGTGGGTGTAATTTTTCAGGATTTCCGCCTGATTGAAAAGAAAACGGTGTATGACAATCTGGCCTTTGTCATGCGCGCCGTGGGTATGGGGGAGAAGGAGCTGCGCAAACGTATCCCCTACGTATTAAAACTGGTGGGGCTGAATGAAAAGGCCGCTCATTTCCCCACAGAGCTTTCCGGTGGCGAGCAGCAGCGGGTGGCCATCGCCCGGGCGCTGGTGAACAACCCCACCACCATTATTGCGGACGAGCCCACGGGCAATCTGGACCCGGACCGTTCGCTGGAGCTGATGCGGCTGTTGGTAAAAATTAACACACTGGGGACCACCGTGGTGGTGGTTACCCATGAGAAGGATCTGGTGGACCGCTTTGAAAAGCGTGTCATCACCATTGACGGAGGACGTATCGTCAACGACTCCGTAGGGCGCTATGTGGGAGGACATATCCATGGGAAGGCATAATTTTCGCTATTTTTTCCACGAGGGCGTTTCCAATATGTTCAGCCATGGATTTATGTCCTTTGCCGCCGTGGGTGTCACCGTGGCCTGCCTTTTGATTATGGGCACGTTTTCTCTCGTGGCGGTAAATGCAAACCAGCAACTTCGGGATATGGAGCGGGACAACGAAATCCTCGCGTATGTGGACGAGAGTTACACCACCCAGCAGGCCCGGCTGCTTCAGAGCAAGCTTGAGGCCCAGCCAAACGTGGCTTCTGTCACCTTCATCACGAAGGAAGAGGCTACTAAGAATTTTCAGGAGAAGTACACCGACGAGTCGGCATTTCAGGATTTGGACCCGGAAATTTTCCGGGACCGATTTGCCGTAAAAACCGTAGACATCCGACTGACGGGAGAGACGAAGGCCGCCGTGGAGAAGGTGGAGGGCATCGCGGAGGTCACCGCCTACGAGGAGTTTTCTGACGGACTGATTACCGTGCGGAACATCGCCACGGTGGTGTGTGTGACGCTGATTGTGATTTTGCTGGTGGTGTCCGTGTTCATTATGTCCAACACCATTAAACTCACCACCTTTGACCGGCGGGAGGAAATCGCCATCATGCGCATGGTGGGCGCCACCAACGGCTTTATCCGCTGGCCCTTTGTATACGAGGGGTTCATGCTGGGCGTCACCGGTGCGGTGGCGGCCTTCCTGCTACAATGGACGCTTTATGAGGCAGTGACCCGGGGGGTTGAAAGCAGCGATACGCTTCAGCTCATCAATGTGATGAGCTTTGGGGATCTCTGGGTCCCTGTGGCGCTGACATTTTTGGTGGCCGGAATCCTTGTGGGCGTAGGGGGAAGCTTGTCCGCCATTCGGCGGTTTTTGCAGGTGTAAACCATGCTTTACGAAACATGCGGAAGGGTGGAACATTGATGAGACGGATGAAGCGATTCACGGCGGGATTGATGGCCCTTATGGTAATCTGCACTGCGATGTTGTTGCCTCAGCCTGCGGCTGCCGTGAAACAGGCGGATATCGACGCGCTGAAAAGCAGCGCCACGGATTTAAACAAGCAGAAGAGGGAGCTGAAGGCTAAGCTTTCGGCCCTTTCCAGCGACAAGGCACAGGTCATGAAGAAGAAGGAACTGCTGGACCAGCAGATTGCCGTGCAGGTAAAGGAAATCGGCAACGTGGAGACGCAGATTTCCACCTATGCTGACCTGATTACCCAGACGCAGGCGGAGCTTGCCGACGCGCAGGAGCGGGAGGCGGCTCAGTACGATCTGTTTTGCCGCCGGGTGCGGGCCATGGAGGAGGGGGGGACCGTCAGCTATTGGTCCGTCCTCTTCAAGTCCGACAGCCTTACGGACCTTCTGGACCGGCTGAACGCGGTGAATGAGATTATGTATGCGGACCAGGCGGTGATTGACCAGCTCAAGGCCCTTCAAGAGGAAATTGCGGAGAAAGAAGCCCAGCTTACCGCGTCCAAGGCCGACGCGGAAGCGGCAAAGAAGGAGCTGGTGTCCAAGAAGACTGAGTTGGAAGCCCAGAGAACCGAGGCCAACAATCTGATTCGCCAGCTTGCCAGCGACCAGAACGAGACGGAAGCCGAGATCGACGGCCTTGCCGAGGAACAGGAGGCCATCCAGAAGGAAATTCAGGAGCTGAGCCGCAAGCTTGCGGCAGAGCAAGCCGCGGCCAACGGCGGAAAACCCTCCAACGCTGCCCTTGGCGGTTACATTTGGCCGGTGGACAGCCGGTATATCACCTCCACCTTTGGCGGACGCTCGTCTCCGGGGGGCATTGGCTCCACGAATCACAAGGGAATCGATATCGGACGGGTAGGCTATACCACCACTATCCACGCCGCCAAATCGGGCACCGTGATTGTGGCCCAGCGTTCCAGGTCCTACGGCAATTATGTGGTCATATCCCATGGCGGGGGAAATACCACCCTGTACGCCCACATGAGTAGCCTTGGAACCACGGCCGGGTCCTACGTAAACCAAGGGGATTCCATCGGCGTCACCGGATCTACCGGCAACTCCACCGGGCCTCACCTCCACTTTGAGATTTCAGAGAACGGCGTGCGCATCAATCCTTTGAAATATCTCACCGGTTATTCGCTCTCCCGCTGATTTCTCAGCATAAGAAGCCCTCCTGTCCCATAGAAATGGGACGGGAGGGCTTTTGCACGGCTGAAGCAGACCGCTTTGGCACGCAGGGGCAGCTCCGAGTTTCCCACGGGAGGGCAGGGAGGTTGACATGATTGGATTTGTGGCATGGACGGAGGAAAAAGCGCCCCGCCGGGCGGGCGAATCTACGATTTTACGAATGCGGTTTCTGGAGGTACGGTTGCTTCGCCGGAAAAATACTCCGGCGGCCGTTTTGCGCCGCAGGGCGGCAGGGGCCGCGAAAAAGCTTCAAAAGGTGGGCGTTACCCGTGCGGTATTTCCGGAGGCATTTCCGTATGAGGAAATTTTTGCGAAATATGGCGTGCTTCCCGTGGAAGTGACACGCCTGTACCGCAGCATTGCCGGAGAATGGCTTCGCGCAGAGTTTGCCGGCCGTGGAATTTCCGGGGCAACCAGGGTGGCGGTGTGTGCCGACCATCTCACGGGCGAGTTGGTGCGGGCGGTGACGGAGCTGAGTCTGCGCTATCGCTATGTGTTGCTGGACATTCCAGACGGCGGAGAAGAGCTGGCCCGCCAGCTTCGAAGGGAATTTGGCGTGTCGCTGCTGCTGCGGCCTGCCCCCGCGCAGATAGAAGCGGCGGAAGCGCTGTTGCTGTTCGCCCCCAGACCGGAGCTGCACTGCGCCGTGATCTTGCCGCTGTACGACGGCGCGCCTATTCCCGCTCATGTGGCTCTGAGCGTTCCCGTTCAGGAGGAACGGACACCGCATGATTGCCGCAGGGATCAGCTGTTTGCCGCGTTATGTTCTGCCGGTGCGCTGCGCGCAGAGCAGATTGAAGTGCGGATCAGTTGACTGCTCGCCCGGTTGGAGCAGGTGCGCGCACCAACCGGGCGAAACCTGTCGTATTTTGACGAAGTCGGGATTTTTTCGGGGTTTTCAGAGGCGTTAGAGCAGCAAAAAACCCCTTTTTGGCGCAAAATCGTTGACTTGAATTGTTTGACGGCGTATGATATACTCACTTTCACATCAAAATCCGGGGCCTATCTATTTTAATGTATCGGCTGCCCATTTTGAAATTTAAGGAAGGGGAGCAGGGCTGTGGAACAAATTTCAAGCAGAAAAAATCCCCTTTGTCTGAAGCTGAAAAAGCTGGCGGCGGACGGCGGTTTTCGCCGGGAGACAGGCCTCTTTCTCTGTGACAGTCCAAAGCTTGTGGAGGAGGCCCTCCGCTGGGCGGGCGAGACGGTGGACACCGTGGTGACTACGCCGGAGCGAGTGCTTCATAATCTGCCGCCCTCCGTGCGGGCAGTGGAGGTGACGGAGGACGTCATGGAAACCATCGCCCCAAGTAAAACGCCACAGGGCGTTCTGGCCATTTGCCGAATGCCGGAGGCGACTCTGCCCGAAACGCTGAATGGCAGCCGCTATGTGGTGCTGGACGGGGTGCAGGACCCCGGCAACGTGGGCACCATTCTCCGCACGGCGGACGCCTTTTGGGCGGACGGGCTGTTTCTGGTGAATGACTGCGCCGACCCCTACCATCCCAAAACTCTGCGGGCCGGTATGGGTGCGGCATTTCGCTGTCCGGTGTGGACCTGCGGCGCGGCGGAAGTCGCCGCACTGCTGAAAAAAAGCCGCATTCCGCTATACGGCGCGGCGCTGCAATCGGATACGCGGGATATCCGCGAACTGGACTACACCCGTGCCGCCGCCGCCATCGGCAGCGAGGGCCGGGGCCTTTCTGAGGAACTGCTTGCCCTTTGTACCGCCACGGTGAAAATCCCCATGAATGAGCGCTGTGAATCTCTGAATGCGGCGGCGGCGGCCGCCGCGCTGCTGTGGGAAATAGCTCGAGGCCGAGGATAGAGGAGGGAAGGACATGTCCATGCTGAAATACTGGGTTTGGCTCTCTCGGATGGAGGGTGTCGGCAGCCAGACAAAACTCTCGTTGCTGGAGCGCTTTCCCTCGCCGGAGGATATTTACTACGCCGACCGGGATGAGCTGTTGCTCACGGAGGGCATCACTCGCCGTGAAGCGGAAGTTTTGGAAAAAAAGGATTTGGCGGAAGCGGACCGGATTCTGGCAGACTGTGAACGTCTCGGCCTGCATTTGCTGACACTCCATGACGCGGCCTATCCCATCCGCCTACGCAGTATATACGACCCGCCATGCCTTTTGTACATTCGGGGCAGACTTCCCGCAGTGGACGAGCTGCCCGCCGTCGCCGTGGTGGGGACGCGGAAGGCCTCGCCTTACGGCATCCGTTGTGCGGAGGATTTGTCCTTCGGCCTTGCGGAGGCGGGGGCGGTGGTGGTCACAGGTCTTGCCCGGGGCATTGACTCCGTGGCGGCGCAGGGCGCACTTCGGGCGGGCGGCTCGGTCATCGGCGTGCTGGGCGGCGGAATTGACGTGATTTACCCTAAGGAAAACGGCTGGCTGTATGACGATGTGGCCGCGTCCGGCTGTCTTATTTCGGAGTACCCGCCGGGTGCGGAGACGTTGCCCGGCCATTTTCCCATCCGCAACCGTATTATCTCCGGCCTGAGTGTGGCCGCGCTGGTGGTGGAGGCTCCGATTCGCAGCGGCGCGCTGATTACCGCCGGAATGGCGCTGGATCAGGGGCGGGACGTGTTTGCCGTCCCCGGTCCTATTTACGCGGAAAACAGCAAAGGGTGCAACCGCTTGATTCGGGACGGAGCCATGGTGGCGGCGGAGTCGTGGGACATTTTGCGGGAGTATGAGGCGCTGTTTCCGGGTAAACTGCGCGGGCAGACCCGTGCTGTGCCGCCCAGCCCTGAAAAACAGCCAGGGCAGCCTGTGGAGGCGGCCATTCCTGTCCTGCCCACCCTTTCCATCAAGGACGCGGGGCTGACCGACGATCAGATTTTGATTTTGCAGAAACTGACGGAGGAGCCCATGGCGGTGGACGATTTGGTCGAGCTGACGGAGCTGCCCGTGCGGCGTGTGCTCTCGGCCCTGACCATGCTGGAAATCGACCAATATGTAACCCAGAGGGACGGCAAGCGGTATATCCGCGCCGTGACGCTGATTTCATAAATATTTGATCATTACTGAATCCCCCGCAAAGTTTTGGAGGTAGCTATGGCAAAGCAGAGCCTGGTCATCGTGGAATCTCCCGCGAAGGCCAAGACCATTGAAAAATATCTGGGCAAGGAATTTCGCGTGAAGGCCTCCATGGGTCATCTGCGGGACTTACCCAAAAGCACACTGGGCGTGGACGTGGAACAGGATTTTGACCCGGTGTACCAGCCCATCAAGGGCAAGGAAGACATCATCGGCGACTTGAAAAAGTCCGCCAAGTCTGCCGACACTGTGTATCTCGCAACCGACCCTGACCGGGAGGGTGAGGCGATTTCCTGGCACTTGAAGCAGCTTTTGAGCCTGCCGGATGAAAAAACCCGCCGGGTGACCTTTAACGAGATCACCAAAAAGGTGGTGCAGGAGTCCATTCAGCGGCCCCGGGACATCGATCAAAATCTGGTGGATGCCCAGCAGGCCCGCCGCATTCTGGACCGTATCGTGGGTTATCAGCTCAGCCCCCTTTTGTGGAAGAAAATCCGCCGGGGCCTTTCCGCCGGGCGGGTCCAGTCCGTGGCAACCCGCATGGTGGACGACCGGGAGCGGGAAATCGAGGCCTTTCAGCCCGAGGAATACTGGACCCTGGACGCATTTTTGCGCACCGATGACGGAAAAAAGACGGAATTTACCGCCCATTATCACGGAAAAGACGGCAAAAAAGTTGAGCTGAAATCCGCGGACGAAGTGGAGTCTGTGGTGGAGGACACAAAAAATCAGGCGTTCGCGGTGAAGTCCGTGAAACGGACGGATAAGCAGCGCAGTCCCTCTCCGCCTTTTACTACCTCGACCCTCCAGCAGGATGCGTCGCGAAAGCTGAGCATGACTCCCCGGCGCACCATGGCCATCGCCCAGCAGCTCTACGAAGGTGTAGACATTGCGGGCGAAGGCGCGGTGGGCCTAATCACCTATATGAGAACCGACTCTCTGCGGATCAGCGAGGAAGCGCAGGCCGCCGCCAAGAGTTTCATACTCAGTCGTTACGGAAAAGAATATTACCCCGCACAGGTCCGCCGCTATAAGGCCAAGGCCAACGCGCAGGACGCCCATGAGGCCATCCGTCCCAGCAATGTGGAGTTGACGCCGGAGCAGGTGAAGGGCGACCTCACAGGGGAGCAGTATCGCCTATACAAGCTGATTTGGAGCCGCTTTTTGGCAAGCCAGATGGAGAACGCCGTGTACGACAGCGTGTCCGTGGACATCGCTGCCGGAGAGCACATCTTCCGCGCCACTGCCTCGGGACTAAAATTTGCGGGCTACACCGCCGTTTATGAAGAGGGCAAGGATGAGGAGAAGGAAGAAAAAGAATCTCCCCTTCCCGCCCTTAAGGAGGGAGAGGCTCTGGGCCTGAAGGAGTTCCGCAGGGACCAGCACTTCACCCAGCCCCCCGCCCACTATACCGACGCAACACTGATTCGCGCCATGGAGGAGCAGGAAATTGGACGTCCCTCCACCTACGCGCCCACTGTTTCCACCATCCTTGATCGGGAATATGTGGTGAAGGAGGGCAAATACCTGAAAATCACCAACCTTGGCCGGGTGGTGACGGAGCTGATGAAGCAGCGCTTTTCCGACATTGCGGACTTGCAGTTTACCGCCCATATGGAGCGGAAGTTGGACTCCGTGGAGGAGGGGAAGACTCCGTGGAAGGGTGTTTTGCGGGAATTTTACGGCGATTTTGAAAAAAGCCTGAAGGACGCCGAAACGGCACTTGAAGGAACCCGTATCAAGGTGCCCGACGAGGTGAGCGAGGAAATTTGCCCGGAGTGCGGTCGGAATCTGGTGGTAAAGTCCGGGCGGTTCGGACGCTTTTTGGCCTGCCCGGGCTATCCCGATTGCAGCTTTACCATGCCGCTGGTGGTGGTGATGCCCGGCCGCTGCCCCAAGTGCGGTGGGCGGATCATGAAGCGCTCCGGCGTGAGCAAGAAGTCTGGCAAGCAGTATAATTACTACTGCTGCGAGCACCGCAACGCCAAGAATGAAGCCGCCAAGTGCGACTTTATGACTTGGGACGTGCCGGTGAAGGATGACTGTCCCGTGTGCGG
>NZ_DAMBZJ010000013.1:58453-77167 GCF_032060045.1 Oscillibacter sp.
CAGACCATGTTCAAGCGGTCCGGACGAGGGTATAAGCGGCCCTATTGCGTCAACCCTGCCTGCTCCAACTTCCTGCCGGAGGACCAACGGGGATATCCCAAGAAAACCGCCGACGAGGGCGGCGAGTCCGCCAAGGAAGCCGCGGACGCCGAAAAGAAGCCCGCCGCGAAGAAAACGGCTGCAAAGGCAACCGTGAAAAGCTCTGCGGCAAAGAAGACGGCAGCCAAAAAAACAACTGCAAAAAAACCTGCCGTAAAAAAGACAGAATCCGAAACCGCAGCAGCAAAAAAGAAAGCCCCGGCAAAAACAACCAACAAGTCGGTTGCTTCTGCGACTGAGGCGGCGGATACAGCGGAGAAGAAGACGGCTGCGAAAAAAGCGGCGACGAAGAAGCCTGCCGCAAAGAAAACGGCGACGAAGAAGTCGGCTGAAAAAGTGACGGCGAAAAAACCAGTCTCGGACGAAGAAAACTGATTTGCCCCGCGCCAGATTGGCGCGAAGCGCACCCTAGGCGGGTGCCGGGCATGCGAAAGGACACACGTATGAACGTATCGGTCATCGGAGCGGGCCTTGCCGGAAGCGAAGCCGCCTGGCAGTTGGCCCGCCGGGGCGTCCATGTGACGCTCTTGGAGATGAAGCCCCAAAAGAAAAATCCTGCCCATGTGACGGACGATTTCGCGGAGCTGTGCTGCTCCAATTCCCTGCGCAGCGACCAGTTGGAAAACGCCGCTGGTCTTTTGAAGGAAGAACTGCGGCGGCTGGGGTCACTGGTGATTGCATGTGCCGACGAAACCCGAGTGGAGGCAGGCGGAGCGCTGGCAGTGGACCGTCAGGGCTTTTCCGCGCTGGTGACGGAGCGGATTAAGGCATGTCCCAATATCACCGTGGTCCCCGGCGAAGTGACGGAGCTTCCCGAGGGCGAGGTGCTGGTTGCCTCCGGCCCCCTGACCTCCGACGCGCTGGCAGAGCGCCTGCAATCGCTTTTAGGCACGGACACCGCCCTGCATTTTTACGACGCTGCCGCGCCGCTGATCGCAGCGGACAGCGTGGACATGGATCACGCTTGGCTGGGGTCCCGGTATGGGAAAGGGTCTGCGGATTATGTCAATTGCCCCATGACGAAGGAAGAGTATGACGCGTTCTGGCAAGCGCTTACCGCCGCCGAGGAAGCGCCGGTTCATGGATTTGAGGACCAGAAAGTATTCGAGGGCTGTATGCCCGTGGAGGTCATGGCCCGCCGGGGGCATGACACGCTGCTTTACGGGCCGCTGAAGCCCCGGGGACTGGATGATCCCCGCACCGGGCGCTGGCCCTATGCCGTGGTGCAGCTTCGAAGGGACAATGCCGACGGCAGCGTATACAATCTGGTGGGCTTTCAGACCCATTTGAAGTTCCCGGAGCAAAAACGGGTGTTTTCTATGATTCCCGCCTTGCATCACGCGGAGTTTTTGCGTTACGGCGTAATGCACCGCAATACATTTTTGGACTCGCCCCGGTTGCTTGACCGATACTACCGGCTGAAAAAAGAGCCGCGCGTTACATTTGCAGGGCAGATGACCGGCGTGGAGGGCTACGTGGAGTCCTGCGCCAGTGGATATCTGTCGGCGGTGGAGCTGACGCGCCGCCTGCGGGGGCTGCCGCCGCTGGACTTTCCCCAGGAAACCGCCATCGGCGCGCTGGGGCTGTATATCTGCGATCAGTCGGTGGTCCGGTTCCAGCCAATGAACGTCAATTTCGGGATTATGCCGCCTTTGGACCACCGGGTCAAGGGGAAGCGGGATAAAAATACGGAGATTTCCCGCCGGTCGCTGAATATCATAGACGGCCTGCGGGATGAGGCGCTCCGCTAGAGAGATTTTGCGCCCGCGGGCGCGGCGAAAGGGATGGCTGCATGAAAATCATCGTGGATGCAATGGGTGGAGACAACGCCCCGGTTGAAATTGTGAAGGGCGCACTGGCGGCCCACAGAGCCTACGGTACGGAAATCGTGCTGGTGGGCCGGGCTGCGGAGGTGCTGGGGGCTGTGGAAGGTTGCGGCGAGAAGACCCTGCCCCCCGGCGTGCAGATTAAGGACGCGTCGGAGGTGGTGGAGATCGCCGACGATCCCGCCACAGCGTTTAAAAAGAAGAAGGACTCGTCCCTCACCGTGGGGCTGAACATGCTGAAGGAGGGTCTGGGAGACGGGTTTGTCTCTGCTGGATCCACCGGGGCGCTGCTGGCCGGGGCGACGCTTGTGGTAAAGCGTATCCGGGGCGTGCGGCGTGCGGCGCTGTGCCCGCAAATCCCCGTGCTGGGGGGAAAGGCCATTCTGTGTGACGCGGGAGCCAACGCGGAGTGTACGGCGGAGTATCTGCTGCAATTTGCGTTCCTTGGGAGCCTGTATGCCCAAAAAGTCATGGGAATGGAGCGCCCCCGGGTGGGTCTTTTGAACATTGGTGCGGAGAGCGAAAAAGGGGATGCCCTGCGCCATGAAGCCTATGCGGTTCTGGAGGCAGCGGGCCGTGGGGGCCGCCTGCACTTCATTGGGAATATCGAAGCTTCCGATGCCATGCTGGGCGGAGCGGACGTGATTGTGGCGGATGGCTTCACTGGAAATGTGATGCTCAAGTCCCTGGAGGGGACGGCAAAGCTTATGTCTAAGGAACTCAAAGGGCTGTTTTTGTCCGAGACAAAGACGAAGCTGGCTGCGCTTTTGATGAAGGACAAAATGGCGGAATTCAAGCGGATGATGGATCCCGGAGAGGTGGGCGGAACGCCGTTTCTGGGCATTACCAAGCCAGTGATCAAGGCCCACGGCGGATCTGACGCGCGGGCGATTCAAAACGCGGTGCGCCGCGCGGCGGAATTTGCCGCAAGCGGATTTATCGCCGATGTAGAAGCAAATGTTGCGCAGATGCAGATGGATCTGGCGGAAAAAATCTGATACCCTATTGACAGAAATGCGGCGCTGCCGTATGATTACTCCAACAATTGTGACCTGAGGAGTGACTGGTATGTCGAATGAAGAGGTATTTCAGACAATGCGTGATCTGGTGGCCGAGCAGTTTGCCAAAGAGGCCGACGAGGTGAGCATGGAGACTTCCTTTGAGGAGGATCTGGGCGCCGATTCTGTGGATCTGGTGGAACTGGTAATGGCCATGGAAGAGGCGTTTGACGTGGGCGAAATTCAGGAAGATGACCTGAGCGAACTGAAATCCGTGGGGGATGCTGTCCGCTATATCGCCGCAAAACTGAACAGATAAAAGAGGAAACCCCGCCCGGAGCGGGGTTTCCTTTTGGGAGAGAGTGGGTGCGCTTTTATGAAGGATTTGGAGAAAAAATTAAGTTATACTTTTCGGGCTCCGCCGCTGCTGGAGGAGGCGCTGACCCACAGCTCCTACGCCAACGAGCACCGGGGTCGGAGGATGAACAGCAACGAGCGGCTGGAGTTTTTGGGCGATTCGGTGCTGGGTTTTGTGACGGCTGAGTTTTTGTTTTTGCAGCATCCTGACCTGCCGGAGGGGGATCTGACCCGCATCCGGGCGGCTTTGGTGTGCGAGCAGAGCCTGTACGAAGTGGCGCGGAAGCTGGAACTGGGTCGTTATCTAAAACTGGGAAAGGGCGAGGAAGCCGGAGGGGGCCGGGAGCGGACCTCTATTCTGGCGGATGCCACCGAGGCGGTGTTTGCCGCCGTGTATCTGGACGGTGGGATTCAGGCGGCCTCCGCGCTGATTCACCGGTGCCTTTTGGACGCGGAACGGGAAGAGGCTGTGGAGGAACGGCGACGAGACTTTAAGACGGAGCTGCAGGAACTGATTCAGCGCAAGCCGGATCAAACCCTTGCCTACCGCATGGTGGCAGAGCGCGGCCCTGACCACGACAAGACCTTTGTGGCAGAGGTGCTGCTCAACGGCGCGGTGGCGGGCGAGGGCGGCGGCCACAGCAAGAAAGAGGCGGAGCAGTCCGCTGCCCGGGCCGCTTTAGAGAAGCTTTAAAAGAATCAAATCTTTGAAGACTACAAAAAGAACATTTGGGGCGGCGGGGAAACCCGCCGCCCCGGCTTGCCCGAAGCTTCCGAGGCAGGCTTGGAAGTGTTTACAGTGACGCTTGGACGGGCCGGCGAAGAAATGCGGAAGCGGTTTTCCTTGGATTTCCCGAATGCGGCTGACCAGATAGAACGGCAAATGTCAAGAAGAATTTGGACATTTTACAGAAAAATGGTAATATAGAAAAGGCAGCATCTTAATCGGTGCTGCCTTTTTGTAACACATAGGGGTGGTCGGTGGACGCTGGCTGCCGGGCGAGAGTGTGCTACAATGCTCTATCCTCCCGAAAGTCTGAAACGCCGCGGCGTAGACGATGAGAATAATGTGTCCTGCGGGACAGGAAGTTAACCAATATCAATCAGGTGTAAAGGGGCTTTCGCGGCATAACACCAGTGTGCGCACTGGAATTATTCCACGTTCCCCTTGACCCCCGATAGAAATTGGTTAAGCCTGCGGCCAACAAAAGCAGCGGCAAGCCCTGCTTTTGCAGACACAATACTTTATTTTGGAAGGAACGGGCGATTATGAAGATGATTAACGGAATCGGGCAGGCGGTCTATTTCAACCCCGTGGAGAAACACGGGAAACTGCGGTACGTGGTTCTTTCGGCAGACGGTCAGCCCATCACCGGGCGGGACAGGCAGAAGCGGCAAAGCCGCACCTTTTCACAGGAGCATCAGGCGGAAGCATACCTGAAACGGAACGGATACCGGGCGGAAAGCTAGCATTTATCCTGTTTTTTTCCGCGGGAAAAAAGACAGGCCCAAAGATATCGGGGCATACAGAGGCATTCCAGCCCCATAAAACGTCGTAAAAGGAGACAAAACCATGAGAGGACATAGCCCCAAAAGCAACCTCCGCAGCTTCCGTTATTCGGATGAAATCGCCGCCATTCTGGAAGCGCAGGAGGGAAACAGCCTGAATGAGAAATTTGAAAGCCTTGTGCTTTTCTGTTTTTACAAGCTGGAAAGCCGTAAAAAGGACTTGCAGTGCATTGAAGAAGCTATCGAGCGTGAGCGGGACCGGCTACACAACCTTCAAAAAGCTACGGAGGAATTACGCTGGATGGGAAGAGATCTGCAAAGCGCCAAACACTATTTTGGCATCGTAGAGCGCAGAGCAAAGAAAATCGCGGAAACGGAAGTGTAACACAAACCACCCGCGCCAGCCGGCTGGCGCAGCTGCGATATTGTGTTACAGAGAAGCCGCCCACGGGATAGCCGTGGGCGGTACTGTTTAATATCACGTTTTAAATTCACGTTTGGGTGGAGGAACGCATGATGAAAAAACAGCACTACATGACCCACGATGAACGGCAACAGTTAGAAGCCATGCGCCGCAATCGGATTCCGGTTGCCGAGATTGCCCGGCAATTGGGCTTTTGCCGCCAAACGATTTACAACGAGCTAAAAACCGGAGAATATACGCACACCTGCGAATGGTACGACGAGTGGCGCTACTCTGCCCACAAAGCAGAGCAGCGGCACAGGTACGCCCAGACGGCCAAAGGCAGGCCATTGAAAATCGGTCATGACCGGGCCTATGCGGATTTCTTGGAACAGAAGATGCTGGGCGGCGGTGACAAGCGAAAACGTTTCTCTCCTGCGGCTGCTTTGGCTCAGGCCCGGAAACAGGGCTTTCAAACCTGCGTTTGCGTAACTACTCTATACAGTTACATCACCAAGGGCGTATTTCTCCACCTGCGCAACCGGGATTTAATCGAAAAGTCCAAACGAAAGAAGCACGGGTATCAGCCTGTGCGGAGAATTGCACACCCTGACTTACCCTCCATCACCACACGCCCGGACTTCATCAACAGCCGGGAAGAACCGGGACATTGGGAAATGGATTTGGTTGTTTCCTGCGCCAGCGGGAAAGGCGCGGTGCTGACCCTGACAGAACGCACCGGGAAATTTGAGATTATACGTAAACTTGAAAACAAGAAAGCGGAAACGGTGCGAGAAGCATTAAAGCGCATTAGAAAGAGCGGTGTAAAGTTTAAGAGCATTACAACGGACAACGGCTCCGAGTTTCTCCAATATGACGAGTTACGAGCCGTAGCCAGATGCCCAATTTTCTATTGTCACAGCTATGCGGCATGGGAAAAGGGAACCAATGAGAATCATAATCGCATGATTCGCCGCTGGTTCCCCAAAGGAACGGATTTTAACAAGGTGAGTAAACGGGAAATTACAGCCTGTCAGGAGTGGATGAACGACTATCCCCGGAAGTCCCTAGGCTGGTTCAGCCCGAATGAGTTTGCAAAAGAGATTGCCGTGTAACACATTTTAGCTTCAGCTGCGATTGCCCAGAGCAAAATTCTGTGTTACCAAACAGGCCACGCCTTATTCGGAAGTTCCTTCCGAGAATAGCTATTGAACAGCCTCCAGAGCGGCGGAGAGAAGACCCATTTTGTACCGATGATAGGCAGGCCGAAATAATACTTATCTATGATCTGATGGGAGATATCATCAATCCCAATTTTCCGCTTGATGCTCTTGCAGCAGATACAAAACGGAATAAGAGACTTTTTCACCACGAAATAATTCTGCGCCAGTCGTTTTAGCGTGATATCCATATCTTCATAAGACTGGCTGAACACATCCACACTGCATTCATAGTGCCGATGATACTTATACCAGTAGATAGCTTCTTTGGGGAAGCTCTTAAAATTCCGGTTATTATACTCAATTCCAGCTTCATCAATAATGACCTTTCCCCCGGAAATCATGTACTTGCCAATATCGGCCTGCGGCTCCAACTGAAACGCACCGGTAATGGGGACATTGGAATAGACCGACGTACAGCGTTTTAAAAATCGGGATGCCAGCAGCCACGAAGAGAATTTACCGGAATGCTTCTGCGCCCATGATATCACCCGGGACTGCCGCATGCTCCGCTTTGTAAGATAGGCCGCAAAGGTAGTTTTACCAGAACCGGGAACACCGAAATAGACATTGAGAACATGGGGAACCTTGGGAGGACAAAGCCAGCGATACAGCATATATAAAATGACCAGCCAGACCATAGAATCACCTCATAAATAAAGTGTGGGGAGGGCGCACGCGCTCCGCTTGCGTGCGTCCTCCCCCTTTGCGCTCAATGGCGCAGAGCCTTGAACAGGCCAACGCCGGTAAAGGCAAGGCCCAGCGCGAAGGGAACCAGCAGAATAGGAGTAGAAATAACCGCTCCTGCAACCGTAGTCATCCACTCCACAGCAGAGGTAAGCACCGTCCCGATGCTTGCGAGGAAAGTTGTCATTGTAGTAGCCTCAGTAAAACCACCTTTCAAAAATGTTTTATATCTCACGGCAAAGCCGCTGATATCAGGCAATCAGGGTTTTAATACCCTTACAAAGGAAACAAAACACCACCATACCGAATAAGTAAATGACCGGCTCGGAACCGAGAAAAGCGGCCAGAGCTTGCAGCATGGCAACGGTAAAATCAATCATTGCATTCATAACCGCAACAGCCCTCCAATCAGGCGCAGGAACCCGGCAAGGAGCAACCCAAACAGCACGGCTCCAGCAATCCACGGATAATCCAACCCGGCAAGACCGGGGACATATTCCGTTGACGAGGAAATTACATTACCCTCACTATCCATCTGCTGAACGGTGTACGTCTGCCGCTGGTATTCTCCAAGCACAGCCGTCACAACATCAGACATAGCCGCAGAACCATCCAGAGATTCCAAAGCCGCCACAACATCCGGCGAGGAGACAGAAAACGTCCGAACAAGCGGAGCATCTTCAACAAGAGCCGATTCAGTTTCTTCCAAATCCTCACCGACAGGCTCCGTCGGTATTTCCGGCTGGGCAATCGTGACATTGACAACAACGCCGTTATCCTTCTTTGTTTGGGTATCAATAATAACCGGGTCTGCTGGTTCCTCTGTTGCCACGTCTTCCGCTATGTCTTCCGGCAGTTCGTCCGCCATGGCGGGAACGGTCAGCAGAAGCAAGGTAATCAGCAGGACTAAAAAACGCTTCATTTTTCATCACTCTTTCGATTATCTGAAATATGTTTATTCCGGCTTTGCCCGGAACGGTAGCCGGTTCCGCTGCCGCCGAATCCAAAAACATAGGATACCAGCCGAATGGACAGCCCAGCCAGCACAAGGGCGATTGTCCACGATGCAAAGGAGATTCCAAGGCCAGGGACCTGTACGCCAGTAAACAGCCCCCAGAAGCTGGCGAACAGGGATGAAATGATTTCTATCAACTGCTCCATGGCGCTCTCCCTTACAAAAACGGTATCATGTCGATAATGGCGGCAATCAGCTTCACCAGCACCACCACAAGAAAGACACAGAATGCGCCGAAGAAAATAAGGTCCAGCGGTGAGGGAAGCCAGCCAAACAGCAGAAACAGAGATTGGAACATTAGAAACCCTCCATTTGTAACACAGTTTACCGAGCCGGATCAGCTGGCGCAGACGCGATATTGTGTTACGCTTTCACCAGCTTGAACACACCTAGCAGCACCATAACAGCAAGTCCGAAAAACAGGATGGAGCGGAGGTCTGACGGCAGAACCATAATCACCCCGGAGATAAAACCGAATGCCGTGCCAACCTCGGACGGCAGACCGTAGCCGCCGCTTGTTTCTGTCCCATCAGGTCCCACGGTGGGCGGCTGCTGGAAAAAATTAAATAATGTATTATCCGAAAAAGCGGAGAAAAACGCCCGGATAGAAGTAACAGTTGCATCTGTCAGGAACCCGAAAAAGAACGAGAGCATATCCGTTACCAAAGAAAGCAGAGCGCTCAAAACATCGGTAATCAGACCGAAAAGGGATTCTATCAGAACGCCCAGAGAATTATTAAAGGCGTTCTTAATACGGCTCCAAAGGCTCCCGCTTTGTCCGGTTCCACTATCCACATCAAACCCGGCAGAGCTTAACGCTGCAAAGAGCTTGTTTGTAAAGGCGTTCCATGATTTTTGCCACCAGTTCCAAAAGCCGGATTCAGAATAGATATACTCGTAATTATCGCCAGATGCATCCACAACGTCATAGAAATCTTTTAGCGTAATGATGTTATAGCCACTATACGGTATCCAACGAGTGCCGGTGAAAATACGACCGTCACAAGCTTCCCACGCAGTCCCGTTGTAAATCTGAAGAGACCGAATCACACCGCTTTCCACCATGGCCCATACAAGACCCTTGGTGGGAAGTGAAGGCCTAGCGCCGCCGATTTGCTTTCCTGTAATGGGAATATCCGTGCGGACAGCCAGCGTGGGTTTTTCATAGTTTGTTACTGGCACAATTGCCGTCACATATTTATGACCCGTATTAGGAGTTGCAGATTTTAAAAGTTCTACATATACGAGGTCAAGTGACTGGCCTGAATTTATTTGCAGATAAGCATATAGCCGCCAATGGCAATCATCAGTTAGACCTAGCCGTGAACCGTATGCACTTGCATAAACTGTTATGGAACCCCAATCAAAAGTAGCAGTTTTCTGATCGAAAAAGTCAGAATTAATGTTTTCTGGGAAATTTAACGTAACAGGACATATTTGACCGGATTTTGTTACCACCGAAAAAGTAAACGGACCTCTATAGCCGCCCAAAAACTCATATGGCATATACATGCAAGCTTTTCCGCTGGGCAATGTCAAACACTCTTCGGACACGGTACCATAGTAATTAGCACCAAGCATAAAACTGTCCCGAAACGGAGTCGCGTTATTGTTGTTAACCATATCGTACTTATAAAGCGGCGGTATCGTCGTATCCCAAGACCAATATTCGTCTGCTACGGGCTTGGTGGAATCGGGGAGAACCAAAGTCAAGTTGGTATCGAAGGGGACGGAGGATGGCGTATAGCCAGAGGTCCCATACAGCGCCTTATTCACAAAACGGAACTCGTCCAGATATTTATAGGTCTGCTGATTCTCCATAAAGCCAAACCAAACTCTATCGTAAAAAAACGAAGAGTCAGAATACGAACCAACTAAAACACCGTTGAGGAAATAATAAACAACTCCGTTATAACGCTGAACGCAAATTTCATTCCACTGGCCGGTAGAATAAGCTGCCAGTGCACCAGCGGGTGAACTGATAGCCGAACCATTAAATGACAAAGGGAAAGTTGCAGCAGAATAATCTTTACGAGTATAAAAAGCAATTCCAGAAGAACCCGATTGAGGTGTAGGAGTGTAACTTTGATAATATCGAAACTGCATGG
Organism: Oscillibacter sp.; assembly: GCF_032060045.1. GTDB lineage: Bacteria > Bacillota > Clostridia > Oscillospirales > Oscillospiraceae > Oscillibacter. The sequence continues at coordinate 68,676 of NZ_DAMBZJ010000013.1, forward strand.
TAAAATCACCGTTTCCGATATTAGACGGTAAACGCATAAGAAAAGTATGTTCTTTTTCGTCCAGATAAAGCGCACCATTGAAAACACCGGCATCCATATAAGTCAGGCTAGCACCTGAAAGCCAAACGAAATCAGTTGTATAATTCCAATAGCTGCTGTCTCTGGTATCGCCGTCAAAATGATATAAGGCCCGGAGAGAGGTATCATCCGCTGACCTACCATAGCCCACAACGTCAATATTGAAATCAAGCTGTTCCAATTCCTCAGCGGTCAAATCGGCGCTGTCTCGACCATCAGGCAGTTCATAATAGACCTCGTAATACTTGTCATATTGCTCCGTCTGGCCGATATAGGTAATACTGGTATAGTTGATGTGATACGTCCAACTGTAATTGTACGTGATGTTATAGTTGGTAGTATCGTGGCTGTCAATGTAATAGGTTTTATTGCTCTCGTCATAAATAACGGCATCCGCTACTTGTATAGTGCCGTCAGGGAGCGTAATGGTCATGCCGGACAGGTCAATGTTTGTACTGTTGTCAGAATTGTCTATCACCTCGCCGGTTTCATCCGTTGCGGAGGTATCCGGACGGGGCTGGTTAATCGCGGCTTGGCCCTCGTTGACATAGGCCACGAACGGACGGCCTTCCGAATCGGCGTAATACTGCCGATTCCACCAAATAGCCTTATAGTTTGTACCCAGCATCCGAATTTCAGCAGGAATGCCAGATTCTTTGATTTTAATGCACATGAGATTCAGCGCATCCAGCGTTTTCATGTTGACCTTAGCAGTGGAAGCGCTGCGGTCACCTAGCCACTTGTTGCCGCCAAAGGTGGATGCCTTGGAACCGCCTTCACAATAGGGATACTCACCCGCAGAGTTAACCACCCAGCGCCCGCTATTCTTTTCACGGATGCGCAGAAGACCCGAACCAGACTGCTGCACAAGTTCAAAATCCAGAAAGCCCTGAGCGAAAAAGCAGGAGGCAAAGGACTGACGGCCCAAAGCCTGAGAGTTTTTTAGAACGGTCTGCCATATGCTGTCGTAATATTCGGAATTAAATGCCTGTTTATAACGCTGTAACAGATCATTCATATAATCAAGAGACTGCGGCCCGGTTTTACCCACTGCGCTATTCATCAAATACCAAAAAACACCGTTGTAATCAACAGGAAGGTTAAAGGCCCCAGCCAAGGCTTGCAAAATAGTGTTTGCAGGGCTTTTAATAGATGTTGACCAAAGTCCCACGGATGCAGTATCCGGCGTAAGGTCAAAATCGGATGCCGCAACAGGAGCACAAATAACCGAAAAAGATATAACGACTACCAAAAAGCCTGCAATAATACGAGAATAGAGCTTGGTTCCCATTGCAATACACAGCCTTTCATGGTAATATATAGAAAATTGCGGGGAGGAAGAGACATGAAAAACGTTGAAAAAAGGCTAAAGCTGTTCAAGCTTCAAAAATGGATTGTGAATAGTGTAATAATTGCTGTTATATTAATGGCGATATACTGCTTCTGGCCTTTCATCCTCATGCTGGGACTTTATACTATCCCAATAGCTGCCGCTGCCATTTGCTTTTTGCTTTTTGCTGTACTATTCAAAGCTTATAAATACTTCTCCAATAAAAATACGCTTTAAGCGATTTCAAGGAGGGCTATTATGAACAGTCAGATAACCGCCCAGATATCGAATATGATTCATCTCACGAGGAACTTTGAAACGGCGTGCCAATTGGCGGCGTTACAGGATGATGGGAAAATGAGCGGTGACGAAAAACGCACCCTCCAGAAAACGCTGTCAGCCTCCCAGAAATTTAGAAAAGACCTAGAGAAAATCGGATAGTATTTAAGAGGACAAGCCTGAATGGGGCTTGTTCTTTTTTTGGTTGCGGGGGATGGAATCGAACCACCATCTCAAGGTTGAGAGCCTTGTATCCTGCCTTTAGACGACCCCGCCATATCTGTAACACAATCCACCACCGTAGCCAGCTCGCCCCAGGCAGTAAACTGTGTTACATTAAGGGGAAATTGCAGGAGGAACAAAATAGAATACTTCATCGTCCTGCTTTGCATTGCCCTTACTGCCAAAGTAAAAATCCACTTTGTTTGCAAGAACCTCAAATTTATGCTGCTGAATCATCAAATCGTATTTTGGGTTTTTCTTGGTTTCCCGGTTTTCAATCATGTTTACAAACTCTTCAATGCCGTACATTTTGATACAAGCATCAATGGGGTTCCCCGCCTGATTGATTACATACCACTTGCATCGTTCCTCGTTGTACTCCATGCCCGGAGCCTGATAAACGCTGATACGTTCCGCAGCACCCACCAGAGCGGCCTAGTAATCTGTCATGGGCCAGCGCCACTTATTCGCATCCTCTGCCGGTTCTATGTATCGGAGATAGTTCAAAACCACACCGGCGAAAGCCGGTCCAATGGGAAGAGGGATTTTTGTAAACTGTACCGCCCTATCATCCCGAAGCTGAATTTCAACACGAACCCAATGCACGTCAGAGGAATAGCCACGCTCTGCGGCTTTGTCATAAATCCGAATCAGGACTTTACTTTGAGGACTGCCAATTTGCACGGTGGAGCCTTTGCTAGAAAGCACCGTTTCCCAATAGTCCGACTTGCTGATATACATACCGCATTGCGTGTCGTTGACAATCTGCCGGATATTTAAAAGGCCGGTGTGATCGTCAAAGGCCACGTCAAGGCGAGTAATTTTCAAAGTGTTATCACGAATGAATTTGAAAAGACTGTCCCAGTCGACCTTTGAAAGCGATTCAAAAGTACGGCAACCTTGCCCGGACATTTCCACCCATACACCCATATCAGCACGTCCGTTGTAATGGATGCTGATACAGGAAAAATATTTTCGGTCCTTATAGCCCCGTGCGCCTTTCGTCTCTGTCCATGGGACATGAGAAAGACCCAGCGCCGATATTAACGCGTCAGGGCTATGAACCTTGCTTGTAAAGGAAAGCCAGTCATACAGGACAATGTTTTCCGCTTTTGTGCTATCCACCCTAGAACGCCCCCTCAGCTTCTATTGTAGGTAGTGCCCCCCTGTTAGCGGGGGGGGGCACGGTGCGGGGAGCTACCCCGCACCGCTTTATTTGGGCCACAAAGCGTGCTTACGCCTTGCTAACAGGAACCATGTAGGAAATCTTCTTGCGGGAATCAAAGTAGCACTGAACGCGCGTACCGGGTTTAATGTCCTTCCAAACGGTGGGAGAACCACAACCATACTTAACGGCCTTTTGACCGCAAAAATGATAATCGTTGCTCTCCATGCCGTTGAAGTCCTCCAGCATGAACACGTTGCAGTAATCCTTCATTTCCCCGCTGTCAGTCTGGAACCTGCCGTAGCCAAAACCTACAAACGTCTTTTCTTCCATGGAATGTACCTCCATACATTGACCGGTTGGTATCCGGTTATAAAATATGGACAAGCGGACATTCCATAAGCTGGAAACCGCTTGTCCAATTACATATTAGAACTTGCCCTGACCAGATAGAACGCAAATATGACTGGAATTTTTCGGATCAGCGTGGTATACTTATAATTCTAAATGGGCTTTCCGGCGGCGTTGAAAAGCGGCGCTGCTGAGAGCCGCCCTCCCGCGGGCAGCGCGGGAATCAGAAAGAAATGTTCCCACACATAGAAGGAGAGTGAGCTTTTGTCACTGTTGACATCTGTCGTCCTGGGGCTGATTCAGGGCGTGTCGGAATTTCTGCCCATATCCAGTTCCGGCCATCTGGCCATCGCGGAATATTTGTTGGGAGAGGCCGGCATCGGGACCCCACCGGAATTTTTTGACGTGCTGTTGCATCTGGGCACGCTGGCCGCCGTGGTTGCGGCCTATTGGGAAGATATCAAGGCCATGGTGCGGGAGCTGTTCCTCGGGATGGGGGACTTGGTCCACCGCACCACGCCCACGCCCCTGCCTCCGGCCCGGCGAATGATTTTTCTGATCATCGTGGGAACCCTTCCCCTGTTTGCGGTGCTTCCCATGAAGGATTGGATTGAGGGCTTGTCCAGCAATATCTACGTTGTGGCGGGAGCCTTGCTTGTCACCGGCTGTCTGCTGTTTGCCAGCGACCGGGTGCGCCGTGGGCGCAAGGCAGAACGCAGCGCCACTGTGCTGGATGTGCTGCTGGTGGGCGTTGCACAGGCCTTGGCCACCTGCCCGGGGCTTTCTCGCTCCGGAACCACCATTTCCACAGGGTGCTGCCTAGGTTTCGAGCGGAAGTTTGCCGTTCGATATTCGTTCCTGATGTCCATTCCAGCCGTGCTGGGTGCCAATATCCTGACCTTGCGGGGCGCGGTGAAGGCTGGCGTTGTATGGGCGGAGGTTCCGATGTATCTGGCGGGTGTTCTGGTGGCGGCTTTGGTGGGATATGCCTGCATTCGCCTGCTGAAAATGATTGCGGATAAGGGCAAATTCGGCTGGTTCGCTTATTACTGCTGGGCGGCAGGAATTCTGACGCTGATAATGGTCTTCGTCAAAAACGCCACTGCCTGATTTCAATACATTTACAAAAGACTGAGCAAAGGGAGGTACCAGTGTGGCCAGTACCACGACAAAAAGAAGCGGGACGAAAAAATCCTCGGGAGGCCGGAAAAAACCGGCCCGAACAGAGAAGCGGCCCATCCGCCGGGAGGTGGGGGGCGCGGTTTGCCTGTTGCTGTCGCTGTGCGTGGCGGTGAGCTATTTTGGCGCCGACGCCATTTTTATCGACTGGTTTTCCACGCTGCTGAAGGGGCTGTTTGGCTATGGCTATTGGCTATGTGCTCCGGCGCTGGTGCTGGCAGGCCTTATCCTGCTGATTCATCACGGACGGCCAGTTGCCCTGCGGACCATCTGCGCGCTGCTGCTGCCGCTCTTGTTCGGCTCTCTGGCCCACATGGTCCTGCTGCGGGACGGCTATGAGTTGGTGAAAGGCATTTTGAAGCTGCTTTGGAGCTCTGGCGGGGCGCTTAAATCCGGCGGTGCGGTTTCTGGCCTTCTTGCTGTGGGAGCAGTGACGGCCTTTTCAAGGGCTGCCTCTATCGTAATATTTGGGGTGTGCTTTCTTGCCGTATTGATGGCGGCCCTGCGCATCACGCCCAAGAGCCTGCTGGAAAAGCGCCGCAGCCGCCTTCGGTATGAGCCGGAGCCGGAGCCTGCGCCCCGGCCTGCCCCCGTCATCCCTGCCATTCCCGTTGAAGGGCAGAGAGAGAGAGGTGGCGCGCGCCGCACCATCGACATTCCACTGGACGGCGAACAGCGGCCCGCGCAGGAGAAACGGTCCGGCCTGCTCCACGGTTTCTTCCGTCAGAAATCCGATCAGCAGCTTACCCCCGACCAGCTTCTGACCGAGGAGGCAGAAAAGGCCGCTAAGCCGCAGGCCCAGTCGGTGCAGGTTCCGTCTGCAATCCCCGTGGCGATTCCGGAGCCGATTTCCGCGCCGGAACCGGCGGCAACACCTGCGCCCGCTGTGGCGGCGGTCTTCTCGCCTGCGCCAACTCCGGCTGCGACTCCTGCGCCTGCCCCTGCGGCTGAAAAACCCGGCTCCGCCGCTAAGGCGGTGGCCGCGGCTACCGCCGAGGTCACGGCACAGATTGAGGATGCCCTGTCCTCCGGGGAGGGGAGCTATCAGTTCCCGTCCATCACCCTGCTGGATGAAAATCAGGGCGGAGACTTTACGGAGGCGGGAGCCGAACTGCGGAACAACGCCCGCCGTCTTGGCGAGACACTGAAGAGCTTCGGCGTGGAGGCTGCCCCGGGCGAGGTGGTCCACGGCCCCACCGTCACCCGGTACGAATTTGTGCTGGATCAAGGCGTAAAGCTTTCCAAAATCACAAACTTGGCGGATGACATCGCCTTGGCGCTGGGAGCATCCGGCGTGCGCATCGCCCCCATTCCCAACAAAATTTCCGTAGTTGGCATCGAGGTGCCGAACCGTCATGTGTCCTCCGTCCTAATTCGAGACGTGGTGGAGTCGGACAACTTTGCAAATCACAAATCCAGCGTGGCCTTCTCGGTGGGCAAGGACATAGGCGGACACTGCATCGTGGGAGATATCGCGCGCCTGCCCCACGTGCTCATCGCTGGAACCACCGGCTCCGGCAAATCCGTTTGTACCAACTCGCTGATTGTCAGCCTGATGTACAAGTCCAGCCCCGACGAGGTGCGCTTTATCATGGTGGACCCCAAAATGGTGGAGCTGGCTCCCTATAATGGCATTCCCCACCTGCTGATTCCCGTGGTGACAGACCCAAAAAAGGCTGCCGGTGCGCTTCAGTGGGCCGTGTATGAAATGATGAAGCGGTATAAGCTCTTCTCGGAGAACAACGTAAAGGACCTGAAGGGGTATAACGCGCTGGCACGTACCAACGAGGAGTTAACGACCCTGCCCTCCGTGGTGGTGGTCATCGACGAGCTGGCGGACTTGATGCTGGTGGCGGCCAAAGAGGTGGAGGAGTCCATCTGTCGCGTGGCCCAGATGGGCCGTGCCGCTGGAATGCATCTGGTCATCGCCACCCAGCGCCCATCCGCCGACGTGATCACCGGTATTATGAAGGCGAATATTCCCAGCCGCATTGCTTTTGCGGTAGCGTCGGCGCTGGAATCCCGCATCATTTTGGATACGCAGGGCGCAGAAAAGCTGGTGGGCCGGGGCGACATGCTGTATGCGCCTCTTGGCTCCGGCAAGCCCACCCGGGTGCAAGGCTGCTTTATCAGCCCGGAGGAGATTGATCGCGTGGTGGAATTTGCCAAGCAGAGCGGCGAGGCCCATTATTCCGACGAGGTTATGCAGAAAATCGAGGAAAACGTGCAGGAGAAGGAAAAATCCGCGGGTAGCAAGGGCGCGTCCGCGTCGGATTCTTCCCAGGACGAGGGTGACGAGCTTCTGCCCGCCGCCGTAGACGTGGTGCTGGAGACGGGGCAGGCTTCCGTTTCCATGCTTCAGCGCAGGCTGAAGTTGGGCTATTCCCGGGCCGCCCGTCTGGTGGACCAGATGGAGCAGAGGGGAATCGTGGGTCCCTTTGAAGGGTCCAAGCCCCGGCAGCTTTTAATCAGCAGGCAGGCGTGGCAAGAGCAGCAAATGGGCGGCGCAGCCGCACTGCCGCCATCTGACGAGCCGCCCTTCGACGAAGGTACCGAGGACGAGGGGTGACGATTTAAACAGGCCAGCCTACGGAGAGTGATCCACTGTGGGTTGAATCGCTGAATTGTTAAAAAATGCACAATTTAAACTTGGGATACCAGTGGTATATTGTGCAAAATGTTATATGATTTAAAGGGCGGGAAAGGACAGGTATCTGTTGACATCCCGTAAAAAGGCGCATAGAATGAGTGAATCAGGAAACTTGCAGCGGTAATTGGAAAATGTAAAGGAGGTATCCCGTCATGAAATTTTCGACCAAGATCGAAAAATGTGGATTGTCCCCCATGCGAAAGTTCCACCCCTTTGCAGTGGCGGCGGAAGCCAAGGGACGCAAAATCTATCACCTGAATATTGGTCAGCCGGACATTGAAACTCCCGCCGCCTTTTTTGACGCGGTGAAGGGCTTTACTCAGCCCGTTTTGGAGTATGCACCCTCTCCCGGTATTCCCTCATTCTTAGAGGCGGTCCGCGGCTATTATGCAAAGCTTGGAATTAAGCTGGCTCCTGGCGATCTTCTGGCCGCCACCGGCGGCAGTGAAGCGCTGGAAATGGTTTTGGAGTGCATTCTGGATGACGGGGACGAAATCCTGATTCCGGAGCCCTTTTACCCCAACTACAACACCTTCACCCGCGTCACCGGCGGCGTGATTCATCCCATTCCCACCACCCCGGAGGAAGGCTATCGCTATGCTGATCGGGACAGAATCGAGGCGGAAATCAACGAGCATACCCGGGCCATCCTGGTGACGAATCCCGGCAACCCCACCGGTGTGGTGCTGAGCCACGACGAGATGCGGCTGATTGTGGACATTGCCAAAGAGCACAATCTGTTTGTCATCGGCGACGAGGTGTACCGCGAGTTTGTTTACGGCGGCGAGGGTCTTGCCACCATGCTGGAGTTTGAGGACGCGGCGGAGAACGTCATTGTGGTGGACTCCGTTTCCAAGCGGTTTTCCGCCTGCGGCGCCCGCGTGGGCGTGCTTATATCCCGCAACAAGGATTTGATGTCCCACGCCATGAAATATTGTCAGGGCCGTCTGTGCTCCGCCACGCTGGATCAGGTGGGCGCCGCCGCGCTGTACACCGTTGGACCGGACTATTTCGCCTCCGTGCGGGACGAGTATAAAAAGCGCCGCGACACCTGCATGGAAGGGCTTGCGAAAATCCCCGGTGTGGTGTGCGAATGCCCTAAGGGTGCGTTTTACATCATGGCAAAGCTCCCTGTGGACAATACCGATACCTTCCAGCAGTGGCTCTTGGAGCACTTTGAAGATAAGGGCGACACCGTGATGTTTGCCCCCGGCGAGGGGTTCTATGCCACGCCCGGC
>NZ_DAMBZJ010000014.1:0-58556 GCF_032060045.1 Oscillibacter sp.
GTTAAATTCAAATATTTGAGGCCATTATAGAATTCAAAACAAATAGCGTTGAATATGTGTAATTCATGTTTCTCTTCATTGAATCGGTGGTACACAGCCTGCAATGCATCTGTCACGCATAAAAATATGTCGCTGTCCTTGGATGAAAAGAGAGTATTTAAACAATTGATATATTGAGAATTTAGTTCCTTGAAGATTTCACTATTAGTGTCGGCAGCAAACAGCATCTCATTCAATACGGAAATGTTGTCACGTAAAGTTTCCGAGCTGATGGCACTCTTTGACTTGACTATCTCATTTGAAAGAGTCTTAAAATTCTCTTGCGTTGGATTTTCAACTAAATAAGAATGCACTTCCTCTTTATAACACTGATAATCAGAAAGTAATGTAAAACAGTCTATCATCATTATCAAGGAATTGCCTATTGTTATGAACAAACATAATTCAAGATGATTATACCATTCATAGCTTGTGCAGACAAACGACGCTACAATCATAAGCATTTGTATGATGGCCACGCGCCGATAGCTCAATAGAACCGGCCTCAAATACATTGCATACTTGATAACAGGAACACCATACAGGGAATCCTTGGATATACCCGTGATTAGCGCAATGACTGCCAGGGGCAAAACGGCTATTGTTGCCTGTATCTGCAGCATCACAAATGAGCTCTCAGAAAGTGAAAGATCGGTAATTAACCATGGAGGCAATGGAAAGTCGAATATTTCCCAAACAGTAACTGTAATAAGTGCTACAGCTGCAAAGCGGCAGTATGCAATATCAAATTTTCTTTTCTTTCTTGCACTTTCCATCTTATTCTTCCCCCACCCATCGCTTTCTTCCAAAATTGTATGTATCCTTCAACCGTTCCAGCATTTCATAAACAACTGGACAGACTTCTGCTGAAGCAACGATGTTGAGCAGACTCCTCATCCTGTCTGGTTTATCCGTGTACGGATAGCCAGAGCACTCCGAGGGCTTGCAGGATTCAACCTCGCAAGTACCATTGCCGCACAAAAACGGACATGGCTTTTTAATCTCATAGCCACACAAGCCTTCAACAAGATATTGCTTGCAGAGTGCATCTGGCGTAAAGCCCTTTGCTGCCGCAATAGCTGCGATTTCACGATCTTCAAGCGATACATCATAGGCGCGGCAGCAGTTGCGGCATTTTGAGCAGTCATATGATTCAAAAAGCTCTTTATGCAGCTCGAGAAATTGCTGATCCAGCGTATCTTCATCTGCATGCGTTTTCAGAAACCTGCGGAAGCGGTGGTTTTCTGCTTCGAGCTTCTGGGCCGCTTCGCGCACATCATAAGCTATGAGCATTTGGTGTGCCTTCTGTTTTGAGTGTGCTTATGGTGACTTATTCCAAAATTCTTTACAATATGGCTGGACAATCAGTCCGAGTATATTGTAAAGGAGAAAACAACGCTAAAAGAAAAACCATATTGCGTGGTGCTATTTTGCTTCGAAGCATATGACGGTACAGACTACACACGGTATATGACTACGGAGAATTACATGCCGTTTTTCCGTGGCAATCAGTGGCTTGAGCTGAAAAGCATACGAAAAGCAACTACCGGGAAAGAGTATGCAAAGAAACTGACAGTGTTCCTGAATTGGCTTGCGGAAAAAGACGTATACATTCAAAGACTGCTCAATGAAAACGACCAGCTGCGTTACAAGGTTGAGCTTCTGCGCGGCAAAGTACATATCCTCATGCACAAAACTGCGGCACAGGGGAGGACAACTTCAAATAAATATGATAACGGCACGATGGAACTTTGTATGTTTTCATCGTGCTGTTTTTATTATACAAGCAATTTGCTCAATACTCAAGAACCTGAAAAACGAAAGGAGATAATAATCGTGTCAACAGTAAAGTTAAGAAAAACTGGTGGAAATAATACCCCGCTGGTATCCAGTGCATCGGAGGTCTTTTGCATCACTGGAAATGCCATTGATCGGCAACCCCAAAACGGTGGCAACGGAATTGGGGTTCAGAGGGATCTTGCATATACCTTGACAGCCACGGTGTCTACGCTCGCCAGCGTGTCGATTCATTCCGAAATGATGACATTGCCAGTACGGAAAGCGCACGCCAGCATAAGGATGCAACGGATCTTGTCTGTCAGCCTTGTGGTGGAGATAGCTCCATTCAGCTTATTCGCCGCCTGACTCCGCTGGAATGCGAGCGGCTGCAGGGCTTATGCCAAGCTGGGGATTATGTGAAGTGGCCGCCGTTGAGAGGAGACTTCTAACGCTTTAAAGGCAACCAGCTTCACATAATGCGCCGCGAACTTGTCGGCAGCGTTAACAAAAACCGTGCAGCCATTCCATCAAGCTTTTGTCCTCCGTCCAAGATGGTGCATCGTTCGCAACCTCTTGCGGGTGCGCTTTCTTCAGGATTTCCCGCTTCATTTCCGTATTCAATTGTGCATAGACCTCTGTCGTCATAAGATCGGCATGGCCAAGCAAATCCTTGATGTATTGCAGATCAATGCCTGCCTCAAGCCAATGCATTGCGCGGCTATGCCGTAAGATGTGCGGATAAACGTGTTTCGGAATCAGATCGGGAGCGGTAAGGCGGACAGCTTGAACGTACTTTTCCAGAATATACGCAATCCCTGCCCTAGTAAGAGGACTCTTTGAACGGTTGCAAAACAAAGGATCATTGCCCGAACAAGGTCGGCGCACGGCTTCGTCCGCAAGATAGCGTTTCATGAAAGCGGCGACATCGCCGATCAACGGTACAATCCGAGGTTTGCTACCTTTGCCGAGCAGATGCAGCACCGTGCCATTGCGGTCAAAGCGCAAATCGCTGATACGCAAAGCGGCGATTTCGGAAACTCTGGCGGCGGACTCATACATTAAGGTAAGTATCGCAAAGTCACGTCTCCCGTCCTTTGTGTTCATGTCAGGTGCTTTGAGAATTTCCTGAATCGCCTGCACCGACAGATTCTGTACTGTTTGCCGTTTGTCCACTTTGCGGGGGATAGTTCGGATTTGTTGCAGCAGCAGGACGTAGCCGGGATTTTTGTATTGCAAATACTTGAAGAAAGAGCTCAGTGCTGCGTACCGCTGGTTTCTTGTGGCTACGCCGCATTGCCGTTCATGTTCAAGCCAATCGAGGAACTTTTCAACCATATCACGGCTTATGTCTTTGACGTCCAATCGTTCCCGCTTCAGGTGAAGTTCCGATTCGCAAAAGGTCAGGAACAAAGAAAGCGCGTCTGAATACGAGTTGACTGTGTTTTGGCTAAGTCCCTTCTGGTTCGGGAGGTACTGGAACAAAAAGTCCGAAAGCGCCAGGGCGAAGCTTGTGGGTTTTACCTTATTCATCGCCGCCCTCCTCTGCGAAGCAAGGGATATCGGCGTAGATACAGCCAAGCTCGCGCTCGCAAATTTCGCGTATGTGCGGATACGCTTCGGCGCTCAGCCGTAAATACCATTGCGTGGCAGTCGTGTTAGCGTGACCGACGTACTTGGATAATATCGGCAGCTTGCTGTGGATCGGAATACCAGCCTCCGCCCACCGCTGGATGTTATGGCAGATGAAGGTGTGTCGCAAGTCGTGAATCCTTGGGCCGATGTCCTTCCCTTGATACGGGACGCCGATATCCCACAAATAATTCCGAAACTGCACTGCGATTGCGTGCCGGGAAAATGCCATGCGGTTTTTGGCATAAAACAGCGGCATATCGTCCGGTGTATCCGAATGCGCCTCAGACAAAAAGTCACGGCATTTGTCCAGCAGCGACACCGACATCGGAACGATGCGTTCGCGGTCGTTTTTTCCGTGGTTGATATAAAGAATGCCCGCGTCAACGTCGACATCCTGTTTTAGCAAGGACAATGCTTCGGAGATACGCAGCCCGCAACCGTAAAGGATTCTGAACAACAAAGGGAACATCAGATGTCCAGTCGTATAGTTGGTTCGCTCAAGCGCGTCGAGGCGTTCGAACAATCTCCCGATCTCATCCTTTGTGAAGATATACGGCGTGTGGGCAGCGACGCTCTTGGGCGTTTCAGGCAAAACGTAGGAAGGGTAGCCCTGCACGGACAAAAACTCCGCGAATGTCCGCATGGCGTACACCCGGTCGCGCCGAGAGTTGTCGTTTTCGTTAGGAAGACGGACGCAATAGGCCGTTACGAGTTCTTCGGTAATCTCGCTTCCCTCAACGGCGTGGTCTTTGCAGAAGTTGTCAAACTGGCGGAGCCGTTTCGCCTGCGTTTCGTACACAAGCCCGATGGCTCGCTTTTGCGAAACAAAACGTTCGCACAGGGGCGCGAAGGGGCCTGTAAAAAATGGTTTTTCTATCATACGCTCACCTCCAGCGCGCATTCGCGCAGTAATGTTGGGGTGAGGCTGATGTAATCCTCGGTAACCTCCGTGCTCGTGTGCCCCAATATCTGGGCGATCTCGGAAAGTATTGCGCCCCGGCTGAGCATAGTGCTCGCTATGCTGTGCCGAAAGCTGTGCATCCCGAAGTGCTTATCCGCCGGGACTTTGATCCCCGCTTTTTGCACGGCCCGTTGAATGTCCTTTTGGAAGTTCGATGTCATTGTGTCGTAGGGCGCGAGATGGCGCACAAAAATGGTTTCGCACGTTGTCTCTGGCCGCCCATGCTTCAGGTAATTGATGATCGACCATCCCACGTCCTCCGGCAAAGGCAGTGCTAACAGAACGCCCGTTTTTTGCTGCTTGATCGAAAGCGTTTTGGCGTCCCAATCAATTGAATCGAATCGCAGTCCAAGCACGTCACTGACCCGCAGCCCCAACTTGGCCGCAAGAAAAATGATTGCGTAATTCCGCTTGCCTACAGGGTTGTGCGTATCAATGTTCTCGAGGATGCGCTCCACCTCGTCAGCGGTGAAAGTTACCGGAAGCCGAGACGTCTGTGCGAATTTTACGGTTGGTAGTGCGTTCGAATAGCTCTCAGCATGGTATCCGTTCTCACGGGCGTAGTTAAACAGCAAGCGTAACATCCCGAGTGCTGCGCTGATGGTGTTTTTAGAATATCCAGCCATAGATTCCACGTAGACGTTGACGTGATGCAGCACAACTTGATGGAAATGATCCACACCCCTGTCCTTCAGAAATCGCTCAAACCGGAACAAAAAGTTACGGTATTTTGCCACGCTACTGTCCGCGATACCACTTTTGCGTCGGCTTTCCAAAAAGCGTTCAAACAACTGCGCGTATTCCGGGGAAAAGCCATTGCGCCGGACGTTTTGCTGTTTGAACACCATGCCGAACCGCTGAAAATCCGCGAGCATATGGACGGCGCGGCTAATGTTTTTGAGTCTGTCGCGTTCGCCGAGCACCGCGCCGTAACAGTCTTGGACAAATTCCCGTCCCAAGTCCATCGTGAACGTTTCAGTGCCTCTTGCGGCACAGTAGTCTTGCAACCGTTCCAGAATCCCGCCATAGGTTTTGAGCGAGCTGGGCCTGTAGCCGATTTGTTCCAGGTGCTCGGTAAGCCCGGAAACCAGCTCTTGGATTGAGTTGCCCTGATAAACCATTCCTTCCGACATTTGCATAACCTCCAGATCTGAGTCAGGCGTTTCACCTGCTATCTCAATTCTAAAAATTATGTCAAGTTGATTCAACGGTTTTCTTTGAACACATCTCTCTACGCCGGCCGCTTCACATAATCCCCAGCTTGGCATAAGCCCTGTTATGTCAAGCTTCTCATAACAGGGCTACCCGGACGGCTGGACGGATATTCCCACCGCATCCGATTCAGCCCGTTATAAAGCGCTGGGCAACAGCGTTGCCATCCCTTGCGTGGACTGCCTGCTGTTCGGCATGGCCTGTATTCTGCGGCGCAACCCAAAATCGTCTCAGGCAGTTTAAGCGTTCTTGTTACTTGTGCTTCCCTTCGTCAAAAAACTTCATTGCATTTCGTGAATAGCTGTTTGGTAATTCATTGGCTATACTTGCTTTGCAAAATAAAAATGAGGAGGCACCCCATGGAGCAAATGAAAAATTTTTGTGCGCCCATTCCGGCAGAGCTGCACGCCAGAGTGCGTCAGGCACAGGAAAACTCCGGCGAAACACTGGGGCAGTACATCACAAAACTACTAACAGATTACTATGAAAATGGAGGAAAGCAAACAATGGATAACAATACCAGAACCGTGGCCTTTCAAATCCCTTCAGAGCTATTTGAGCAGCTCAAGGAGTATCTGAAAGCCCATAACCTCAAGCAGAAAGAATTCATCCTCGGTCTCATTCAGCAGGCACTGGCAGACGATGCAATGCCTGAGAGCAGCGAAGAAAACTAAATTCAAATTGCAAGTCCGCCATGGCTGAACCATGGCGGACTTGCTTTGTCAGGAGGAATCATTATGTACATTTACCCTGAAAATTTACGGGCCAAGGCAACGTTGTGGCTTTGGGCCCTGCGGGACATCGCCATCATCAGCATGGGCTTCATCCTCTCTGTGCTCGCGCTGGCGCAGCTGGGATTATTTCCACCTCTGGTCATCACGTTCCTTTATGCGTTTCTCAGTATTCGTGTGGAGGAGTCCAGCATTTTGGACTTCCTGTGGGCGGCGGTAAAGTTCCTTTTTTTACAGCAGCAAACCTATGAATGGAGGCTGGATTCTTGACACGAATGGAGAAGAAACAGCGGCGGGAGCGACAGTCCACACGCCAACTGATGGATGTGGGTGCATTCACCCAATACGGACTTCAAACTGGCCACGGAGAGCTGATCTGCTTTCTCATCAAGCCCATCAACCTCTCCGTGCTGTCGGAGGAGAGCATCCGCACTCGAATTCTGACCTTGGCAAATCTCCTGTGCGGCATGGAAAATACGGAGCTGATTGCCATGGATTCTCGGGAGAACTTTCGCAGCAACAAGGATTTCTATCAAACCCGCATGGAGGCAGAACCGTCCCCGGCTATTCGCCAGCTACTATCTCAGGAGGTGGAGTATCTGGATCAGATCCAACTAACCACCAGCTTGAATCGGGAATTTGGATTGCTCCTGCGGCTGCGTAGCCAGCAAGAGAGTTCGGGTGATTTTCACAGCCGCAGTGAAAAGGCCATTCACGATCAGGGCTTTCATGTGCGCCGCGCAGGAAAGCAGGATTGGATGCGCCTGCTGGCGGTGTACTACGAACAGAACATTTCCGCAGAAGTGTTTGAGGAAGTGGATGGAGCGAGGAGCGTGATGCAGCGTGAAGCGGAAGAATAAAAAGCCTGTGCCGGAGGTTGCCGAGCAGCCCCGCCCCAAGGAATTTGCGGATTTGATTGCACCGTCGGTCATCCACTTTGAGATGGAGCATTTCATCCGGGGCAACTGCTTTTGCTGCGTCTGGGCGCTGCGAGGGTATCCTGCCTGCACGGATCAGCAGGCGCTCCTGCGTTTTTTAGGGGAGCAGCGTGGCGTGACGCTCCATGTTTACACGCGGCTGGTATCCGCCGCAGAGGAGGATTCTATCCTCCATGCCGCTGCCAACCGCAATCGCTTAAACCACAGCGATACCAACAATGTGCTGAAATCCGTGGGAGCGCTGGAAAACCTAAAGGACATGGAAAAGTTGGCGGTCAATATGTGGCGAGACCATGAGCCACTCGTCCACTGCGCCGTTTTTCTGGAACTGGACGCCGATTCACTGGAGGAGCTAAAGCGATTGCAGGCGGAGGTGTCTGCAAAGCTCACTCGCTGCAAGCTGGATGTAGATCATATGAATCTCAAACAGGAGGATGGCTTTCGCTGCGCCAATCCCGCAGGTGACAACGTACTGAACACCCAGTTTGAGCGGGTACTGCCGGTGACGTCGGTAGCAAATCTCTTTCCCTATCATTTTTCCGGCAAGACTGATCCCCACGGTTTCTGTATTGGCAGGGACAAATACGGCTCCAACGTCATTGTGGACTTTTCCAAGCGGGAGGAGGACAAGACCAACGACAGCGTTCTGATTTTAGGTAACTCCGGCGAAGGCAAAAGCTTTCTGGTAAAGCTTCTGATCTGCAATCGGCTGGAGGAGGGCAAGTCCATCCTCAGTCTGGACGCGGAGCATGAGCAGATGGAGCTGTGTGAGCAGCTGGGTGGCTGCTTCATGGACGTCATGAGTGGGCAGTATTTCATCAATGTGCTGGAGCCAAAGTGCTGGAATGCAGATGGGGATGCGGCGGAAGCAGATGCTCCTGCCGCCTTCCGTCAGCGCACCAAGCTGTCGCAGCACATCTCCTTCCTGCGGGACTTTTTCAGGGCATATAAGCAGTTTGACGATCCACATTTGGATGTGTTGGAGCTGATGCTGTGTAAGCTCTATCAGCAGTGGGGCATTACCGATCTGACGGACTTTTCCAAGATCACCCCTGCAGATTATCCCATTCCGTCTGATCTCTACGATTGTATGGAACGTGCCTATCAGGACTATGGGCAGGAGGAGCAGCCCCTCTACCCGGCAGAGCTGTTACGGGATGTGTTGCTGGGACTGCACTCCATGTGCAAGGGAGCGGATGCTCGATACTTTAACGGCCACACCAATGTGACCACCAGCCGCTTTCTGGTGTTCGGCGTGAAGGACTTGCTGAACGCTGCGCAAAATGTCCGCAACGCCATGCTGTTCAATATTCTTTCTCTGCTCTCTGACCGACTGCTGACAGTGGGAAATACCGTGGCGGTACTGGACGAGCTGTATGTGTGGTTGTCTAATCCCGTCGCGGTGGAGTACATCCGCAACTGCCTGAAGCGGGTGCGAAAGAAGGAGTCCTCTCTCATGATGTCCTCGCAGAATCTGGAGGATTTCGATCAGCCCAGTGTGCGGGAAATGACTCGACCCCTGTTCGCCATCCCCACGCATCAGTTTCTGTTTTACGGCGGTGCGGTAGACCAGCGGTTTTACATGGAGAATCTCCGGCTGGAGAAATCTGAATTTGAGCTGATCCGAAGACCTCAGAATGGCGTCTGTCTCTATAAATGCGGCAACGAACGGTATCTGCTCAAGGTGCAGGCACCGCCGTTTAAGCAAAAGTTGTTCGGCACAGCTGGCGGAAGATAGTCGGCGTGGAATTGCCGTTCACCTAATTCGCGTATTCCTTTATTTCCGCCCGTGACGCTGAACCGAGGAAAGATCAATATTCGTTTTCTGCAGAGTGCCCGAAACTACCGCATCCTGCAGAGCATTGTATACAGCATTCAGAAGCCCCGCTGAGGAGAAGGTAGCTCCAGTTACAGTATCCACCGCAAGAGACTGATTCTCGGTAATCTCATCCAACACACTTTCTGCCTGAATGAAAAAGCGTTCTGTGTCGCTCTCGCTGTCAACATTAATTGCAGTTACCTGTCCATCAGCAACGACCACCGAAACGGTGATTGTTCCGTTGTATCCATCAGCTGCGCCGGTATAGGTGCCATCCGCAAGCTCTGCACCGGAAAAAGTCACATTGGCAGTGGGGACATCCCCCGTTTGGGGAGTAGATGCATCGGCCTGCGCTGTGTTCTCATTTTCGGATGGCAGTGCGGCACTGGCGATGGTCTCATTCCTGCTTAAAATCCGTGAAGGAAGCGTAATACCAACGTCAGCAATATGTAGGACTAAACAAATGAGCAGTGCGACCGTTGCAAGCCGGTGGAGCGGCATCCAGAGTCTGGGCAACTTCCGGTGCAGCAGATAGGTGCAGCCCAGCAGGATTGCAAGGAGCAAGCAAATGCTTCCCAAGTTCCATGTGAATAGAACCGCACAGGGCTGAAAGTCCGCAAGCGTTGAGCCTGCCGGATTACCCGCCAGAATTCCATGCGCCAGTCCCACGATCAATAGCAATACGCCCAACGGTATATGAGTTTTATGAAATAGACGATTTTGCGCTCTGTTTCCACTAATGCGGGCAATGAATTTCCACGCCAACAACACGCAAAGCAGCACGGCAAGCCATGCAAGGGTCAGACTAATCAGCATAAAATTCTCCTGTCATTTTTTCTGTATTATACAGGAAAAGCTTAAACAACCCAGATAAATATCAATTTTAATTAAGTGGGTGGTGATACCTATGTCCCTCTCTGCTGCGGCGGTCGCAAAGACCGCCGCTGTCCTTTTATCCGGCGAGGACTCTCGCAGGCGTCTGGCCTGTATCATTCTCGCCGTTCTTTCACCAGTTATTGTTGTGGTGATCTTTCTGCTGTCTCTGGCCTCCGGCTCTGCCGGTCACAATGTGTCCGCAGCTCAGCTCTGCTTTCAAGGCGGCACAATCCCAGACACCATGCCAGCAGAATACCAAACCTATATCTCCGAAATGCAAAGCAGCTTTTCTCTGTTGGATCAGCTGCTTGCCGACATCAACGCTCAAACCGAAAATGGAGACACCGTAGATGAGACACGAGTCAAGGCAATTTTCTATGCGCTCTACTTTGGGGATGACCAGCCGGGACGCAGAGCCACCGCACGCTTCGCAGACTGCTTTGTCACATATGAGGAGCGATCCCAAACGGTAACCAACAATGACGGCACTACCAGTGAGGAGCCGTACACGGTTGCCGTTCCAATCACAGATTTAAGCACAATCTGGTCAAACGTAGAATCCACCATGGAGGTGGAGGTTACGCCAGACATACAGTCCAATGCCGAGAGCATCTATGCCCTCATTCGGTTTGGCTGGACGGGCGGCAGCGCATGGAGTGAGGAGCTGGGCGAAGCGCTTGTCAGCGCAGACGGTTTTTGCTCTCCGCTGGGTGCGGGCTGGGAATCCCGCGTCACCTCTGAATTCGGCTACCGCATCTGTCCCTACCACGGGCGGGAGCTGCACTCCGGTCTGGACATGGCCGCACCTACCGACACGCCCATCCGTGCGGCGCTGGACGGGACTGTGGCCAAAAGCTATTACAGCAGCTCCTACGGCAACTACATCGTCATTGACCATGGCAACGGTCTTACCACCGGGTATGCCCACCAATCTAAACGCATGGTGAAAAAAGGTGACACGGTAACGGCTGGTCAGGTCATTGGTCTCGTCGGCTCAACCGGCAACTCCACCGGAGCGCACCTGCACTTTGAGGTGCGGGTTAATGGCGAGGCGCAAAATCCACGGTACTTTTTACCCAAATCATAATAGGAGGAACGTTACATGGCAAAAATCAATCTCACAATTTCCTTCGATGAGGAGAAAATGGCGGCATTAGATTTCTCCCTTCGCAAGGAAAATACAACAGCGCAGCGCAGCATGGAACAGGCGCTGCAGGAGCTATATGAAAAAACTGTTGCCCAGCCGCTGCGGGAATATCTGGACAGCAAAACCGCACCGACGGCAAAGCCCAGACGGCCTGTAAAATCCGCCGCATCAAAGCAGCCGACCACAGCAGTAAAGCCAACATGCGGCGTCACTGCACCGAGAAAGGAGAATGAGACAAATGGCTGATAATGTGTCTATGGAACTCTGGACGGAGGAGGCCCGACGTGTCTCTGCTTTTCATGTGACGCAGGCCGGAAAAGAACTGTACTTTACCACCGGTGATGCGCCGGAGTTCTTGATGGTGGCAATTCGCCTACGCGAATACCTGTCGAAGCAGGACGGCGTGACACGGTTATCCTTTGCGGAGCAATATCCACGCCGCAAGGAAATCACTGCTGGCGAGTTCGACCACCTCGTTGGCGTGCGCATGGAGAACACCGGCGAGGTCTCCGGCGTGTACGATGTCAATTTTGATAAGCGTGAGTTTTCTGCCGTCAACATTATGGACGGGTGGAAAACCTACGCTATGGGTAACGTCAGCACGGCGGCCTATCACGCCACAAGAAAAATGGGGCTCATCACAGAGCAGCGCTGGGAGCGTTTCCTCGATCATCTGGATGGCAAGGAAATCACGTCCGCCGGACATCTCAGTGCGCGGAACTTTTCGTTCTCTGATGAGATCACGGAGATGGATGACCGTCTCAACTTTTATCTCAACACGGATTTCGATGTGGATGCAGTGTTCGGCACATTTGTCTGCACCGCTGAAAACGATGACTACATCAACTTCTATGCAGATTACGATATGGCATCCGGGCAGGTCTGCGACACACTGACCATTGTTCTCTGGAAGGGCGATGGGCAAACTGAAGATCTGAGCTACACGCTGAACGCTGCCGAGAAGGAAGTCCTGCTGCGCAAGATGGATGCTTACTGCATGGAGCAGACCGGCATGGGGCTCACGGATTATGCCGCCCAGCGCATGGCAGAAAACGATGCGTCCCTGCAGAGTCCGACAATGGAATGAGGAGAAAATCGGGATGTCTGATTCGAAGCTGGTGCGGATACGATCCCTGCCCCGCGGATGTAGGCGGCGTTGCGCCGGTGTTTGCCCTGTGTGCCGCTTCATGGGCAGCGGTGGCATCCGTGCCCCCCGGCTGGGTTTGGCGAAATATGGGCCGCTTGGGGGCTTTCCAGCGGGGGACGAAAAAGAGCAGGACAAAGCACTGGCGCTTTATTGCGCCAGTGCAAACCACAACTGCCCGCAGTGCGGGCAGTTTGCGAAGACTGGAGCGGCGCTTTTCTGCGTATCGAATTGCCCCTGTGGCGCTCTTATTTGGAAATCACCCCTGTTCGCTTACAGCCACAGGAAACCAACTGGCGCTTTTATGAGAAATGGAGGAATTATGGAACCCAAAGAGGATAAACAGAAACATTCTGTGTGGCTCACCCAATCCACATGGAATGGCGTGCGAGAGCACTATCTGACAGATGGCTGTCGGACGCAGAACGAGTTTGTTGAGCGAGCCATTCAATTCTATTGCGGCTATTTGAACTCAAAAAAACCGGGGACTATTTACCCGGTACGGTTGCGGCGACGCTGGAAGGTGTGCTACTCCAGTTTGGGGATCGCATGGGACGGCTCATGTTCAAGCAGGCTGTGGATCTGGCCATGGTGGGTCGGCTCATTGCTGCAGACGCCGATATCGACAAGGTGACGCTGGAGCGACTTCGGGATCGGTGCGTGCAGGATGTGAAGCAGACCAACGGGCAGATTTCCTTCCGAGACATTATGCGCTTTCATGACACGGAGCTGCGGTAATGCTGATTCAAAAGTGCAGCTACATCAAACCGGGCAAGGGTGGTGAGCGCTACCTGCGCTACATTGCAACCCGTGATGGCGTGGAGATTCGGGCAAAGCCTGAGCCAGTCACGACGAGCCAGCAAAAACTGGTGCAGCAGATCGTCAAAGATTTCCCGGACAGCAGGGAGTTGTTTGAGTATCAGGATTTTGTCGGAGCGCCCACTTGCGCCAACGCCTCTGCTTTTATCTCCATGGCGCTGGACTGCAATGTGCAAAGCGCAGAGGACTCCAGTGGGTATCTGCGTTACATCTCTCTGCGTCCCGGTGTGGAGCGGCATGGTGCTCACGGATTATTCTGCACCGCAGGAACAGCCGACATGGGCAAAGTCTCCGCAGAGCTGCGTCAGCACGAAGGCTCAGTATGGACAATCATCTATTCCCTCAACCGGGAGGATGCCAGTCGACTGGGGTACACTCACTCGGACGCATGGCGTAGTCTGCTGTGTAGCAGTCAGGCGGAGATGGCCAAAGCCATGGGGATTCCCCTGAAACACTTTCGCTGGTGCGCCGCTTTTCATCATCCCGAGTCCCACCCGCATATCCACATGATGATCTGGTCAGCCGATCCGAAGCAGGGCTTTGTGACCCACAATGGCTTGGAGGCCATGCGCTCCAAGCTGACCAACACTATTTATCATGACGAACTACTCTCTCTGTATCAAGAGAAGAACCAGTCCTATCAGGCGCTGATGGAGAAGTCCCGGCAAACTGTGGCGCAGTTGACGCAGCAGCTCATCACCGGCATCTGCGACAGCCCCGCTGTTGCGGACAAGCTGCTTGTGCTCTCGGATGCGCTAAAAGGCGTCGCGGGAAAAAAGCAATACGGCTATCTTCCCAAACCGTTGAAGAGCATAGTGGATGAGGTAGTGGATGCGTTGTCACAGTTGCCAGAGGTGGGGGCTGCCTACGATGCGTGGAATGCACTGCGGGATCAGCAGGCTGGGTACTACCAAAATACGCCGCGCCTGCACCTGCCACTGTCCAGACAGAAAGAGTTCCGCACCATCAAGAATGCTGTCATTAAGGAAGTGGACGCGCTGCGTGCAGTTGTCCCAGCTTTCATGGAGTCTGATATGAACGACGATCCGGAACCTGTTGAGGAAATGCATGTCTCTGATGGGACTGAAAATCTACCTTCAGAGTTTCTACCCCCTGGGTCAGACGGCACCGCACCACAAACGGTATATGAACAGGCACAGCGATACCGCACAGCCAAGCAAATCCTTCTCAACACCAAATCGCCGCCTGCGGAGCAGCAGATGGCGCTGCAATCTCTGGAGCAACTGTGGGAGGAAGGCTATTCCATTGCGGCACACCTGCTGGGCAAGTGCTATCGTGATGGCGTGGGTACGTTCGCTGACACCACATTGGCAGTACGCTGGTTTCGCAAATCCGCAGAAGCCGGAAACGACTGCTCTCAGTATGCGCTGGGCAAATTGCTTCTGCAATTAGGCCGCCCAGAGAATGCGGTGCCGTGGCTGCACAGAGCAGCATCGCAGGGAAATTCCTTTGCACAGTATCAGCTAGGAAAGCTCTATTGCTCCGGCAGCGATGCGCCGAAGGATATGGCTTTTGCCATTCGATGTTGGAAGAGTGCAGCTGTCAACGGAAACGCCTATGCGCAGTTTGCTCTCGGCAGGTTCTATCTGGCGGGGAAAGAAATTCCAACAGATCGGGCGCAAGCGCAATACTGGTTTACCCTCTCTGCTGCAGGCGGAAACCCGTATGCGCAGTTTTTTCTAGAGCGCATGGAGCAGTTCCGTGACCCGTCTGTATTTCTGGCGGCAACGCGGCTACTTCATCATCTGGGGCAAATTTTTCAAGACACGCCGACCGGTCAGCCACCCATGCTGCACATCGACCGCAAGCGCCGCAGGCAGCTGATGGCAAAGCGCCTGGCGCTGGGACACAAAGCAAATGACCACGAGGATGCACAAAACCAAACCGGCCAACGCATGACCTAAAAGGAGAACATCTATGCCACCAAATATCTGGCCACTGCTGATCGTGTCTATCCTCGCTTTTTGCGTCTTCGGTGCGGTGGCACTGTTCGGCAACAGCGGTAATCTGGACGGAATCAAGTCCAAGACCGTGGGCGATGGACAGCACGGAACCGCCCGATGGGCCACTGATCAGGAGATCAAGAAGACCTATCCGCACATTCCCTTCACACCGGCTGCGTGGCGGGAGGGCAAAAATCTCCCCACCCAGCAGGGCATCATTCTGGGCTCCATCTATGTCCAGCGCAAGGAACTAACCACTGCATTGGTGGACTGCGACGATGTCCACTGTCTTATGATTGCGGCTTCCGGCGCGGGCAAAACCGCGTTCTTTTTATATCCGAATTTGGAATATGCCTGCGCTTGCGGAATGTCCTATCTGGCGCTGGACACCAAGGGCGATCTTGCCCAAAACTACGGTGCCATCGCACACAACTGCT
Source organism: Oscillibacter sp. (assembly GCF_032060045.1). Classification (GTDB taxonomy): domain Bacteria; phylum Bacillota; class Clostridia; order Oscillospirales; family Oscillospiraceae; genus Oscillibacter. The sequence continues at coordinate 15,499 of NZ_DAMBZJ010000014.1, forward strand.
ATGGATACCAGGTAGTGGTCATTGACCTGCGCAATCCCACTCGCTCGGACGGCTTCAATTTTCTGACGCTGGTGAACCACTATATGGATTTGGCGTTGGCAGACCCGGATAATATTTCCGCCAGAGCCAAGGCGGAAAAGTACGCCAAAATTTTGTCCAAAACCATTGTCAATCCCGGCGGCGATAAATCTGACCGTGGACAAAATGCATTCTTCTATGATGCGGCGGAAGGACTGCTCACCGCAGTCATTTTGCTGTTGGCAGAATACCTGCCGCCAATTGAAATTGACGGTCAGTTGCGAGAGCGGCGGCACATCGTGTCAGTGTTCAAGCTGGTGCAGGATCTGCTGGAGCCGTCCAAGATACGGGGTAAGAGCCAGTTTCAAGTCCTGATGGATCTACTTCCCAGTGAACATAAGGCCCGCTGGTTTGCCGGTGCGGCACTGAATTCCGCCGAGCAAGCCATGGCGTCAGTTCTCTCCACGATCCTATCCCGGCTGAATGTGTTTCTGGACACAGAGCTGGAGCAGGTGCTCTGCTTTGACAGCGCAGTGGATGCAGAGCAGTTCGCGGCAAAGAAAACCGCCATCTTTTTAATTTTACCAGAGGAGGATCAGACGAAAAATTTCATGGCAGGGCTGATGATTCAAAACCTCAGCCGGGAGCTGTTCTCCGTGGCTGATGAATATGGCGGCAAGCTACAAAACCGGGTGGTGCTGTACTGTGATGAGCTGGGCACCATGCCGCCCTTTGATATTCTGCCGCTGTTCTCCGCAGGCCGTTCCCGGCGCTTGACGCTGGTGCCCATTATTCAGAGCCTTGCCCAGCTTCAAAAAAATTACGGCAAGGAAGGCTCTGAAATTCTGGTGGATAACTGCCAAGATACCATCTTTGGCGGCTTTGCACCTCAGAGCAAGACGGCAGAGGAACTGTCCCGTGCCATGGGCAGCCGCACAGTCATGAGCGGCTCGGTCAACCGAGGGAAGGACAAAAGCAGTTCTCTGCAAATGATGGAGCGGCCCCTGCTGACGGCGGATGAACTGAAGGCGCTGCCCAAAGGTGATTTCGTGGTGCTGAAAACCGGAGTGCATCCCATGCGGACGCATCTGCGACTGTTTTTGGACTGGGGGATTACGTTTCCCGAATCCTATCAGGTTCCAGAGCGGGCAGCTCGAAAGGTCTATTATGCATCCCGTGAGGAACTGATGGACAACATCCAGCGCAAAACTGCGGAAGCGCAGGCGCCCGCAAAAACGCAAACAGATACCAAAACGAACATTGAAAAGCAGTTGTCATGAGACGGTGCTTGCGTACAAGAGAGACAGGAGCTGCCGTTGGCAGCATCTGTCTCTCTTGCGCATGAATCAAAAAAGGTGATGATGAATGGGAAAATTCATTTATTTCACAGCGGAACAAAAGCAGAACGCAAATGATGTGGATTTGGTGGAATTTCTTCTCCGCCGCGGAGAGCGGCTTCTGCCATCAGGACGTGAAAAGCGCCTGGTCAGAAATCACAGCATTACCGTTCGGGGCAATGCGTGGTTCGACCACGCCACGGAGCAGGGCGGCCATGCCATCAGCTTTGTGTGCCAGTTCTATCAGATGTCCTATCCCGATGCGGTCACACTTCTCCTGAATGGGGAACGTGGTCAGCCGTACCCGTCAAAATCATTGAAGCCGAAACCTCCGCCCAAGCCATTTCACCTGCCGCCTGCCAACGGAGATATGCGGCGTGTGTTTTCCTATCTGTTGAATGTCCGGGGGCTCAGCAGAGATACCGTGGCGTTTTTTGCTCACCAGCATTTGTTGTATGAGGATGTACCCTATCACAACGCGGTGTTTGTGGGGCGGGATGTCGATGGCGTCGCCCGCCATGCACACAGGCACAGCACCGGCAATCGCAGGCCATCTTTCCACCAGACCGTGGAGGGGAGCGACGGACATTTTCCCCTTCACTGGGTTGGGCAGAGCGGCCGACTCTATGTTTTTGAAGCGCCTATTGATCTGCTGTCCTTTATCGACCTGCGCCCGGATGATTGGCAGAGTCACAGCTATGTAGCCTGCTGCGGTACATCCTCGCTGCCGGTGTTAAAACTGCTGGAACTTGCGCCGCAGATTCAGCAAGTATTTCTTTGCATGGACAATGACAAAACCGGCAATCTGGCTAGTGAGCGGATCACGGGACTCTTGGCAGGACGCTGTGCTGCAGCGCAGCGCCTGTCACCAGTTCTCAAGGACTGGAATGAGGACTTGATTGCCATGCGGTCAAATGGTGAGTTCTAAAACAGGGCTTTAAAATGGAATGTGCTTCCACCAAGGGCGTACCAGGGCAATCTGGTGGACTGTGGGGTGGTTCATGGTGGCCCCCCAAGAAGGACTCACTTGAAAGATTAAGGCAGAGAAAGAACAGCCTATAGGATGCTGCGGAATCCGTATCGTAACTGCCGCTATTTCCTGCATTGGAGATAATATGCAGCCCGATAGGGCACAACGGTGCTTCCGGTAAAAGAAAAGGCATACTGCGTAGGTATGTATCCGTATTATACGTACAAAATTTCAGTTAATTTATTGCACTTTAGTTTGATATATATGGAAACAATAAAAAATATGTAGTATAATGAAAGTACGCTTTAAGAGCAAGGATAATACACAATTATCTGCTGTACAAAAGGGGTGTGGAAAATGCGAGGAGACTTCCAATATATAGACCATCTCTATCAAATCATAAAAGATGTTCCGCCGCTCAAGAGTGATTATTGCATCGCGTTTGTATACAACAGCGATTCTAAAATCAGAGACAAAATCCATTCGTCAGAATGCATATATCCGGAAGAGCAGCACATGATTACCAGTTCCTTTAGAAAAAGTGCAGAATATGTCTGCACATTTGATGGTGAGGAAGCATTTGCTGCGGCAATCCCTAGCCTTAAGCAAAAGCATAAATATATTCTTGTTTACAGCATGGCGCAAGATGTTAATGGTATCGGTCGGCGATGTATTGTACCGTTGCTGTGCGATTATTATAATTTGATCAATATTGGCGCTGGGTTTATGGAATGCGTATACGGGGGATCTAAACGCCTGATGTACGAAAAGGCAAGACATCTACCCGGCGTACGATTTCCCGATACATACTATCTGTCCTCCGAAGAAGAAATCTATTCACTGCCTTTTGAAAAATTATCTGACCGCTGGCTTTTGAAACCAAATGATGAATCCGCCAGCATTGGAATCGAGGTATTCTCTCCGGGCGAATACGCACAGGAACGCCTGTGTAAAAAGCTACTGGAATACAAAAAAAGCTATCCTGTTTTTTGCATTCAAAAGTATATTGAGGGCGACGAAGTCGCAGTACCCCTACTATGGTACAAAGGTCAATACTATTGCCCGGGGGTTAGTCAGGTTGTCTTTCAATCTCGGCATCACTATCTGGATTATGACACCGTTGCGATGGGAAATTGCGCTTATCAGGAATTTATCAGTCCCTTGTCAGACCAGTTGATTGAAACCAGCATATCGGTTGCAAAAGCTCTTGGTTATCAGGCAATCAGCCGTATAGACTTCCGTATTCAGAATAACATTGGCTATATTGAAGATATCGGACCAAACCCGACAATTTCTCAGTGGAATGGCGCAAACGAGCTGTTTCGTTTGCGCTTAAATGCCGCAGGCTGCTGCGTATATCAGCTGCTGCTGTATTCCGCATTGGAAAAGCACGGGTTATTCAAACCATCGCTCGATGACACCCCATAGAACAGAGTTCCTATAAAAATTAGAATCCAATTCAGAAAATCGCTCCTTGAGGGGCAGCAGCGCAGTCTCTATTTGCTGAAGCGATCCGCAGTCATGGAAATTTTCGGAGAGAATTTTGAACTTTGTGATAAAATAGTCATCATAGCTTCGCAGCAGATACGGTACTCTCAAAGAGAGATACCAACGGTGAAAATTATCAATATCCGCAGTCAGGCAACATAGGATCAGCATATTGTGGATGGCAAAAAAATTGTGATATTCATCCTCCTGCGCCTGAATAATCCGCTTTAAAATTTGTCTTGCGGTGGGGGCACACGTCTTTGGAGCGCTCCAAATAAGGGCTGCAGCATAGTTGTTTTGTACGATAACGGAATCACTGAAATTTTTTCCTTCTAAACCTTGGAAAAGTGTTTCAAACTCTTTCCGCACGTCCTTTTTATGCATACCTCCGTCCATTGCCTGCGCAACCAGCCAATTGTTTTTAAAAGAAATCTCTGTGTTTTTATTAATTCGGCAGATTTTGTCCTCATTTTTCGTTGCATCCAGAACGCTTCGAGCATCTCTAAATTGTGCCTTGCACAAAAGGCTGGCGCTATAATTGATCGCTGACAGCACATGTTCATAGGGATAATTTCCGCTTTGCTGATATGCGATTTTGGTAAATTCGTGCCCCTTTGATGTACCAAAAACTGCGTTGCCCAGTCGAAATAAGCGCAGTCGCTTTATCGTTGGCATTTTTGTCTGTGGGTCAATGAGACCTGATAACCTTTCTAAACTATTTTTGTAGGTTCCGGAAAACTCCATTCCGGTCGAAAGCAACAGAACATCCACCACATATTCGACATATTGGGGATTGACGCGGCTGAATATTTTTAAATCCTGAAATGCTGCAAAGTAAAGGGCCAATATTCGTTCAAAGAAGTCGATGGGTTCACCAGCCTCAAATGCAATGGCTGAAATGAGATTTAAGTAGCAGCACTTCGCCGCTGCGGATAAATTAGACTCCTCTACTTGCACCAACGCCCCTTGATACAGCTCCGTCAACCGATCATCAAAATTTGAGTTGAGCGTGCGATATTTATCGTACAGTTCCGTATAGACCCGCCCTATTTCTCCAGACTCGAGAACGGCTTGCAGTTTCCTCCTTTTTCTTGCTGGGAGTGTTTCGTGCTCATGATACCACGCAATTATGCAGCGGCTTTCAATTTCATGGGGCGGTAGGCCGATTTGAGCCGACAAAAGAGCGATATCGGCATATTGATATGGATATTTATTTTCCAGGTAGCTAAATAATGTTTGGTAAACCTCCGTGGGGAATGTGCATTCGGAGTTCTCTTGATAAAACTCGCGGATAAAGTATTCAATAAAGCAGTATTCCGGAGCGGCGTTCTCCCGCAGCAATAGCCGATTCTTTAATGCGCATTCAATTAAGTCGACTGCGGATCGGTTTCGCGTTGGATAGTTTTTTTCGATGTCTTCCTGCAAAAACGGCTCAAAAAGAAAACTGCAAATACGCAAAAAATGGTTAAATTCATCCCTGCTAATGGTTTCATCTGAAAACGCTTGGTCCAATAATTTATCAATGATTGACTGGAGCAGGTCCGTGTTCGGAGTGTTTGAAAGCACGCTTTGTACTTCCGGTAAATGTTGAATGCCAATGATATTCAGGATTTCCACAATGTTTTTTACCGAAACATCGGATGGGAATCGCATTAGCAGCGCAGCTTCCTCTAAGGGGAAGCTTTTGGTAGCACCAGTCTGAATAGGACAAGACACATTCTCCGCGCAGCCAATTACCAGCGCCGTTGTTCCTAAATATCCCCTTTGAATCAAATAGCACAAAAATTGCAGATAGTTTTGTTCCCGCTCAGATAACTCGTCGTAATTAGGCACAAACACCACTTGCTTCAGGCGATGCTGCTTCTTTCTTTGATGTGATCGTAGCCCTAGATTATCTTTTAAAACCTGCAAGTCGTTTCTCCGCAATTGAAAATGGTACGACGTAAGCGCCACTCCGATCAAAGTATCAGTAATAGAAATAAATACGCCTACGCAGGGTAAAAGTTCCAATCCTAACATGATTAATTTTTGAAAGATAGCAGTACCTAAAGATTGCTGTTTCTCCGCTATGGGCAAATCTGATGTATTCAGCAGATTATCGAGAGAAAATACCTGATGTTTTCCGGCAATTTGTGTTCTCAACAAGGGTATCCAAGTTCTAAACGCCGGTGCATACGATAAGCGAATAACGCGGTTTACTGGATGTACAAGCTCCTGATCAAGTGACTGGACAAATCTATCTCGCATTTCATCTAGATAAAATTCACACATGGAGAGGCATCCCCCACAAACCATTTTATATTTGTACAGCAGATAATTGTGTATTATCCTTGCTTCACTTTCATCTGATTTCTTGGATGTTTCATAGAAAGGATGGTCCGCTGTTTTCCGGTCGTTACATGGGTGTAAATCTGTGTTGTGGAGATACTGCTATGGCCCAAGAGAGATTGAATATAGCGTAAATCCACATCTGCCTCCAATAACTGCGTTGCAAAGGTATGTCGAAACATATGGGGTGTTACGTGAGCTTGACTTCCAACACGGGATAAATATTTGCGAATCATGGATCGGACCGACTGATCTGAATAATTCCGACCGAAACGGTTGACAAAAAAGCAGTCTGCAGCAAGAATCTCCGCTTCAAAGGTTGCATCGTATTTTCGTAGCGTCGCAAGAACGTCCGGATTTTCCACTTGTATGATTCTTTCTTTGGCTCCTTTCCCATAAATCAGGACACTTCCGCTCTCCAAATCGATGGCTTGCGGGGACAAAGAGCAAAGTTCCGAAACCCGCATCCCCGTGGCAAAAAGAAGTTCAAGCACCGCTACATCTCGCAAAGCCATCCGTTCCCCCAACTTAACAGCGTGATACGCTTCGGATAAGAGGTCTGAGAGCAGATGGAGGGAGATCGTGCGAGGGAGAATCTTGGGCTCGTTAAACTTGACCCTTAGCTTTTGGAATGGGTCATTTTCCAAAAGCTCCATATAAGTCAGCCAGCCGAAGAACGCCTTCAGGCTGGCCGTTTTTCTGCGTGCCGTTCGTGGCTGATACCGTTTTTGAAGCAGAACAATATAGGGTGCCATGTTTCCACGCGTGGGTGCTCCGTCAGTGTCCATCCAGTAAACGGTAAATTGGGTGAGATCTATACGGTACGCCTTTAAAGTATCAGCGGACAAGTTTTTCTGGTACCGGCAATAATCTAAATAGTCTGGGATTAGCCTTTTGAGGTCCATTAAATCCACTCCTTTTGTCGAATGTAATTAGTATAACAGGATTAAGTGAATCTCCCTACACTTACGCTTTTTATAGTACCAAAAAGGTGCCTCCCAAACGGCAAAATAACCGTTTGGGAGGCGCCTCTCCTTTACCACTTGCCTACGATCCTGCCGTGGATTTACTTCTTCTCGTTATCATAGGACCGAATCAGTGCTATGGCCCGCGTCCCGTTGGGAAACTTCCAATCCTCATACTGATAAGAGTATCCCCACGTAATCATCTCATCCATCTCATCCCCGCCTCTTGTCAGCATACCGTGCCGCCAAGGGGGCATCAGCGCAGTCATGTGGGCCACGGGGAGATTCATGGTGGCACCCCAAGAAGGACGCACTTGTAAGATTAAGACAGAGAAAGAACAACAGGCTATCCATAGAAGGAGAATCCACATGAGCTATTTTGGAACAATCTACGCTGATGACCGGCTACCATCCCGTGCCCGGATGGTGTATATGTACCTCCGGGATCGGGCAAATCAGGATGGCGTATGCTGGCCCTCCATCCGAACAATCGCCACAGACCTAAAATTATCCCGCAGCACCGTGAAACGGGCGCTGCGGGATTTGGAGAAGCTAGGTTATATGGAAAATCGCAGGCGTTGTCGGTGTAATGGAGGGAATACGTCCAATCTTTATAGGATCAAAGAAATTTGTTGATTTTTTTCAGCCTGTCAAATGTTGCAGATATTTTGCATTTTAGAAAATTAAAGTGCACCCCTTGCTCTACTATTTCCATGAGAGCATGTTTCTGTAGGGCGTTCCAGATGCAAGGGCCCTTCTTGGTAGCCTTCATATTCCTTGCCCTTATGATCGCGAACATCGTAGTCCGTTATCTTTACCGGATGTTCCCAGTGTGATCTTTGAGTAGAATCCATCTGTTTTAAAGTCGCTCATCGAATGGTATTCTCCCCGCATATCATACCAACCCAAATAGGATGATGAATCTCAGGCTTTTTCTAACAACTTTGCCACTGCCGCAGGCACAGGGCTTTACAACAATTTGAATTGAAAAATTGTACTCCTCAACTGACTTTTTTCCTGATTCGCACAAGCATGATACATGCGATTGCCGCTGCTGCGAAAAGCGCTGCGGTTTTGCCGGAAAAATTCAGCTGGTCGGTTTCACCTGATTCTGTGATCTCCGAAGAAGTTCCCGCTTGATTTGGGAACCCGGCGGGAAAATCTGCCGCACGATCATCTTGCCGATTCATCGGTTCAATAGGTATTTGGGGAAGCGGTGCGTGATCCATGAGCTTTTGAGGTCCCTTTGTATACTCATTGTCGGCAGCGATCAGATCCCGGTTTGGAAGTAACCACATACTTTCATCTTTCATAATAGCAATGCTATAAAATGGGCCTGTGGTAACAAATGAAACATTCTTCATCAACAGGGCAGGTCCTTGCGTGCCGTCGGATTCAGATGACTGAAAATCTGTTGTAGGCACAAGAGGAATATTATTATCCAATCCCCAGAGAGACCCGTCATTCTGAATGGCCAGATTGTCCGAAGCATACATAGCATTCTCCATGACAGGTGTAAATGTGAACTTATTTGATTTTTCTTCATACTTAATTTTACACAGGGTATGATTCGCTGTTAATACATATTCGCCAGAAAACAGCTTGGTAAACCCACTTCCTATGGCTACAGGAAACGGGCATACAGAATGATTAGCATATTGACCCCAAAAAAGGAGTGTTCCATCGTCAAGTAATGCATAGCTGCAGTTATCATTAGCGGTAATGGAAATTACCCCGCTCATAAGTTTTGTCGGATTATGATCAAGGGTATCTGTTTCCCCAATTCCCATCTGCCCCGTTTCATTTTTACCGCCAACATATAACGTACCATCTTCCTGTAATGCTAAATAATGGTTTAGTCCACACCTTGCGATAGCTATATCTTCCAGTAGCAGATCAGAATCTAAAGAATCCGTAGTAGGAGAAGTGTAGATAGAACGCAAGTTTCTATCTTGATCAATTGCCAAGGTGCTGCGCATACCTCCCGGAACAATAGACGCAACATTTTTCATGAGAATCTCTGCCGCTTGATAAGTAGGGGGAGCATAGTCACCCCAATGGACCAAATCCCCATTTTTCTGAATTACATAATAGCTGTACCCGTAAATACTCGCAGGAAGGCACTCTGGTTCCACCGCTTTGACAGCTATTGTGGTTGCTAAGATTAGTAAAACCGATAAAATATAAGAGCATATGCATCTTCTGCTGAATGCTTTCAAAAGAATCACCTACCCCAATCATTTAAGATGCTCTTACATACTTAGCGCTTCTGATCTTCAAAGTTCAACTTTTTTTGAAAATAGTTCCACCAAATAGAAAAAGTAAATTCTGCAGTAATTTCATCTCAAAAAACTGTCTCCTATTACCGCATTCAAACAAATCCCCCCCATTTCAATAAATTCTGCGGAAAAGCATTTACAAATGGTCATAGAATTCCTCCTTAATTAGTACCTGCAGGCAATACAAAACAAACGTTAGGAGGTTTCTTTATGGCTACAAACTATACGCGCAGATCGTATACCGCATCCAACGGTATCAATCTTCAGATCATCAAAACCGCCGCATCCAACATCAAGCTCATCGACTTGGGGGGAAATAAGAACCTGAAACAATCTGGTTATACCGGCGTTAATGGTGGCTTTTTCTCCTGGAACAGCGGCAATATCCTGAGTCTTGCCAAATGTGATGGACAGGTTCTCTGCAACAGCAACAACTGGCTTGGTGCGGCGGCTATTTACTGGAACAGCAAGGCTCTGAATTATATCAATGGTGAGCGGCAGCTTACTGCTTCCGAAATCCCTGGTACCCTCCGGTCAAACACCTGGGCGCAGGGGGGCTATTATATGTGGCTCGGCGCGAATGATGCGTTTAATAGAGCGATGAATGAGGTTAACCAGGATGATGGAGGGTATCTCACGCAGACCGCCAACGGCCGGACTGCGTTGGTAGCGGATATCATTCATCAGAATGTGTACCTCATCGTAACCAACAGCAACAACACGTTCACCACTTTTTGCCGTGCAATCGAGGAGTATCTTGGAATTACACCGGGGTCTGTCCCCAGCGGCCAGTTCCATGGCGTTATGCTGGATGGCGGCGGATCTTCCCAGCTCTGTGAAAAGGGTACATTTATTGCGAGTGGGGACCAGCGAATGTTACATGAGGCTATCGTTCTGCGGAATGACACGTGAAAGAGGTGAGGGGCTTTGCCCCTCACTTTTTCTATAAGTTAAAAATTGAGTCACCTTTTTGTCTCTAAATTTGTGCAGAATACACGTTTACAGTTTAGCAAAGCGGAGAATTCAACACCTGTATGCAAATTATGCAAAGCTCGCGTGCCAAATAGTCCGGCGTTTTCTCTACCGCGATGGCAGCCATCGCGTGGTTCAAATCATCCCACTAGTTTACAGGCTCTGCAATGTGTGGGCGTTCTCATCAATGCCATAGAGAGCAACAAAAAAGGCGCACTTTCTGTTACAGCTCGTTTTTCTTCGTCTGCCACAGCATCCGTTTTCGGTAACGCCAAAGGAACCGGCGCTATTTTAGGCGGAATGCCTTCCTCCCGCAGCTTCTTCTTCCGAAAGGGCAATTTCGTTCCGCCCAGCAGCTGACCAACTGCCAGCGCATACCTATAAGGCACATTCCACATCTTAAAGTGACAGATATTAGCCGATCAAAACGCCGTAGCCGGTAAGATACCCTACTGCCTGCATATAAGCGGTTCCTGCCACGTCAGAAAATAAAATTTCGTAAAATTTGCCCTTTTTGTCCGCATCTAGCAGGATGTAGAACATGTTTGCAAAATCTTCCTAGGTCAGGAGCGCGTACGGGCGAATACGGCCGTTTTTCGCCGCGAGATAGGCGAGATGCTGCTTTTGGCTCAAAAGTGATAGAACGTCAGGACGTGCGGGTATCAGACGGGTTTTCAGATTGTCGGTGGAGAGCGCCGCCGACGCTTTTTCAAAAGATTTTAACTGCGCTCCGCCGGAATTCGCCCCGCCGCCGGGAGACTTCCAGAAAAAAACCCGGTCCTCGCCTATGGCGAGAATCTGATAGGCCGCGCTGTCATAGCCTTCTGAGAAAAATTTGCAGCGGGGCGCGATGACTTCAATGGAGCCAATGAGCCCGCCCCATTTCTCGCGGGACGGGGTGTGAAAAAACTGAACGCTTGCTTCGGATTCCTCTACTGCGATGTCCTGACCAGAAAGGCCGGGAGCCGTCATAGAAAAGCCTAAGACAGAAATACGCAGTGTCTGCATTTTGCATGAAGGGACCCTCTCGCTTTAAAAAACTCATAAGCCAAGCATAAAAACCAGAATATTTTAATGCATCTCATCCCGCAAATGGCGTTCACGACTCGGAAAGTAGAACGAGCTCCATTGTTGTGGCATCCAAGTAATACTGCAGGAGCCCCTCCGGTCTGTCATCCACGAAATATAGCCGTTCCGCATCGGTGTCCCATCGAAAATCGGAGGGGACGCGGGGATAGGGGATATTTCCAGCTTTACAACCTTTTGTCCCCCCTTTTTCAGATACTTTGAGGAGTAAAATAATACTGTCCTCCGGGTGCATAGGTGAATCTTCCGAATAACAAACGACTCCATATTTCCCCAAAAGTTGCTTATAATAAGCCGTCTTATTTTCAACGGAAAGATTTTGATACTTCTGCTCAAAAGAAACCTCAAGCCCGCACAGGGGAACGGTCTGCTCGTAAAGCGCAGGGAACATTCGGTTGAAGGTGGCAATGCTCTGCTCCACCGTGTAGGAATCGTGCGGATGGAACCCTCCGTCACCCTTTCCATTCATTACGCCGGAGCCGCACAGGATTTTGACATAGGGAAGCGCCCACTTGCCGATATCCTCCACGTCCGTGTACAGCAGGACGTCCGTAGGCTTCTCCGTCTTCGGCCCGTAGATATGGATAATCCGCCCCAGCATCACGGCGGCCTCCTCACGGGAAATGCTGCTATTGGGGTCGTAGTAGCCGTTTTTTCGCCCCTTCACCAGACCGATAAGCTGTGCCGCACGGATCATGGCGTCAGATTCACTGTCGCCTTTCACGTCCTTGAACGGGAGATATTCATAGCGTAGCGTGTAATTCCATACCTCGGCCACCTGAACACTGTCTGCCCAGTTGTGGTAGTCCTTCAGCTGGTAAGGATTCCCGTCGGCATCTGTGTGGTAAGTAAAGTACATGTCGTAAAAACCGGCATCCGGTTCGCCGAAATCATACAACGCGGAGACGAAATTCAGAGCCAGCCTTGCAAATTCGCCCCTAGTGATAGGGCGGCTATATGCTTTAAGGTCATCCAAAAAATCTTGAGAGACGATATCACGCTGCGTGGCCTCCTTGACTTCGGCGGAAAATACCGGCGACGGTTCGGCGGCCTGTCCCGGAATCATGAAGATGGCCAGGGCGCAAACGACGGCTAATAAAATAGATAGAGACTTTTTTATAAAAAGAACCTCCTGCTCATTTACAAAATATAAAATATTCGCTCCTTAGTTAATTCGATAGGCGCCTATCTGATTTTTTTAAGGAGTGTGATTTCTAATGGGAAAAATTATTGGGATACGTAATGGTGATACGTATAGCGTTACACCTCTGATTGTAACTTCCTCAATCTCCTCCGGTAAGATTACCGACGTAATCAACCATAATGCCGCAGGCGCTGCGAATCTCTATGATTGCAGGGTTGGCCTGAATGTTATAAAGACCAAAACGGATGCAGGAGGTACCGGCACCTTTGATAGCTTCATCCGTGGCCGTACGAATCCAAACATGGGCGGCTATTACTACGCCTATGCGTTTGACGGTACGACTTATGTGGATGCGAGCTGCAGAATTCCTCTTTCCCAGTGTTCAGTGGGGAATGTAAGCGGAAAACGAAGAGCCTATGTTTCGATGGGCGTCGCCTGCAATGGCAGCAAATTCCGCTACTTCGATGTTGGCATCGCCAATGATGGCAATGGTTGGTATCCCAGTGTTTACGGCAACAATGTCTATCGGCTGAATACGAGTGGTGGGTATACGTTAGATCCTGATATTCAGTATTACCATACAGGTAATATGGTGGTAAAGACCAAAAACGGTGAAACCGGCACGCCGCTCCCAGCAAACGGAATTGTCACGCTGAAACTGGAAACGGGTTTGTACACCGACCGGGACTATGTTCGATTTACTTATACCTGCGGTGCGATGACGGGGACAATTGCTTTCAACGCGGCAAAAGGAACCATGCATGTCCGCAGCAATAATAAAGCCAAGGCCAGATTTTATCGCTTCATGTCTGTGGTCCCCCTGCTCGGTCAAGGAGAGAACGACAATGCAGACAATTCGGCACTAAGCGCGGTGATCGATACGCTGAAACTGGGAACGGCCTCATGGACTGCGGATAAAGTCCAACATTCTTACGTATGTCAGATTGAAAATGTCAAGACTGTTGACGTCTCGACGCTGACGCCTGCCAGTATTGGAGCAGATGCGGACTATTGCCACATCTATCACGATACACCGACGCATCCGATGGCATAAAATCAATATCTGGACAGGCTCTCTTTCAAGAGAGCCTGTTCAGTTTTCCAAGGTACTTACCTATATTATAAATAGATCAAATAACTTCTCACATATTTGACCGCATGTTGAACAAAAACATTGTGTTGACTGAACGACTGTAGTGCAATATCCTCGTTGCCGTCTTGATTCCATCCCATATCCCAATAGTCCCAGTTAGTTCCCCAGCGCACCAAACTACCATCCGTATCAATCAGGTAATAGTTATTTTCTTCGTCAGTATAAAGCCTGCCCTTGAACTGAAAATCCGCTGGTATGGGATCGGTTAAGTATGATTTGAGTGTGTTTGCAGTAGTAAATTCTGCTGTCAATTCACAGGACTGGATTGACTGTATTTGTGATGTCTCATCACGACTTATGGCTAAGTTGGTTTGCCAGTACCCTGATAGGCAGAGTATTGTGGAGGATAGAACGAATAGGAATAAAAACGCAAATATTTTTTTAGACATCATAAAAAATTTATCGCCTAATCAGCTTATCAAGAAATTAAAATTGCCACTACTTTCGGGAATGTGCTACACATGTCAATGCGCATACTTTGCGACAATTCTGCATACCGTCGCCAGCCCAAATCAAAATGGACTTTACTGCGAAACAGTCTCTGTCTCTCCCAGCAAAACGACAGACAGCTCCTTTACGTTGAAAACGTACTGATAGTCCTTGCTCTGATGATCATGGACATCGTAGTCTGTCACCGTGTAGAAAAGCTGCTCCGTATCCTGATTCCATGTAATGCTTTCGCGATTGGGCGCATGTGGGAGAGTAACGCTCTTATATCCCCCCTTTGGAGAAATGATATAGAGCGTGTCACCCACTGGTTCGAGGATACCGCCGCTGGGGGAGCCAGATTCATGACCAACGCACACCAGCGTGTAGGCGTCGGTTTTTTGCTGGAAAACCAGCAGATCGTCCGGCAGCTCCGCAACCCAGCCGGGCAGAGCCGCCTGCCCATCCGCCCCGCGGTAAAACGGCGGGAGCAGCGCCTGAACCGGGGCGAACAGGCGGTCGAAAGTGACAATGCTCTGCTCCACCGTATACGCGGCAGTGGGATGGAAGCCACCGTCCGATTTCCCATTCATCACACCAAGGGCGGCTGCTGTCTGAACCGACGGCAGCGCCCACGCGCCGATTTCCTCCTGATCGGGATAAACGCGGGCCTCTCCGTCGGCTTGACCGCCGCAGCGCGCGTAAACCCGTGTCAGGATCACGGCGGCCTCCTGACGGGTAATTGTGCCGTTTGGATCATAAGCGCCGTTGGAGCGGCCTTTTACAAGCCCCATCAGAGCGGCCGCGCAAATTAAAAACGCCCGGTCCGACTGTCCAGTCACATCCGTAAAAGGCCGGTAGTATTCTTTGAGAATAATCACCCACTCCGGCGACATCGTGCGGCCCTCTCCCAAATAGACGTAGTCCGTCCACACGTAGGGCTTTCCGTTGGGATCAAGGCAATTGTGAAAGTATTCCTGAATAAAATCTGTGTTTGGCGCTTCAAACCCATATTGGGCGGCGACAAAGCTGACCGCCAGCTCGGCGAACTGTCCCCGCGTGATGGGCGCGGCGTAGTCCTTGACGCCGACCAAAAACGCAGGCGTTGTGATGCACAATTTTTGGGCGTCTTCTGCCGCCGACTGCGCCCAGGGCCGCGGGCGTTCCTCCGCCGACGCGCCCACCGCGGCGCATGTGAGAACCAAGAGAATGGTTAAAACAACGGAAATGAATCTTTTCAAAACAAGCCCTCCCTGTTCGTTTACATTTTGCGAGTAATTTCTTTCTTTATATAATTGCAGGAATAAACCTGCAAACTATATGATAAAGGGAGAAATATTTATGTCAACACCGCTTACAGGTCTTGGTTCCAGCGGAACTACCATCAAGAAATACGCAACAATTCCGGGGGCCAAAGAAAACATCATCAATACCAGCGCATACCCTTCCGCAAACGTTTGGTGCGATGTCGTGAAAACTTATGACAGTAATAAACGGCAGTGCTCCTTCAATGATTACATCCGAGGCCGGGTTGATCCCAACAAAGGTGCTTATTACTATGCCTACGGTTATGAGGGTACGACATACCAGTACGCCATGGGCCGCATTCCTCTTTCGGAAGCGATTGCCGCGGTCAAAACGAGTTCTGCGGGCAAGAAGCGCAGAGCCTACATTTCCTTGGGTGTTCTTACTAATGGTTCAACCTATACATTCTGTGACGTAGGGCTTGCAAATGACGGTAGCGGCTGGGCTCCCTCATGCTGGATCAATGGTTTCCTGAATGCAAATGGCCAGCCTGTGAATTCAAACTGCAAATTCTTCCGTGCGGGTACGATTCCCATTCACGCCGCTGTAAATGATGGTTTACCCCGTTTGAGGGCAACGATCCAGTGACGGTAAAAGTTGAAGTAGGGGTGACAGGCAATCTGGATTTTGTACGCGCGGAATTCACCTACCAAGGCAAGACCGGCTCTGTCGCATTCGACGCACCAATTGGCATGATTCATCCTGTCGGTGGGGGAAGTAAGCCCAAGGTGGCATTCTATCGCTTTATGTCCATGGTCCCCATTGTGAACGACACGGACAACGGGAGATACGATGATCTGGATCATTCCGCACTCAGCGGCGTTCTGGATTCTTTGCAGTTGAATGGAACCTCCTGGACGGCGGATAAGGTACAGCACGCATACTCCGTTCAGGCTCAGAATGTTCCCACGCTGAAAATCTCCAATATTCGCCCTGCCGCCACCATCGGCGGTAACGCGGATTACGCCAATATTAAATACGAGGTGCAAACGCACTAATTTTGCGGGTAATTCTTTTTTAGATGCGGTTCGCCCACTTCGGAATGAAGAGGGCGAACTGTATTTTCACCTCATTTTCTATTGCCTTGGTTTTTTCATCATAGGAACGTAAGCTACTAAAATGGAAATTGAACCGTTTCGAACGGGTGCTCTTCCATTGATTTGAGCGCGTTTGGTAATTTTACGAAGATTGTCAGCAGACTTGAAACGGTCGCTGATGCTAAGGATTTTTTACAACTACTTTCATAGACAAGTTTTATTGAAAAATGCAACACAAAAGGGTGATAAACCGGCAAGTTTATTTTGCCGTGAAGGAAGCGCATTTAATTTTTACATTCCTGCCGGAAAATCTTAAATCGGGTTTACATTTGATTTAAAATTATCCTCTTTTATTATATAAGTCAATTGTTGCAGCGTTTAATCCGGCAAAAAGACTTGGACAACCTTTTTGTCGATAGTCCAATTGGTTAAGCGATACACCAATGACTTAAATATAAGCCAAAGGGCTCATCTATAAAGGGGGATTATCTATGACCGCTAAAGCGTATAAGGACATCATTAATGGCTTTGATGTTGAACACAATTCTACGTATCTGCCGCATGGTGGAAACACCTATTGCAATATCTTTGCTCAGGACGTTGCGGAAGCGTGTGGTACGCCTCTGCCTACCGGCGGATGCACTGCTATGCGGAATGCTTTGGCACACAATCAGTTTCCAAAATGGTATTCCGTGACCTTTGATCAGGCGCAGAGTCGTGCAAACGACGGCGTCCCGGGAATTGCCATTACGTATGACCACATTGCAATCATCCGGCCCAACGACGGAAGTGTCCCGGCTACCAAGGGAAAGGTTCATATTGCTCAAGCTGGCGCAACCTGCTATAACGATACGACACTCTCCTATGGCTGGAAAAGCGCTCGCTGGGACGAAATCAGATTTTACTCCTGGTATGAGGTCGGCAAGCCTTCGTACTAAGCGAGATCACTCCATGTGCGCATAGAAGCACTCCATTGATACCGTAATAGTAACACCCGCAGAGGCGGATCATTTAGCGGCATGAAGCTCCGCCCCCGTGATCGCCGTCTGCCTGACCGCCTCAAAATCGCACGCATAAATGCTCTCGTAGGGCTGGTACCGAACGGTCAGATAAACGGCGTTTTGCCCTGCGGGGCGCAGCTCCGCGGAGACGATGGAGGCCAGCAGACTCCGCTCGTTTGCAAACTGCCGGGCGGGCAGGTGCGCGACCCGCGCGTCTGCGTCCGCGAGGAAATTGACCCACGTCCTGCCGCCGTCGGCGGTTTGCAGCAGGATGCAGGCGCAGTCTTCATCGCTTCCCAACAGCACGCCCTCCTGACTGTTGAAGAAGAACAGGCCAGAGACCGCGGGGGAAAGCGGCGCACCCACCGCGCTCCAGGTTTTTCCGCCGTCCACGGTGCGGCGGAGCTGGCCCGCGCTGACGGCCCAGCCGTTCTCCGCGTCGATAAACGCATACGCGCCCGTCCCCTTGGGGAGCGCGTCTGTTTTCACCGTAAAGTCCCGCGCAAAATCGCCGGGCAGCGCGCCCGCAGCCTCCAGAACATTTTGATAAGCCCAATGGCCGGGCTTTAGGTCGGAAAAGGGAGACGCCGCATCCGCCGTCGTATGGGACTCGTCCCGGCCCAGCATCCGGTTGACGGCGGTGACGGCCTCCGACCGGGTGATCTCCCGGCCGGGGCGGAACAGGCCGTCAGCAGTTCCGGTCATCCAGCCCAAAATGCTGGCACTGTAAACTGCCTCCTCCGCCCAATACCCGACGGGGACGTCGGCAAAATCAGGCGCATCGCCGTATCGCCCCACGGGGGCGGCGAACTGGCAGCGGTGCAGCAGCACTGCGAACGCGGCGCGGCTGATCGGCGCGTTGGGCCGGAAGGTTCCGTCCGGGTAGCCAGTCAAAATACCGTAGCTGGCCAGGTACCCCACCGCCTGGGCGCGGGCGGTTCCCGTCACGTCGGAAAAGGGCGCTTCGTAAGCTCCACCCTTGTTATCCGCATCCAGCAGGGCGTATAGCATGTCGGCCAGCTCGCCCCGGGTCAGGGACGTGTCTGGGCGGATGTGGCCGTTTTCCACCGCGAGATAGGGGAGGTGCCGCTTTTGACTCAAAAGCGGCTGGGCATCGGGATGCGCGGGGATCAGGCAGGCTTTCAGCTTGTCGGTGGAGAGTGCTGCCGCTGCTTTTTCAAAAGATTCCAACTGCGCTCCGCCGGTATTCACCCCGCCGCCGGGGGACTTCCAGAGGAAAACCCGATCCTTGCCCATGGCGAGAATCTGATAGGGCGCGCTGTCGTAGCCTCCCGAGAAAAATCCGCTGCGGGGCGCAACGACTTCAATGGAGCCGATCAGCCCGCCCCATTTCTCACGGGACGGCGCGTGGAAAAGCTGAACGCCCGTAGTGGATTCCTCCACTACAACCTCTCGGGCGGAGAGGCCGGGAACCGTCATGGAAAAGCCCAGGGCCTCGCTCTCAAAGTGAAAAGGTTCGTCCGCGGCCGCGGGGACGCAGGTCAAAGCCAGCAGGCAGGCGATCAGAAAACAGGGGAGCCGTTTCATGTGCATTCCTTCCTTCCTCATATCTGCGGATGTCGAACTGTAACTAAAATCGATTCAAAAAATGTTTACAAAAAGCCCGAAGAAAACTCTCTTGCTAAAGAACATATTGACGCAGGGGGTACTTAAATCTTATGGAGACACTGGGTAAAGTAATCAATATTTTGTTTGGAGATGATAATAACAGAATGCTCCACGCACTGATCATTCTTGTCGTACTCGATTACATAACAGGAGTGTGTGTCGCAATTCTAGAGCGCAGACTTTCTAGTGAAATTGGAGCAAAAGGAATTGCTGGGAAAGTCATGATTTTCGTTTTGGTTGCATTGAGCAATGTTGCGGATACCTACTTTCTTTTAGACGGAAATGCATTGGAAACAGTTACAGTCATTTTCTACTGTGCAAATGAATCTATCAGTATTGTAGAAAATGCAGGGAAAATGGGCATTCCACTTCCTCAAAAATTACTATCGGTTCTAGAAAAACTAAAAGACAAAAATGGCTAGATCATGTAATTATTAGATGCTTACGTAATTTATCGATTGCCCTTTTCTTAATTTGGTTTACGTTCTGTCGGCTGACGCCGACCTGAGCAGCGATGTCAGTAGCTGAAAGTCCAGTTTCATAAATGGCCAACAAAATCTGATACTCCTTTTTTGTGAGCGCTTTTTTCGGTACTGATTCTGCTATGGGAATTATATCCCAGTATGCGGTCTTTTGGTCTATTTCCTTTTTTTGCGCAGGGGAAAGGTCTTCAGTCGCAATACAGGACACGCTGTGATCTATTAAGTTGTTTAGCCGATGTAAGTAATGCCTGCGACAGGATAAGACAATGTAATTTACAATTGCTCCGTCACTCGAATTATTCAACTTCTTAAAATCACAAGTTACAATTAGTTCAATAAAGTCGGCCATTAAATCATCTTTTGCATCCTCATAGCCAAGTTTTTTCCCGTATTTGGAAAATAAGCCCTGAAAACGATTAATTAATGCAAGAAACTCACTCTCATTTCCGCTCTGCGCTTCAAGAATTTGATCAATAAGCATATCCCTGCTCCTTTACTCGTTTCGAGTAAAGGAGCAGAGTCATACACCAGATGTAAACTCGCCTTTGAAAATATACACGTCTTTCCTTATAATGGAAACACCAATCTTTGGAAATTGCAACTAAATAGTATAAAGATCGATTCTTTTTGCTTTATGCCTGAGTGACGCATACCTCTCCAAAATAATTTTTTACATTAGCGGCGTTCTATTTTATAAGACAATAAACAGTAAAAAATGCAACAAAAAGATGGACTCCTTCAGAATCAAAGGAGTCCATCTTTTTTGCGGCCGGTCTTCTGTATGAGGTTAAATGCTGTTTTCCGTGCTCGGGTTAAAGCCATACGGACGCTCTCTGGCTGAATCTGCAGTTCAGCGGCAATTTGAGTGGCCTTTAAATCTAATATGTATCTTGCTTCCAACAAATAGCGGGTTTTAACATCCAATAGTGACCAAATTGAAGATAGCATTTCTATTTCATCCTCACGGATGATTTTGGCATCCATAGCTTGACGGTCATCTTCTTCGGAGATATCTGCGATACAATCATCAAAATTAATTGCGCTATGCCGCTTTCTGTATCTCAACTCATTGTATGCGGAGTTCCTGCATGTCACAATGATGTAATCTGCCAAATGCTGCTGATCAAGAGTCTTCAATAATCCGATCTTATCAATCAGTTTTTCGCAAGCAATTTGAACAACATCGTCTTCCAACCATTGATCTTCTGTAATTTTTCTAATCGTATAATGCATCAGTCCTTGATATTGAAAATAAAGGCTTGTCATATATTCCCGGTCACCCTCATCTTCAATAGCCAGTATACAACATGGAATCATTTCTTACCCTTCTCGTTATATTGACGCATAATTGCAGCCATTTTCATGTCCTGCACGATTTCTGAAAGCATCCGACGATGCTCCATGTCCAAGCATTTGAAGTCTGCAACAAAATCACCCAACGTGCGGCCAGCGGCAATGTCTTCGTTTAACACAGACGGAGAAAGGTTGCATGCACTCCGGCCGAGCAGATAATCAACCGTAACGTTAAAGTAATCAGCCAACTTTATAACCTTGTCGACCGCGGGAATATAATTATTTTTCTCGTAATTGGATATTGTCCCATTGGTCACAAAAATAATATTTCCGAGTTCTTGCTGTGTTAGATTATGATCTTTTCGCAATTCTGATAGCATATCGCCAAATTGTGCCATAATTCACACTCCGAGTCTCAATAATTAGTTATTATAATTTATTGAGAAGCAAAAATTTGAAATTGATAAAAATTCAAGATATTTTGTGTAATTTGTGGTAGAATTATTGCAATACAATAGTTTTATATTGGGATAAAAGGATTTTTCCAAATAAACATAATTTTTTACTGTTGCATGTTGCGCACAGATTTGTCTCTTGATAAAATAGAAAGGTAGGAGCCCAGCATATGGTTACAATCGTATATGCGATCCGCCAGGAGCCGGATGGCAAGCAGTTTATATTGGATATGTACGAAAAATACAATAGTGTCATGGCATCAACTGCCAGGAAATATATAGCAAGCCCAAATGATGTCGAGGATATCGTGCAGGAAAGCCTGATCAAACTCATGAAAAAAGTTGGAACATTGCAGTCGATGGAATGTTGCACACTGACCGCTTATATTGTCGCTACAGTTAGAAATACGGCCATCAATCGTCTCAAGTCAATGGCTGCGGAGAAAAAATACTCTGTGGATATTGAGAATTTGGACTTTGCAGGTACGCCGTTTGAAACCCAGACGTTGGATGACGTGCTCATTTGCGCAGAACGCAAGGACTTCCTCTCAAAAATCTGGCCTGATTTGCCACAGGAGGATCAAATGCTCTTAAGCGGAAAATACATTCTCGGATATACGGATCAGGAACTTGCAAATCTCTTGGGATGCAGAAAAGGGAGCATTCGCATGAAATTAACTCGTGCTCGCCGACGTGCGTTATTACGATTATCCGAAAGGGGCGTAATCAATGACAAGACGTGAACTGTTGGAAGAACAATATGAAGATGCATTATTTGCGCTTTTAATGGACGATGTCGCGATTTCAGAGGGACAGAAAGCAATCGAAGAAAACGAGCGTCTTAAATCCGATCCAAGTGCAGCAGTTTCTTTGTCCGCCCAGCAAAAATGTATTCAGACAATCAATCAATATTTTTGGAAGAAAAACGTCCGTTCCGCTTGTCATGTAACAGGGAAAATCATCAACAGAGTTGCTCTTGTAGCTTTAATTGGAATGCTTTTGGTGTCAACCGCTTTTGCGTTCTCACCGACATTCCGAGTAAATGCGCTGAATTTAATGATTGAAACTTTAGGTGATCGAACAAATTTCCAGTTCAGCGATGGAGACTCCGCTGTTTTGCCATCTATAAATTTAAATTGGATTCCAGAGGGATTTGAACTAACCGATCAAAACACCGACAGCACTGTGGAATGGGTTCAGTATATGAATTCAAAGCAGGATATGTTTGATATCATGCTCATGGAAGGAACCGGGAGTATCGCAAGCTTTGATACTGAAAATGCGGACGTTAGCGACTTAACAATAGGGCAGCAACAGGCAACAATGATTGAAAAAAAGGATACCAAGCAAATAGTGTGGGGCGATCAGGAGCGCAATGTTTTTGTGCAGATTCGTGGATGCAATATTACAACGGATACTTTGATTAAAATAGCTGAAAACTTAATACTGGAATAAAGTGTTGCACTTTACTTTGCGCGGTGTCTCCTGATTAAGAGCTAAAAGCTCAAATAAAATTCGGAGGTATCCAAAATGAAAAAAGCAATTGTCCGCATCTCTGCCCTTATCTTTGCCCTATGCTGTTTAGTGACTACGTCCGCTTTCGCTGTTTCTTCCACTTCAGTTGACACAATACAACTCAGGTATACCGGCATTGACAGCGTATCTCCATATTTGACTATTTCTTCAAAAGGTTATGCAACATGCAATGTGGTTGTTCAACCATCCAACGGCTATAGTGTGGATGTGACTTTGGAATTACAGCAAGATGGCACAAGCATCAAAAGCTGGAGCGGCTCTGCCACATACCCGAAAACGCTCTCGTTGGGAGATAGCCTGTTTGTAGTAAAAGGACATAGCTATCAGGTTGTGGCAAACGCTGTGATCAAAAACTCATCTGGCCGGGTTGTCAGTTCTCCTACTTCAAGCTCGAAAATTGTGAGCTATTAAGGAGTTTCACTGGAGAGTATGCCCCGTTACAACATAGCAATTTATTAGAAAGGTTCCCGAGAAGGATATTCTTCTCGGGAACCTTTTTATTTTTGTGCTTGCAACAAATTTATAAATGCAATCTGCTCTGAACGTTTCCATCAAATTCTGTGGACAGCTCTACTCTGTGCAACTTGCATGAATGCACGGTGTCCGGTTTGCACATTACGCTGAATTATCATAATCTTTTAAATTGTTTTCTCAAACCGGAAATGACCCTTCCGGTTAAACCTGTACACTCCAACGCACAGAGCAGAGATAGGGAGTGGACATGGATAACTACTTTAGAAAGACGAACAGCAATTTTGAAGCACCTCTGCCGGAATCGTTTTGACACGTCCGCCAATCTGTCGGTCATGTTCAACGTTTCCGAACGTACAATCCGCAGTGATGTAGTTTTTCTCTCCTGTTCTTACCCGATCCAAACAATCCGCGGTCATGGCGGTGGAATCCAACTTGCTGATGGATTCTATGTTGACCGGAACGCCCTAAACGCAAAACAGTATGCGCTGTTGAAAAAGCTGTTACTGAGGCTCCAGGGTGAGGATTATGTGGTCATGGTCAGTATTATCTCTCAATTTGCTCCGTACCGAGGGTGCTGAACCAGCGCTTTCGATCGCACCTTGAAAATTCCATATCGGGTGATTTACATACGTTAGCTGATGGCGCCCGAAATGGGCAAAGCGACAGCGGAGGATGCGCCAAGACCACCTGCGTGGGCTGTGAGAGAGCCTGCGTCAAAGACGGCAAAAGGTGCAAAGCGGAACCCATCCGTCCGCAGAGCAGGCGTGGCAGCCTGCTCTTGCCAGAACCCCATCAGCCTATCATGATACTCCTGCCTACGGGCAGCTCGGAGAGATCCTCGGAGGGGTGAGATTCCCGTGATGTGCGCCAGCACAGTGTAAGTGACCGCCTTAGCTCGGGGAGTAGCGACGAATTGAGCTATACAATGTTGAAATCTGACTTGATGTCAGAACCTACGGAGATCACTTGTCATGTTTTCATAATGCAAATGACCCCAATCATTGACAAGTGGTCTCCGCCTTTGTGATATCAATTCAAATAATGGATAGGAGAGAGAATAAAATGAAGAATCAGAACAATGCGATTGATTACTATGGGGCAATGCAGCTTCTGCGCCAACTCCTGCAAAGAAGAAGCTGCACGAAAAAAGAAGCTGCAAAAATAGCGGACCGTCTTGCCGTTCAGTACAGTGTAGATTTCTTTATTTCTCTGTAATTTCTGCTTGCTTTTCATAGCTATTCTTCAAAAAACATGGTATTGTGTGTTGCTAAAGAGGAGGTGGTCAGCATGGCAGAACGGAAAACAGAGGGAAGCATGGCACTGAGTCCGAAGGAAAATCGGGTCATTGTCATCAATCCAATTGAAAAAGCCGAATCCGCTCTGCTGCGCGTTGCCGCCTACTGCCGAGTCAGCTCAGATTCCACCAACCAAATGAATTCTTTCGCTGCGCAGAACACCTACTATACGACACTGATCTCCAGCAACAAAGACTGGGATATGGTTGACCTGTACGCCGACGCCGGCATCACTGGCACCTCAGCGGCAAAGCGTCCAGAGTTCCAACGCCTGATCGCGGACTGCAAAAAGGGGAAGATTGACCGCATTCTCGTAAAGTCTATCTCAAGATTTGCTCGAAACACAAAAGAATGCCTTGAATTTACCCGTGAGCTGAAATCCATCGGTGTGGGCGTCTGCTTTGAGGAACAGAACATTGACACCTCCAGAGTGTCAGGAGAAATGCTGACCGCCATCTTTGCTGCCTTGGCGCAAAAGGAGGGCGAGTCCATTTCAAAAAATCTTCGCTGGAGCTACCAAAAGCGAATGAGAAATGGGGAGTTTAACACCTATCATGCACCTTATGGATTTGAATACTGTGACGGAAAGCTGCGGGTTCAACCCAACGAAGCAAGCACTGTGCGGTACATCTACGAACAATATCTAAGCGGACAATCGCCACGACATATTGCACTTAATTTAAATACCTCATCTGCTGGGATAAAAAAGTGGACGAGGGAACTGGTAGAGTACATTTTGAAAAACGAACGATACTGCGGGAATGCGCTTCTTCAAAAACGCTATACCACTGACACACTTCCATATCAGAAAAAGAGAAATTATGGGCAGCGTGAAATGCATTACGTTTGCGGTGCTAATGAAGCAATCATCACAGAAGCTAAATTCGAGGCAGCTCAAGATCTGAGAAAGCGCAGGTATATTCATCAGAAAAATACAGAGAATTGCCTCTCACATATAATATGGTGTGAAGAATGCGGGGCGGCATACAGACAGAAAACTGTAAATGGGATTCGGTACTGGGTGTGCAGGACGCATGAGGAGAGTATCAAAAACTGCAGCATTACCCCAGTGCCAGAGACGGAGATTCAAACAGCCTTCAATAGGCTATACTTCAATCTGAAAAATTCTGAATCTGAAGTGCTGAGCCATCTCATGAAAAATCTCCAGTCTATCCGCTATAACCGTCTGCTCTGGAGCATGGACATCATTTCCCTCAACAAACAAATATCGGATCTTACCAGTCAGAATCAACTGTTGGCCGAGCTGCAAAAGCAGGGCCTTGTTGATTCTGATATTTTTATATCCCAATCCAATCAGCTTGCCCAGCAGCTCCGCACAGCAAAACAGGAAAAGGAACGGATCATTGCACTGGATGACGATGATACCATCGCCCAGATCCAGGAGCTGATGGATATCATCGAGCATGGCCCAGACTTCCTAACGGAGTTTGATGAAGAACTGTTCGGCGATCTTGTGGAACGCATCATCGTGGAAAGTAACGAAAGTCTGCGATTCCGACTGAAGAACGGGCTGGAGCTGCGAGAATCAATCGAGAGGACGGTGCGATAATGCCTAGTAATCGGAAATTACCGTTCGGGTACTGCCTGAGAAACGGTGAAATTATCCTTCAAAAACAGGAGATAGAGTGTGTCAGCCTGATCTTCTGTCAGTATGCCGCAGGCGCGTCCTATCAGGAGCTGGTCAAGCGTCTGAACGCAGGCGGCATTCCCTATGATGCGGGAAAACCGTGGAACATCAACATGGTCGCAAGGATCATCGGAAACACTGTTTACATCGGCGAAAAGGGCTATCCTGCCATCGTTCCTGCCGACCTATTCCGCGCTGCGCAGGAGGCACGGTCACAGCGGACATCCCCACAGACCATCACGCCGCTACAAAAGGCGCTGCGCAGGCTGTGTAGAGGGCTTCCCCCAGAGGGCTTTGCCAAGCAGGTGATTACCATTTTAAATGACCTCACGGAGAATCCATCGCAAATTAAGATGCCGGTACAGGAAACTGCGGAGTCGATCGAGATTCGCACCCTCCAAAACAAATTAGAGGAACTACTCAACCAGCAGCCGCTGGATGAGCAACAGGCAAAGGAAACGGCCATGGCGCTTGCCGCCGCACAGTACGATGCAATCGGAAACGCCGCATATGAAACGGAACGGCTTCGACGCATATTTGCTGACGCAAAAAGCACGCCTGTACCGGATGCGGAACTTCTTCGGATGTCGGTTCAGTCCATTACCCGCATGCCCGATGACGGAATTGCACTCACCTTAAAAAACGGACAAATCATAGAAAGGAATCCTGCACCATGAACGATATTGCGCCAAAGATTATTACCATCCCTGCAAAAAACAAGGACGAGTTGGCGCAGGAGCGCCAGCGCCAGCTGCGGGTGGCCGCCTACTGCCGGGTGTCTACCGATGATGCCGAGCAGCTTACCAGCTATAACGCACAGAAAGCCTACTACACCGAAAAGATCATGACGAACCCCGGCTGGACTATGGCAGGTATTTTTGCTGACGAAGGCATCACCGGTACGTCGGATCGCAAGCGCGACCAATTCATGGAGATGATCCGTCAGTGCAAGAAAAAGAAGATTGACATTATTCTTGTCAAGTCCATCTCCCGCTTTGCCAGAAACACAGTAGACTGCCTAAAATACACCCGCGCGCTGCGAGCACTGGGAATCTCCGTCCAGTTTGAAAAGGAAAACATCAACTCTCTGGATTCCGACAGTGAATTCTTCATAACGCTATACGGCGCTTTTGCCCAGTCCGAAAGCGAATCCATCAGTGCCAATGTCCGCTGGGGCAAAAGACAGGCCATGCGAGAGGGCAAGGCTATTATTCAGTACAAGTGGCTATATGCCTATCGCCGAGGAGAAGATGACCTGCCAGAAATCATTCCAGAACAGGCGGAGTTCGTTCGTCTGATGTATCAGCGGTTTCTTGCAGGTGACAGCCTGCGGCAAATTAAGGAGGAACTGGAACGGCTACAAGCTCCCGCTCTCTCCGGTACGAACATCTGGGCACTTTCCGCCATCCGCAGCATTCTGACCAACGAAAAATACTGCGGCGATGTGCTCATGCAAAAGAGCTTTATTACTGACTGCATCAGCAAGAAAGCTATTAAAAATATTGGGCAGCTTCCCATGTATCTGGTGCAAAACCACCATGAGGGCATTGTGGACCGTAAGACCTTCGATGCTGTGCAGGCGGAGTTCGCTCGACGCAATGCGAAGAAGGGCGCGACGCAGAAAACCGCTCCTACCGGCACGGGCAAATACAGCAGTAAATTTGCGCTGACAGAGCGCCTAATCTGTGGCGAGTGCGGCACACCCTACCGCCGCTGCACATGGATGCAAAATGGGAAAAAGCGCATTGTTTGGCGCTGCATCAACCGATTGGACTATGGAAAAAAATACTGTCACGACTCTCCTACACTGGATGAAGCGCCGCTTCAGCAGGCAATTCTTGGGGCAATTAACTCTAAAATGAGCGATAAAGAGTCAATCGTCTGTCAACTCTCCGCTGCGGCTAAATTTGAAATGGCGCCGACCACCGACTCAATGCTCAGTCTATCAGAGATTGAGCAGCGGCTGGAATCGCTGGGCAGTACCTTTCAACGGCTGATGCAAAAAGCGGGCGATCCGTCGGGCATGAGCGCATATGAAGAACAGTTCCGGGCGGTTGCTACGGAGATGAGCGAGTTGAAAGCACAGAAAGCAGCCATGCAGGCGCAGTTAACCCAAAATGCGCAGGCCGCCGAACGAGTAGCAATGTTTACGGAATCGCTGCAAAGCCTGTCTCCACACCTGACAGCGTGGGACGAGAGCACTATCCGCCAGCTGGTGAACACAGTGCGTGTCCTCTCGGAAAGCAAAATTCTGGTGGCATTGAAAGGTGGTGTGGAGGTCGAACAGAGCATTTAACATCAAAGCAGAGAAATGCGCAGATATTATCTGCATGTTTCTCTGCTTTGATTACTAGGGACACTACGCCAGAAAGGAATCCACAATTGATGCACACAGGGAACTTGCTCTCGACAAAGTTAGTACACCATGCTATTCTGAAGCAAAGTAATTACTTGCGGAACAGTCGATGATAGTATTTGATACTGGAGAAAAGGTGGTGACACCATGAAGAAAGAATATAAAGACACGATTCAGGCGAAGGGAACAGAAATTGCCGTGCTTTCGAGTGGCGATGCAAACGACTATCTCTCGCTTACCGATATTGCACGCTATAAGAGCGATGACCCTGCTGCAACTATTCAAAATTGGATGCGGAACCGTGATGTGATCGAGTTTTTGGGGCTTTGGGAAACTCTCAATAATTCAGAGTTTAAACCCCTCGAATTCGAGGGGTTTAAGAACCATGCCGGATCCAATGCGTTTACGATGTCTCCGAAGAAATGGTGTGAGGCCACCAACGCAGTTGGAATTTTTTCCAAAGCCGGGAGATCCGGCGGAACTTTTGCCCATAAAGATATTGCGTTTGAGTTTGCCTCTTGGATCTCTGCCGAGTTTAAGTTATACATGATCAAAGACTACCAACGGCTCAAATCTGATGAAAACAGCAGACTTGCCCTTGGTTGGAATCTCAACCGAACCTTGGCGAAGATCAACTATCGTATACATACCGATGCAATTAAGGATGTTCTGATTCCGCCAGAGCTTTCACCGCAGCGTCAAGGCGTTACTTATGCCAGCGAAGCAGATGTGCTGAACGTGGCGCTGTTCGGAATGACTGCAAAGGAATGGCGTGACCAACATCCTGCTGCCGTAGGAAATATCCGCGATGCCGCTACCTTACAGCAGTTGATTGTGCTTTCCAATTTGGAGAGCATCAATGCGGAATTGATTCGTCAGGGCTTACCGCAGGCGGAACGATTGGTTCGCCTGAATGCAAGTGCCAAGCAGATGATGCACTCCCTTCTTGGCGATACTCGTGTCGACGAACTCAAAAAGCTGGGGCAATGAGCCTTGGACGGGCATGGGAACTGCCGGATGATTAAAAAAGCAGGAGGGTTTGAGCAATGGCAACGCAGCCAATTTATCAGTTTTATGCCTGCTTACGGGATTACGAGCCCAGAATCTGGCGGCGGTTTCAGGTGGCGGGAAATATTACGTTTGCCCGATTGGGCTATATTGTGATGACATTGTTTGAGATGAAAGCACAGCATCTGTTCTGCATTACCTATCCCCTTGCAGAAAATGTTCTGCCAGAGAAGGATCAAAATAACCCAGAAGAGTTGAAGATTGTACACGATATGGGTGATGTCCGCCGTTTCGAGGTGATCGACAGCGAATCGTTTCCAGGAGAGGAGCATGAATCCGTTTTTGATGCCACCACTATGACCGTGCGTCGGTTTACCAATAAACCTGGAATGCTTCTGAATTTTGAATATGATTATGGCGACGGATGGGAAGTTGCGCTGACGCTTGAAAATATCATTTGGGATCAAGACCTTCCGGGCAAACTTCTACCAAGGGTTTTAGAGGGATATGGCTACGGAATTATCGAAGATTGCGGTGGCCCTGCCGGATTAAAGAATTTGGAGCAGGCATTCCAGCAGAAGTCCGGTACCGACTATGAATCACTGTCCAAGTGGCTCGGGTGCAATGATCTCGATTTATCTACCTTTGATTTGGAAGATATGAATTTCCGCCTCAAGAAAATTCCACGCATCTACAGAGACTTATATGAATATGACTACGCACCGACGAAACAATCGCTCAATCTGTTGGACAGAAACTATAAGCGATGATTTTTCGGCGAGAATAGTTCAAAGCAGAGAAAAGCACGGCCGCAGACCGTGCTTTTCTCTGCTTTGACATACAGGCGCACAGCGCCAGAAAGGAGTTCGCATGAATATCCGCAAACCCATTGATTACACGTCTTTGTTTCGAGAGCTGGACGTACTGATTTTGCAAAAATTCCCCCAGATGCGGCTGTATCAGGGAATCGGAAAGCTCGTCAGTGATCGCCGCGAAAAGGGTGCGGCTGTCGCGGCTGCTGAATATCTGCAACGGACGTATCCCAATACGCCCGGATTCTCACCACGCAGTGTGCGTAGAATGCGGGATTTTTACCGCACCTATCAATCCAATTCTGCGCTCATGAAAGAAGTTCTACGGCTCGGCTGGTCACAAAATATTGTCATTCTGGAGAACTGCCCCACGGATGCCATGCGGGCGCAATATCCCGCAGGGCCAGAACATACGGTTGGTCAAAATCCAAACTGCTGGCGGAAATTACCGGGTGCAAAGATGGTGGCAATCCTCTCGACAAGAACATTTGTTCGTGCTATACTAAGGGCAAAAACAACGGTACGGAGGAAGCCCATGAAGAAAATTCTGTTTATTTGCCACGGCAATATTTGCCGGAGTCCTATGGCGGAATTTGTCATGAAGGATTTGGTGGAAAAAGCGGGACTCAGCCATCAATTCGAGATTGCTTCCGCCGCCACCAGCCGAGAGGAGTTGGGCAATTCGGTCTATCCTCCGGCACGGAAAAAACTAGCGGAGCATGGGATTTCCTGCAAGGGAAAGACAGCGCGGCAGTTGACCAATGGGGACTACGACGCTTACGATTTGCTGATCTATATGGACGAGGAAAACCGTCGGGGCATTTACCAAATCTGCGGGGGCGACTATGCCAACAAGATTCACCGCCTACTGGATTTTACCGCTCATCCGCGTGATGTAGCCGACCCTTGGTATACCGGCGATTTCGATGCCACATGGCAGGATGTTGAGGAAGGATGCCGGGCGTTGCTGGAACAGATGAGAAAGCCATGAATGAAAACCGAACCTATATCGCCATTGATTTAAAATCGTTTTACGCCTCCGTAGAATGCCGGGAACGTGGGTTGGACCCCATGACCACCAACCTTGTGGTGGCCGACGCCTCCCGGACAGAAAAGACGATTTGCCTTGCGGTGTCCCCTTCGCTGAAAGCCTATGGCATTCCCGGCCGTGCGCGACTGTTTGAGGTAGTGCAGAAGGTGGCCGAGGTGAATGCACGGCGGAAGGGTTGTGCGCCAAGACGCACCTTTTCCGGCAGCTCCTGCCACGATCCCGACGTTCGTGGCAATCCGGCGCTGGCGCTAGACTATCTCATCGCACCGCCGCAGATGGCGCTTTATATGAAGCGCAGCACGGAAATCTATAATATCTACCTGAGATACATCGCCCCAGAGGATATCCACGTCTACTCCATCGACGAGGTATTTATGGATGTGACGGACTATCTGGACACCTACCGCATGACCGCCCGCGAGCTGGTAATGACCATTATTCAGGATGTGCTTCACACGACCGGAATCACCGCCACGGCCGGCATCGGGACGAACCTTTATCTCAGCAAAATCGCCATGGACATTCAGGCAAAGCACATTCCTGCCGATAAAAACGGCGTCCGCATCGCAGAGCTGGATGAGATGTCCTACCGGCGTCTTCTCTGGGATCACCGACCTTTAACGGATTTCTGGCGGGTGGGTCGGGGCTATGTAAAGCGGCTAGAGAGCAAGGGCCTGTATACCATGGGGGACATTGCGCGCTGCTCCGTCGGCAAGGCAACCGATTTTTATAATGAGGAAACGCTCTACAAGTTGTTCGGCGTGAATGCAGAGCTGCTGATCGATCATGCGTGGGGCTGGGAGCCCTGCACTATCAAGGACATCAGGGCCTATAAACCGGAGAGCAACAGCATTGGCTCTGGGCAGGTGCTGCAATGCCCTTATCCCTTTGAAAAGGCAAAACTGATTGTCCGGGAAATGGCTGAATTGCTGGTGTTGGATCTGGTGGAGAAGGAATTGGTCACGGACCAAATGACCCTGATGGTCGGCTATGATATTGATAATCTGAGTGACCCGGAAATCAGAAAAGCCTACCATGGCGAAATCACCACTGACCGCTATGGCCGCAGCGAGCCAAAGCACGCCCACGGGAGTGCCAATCTGGAGCGGCAGACGTCCTCCACGAAGCTGATCATGGGCGCGGTCATGGAGCTCTTTGACCGCATTGTCAATCCAAAGCTACTCGTCAGGCGGGTGAACCTGACTGCCAATCATGTGGTCAGTGAAGCTGATGCCGACCAGGCAACATTTCAGCAGTTGGACTTGTTCTCTAATCAGGCAAAGAGCGCAGAGGAAACCACTGCACTGGAGCGAGAAAAGCGAATCCAACAGGCGGTTGTTTCCATCAAAAAGAAGTATGGCAAGAACGCGGTCTTAAAGGGTATGAATCTCGAAGAAGGGGCAACGACCATCGAGCGAAACCGTCAGATTGGAGGCCATAAGGCGTGACGAACAAATATGATGACATTCTCCGTCTGCCGCACCATGTGTCCGAAACGCATCCACGGATGCCTGTTTCGGACAGAGCAGCGCAGTTTGCTCCCTTTGCCGCGCTGACCGGCTATGACGCTGCGGTCAAGGAAACCGCGCGACTGACGGATCGGCGCATTGAGCTGAGCGAGGAGGAGAAAGCTGCGCTGGATGCCCAGCTCCGCCTCGCGGCAGAGCATATCGGCGATGGCTCTGAGGTGACGATTACCTACTTTCAGCCGGATGCAAAGAAGGCCGGCGGTACCTACGTGGACATCACTGGCTGTATCAAAAAGATAGATGACGTTAATCGACAAATCACTATGTGCGGTGGCACGGTCATTTCGATAGATGAAATCATTCAATTACGAGAAAAGGATTCAGTTTATGCCGGGACGACTAGCCTCTCTTGCCTTGGGAACAGGAGATATTGACTGTGTATCATTTTACACTATATGAATTGGTAGAGGCAGTGCAGGCAAGTGGAGCGGAAGACTCTATAGAAATGCTAAACCTCTTGATCGAGGGAAAGAGATTAAAGGATATCAGCGATTTGCCCCTGGATTTGACCGTCTGAATTGTTCTTATTTTCAATTGTCGAATCTTGTCAGATTTCTTGGGGTTGTGTAATTTCCTGTTTGTGGTATAATTAAATAACGGCAGGCCGTTGGCCTGTATTGTTTATGACCAAACGAAGCCGTATGGAGGATTCTCCATGCGGCTTTGTCATATCATTTGCAAATGCGATGGAAGCGGGGGCTTAAAAAGACTATTATAGGATAAAGATTCTCTGTATGAGTATGCCTGCTTTATATTTAAGTCCGTTTTTGCTATTGCAGGAATATACCACCGAAATAATGTGCTTGGTGATTGAGCACAAATAAATTTTACTATATAATAAGGGAAATACATATTTACAAAGCAGTCGTGAGACAGGGTGAGGAGAATCAAAATGCTTTCTTTTATACATTTGTCTGATATCCATTTCCATAATTACAGCGGAGATGCGTATGACATTGATGAAGATTTGCGAAATGAGTTATTGAATGATATCTCTCTAAATTTAAAAAAGGAAATTCCGAGTGTAGATGGAATTTTAATTTGTGGCGATATCGCCTTCAGTGGTCAAGACCGGCAGTATGAAATTGCTACCGCCTTCTTAAATAGTATTTGTGATATTCTTTCTCTTGACAAATTGCGTGTCTTTTGTGTTCCAGGAAATCATGATGTTGACCAGAATGTAACCCGGAATCAAAGATCAGTTCAACTTTTTCAGCATGATTTAGATAGTGCGGGCAATGTCACCCAATATGACATAGCTTTAGCAAATGCGTTTAGAATTCCAGGAGATGCAGACATTATGTGCAAACCAATAGAACACTATAACGCTTTTGCTGCTCAATATGGTTGCAGCTTTGAAGAAAGATCGATTTGGGAGCAAGAAATGCGACTTAATGACGATTACACGCTTGGAATAGTCGGTATTAATTCAACAATCATTTCAAATGAATCTGATCACGGAGCAGATAACGCTGAGCGCCCTATGCGCATAAGCCATATGCAGATACCCAAGCGAAAAGATAAAATTATATATCTTACTTTATGTCACCATCCACCAGAGTGTTGGGTAGATCCTGAAAAGAATCTTAGCAAAAAAATGGATGCGAGGACAGTCCTTCAACTATATGGACATAAACATATTCAGACAATAAGAGAGACTCCCACTGGTATTGCTGTTAGTAGCGGAGCAACACATCCATCTCGCACAGAGGATGATTGGATACCAAGATATAATTGGATTACCCTTGAAACCAATAAAATGGGGGCAAAAACATTTTTGAGCATAAAAATATATCCGCGTGTTCTTGATAAAATTGAAAACAAATTTGAGGTGGACAAATCTCTTAGAACTGGAAGTGATTTTGTTGAGTATTCATTCTGCCTTAACGAAGCCACTAGTGTTGACACGGATAATCAAGCATTGGAAGAGATATTCACTCCTATCGAATCAGTAGTGCTACCCGTTAAATCGTGGGAGCGCAAATTTATGTATGATTTTATTAATCTCCCTTTTTTTTGCAGAGAGTCGATTCTAAAGGACTTTAACTTAACAATTCCAACGGATGAAGGGAAAAAGCACGCTGAACTCTTGCCTGAATTTATGAGAAGGGCTATATGCAACAGTTGTGTACAGCAACTATTAGACAGAATAAAAGATGAAAAAGGAAGGATAGACAACTTATGAGTAGTTCAATAAACAGCTATTTAAACGAGTGGTATATTGACGCTGGAATTATTCCACAAGATGGACAGATTGACAAACGGATTGCGTATATTGAAAACTACGTAGAGGCGATTACCCGAGAAAAAATTCTTGGGTTAGTGCGGTTGTATTTTGGATTGCCAGTTGTAGCGGACGAGAAAGTAAGTTTCGCATCATTTTTTGTCAAAAGTGATCCTTCTTTTTCATTGAAAAATGAAGTTGAAATTGCAGTCTTGGCAGGCGCAACGCTTGTTGAGGTTGCAGAGACTGATTCAACATTTGATAGCTTGGCAGAGTTGCTTTCGATTACAGTGGCTTTTTCTAGAGATCCAATAGCTTCTGCGGAAATGCTTGATTTCATAAAGAAGCAATTCGAAACTGATAGGATTGATACAAGGGAAAAGCAACCGCCAAAGGAGATTTCAGTTCCTAGCAAGTCATTAATTACTAGTTTTCAAAAGCAACTTGAGCAGGAATCTTGGGATGCCGAATCGTTTGCAAAGCTTTCAGAAGTGCTTGAAAAGTTTCAAGAAGGGTTTTCCACTATACAAGATGCGTTCCATGAAGCGCTGGAAACACAAGCTGTTTACAAAGAGGATTCCCAGTTGCTATGGTGGATGCAGTCCAAATGGAGCAATATCTTGAACTGTTCGCTAAAAACAATTGATAAAAAAAATAGTAGTCTTATATTGGGGTGGGAGGCTGCAAGTTTTATTACCAATTACCCTGGACCTTATTCCATTGAGGGTATACTTGAAAATGTGTTGAGTGCTTGTAAAGGAAAGGCTAATAATATCGAATTTTCAGAAGTAGTAATGAGCACCGACAAAAGATTTACTTCAAAAGTAATTACACAGCTATCACATTCTTCGCTAATCGATACTCTCCCCCTCTGTAAAGCGATTATCAGTTCTGATAATACAGAAAGAGCAGAAGAGTGGTATCCCAAATTTAAAAGGGAAACCTTTTCACATCAAGAAGATTTAACCCGATCGCTGAGAGAGTACAGTATGCAAATGTACACAGAAAGACTTGCTGCGTGTTGCTATGATAGCTTAAAAAGTTGAGGAACGAAATATGGATGAGGTCGGTGCAGTGACTGTTCTTGAGCAGTCGGATCAAGAGAAACTAAGTGAAACTGGAGTTGTTCGTTTGCCTCCCGGCTTGGAGCTATGTGAAGAAGATCTATATTCTATTACTGCTGCAGAAAAATCCAAATTCTTTGTAATTGCCGGGGCTACCGGTAGCGGTAAAACTACGTTAGTGACCTCAATTTATCATTTTTTCTTGTCTGGAAAGTTTTATAATAGTTTTGTCTTCTCAGGGTCAAGAACGCTGGCGGCATTTGAAAAGCGCGCTTATCCCCTAAGAGCAATATCTCAAAGTTCTCATGCAGATATGCAAAGAACACCACGCGGATCTATCGATAGCATTCTTCATTTACGAGTGACGCCGAAGGACGGGGAATCTACTACAAATATGCTTTTTTCTGATTTTTCAGGAGAAGACTTTGAAGCCGTCTTAGGTGATGTTGAAGCAGCAACGGAGGAATTCCAGATAATTAGGAAAACGAGTTGCTTAGTATTTCTATTAGATGGAGAGAAAATTTCTAGCAAAAAATATAGATATTCGGAAGTCGAACAGGCAATAAATGTGCTTCAAACGTTCTGGGATGGAGGGCTAATTAGGAAAACACCCCAAATTGTATTAATTGTAAGCAAATATGATCTTATCAAATCTAAATTAAAAGGAGATCCATCGCTTGAAACGTTTATGAGTGGAATACTTGATAGCATTATTGAACGATTGCCGGGTATAAAAGGAAAGTGCATATTCCAGTGTATTGCCTCAATGCCTGATGATGAATCGGAGCTTTCCGCCTTTTATGGTTTAAGCGAATTGATGGAAATACTCATTCGACCACCTGAACATAAAGATTACAAATTTATTAAACCACCGCTGACATCGCAATTCAATCTATGGAAGGAGAGACGCATATGACAGAATCCAAATCATGCTTTATTATGGGTTTACCCGCTGCGGGTAAGACATCATATATAGCAGCACTTGCGTACTCCTTACAGCAGAAGAAAATAAAGACAAAACTTCAATGGAACACGTATTCTGGAAACCAGCAGTATCTAGCCCGTTTGGCTAGGACTTGGCTGTCGGTAGATTCCGTGGCAAGAACTAGCATTGTTTCTCAACAGGAAAATCTTTCGTGGACTTTGCGAGATAACGAAGAAAATGAATATGTAGTTTCATTTCCGGATCTTTCTGGTGAAACATTTCAAAAGCAGTATGCCGATCGAGAGATTGAACATTCACTGGCTGATTATGTAGCTGGTAGTGATG
The DNA here is from genome assembly GCF_032060045.1 of Oscillibacter sp. GTDB lineage: Bacteria > Bacillota > Clostridia > Oscillospirales > Oscillospiraceae > Oscillibacter. The sequence continues at coordinate 53,134 of NZ_DAMBZJ010000014.1, forward strand.
GTATAATAGTTTTTGTTAACCCTAAAGGAATTAATGAGCCAACATTAATATCGGAGCTACCTTTAAAGCTAAGGCTCGAAGCTGATGATGACCCTAACAAGAAGGAGCGTTCCGCACTGAATGACGATCCTACAGCGGTTCAGCTTGTTCAGCTTCTGCAAGACATTGCTTATTTAGTTGAAGGGAGAAATATCCCAATAGCTGTTATTGTTTCGGCGTGGGATATTGTTGAAAAAATATATTCTTCTCCTGAGCTTTTTGTAAAAGAGCACCTGTCTTTGCTGTGGCAATACTTAGAAACAAACAAAAATATATTCTTGCTGTCATACTTTGGGGTAAGCGCACAAGGGGGCGAGCTCGAAACTCCCGCACAATCAGAAGCGCTAATTGAACAGTATGTGGGTAATCCAGAACAACGAATGTATGTTGTAGATAATTCTGGCGTGAAATCACATGATTTGACGGTTCCTTTATGGGAGTTACTCAATAAACAAATGGGGTTAATGAAATGATTGAAATTCAGCAAGCAATATGGGGATACGCTAGTGGGCATCATCTACTATCATCTTCTGTTTCATTATCCATTCAATCGATAAGAGTGTTGGAGCAATTAACCGACCTATCCGGTTCTGAAATAATAAAATCATTTGATGGATATTTGACAGGATGCTATTTGCCAAAGGACAATTGCTATGCAATCAGTAAAACATGGTACGCACCTGAAATGCCTCGACAAGGGTGCGTTTGGACGCATACATTGTTAATCAAAGATATATTCATGCCAAAGCTGAGCGATATGAACATTGAAGAATTGTTTCAAAAACCAGACATAAATAATGCCGCGTGGAAAGCGCAATATTGCAATCCAGTTATATTACAGCCTCAAATGATTGATCGTATCAGCAATGAAAGCACGATCATAATTTCTGCGGCCTTTAGAATGTTTTCGATAATGATGCGACATACTGAACCAATTATTATAGCAGCGCCCGATTCTAAGAAATTCAATCAAATAATTGAGTTTCTAATTAATGAAGTTGGAATGGATTTTATTAAGGATATTACGTTTTGTACGGGTTCTTTTTCGAACCGAACTATTAATCGTGTCCAGTTTGACTTGCAAATTGTCCCAGAAAGTATATCAAAACAAGTCGTTCGTACAAGCCAATCAGAAACATATTATGTAAATGACCTTCTCAATTTAGAGAGCGACAATGATAATCAGGACTGCTGGAACACACAAGAAAGCTATATTGAAGTAAAAGAATTCATAAACTTTTGCGACAGAAAATTCTTCAAACGCACATATTGGACCGTATTTGAAAAGATATACCGTTCTCTAAAGAAACTGGAAAACTTCTCGGTGGAAACAACGGGAAATGTGTTGCAGAGCATTCTTGATGAGAACCAACTTTCGGCAGTAATGCTAAAAGTGTTTGAATATATTTTCTGTTATAGTCAAGAACGGATAAACGATGCATCTAAAACAAAAGTTAAAATACTTTTCGACTTCTTTACGTTAAATATTTTTACTATGGACATTGCAGCACTTCCCACTATTCAAAACGCAATTAATTATTTGTGGGTCCAGCAAAGGCCACAAATGTTAGAACAATTGCCTCGACTGTTTACCTGTGAATTAAATGAAGTGGGAGAAAGTGCGCTGAATTCTATTTCGTCACTTGTCACGCTTAATGACTTCGCACAATTGCTACAGAAAAATGCAAATATGTGTTTGTCAATGCTTCATTCAAACTATAAGCTTGCCCTTTGTGCAGATATTTGGAAGCAAACGCGGAATTATCAGGCTGAAGTGCTGCGCGAACTTAGAGATATACCGGAAGAATATCGCTACACCGAAGGTTTGTGTTTTGATATTGCCGTGCTCGTTTTTGGCGTGGGCATATATGGACTGCCTACCGAAATGTATGCGGCGTTTAAGGATGATTCTATAAATGCATTCATTGACTATTTTGAGTCAAATAATTGCAACCATGCAAATATAAAAAAATGGAGCCCTTTATGCGCAATGAATCAGCGTTTGACATTAAGAAAATTAGAAACGGTCAACAACTCAGAACTTTTTGAGGCTATCATTAGCATATTGGATCCATACACAATAGAAATAAGTGATTTACCTCCTAAAGTATTGGAAAAATACTATCGGAAATTCTGCTGCTCTAATAATTGTCGAAGTGTAACGCTGGAATTTTCTCAATTTGCATTGCCAGTTGTTTTGCGGTCAAATTATAGCTTCTCAAATGAGTTTTTAAAATTTGTATTTTTTACTGTTCATAGATTATTGGCGGACAACGAGATGGAAAATGCTAAGTGGGAGAAACTTTCTAATATTCTACCAGAAGTTGCGTGGAATAACTCATGGGATAAATGCAAGCGACTTCGAAAAGCATCAAAACAAAAAAAATATAATATCGACTTTGGAACAATGGAATTCGAATGAACGACCCCCACTTATTAAACTTAAAAAAGGAGTTTTTATCTTTCACAACCATTGCACTGCAATGCATCTGCCGGTTGCCTCTTTCTACCAATTTAACAAAAACTTAAAAATTTAAGAAAAAATTTACCCAAAGTGCATAAATGTACAACGCTTTTTGATATGGCCAAGAAATATCTAAAGTGTTTGGGCTTTCCAAAACGAATCGGAGACAAAGGTGCAACCATTTGCACCTTTGTCTCCGATTTATATTCTAAAGAAAAGCACTGAAAAAACTGTCATAGTAATGGCGCATAGGACTACACACGGATGCAGTTGTTCACTCCCGACCGTGTTTTTCTCTTGTAGACGCATTCCGCGTCAAATCACAATTATGGCAACCCCCTTCACCATAGCAACAGGATATTTCCACGTTTATGCCGGATCTTTTTTCGTCAAATGTGTGGATGCAACCTGTACATAAAGCATGTGTTTCCATAGTTCGCAGTCTTCGATAACTGCCAGCCGATATTTTGCACGGGAAACAGCAACATTGATGATTTTAGGTTTCCGCCCCACCCAGTGCGACGCACCTCAACTGCTTTGCGCATCGCAACCTAACAACAGGACTTCAGCCACTTCCTTTCCCTGGAACGGATGGATAGTGCCGCAATTCTTCTTAAGCCAATCAGTCACATCCTGCGTGCTTGCATCTGATAGTTTTGCCTAATTACTGAACGGAAAACGTTTTTTAATGCGCGCTTCACAGAAGTAAACGGTTTGACGACATAAAGATCAGGGAGTCCCCCATAGACCTCGATACCTTATTATTTACCATTTTTCCGCATAGAAAAGAACGTAGTTCTCAGAAATGCTTATTGCTGTCAGCAATCGTTTTCCATGATTCCAATCATCTTTATGGCTTGGTGTTGCGGAAATCACATATATTGTCGCATCATATGGTAAATTAAATGAGGTTAGAGTACCAGAAAAGATTCCATAGTCTTCAGCATAAGTATTGGGCCCATTTCCAATCCAAGCAGCGTTTGCTTCAAATTCTTTTTTATATGAATTAATTTTGTCTGCGTCTGCTTTAAATTCCAACATAAGTTCTTCTCCGCCCATCATAAATGCCGGATGATAACTGAAGTTAACATCATATGCATCAGCTGGTATTTCTGCCGGAAATATGTTCGGTTGGAATTCTTCTGTAATACCTGATATCCGAAGCACTCGCTCATATTTTTTTATCTCGGTAGTGGTGGTAGTTGCAGCATCTATTGACAGATAGACTAGCAATCCAGATGCTGCAACTATTGAAACGACAGCTAAGCATAGTGACAATATAATCGAGCACAAACGGCTGATTTTTTCAATATAAGCAAGATAGGTGATTAGGCCAAAGCAAAAGCAAGGAATAAAAAATAAGATTCCTCGCCAAATATAGGGATTGGCAGATTGCCATGTTACAAAAAAATATAACAGTATTGCCAGTAAAAAAGATAATCCTGTCATTATAATCGGAACCATAAGTTTTTTTAACTTCTGGGGGATCATGAGCAATACGTCCTTTCACAGGCTTGGCCTTAATTTATTAAACATGATATGACACTGATCTGTTCCACAAATTAGAATTTATTCGAGTCTATAGATGGATTTTAGCAACAAAATCCCGGCCTGAGTCCTAAAAATATGCTCCATCACATTCCGTATGTTTGCTTCCAAATAGTTGCTTTCGTCTGCATTTACAATATAGTCGGCTTCTATCAAAATTTGATAATCCAGCCCTTCGATATCTTTCAGCGTGTGATGATGCCCCACTAAAAAAACTACACGTTCAAAAAATTCATTGGAAAATCCGGAGTCCTTAAGAAACTCTTTGGCTAAGATTGCACCTTCTATTTCTTGATATTTACCATTGGTATTCCCATATTTTTCGCGGCACAGTGGACAAGCAATATCATGTATAATAGCAGCTATCTCAAGCACGGCTTGTGTATTGTTGTCCAGATGCTCACTCTCTCCAATGGTTTTTGCATAAGCATATACTTTCATAAAGTGATTGATGTCGTGAAGATTTCCGTTGGAATATTTAATCATCTTTGTCGCGACTTCTGATACAGTCATGTTGAATCCTCCATTTAGGTTACAATGAATATATTGACTTAATTGAACGTTCTCTAATTGCTAAGATACACTAATTGAACGAACTTCCTATAATTTTTATAATCTACAATTATCACTTTCAGCATACTCCAGTTTTTCCCCAATTTCAATCAAAAGCGCCCTTGGAGATGATCTTCCGAAGGGCGCTCGATTACCAAAGCGATGTTTGATTATCTTCCGCCGTGGCCAGTAGCTGCGGCGGTATCTTTTTAAGCATTCTACGGAAGGCTCCCGGCTCCATAATCCAGCCGTCAATTTCCTCTCTCCGCAGCACCACCGGCATCCGGGGATGAATCCCGCGCACAGACTCGTTGGCCTTGGTGGTCAGAATGCAGTAACGACGCTCATCCTGCCGCTGCTCGTAGATGCCCGCCAGATAAAGCGCCTGCGCATCAGGCAGACGAAACAAGTATTTTCGCTTATCCGCGCTCCACTCATAAAAGCCGGTGGCGGGGATGGCGCAGCGGCGCGTTTGCACGCTGTCCCGAAACAATGGCTTTCCCTCCGCACTTTCCGACCGGGCGTTAATCATCAGGGACTTCTGGGTCTGAAAGCTCCAGCGCATGAGGTCTGCTTCAACCCGGCCCTGCTGCTCCACCAAAACCGGAGCCTTCAGCGAAGGACGGATTTCACCCGGCATCCATGCTTCTTTTCCGCAGCGGCGCTGGACCTCCTGAACAATTTCCTGAAGCTCCGCGCTTTGCTCCGCCGTGAACTGATATCTTCCACACATTCCGTGACCTTCCCTGTCCGCTTCCGCAAATTTTGTACGGGTATAGTATAGCACATTTGGCGCATCCGTTGGGACAGGCAGAAAAAT
>NZ_DAMBZJ010000014.1:58566-64114 GCF_032060045.1 Oscillibacter sp.
AAGAACAGAAGCCCCTAGAAATGCCAAACTAATAAAATGATTTCAAATTACACTTTAAGATAAATAATGCTTAGGTTTGCGGTTGCAAGAATTCCGAAAAGGATAATTTCGTTGCCTGTCACGTTGTTGAGTGTCATGACAGCCTGCGTGGTTGTGATGGTAAGAAAATCTGAACCGGATATTTGCCCACTGCTAACTACCCCGTTCACCTGTAAAGCAAGTGAAAATATAATCGCCACAGCGGAACCGCCTACTGCTGCACGCCAGTTGACGTAATAGTTCCCCGGTTGTTGCAATACGAGCTCTCCTGTACCAGCATTAAAATTAATATAAGTGCCATTGCTGTCGATTAGTTGGTTAAACGGAATAGGGTTACCAAACATTTTGGTCATTAGACATATCCGTATATACCATGATACATCGTTTAAAATGACTGATAACGAAATGTTTTGAGAATACTAGGGTTTATTATGGACGGCCACGGTTACCCATACTTTGGAATGCTTTGGCTGCAACGCGTGATTTCGTATCTATGTATACCCGTGTAATCAGTTTCAATAACCTAATGCAACTTTTATTTCCAAGCAGGCCCCAATCCGTTTCCCAAATCTATATCATATAAAATTGTGGAGTAACTATGTTCACAGATAAAAGACTAACATCTGCATACCGAAACGCTAAAGTTGAATACTTTGATGCATCGTCTAAGTATATAGTTTTCAGTGATTCTCATCGGGGTGACGATAGTGCTTCCGATGAATTTACCAGAAACCAAAGTGTCCTGCTGCACGCCCTTGAATACTACTATGAGAATGGATATCGATACGTTGAGGCAGGAGACGGAGATGAATTGTGGGAGTATTCCGACTTTAAAACCATACGTCTGGCCCACTCCGACATATTTAAGTCAATCAAGAATTATTATGATGCAGGCAGATTGGTTTTGCTCTACGGTAATCACAACATCTATCTGCGTTCAAAATCTTTTGTTGAGAAAAATTACTATAGCTATTATGATGAATTCCGTCAAGATACGCAGGAGTTTTTAAAAGGCTTAGTTCCATACGAGGCGCTGGTATTAAAGAGCAAGGATACAGGGCGGGAAATACTAATTATACACGGGCACCAAGGCGATTTCATGAATGATCAGTTCTGGATGGTCTCCATGGCATTAATGCGATATTTTTGGAGATTTATGCATGTAATTGGCTTTCAAAATCCAGCCAGCCCAGCAAAAAAACTTTACAAACGGTCAAAAATTGAAATTAAGTACAAGAAGTGGATTGCAGAGCATCATAAAATGATTATCTGCGGACACACGCACCGGCCAAAATTTTCAGAGAAGAATGAACTCCCATATTTTAACACAGGTTGCTGTATTCACACAAAGGGAATCACGGGAATTGAAATAGCGGGTGGCGAAATCATACTGGTGAGTTGGAGAATTCAGGCAGACCCGGACGGTAATCTCAGAATTAAACGGAATATCGTCAGAGGTCCCGTCCCCATTGAAGAATATGATTTTAATAACGGACAGATTGTGTAAAGAGAGAGTTGGCACCCTTGCGTTTCCAATGCTCTGTTTTTGTAAAATGAATGCGAAATAAATGGCATCATTTATTACCATTTGCTTGCACCATATAATTGCTGGCATCCCGTTTTGTGAACTTGTTGATTCAGCGTTATTATCTACCAGGTAAACTTCGCATTAGGCATTTAATCTGCGATTCGTAGTGTCCCGTTCTGTCCACAAGCCCAAGGGGTATCCCTTGGGCTTGTGCTGTATCAAACTAACTTCGAAGTTTACAACATCTTCGCATAAGATCGTTTGTTGCGGGTTTGGTAGTATATCAAACCCATGCTATACTCTGCCTTTCACGAACTTACACAACTACTTTTACAGTTTTTATTATAAGAACAATCTTGTCACACACTGAATATACTACTAAAAACTCTATTTCAGAGGGTGATCATATGCGACAACTCAATCCAGAAAAAGTTTTTGCACAATATCGCGATATCATAAACCCTTACGAACCGGTTGTTGGGAGAAAATACACGGTTACCCATTCTGATGCAACAGCGGATCTTTTTGTGTTTATTGCTTCAAGTTTTGCCGAGGATCAAGTTACTAGAATGCATGATGATGTAAAAATTGGTTGGGAACAAACTGATCGTGGTCTGGCTTTAATCGGCTCGGTGATTGTGGATGGTGAGGACGTGCAGGGGAATCCCAATAATAGAAACAGGATTTTCCTTACCGAAATGCCTATCGCTTTGCAAGCTTTACGCCATGCGGACCGCTTTTTGTTTGATAACAATCCGGCGATTGATCGTGCATCGGTACTTATTCACTTTATTTCGAGCGATCCTTCATATGACAAGACTTACACTTTTGGTGAGATAGGCTATTATAAATAAAACACATCTCCTGCATATTTATTTTGCATGGTTGATGGTTTCCTTTAGCAGTATGTGAGATGGAATCTTGCCATTTGACGCTAACTTATTATAGCTTCTTAAGAAAGACCTTGGAAACAAAAAAGAGGCGCAAGACCACGAAGCGCTGATGAGAATCAGGCTGCTATTTTTTATTACATGCCACTGGCGACTATAGATGCAAAGCAAACCACGCCGCTTTTTCATTTCATGCAACCCTCAATTAGCAAGCCGGATGCTATATGGCATCTGGTTTATTCGTGTTAAGTGCATTGAAGCTTGACACGGTGCCCGTATATATTCCACTTCCACAAAACGAATTGACAGTACTTGCATTATTTTGTATAATTTAACCCGCAGTTGGTTGCAACCGGTAATAGCAAACTTCTTTTATACCCTTTTTGCTGAAGTATTGTCCCTGTTCGTTCAAAAAGTGTATGCTGTATTTGAACATCTGCTACAGCATTTTATACGCACGGGCGGAATCTCGGGCTTTGTGCATTGGCCGGAAAAAGTAGTAAGCATTGGAAAAGGAGCATTTTACTATGAAACTGGTTCAGTTGAATTACTATATAGCCGTGGTTCAGCAAGGCGGTTTTACCAAAGCAGCCGAAGAACTGTTTGTCAGTCAGTCAGCACTGAGCAAGTCAGTGCGCGCTCTGGAAAAGGAATTTGAGACGGAGCTCATCCACCGCTCAGCAAAAGAGTTTCAGCTGACGGCTGAGGGTCAACTGTTTTATGAGTATGCACAGCGTATTCTTCAATACAATCAGGCACAGACACAAGAACTCTACCAGCGTCTGCACAGCGATTGCGGCAGTTTAAGCCTTGGGTTACCGCCGTCGGCAGGCACAATCTATTTTTTCTCTCAAATTTATAAATTTCGAGAGTGCTGGCCCGGTATCGAATTGAAAATTACGGATGCACTCACCTCAAAGCAAATTAAAGAGAAGATGGATGTCGGTGAACTGGATCTTGGCGTGATGATTGAACCGTTTTTAGATGATAAATATTTGAGCCATCGAGTTTATTCTTCAGAAGCAGTGTTGGTAGTTTCTAAACAACACCCTCTTTCTGACGTAAAGAGTATCCGGATCGACAAACTGGCAGAAGAATCGTTTTTGCTGGTCTCTTCCAAGTACATGTTTCATGACGTGGTACAGGAGTATTTTCATAGAGCAGGAATAAAGCCGCGCGTTGCATTCGAAAGCACACAATGGGATCTGTTGCTGGAAATGGTGTCCGATGGTCAGGGAGTAAGTATCCTGCCAAAGCCTATTATTGATAAGTGTTATAATAACCGGGTACATCAGATTCATTTGAAAGAACCTGCTTTTCCATGGGCACTTACACTGATCTATCGTAAGGATAAGTTTGTTACCAGACCAATGCAGCACTTTTTGAATATCTGTGGGAAAAAACTTTAAATTATACTAAAAGCGGGGGGCCATCTGCGGACGGCCCCCCGTTCATCTATTGTGCTTACGTTTTTTATCAAATACGCAATCAAGCAAAATGCACAAAAAACCTGAAGTAATTTGATTTTTCTGTGTGAATCCGTTTCATCCCTTCATGAAAAACCGATATTTCCCTTTTAAGAAAATCAATGTTACCATTGAATCACCAAGGCAATGGCCGTTGCAAAGCACCGTGAACGCGGAACGGAACCGTGCTGATCACACTTCTGCATTCCGCAAAAGAAAGGATCTGAAAAGATGAGCAACCAGACAGGCAAGATATCCTCTACTCGAGCGGGGCTTATCGAATTTATAATGTTTTTTACCTATGCATTTTTTGCCGTCAACTGGATCGCTGGAAGTACCCTAACCAAACAGATTATGGATTATTTTCAGCTTAAAAGTTTTGCTTCCGCAACCTTTATCTCGAACGCCATCACACTTGCTAAAATCATCGGCAACTTTCTCGCCGCCGGAATTTTAAATAAGCTCCTGCCGAAAAAAGCCATTGGTTTGGGTTCCGGATTGATTGTATTGGGCAGCCTACTTGCAATTTTGGCACCGCAATATTGGCTGTTTATTCTGGGGCGATTCATTATGGGTTTTGGTGGCGCTCTCTATGTGGTTTATTTCAGCCCGGTGGTTATTCATTACTTTACACCTGAGAAGCGGCCTACCATCAATGCCTTAAATGGTGTAGCCTACAATTTCGGCGGTATTTTGGCAATGATTGTAGTAGGTCCGGTTATTGTCTGGCTGAACACTTGGCAATATAGTATGGCTTTCTTTGCCGCCATCAGCGCCCTTCTTTTTGTCCTGTGGCCTTTTATCGGGCAAGACTTCGAACTGAATCGCAGTTCTGGTGCGACACAGGCACCCTATACAGTTCGACAGGCTCTCAAAGAAAAAATCAACTGGTTACTTCCATTCACTTATTCCGGTCTGCTCACTTTCTACATTGTGCTTCTGAATATTTTCCCCATTTCAGGGGCAACCGCCATCAGTGCCAAGACACTGAGCACTTTAGTGGCAGTGGGCGGTATTATTGGAAGCTTACTGGCAATTGCTCTTTCTAAAGTTTACTTTTTTCGCAAGCCCGTAATCCGGCTGGCTGGACTGGTTATGACAGGCTCTGGTATTTTGATGTTTAATACCAGCAATGGCGTTATTGCCAGTGCTTCAGCTCTGCTCATCGGCGTATCCATGTTTCTGCCGGTCACCTCTTTGATGATGATTCCGCAGGAACTGCCTGATATGACGCCTGCTCGCCTCACTACGATTATGGGCCTGTTCTGGGCGCTGTCCTACATCATTGAGACGGTGATCTATTTTCTGATCGGCTTTATCATTGATAGAGCGGGCTACGCTACCGGTCTTAATCTGGCTTTGGTGGCAAGCGTTACGCTTTTTCTTGGGTCTTTTTTGCTACCCGAAACCGGACATAAGAAATAATTTCTCTACTTCTATCTTGTATTTGTGCGTAAAGGAGCATTTTTATGAAATCTTTTGAAGAACAGTATCTTGAAAAACGAATGACTGCCGATCAGGCATTAGAGCTTATTCGAGATGGGGATTATATGTTTTCGGCTCAAGCCACGGGTGAGTCTGCGGCAATTCTCAGCCGCCTACAGCATTTAAAGGAGACCGGCGTC
>NZ_DAMBZJ010000014.1:64124-74827 GCF_032060045.1 Oscillibacter sp.
AAATACCTGCCTGCCGCTGCAATACTACGAGGCTTTCAAAGATCCTGAGATGCAGGGCATTATGTCTCATAATGGCTGGTTCTTCAGTGCAGGGTTGCGTGATGCCCACAAAAAGAAGTTGGTGAGTGCCATACCTCAGAGCTCCACTTCGGTGCTGCGCAAGGCGCTGGATCGGGTATACTATGAGAAACGTCGGCCGGTTGTTTTTGCAACTGTCTCTCCAATGGATCGGCATGGAAATATGTCCCTTTCCGTCAGTGCCATTTACGAGCGAGATCTGATCAATGCCGGTGCATTGGCCGTTGTGGAAGTGAATCCAAACTTCCCACGTACCTTCGGCGATACAATCGTAAATATCTCAGAAGTGGCCGCAGTGGTTGAATCTGACCGGCCCATCCCATGCGCCAATCTAGCGCCTTATACGGAAGTGGATGCGACAATTGGAAAACTGATTGCCTCACTGGTAGAGGATGGTTCTACCATTCAGCTGGGTATCGGAAATATTCCCAATGCAGTGGCAGCGGAACTAAAGAGCAAAAAGCATTTGGGAATCCACACCGAGATGTTTACGGAAACAATGGTGGATCTGATCGAATGTGGGGCTGTGGATAATTCCTGTAAAGGTCTATTGAATGGATATTCAGTCTGCTCTTTTACCATGGGCAGTCAGCGCCTATACGACTTCATCGACAATAATCCTGCCGTACTCTTTAAATCCTGTACATTTACCAATGATCCCTACACCATTGGCCGCAATAATAAGTTTGTCTCCATCAATGCCACTTTGGAAGTGGATCTAACGGGACAGTGTGCATCGGAGACCATAGGTCGCGACCAGTGGTCTGGTACGGGCGGTCAGTCTGAAACTGTTCAGGGTTCTCAAATGTCAAAGGGCGGTAAGTCCATTATTGCCATGCACTCTACCTATACGTCGAAAAACGAGCACAGAGAGGAAGTGCTGCACAGTAAAATCGTCCCATTCCTGCATGAGGGGGCAGTCGTTACCACCTCTAGAAATGACACTGATTATGTGGTTACCGAATATGGAATTGCCTGGCTGCGCGGCCGCAATGTTACTGAGCGCGCGGAGGCACTCATCGCCATTGCACATCCTGCATTCAGAGATGAATTAAAAAAACAAGCAATGGAGTATGGCATTTGGTAAGTTTTTTGGGTGCAATTGCATACCAAAGAAATCGAATTAAACAAGCACAAAAAGTCCGTCGAAAAATCGACGGACTTTTTATTTCAAAAGATAAAGTATTCGCATTTGAGCTCTATGCTAAGCGGCATCATACGTTTATTCTTATGTGATAGGATTGCCTCAGCTATATTCATAGACGAGAATCAGAAAGGAAGACCTATTTGTTACCCAGTATTCTGACACTGCAATTGCTGAGTTTACTTATAGTTTCTTATAAAAGAAAATTCAGTCATGGTAAAACGCTTCAATTGCCTGTGCAAAAAACGCTGCTACACCCTCCCCATATTGTTCATCAATTTCTTGTTGACTTTTCTTATTTCGGTAGGACTGCGCAACGGCCAACATCATGCCCTTTTCTTCATTTATCTGGCAAATTTGTTTCATCACAAAACCGTATTCACCTACAATCTCTTTCACTTCAAAAGAATTAAGATCGCAGCCACGTTTCCCAACCAGCTTTTGGCAAATTGCAGCTTCTCGTCGCTTGTAGCTTTCCATAGCATTTTTGCTGATTGGATTTTCTAGGGTGTCCAAATAAGCGTCTTTTCCACCATACCACTCAACTACTTTTGCATAGCGTTTTTGCATATCCTCAGACGATACGACTTCCATATAATGCTTTTTCCACTGCTCTACGCTACCGAATTCGGTAATAGCCGTTTGACGCATTTCCTCCGGTATGCTATCAAACATAAGCTGAAACATTTTCTCGATCTCTGTTTTGGTAAACACTGTAAAATCCATTCTACTGTCTCCTTTCAGAATGTCATCGATGCTGGCAATCAGGCGTTCCATACGTTCTTTCTTTGCCACCAGCATTTCTCTCTGCATTCGCAGAATCCGATTTCTATCAAGAGACAGGCTTTCCATGACGGCTTTGATTTCTTTTAAAGGAATATCAAACTCACGAAAAAACAGTATCTGCTGTAAATCCTCCAAGGCCTTATCGTCATAAAGCCGGTATCCCGCTTCGTTCTTATCTGTGGGGGGAAATAATCCAATCTCATCATAATAGTGAAGTGCGCGCGCGCTGATACCCGTGAGTTCTGATACTTCCTTAACGGTTCTCATAACATCTGGCCTCCTGCTCTTGATAAGAAAAACTATACTCTATGACGCTCCGTAAGGGTCAATAGCTTTTTTAAATATCTTTATACGATTCAAAAGACTTGTGACCTTGCAGTTACCAGCTATCAGTTATATACCAAGATTTATTATCCTGTAAGACAATATAAATAGTTAGACCTTATTTTCTTTGCACAGTGTAAACATTATAAGAAATTTGTATGACACTCAGTATGATACATCAGTTCATTCACTTGGCGCACTGTAAAATTATTTAGCCAGTTCTTTAAGCGTCATTCCAGCAATTCGATAAACTGTCCAATCACTCATGGGTTCAGCACCAAGAGAACGATAGAAATCTATGCTTGGCTGATTCCAATCAAGGCACCACCATTCCAGACGCCCACATCCTCGCTCAACCGCTAGTTTCGCGAGTTGTTTTAATAATGCCTTCCCATAGCCCTTTCCTCTGCACTCTGGAAGAACATATAAATCCTCGAGATAGATTCCAGCGCGGCCAAGGAAGGTGGAGAAGTTGTGAAAAAACAATGCGAACCCCACTTCTGCTTCGTTTTCAACAGCAAAAATGACTTCTGCAATCTTCTTTTCAAACAACCATTCTCTTATTAATTCTTCCGTGGCAACCACTTCATCTGCCATCTTCTCATATGCTGCAAGTTCTTTTACGAAGTGTAAAATCTTCGCTACATCCTGTTCTTCCGCAAAGCGGAAATTTAACCCAGTATTCATTTTAGATTTTTCTCCTAATTATAAGATAAACATAGCACTAAACCGCCTTCGGCGGTGGTATTGACAGGAATTTCGACTGCTGATAAAATAGCATCACAACATAAACAACGTTGCCTCTAAAGAAAAACGGCTGGAACGATACCAGTGGAGGTTTATTTGTTGCGCCCGAAAGTATAATTTCAATTTTTCCTATTTGTTGGAATCTCTGATTTGCGAGGCTTTTGCGGATACTATACTTGTCAATAATCGGGCAAGATAAATTATACTTTCCCCATAGGTGGCGGTTTCGTGCTATGAAATTATCCAAACAAAGGCAGTTGAGATATTTCTTCTCGACTGCTTTTTTCGCGCCTTTGCTCGGATAATTTGCTATTCAAACTGTGAAGTTCGATAAGGAATTGACGCCGGAACTCATGTTCATGACTTTTTTGCCGTTTGCCCGCAGGCTACTCTGTTTTTCTTCGTTTTGTGGTGCTCTCGGACAGGCGTATGTCTGATTTGCATGACAGGCCTGTCCACCTAACGTATTTTCACGTTTGGCACCCAATGAGCTTTGCATCCTCTCCATGCAGAATAAACAACAGTTACTTATCCATACCATTCTTTTTTCAAGATGGCGTATTGTATGGTGTTTTCATAACGCGGTGTCCCATCTGGATTGTTCACAAAAGATATGAATTCCTGAAAGAATCCTTCCCGGCGCATCCCTAGCTTTTCACAAAGGTGCTGGCTCGATAAATTGTAGTCTTCTGTATAAGCATAAATACGGCGGGCCCCTTTTTCGCGAAACAGATAATCATAGAACGCGTGAGCCGCTTCATATGCATAACCTTTTCCCTGATAAGCGGCATTCAGCATCCAATAGGGGCTGAAGGTATCACGCGGGGAATTCGTATCGCCCGTTGCATTATGGGAATCGCCACTCTCCGGATAGGCGTTGATCTCACCAACAACCTTGCCGGTCTCTTTCAGGACGATGGCAAAATAGTAATTGGTTTCACCAACCCGGTTTTTCATCTCTGCTTCGGCCTGCTCAAATGAACTTATTTTCATGCAGGCAAAGCAGTTTACAGCCGGCTCTTTCAGATATTCAAACACATCCTCCGCATCACTTTCAAGAAAAGGGCGCAGAAGCAATCTTTCTGTATCGATCATACATTTTCCTCTCAAAATTTCCATAAGTCTGGTTGTTGCCAAGTTCGTCTTCTCCGCCTAAGGCGAAATATAGCGGACATACAAATTTCCAATTAATACACGATCATAAATATGGAATATCTATCAATACCCATAATTCCCATTTACAAAAATCACTTTAATTCTATCCTTTGAAAATTGCCATGCTATCAGGACAAAATCATTACAGATGCGCTGTTCATGTTTGCAGTCAATACACCTACCAAGTTTTACACATGGCGTATTTTTATTAAGCCTTTTCGCATCCAGCGGTGCTGCAATTTGTCGTGTGCGCTGAATAGCATCTTCCACGGTATCAACTAATTTATTTATTCCAACGACAACGATGACCTGCCTGGGCCCGTAAATCATTGGAGCAACGCGGCTGCCGTTTCCATCAATGTTAAACAACTTCCCATCCACGGTAACAGCGTTTGTCCCCGTAATAAACGTATCTGCGTGAAAATTATTGAGATATAGTTTTCGTTTATCCTCGGAAGTTAAGCCTTGCTGGTGTTTATCATAGAAAGTATATCTTCCCTTTCGGAGATATTCAAATACCCCAGTCTCTTCCAATGTAGTGGAATCCCCGCAACCAATCTTTTCGCCCTCGGTAAGCAGTGTAGAAAGCAGGGGAAGCAATTCCTGCTGGTTTTCAACGAAGAAGCCTGTCATATTGTTCTTTTGCAAATTGATCATTGCTTTCTTTATTCGTTCATCCATGTAAGTAAAATCCCCTAAAAATAAATTAACTTGACTTTTTCTCGCAGGGTAAACATACCGCAAAGCCTCAATTTTATGCGGTACTGAAATAAAATCAAGCTTGCGCTGGGTCCTCTTTTGCAAACGCAACATGGATGTTCAGCTTGCCTCTATAATAACGGGCGCTTATTGTGCCATTCATCTGCTCCGCAAGGGTTTTTGCGATGGAAAGCCCAAGTCCTGTAGATTTTTTCGCATCCTCAACCGTATAAAAACGGTCGAAAAGCTTGCCAACCTGAATTTCATCAAGCTGTGAGGCACTGTTTGTAAAGTCAATGGCTCCGTCTTCGCTCAGCGTAATTTCCAAATCGCCATCACTATATTTGACGGCATTGCTTATAATATTGCCGAAGATGCGGGCCAAGGCCCGGCGATCAAGCCTGCGCTGAATTTTGCATTCTGGCATTGTAATCACAGGCGTAATTCCACTGTTCTTCAAAGCGGCATAATATGCGGAAACGCTTTCCTCCAAAACGCTGTTCATGATCACATCTTCATACTTAATGCCATTTGTTGATGACGTGATGAAGGAATAGCGGAAGAGCTCCTCAGTGAGCTGTTTCATAGCTTCCGTACGGTTTTCGATCACGGTAAGATAACGGCTGGCGCCTTCACTTTTTTCCTCCTGCTTAAGCAATTCCAAATAGCCGCATATGGCCGTGAGCGGCGTACGCAGGTCGTGGGAAATATTCGTCACGGCTTCTTTTAATTCCAAATCCCCGCTTTGAAGTCGCCTACGTTCCTTTCGAAGTAAGCGCAGCTGCGCATTCAGGTCTGCGGCGAGCCGCCGCATATGGCGGTCGCCGCAGGATACTGTGATTAGAGTGTTGGTATCGGTGTCCAGTCTTGCGGCAAGTTCTGCGCGGATCTCATCCGCCGTCCTGTGGAGCAGCACGACTTTTAGAATAAGCACGGTAACAGCAAACGCAAGAATCGCACACAACACGCAAAGCCAGAGCATGACAGCACTCCTTACTTCAAGTCTTTCTTACGGAAGCAAATTAGGCCGCACCCCGTCGACACAAGTGTGATTACCAGGGAATACAGCGGCATAAGCCACAGGTGTGGCGTTGACTGCATGGAAATCTCAACGGCTTGACCTGTAGGTAAGAAGTCCAGTAAAAACTGATAGATTTCTCTCTTTGTCCCGGTCAGGTATCGTGGGTTTACTAACTGCCCTGTCATGGCACCATCCAGAGAATCCGTAAACACATAGCTGTCGAAATACTGTGGGGCCGCCAACTTTGCGTTAATCATCGTTGCCAAAACAAGCAGTGCAACAATGGAGAGGATGCAAATTACAGCGGCGGTCGCCTTGTTCTGATTGAGCATACATAAAAGAGTCAATAGGGCGGTAGTGGCAATAACCATCATGAAGGCAACGAGAATGAGCGCAGCCAACACTTCCATACGCATTTGGGAAAGTCCAAGCAGTGGCAGCCCAAGAACCGCCACAGCGGCTACATAGGACAGACACATTGCAATTCCTGCCGCCGAGCAAGTAATGAAATTAGACAGGTAGACGGCGCTTCTCGCATGGCCGACGATTAACTTATTACGGATTGTTCCGTCGCTGTACTCCGTGCCGATATAAAGGCTGCAAAACGCGGCGGAGACGATGCCGATATAAACTGGGAAGATAAGTATCTGTTGATCCGCCGTCGCCGTGGGGTCATTTATGAGTTTCATAATCACGCTGGATGCTCCAGCAGCAAACATGAATGCCATGCTGATCCAGAATACCTTGTTCTTCTTTAATCGTGCAAAATTTGCCGTCATCAACTTATTCATGCCTGCCACCCCCTAAGAGACTGATGTAATAGCTCTCCAAACTTTCGTCGCGCCCGTGCATTGACAACACCTCGCAGTTTTTTTCGTAAAGAGCCATCGTCAGGGATGTCATATTAAATTTTCCGAACACATCAACTTCGCTGCCTGAGAGTACGCTGTAATCCAGCCCCATTTTGTCCAGTGCGTGGGTCAGGACGTTCACGTTGGAAACAGTCATCCGGACACATTTCCGGCAGGCAGCTTCAAGCTCTGCAGCGCTTATCTCTTTTACCATGTGTCCGTGGTCGATAAAGCCGTAGTGCGTTGCGAGGCGTGACAACTCGTCAAGAATGTGGCTGGATATGAGGACGGTTATTTGCCGCTCCCGATTGAGTTTCAGAATCAGCTCGCGTATTTCGACGATGCCTTCGGGGTCAAGCCCATTCACCGGTTCGTCCAGTACCAAAAAATCTGGATCCCCGGCCAGGGCCACGGCGATGCCAAGACGCTGGCGCATACCAAATGAAAAGTTTTTTACCCGCTTCCTGCCTGTGCTTTCAAGGCCGACCAGTTTAAGAAGATCTGGAATTCCCTCGAACGAGGGCAGACCGAGAACGCGGTATTGCTCTTTCAAATTATCCTCGGCGGTCATGTCGAGATAAACGGATGGGGTTTCCACCACAGCACCCATTCTGCGGCGTATCTTTCCGATATCCGCGTCGGTATTTTTTGTTCCATACAGCACAAAAGCGCCCGATGTTGGGCTCTGCATACCACAGATCAGACGGATGAGAGTCGTTTTGCCCGCGCCGTTTTTGCCGACGAAGCCGTAAATCGCACCATTTTCGATGTGCATAGAAAGCCCGTCCAGCGTTTTGAAGCTTTTATAGTGCTTCGACAGGTTTTCCACGGTCAGAACATATTCCATATCAGTGCCTCCTTTGATTGTTGGTGCTATGGTAGCACAATATGGTAAAGACAGCGGTTAAGAAAACAGTAAAGATTTAGTAAAGCTTCATTTTTCATGCAACTTGAACCCGATCCCCCAAACGGCCTCGATGTAATCCTTATCGCCTACCTCTCGTAGCTTTTTTCGCAGATTACTGATATGCACCTTCAGAGAGCTTTCCATGCAGTCCAGCGTGTCTAGACTGATAAGATCCAGCAGCCGGGATTTCGTGACCACCTGTGACGGGCTTTGCATGAGTTGCTTCAAGATGGCGTATTCCGTTTTGGTCAGCTTAACTAAGATGCCGTTCACGCTGACAGTATGCGATGCGGCATCCATGACCAAATTCTCAAAAGTCAGCACGGAAGCAGTACCCAACAGGGAGGCATTTCGAAGTTGTACGGCCACGCGGGCAAGCAGTTCCTGCATTTCAAAGGGCTTTGTGATATAGTCCACCGCGCCCCCCATGAGCAGCTCTACCTTATCGCTCACATCCGCCTTGGCGCTGACTACAATAACCGGAATTCCCGCGAGCTTTGGCAGTATCTCCTCGCCGTTTAAACCCGGCAGCATCAAATCCAGAAGGATAAGCTGGGGGCGGTGATTTGATAAAAGCAGCAGCGCCTCCGTGCCCGAATATGCCCGCGAAACGCAGTAGCCTTCCTTTGTGAGCGCATCCTCAAGCAAATTGCCAATGTAAGCATCATCTTCGATTATCATTATGTTCTTCATGGAAATCATTTGTAGGGCTCCTTCGGTTTTTTCGACTCTATAAGTATCTAAATTTTTTTGTTTCTGTTATGTGGTTTAAACATGCTGCGAAGCACATTCTCCGTGTTCTATCAAATAGGCAGCTAAGTTATCCAGCGTATTTCGGTTCATAGGGTGGAAGATCCGGTGGCCATTCTTGCCCTCTGAACCAGCAGATATTTTTTTATCGCTGAGGAAACCCAAGTAACCATAACTCGTTTTGTAGAGTGAGTGCAGCAACAATCGCCAGCCCAAAAGAAGGATCGTTAGGATAGCCAATATCACAATTAGTACCCTCTTGCGCATTTGCTTGAAAATAACATGTCTTCCTTAAAGTTGTAATGGAAAATTTTCAGATATTGAAGGTAGATAATATGTATTGGAGCCTTTAACTATTGGGAGATTGTATTGAGAATGCTTAAGAATTTATTAAAATTGGCATTCCTCATGTATTAGGGAGTTCTTTGAATTTTGGTAAATTCTCAAAGTCATTGTCCCAGTTTGCCTTATTTTTGCAAAAGATGTGCCCTTGCGGTTTCATGTGTATGTCATTGTCAATACATCCAGCGGGAGCAACTAGCAGCTTTCCACCAAACTGAATATTTGGCAACGCTGATCCGCAATTAGAACAGAAGCTTTTTATGTGGCCTTCTGAACGGTAATTAAAGGTTTTAACTTCAGCTTCACCAGACAGCCATCTTAACTTGGCTGTAGAAGAAAACAGATTGGCCGCATGGGCTGAACCTGTATCCTTACGACATCGCTCACAATGGCAAAGAAAGAAATTTTCAAATTCTCCTTCAATTTCAAAAGTAACTTCACCGCAAAGACATGACCCTTTATATATCATAATTAAATTTCCTTTTAAATAATCCATTCGGTAATACGCTTATTGTCCAAAAGGGACCACCGAGTTTGCAATTCTCTTTTCACCACCGACGATTGTCGTATAGAATCTTTGCTCGATGCCATATAATAGCATCTTCAATTCATCTTCATTTCCAACCTCAAATGAGGATTCCGAAACTTTCAGATCAGGACAGTATTCGCCAATATATGTAAAGATATTTTTTTTGCTATTTGCATCCAAGTTTGCCAATGTTTTTTGTGCCAGAGCAATCCTCTTCCGATTTGGAGTCTTAACTTTGGAAGTATTATATTCTTCTTTCAGCTGAATAAAGTTACTGCATAAAAACTGCGTCGTTTCGGCCTCAGTTGCTTCCTTGTATAACTGATCGATCCCTCGAAAAATGCTGGTGATCGACTCAAGTCGTCTAAAGTACAAAACATTGGTACCCTTGTTATAAATAGCATCCGGAACATCATTTATTACAATCTCACGTCGGTCAGTATGATACTCAAAACTTTGTCCTAAGTAAAAGACACATTTTTTTGATACCAATTTTGCCCTAGAAACATTCTGAAAACAAATAAGATTGTTGATTTCTATAAACAAAAAACCTATGTTTTCAAAATCGTCTTTATTTAATGAGTCGAAATCAACAGAATTATGCTCTGATGCTATCAAATCTATCTTGTATTCCTGGTTTGATACATCCTGAATTGAAAACCATTCGCCGTCTTCCAATGCAGCGCCTGGCACATACGGTGTGGCAGAAGTAATTTCTATATCTTCATTTGAATAAACAGGTTCTTCTGTTGATATGATCTTTCTATACTTGTTCTTTTCCCTTTGCTTAAGCTTTGCACAAAGATTGGTCAAGTTCTTCTACCTTCTTTCTATAAATGTTGTATCATTAATTCTTCTCAGATGTTCAAACGTTATATCTTTCTTATTTCTTATTACTTTTCCTCTTTTTATTACAAATACCCTTGTTCCTTGGAGCGTTAGAATATGGTAATAATGGTATCCAAATAGCAAATAAAGAGGATTAAAAAATTGTGTTTGCGATAGGTATGTAAAAACGAAAACGAGTAAGTAAACCGCAGCCATTGCGTAGCAGTCAGCTATACTTAATGAAACAAAAAAGTAACCCAAATACACTGGTAAAAATTCATTATCCGCCGATGAAAATTCTTTGCATTCTTGCAAGCTTTCACTGCCAAAATATCTTGAAAGAAGTAATGTAACCCACGAGAATAGAAGTAGAAGAATGACTAATAAAATATGAAGCAGCCAATAGGGGATCGGCTCAATGGTCCACGTTTCTTTTATAGCATAAACAACAAGCATCCAAGAAATTGCATTTATTGTTAATAGTAATTTAAGGCAACACCGCACAAAAAAAGCTGCGGTAAGTAGCCAGATATGATAAAATA
>NZ_DAMBZJ010000015.1:0-29778 GCF_032060045.1 Oscillibacter sp.
GAGAATACAATTGGCGTTTCCTTCCGCTTTTTGGTCTTGAGGCCGCAACCTTTAATCTCGTATGTGTCCCAATTAGCCATATCTTTCTTCAATTGGAATAGTTCACCCGGCATCATCCCAGTATAGATCATCAAAAGAATGAAGCCAACAAAGCACTCCCCTTTTCCGTAGGTATCCCACAGCTTGTGCAATTCAATTTCACTGAACGGCTGCAATTCTTTTTTACCAAGTGGCGGCAGATTAATAAAATCCGCCAGATTTGTGTGAATCCACTCCTCCGCCATGCCCATTCGGTATAAGTGTGAAAGCAGTGTTTTACAGTCTTTAGCTGTGTAGTATGTTGCAGCTTTTATGTCCACCTCTGCCTGTAGCGCTTTAAGCATCGTGATGGGTATGGATAAGACCTTTACATTTACTCCCGATGAAGGCTATGCTATTTCGGATGTGCTAATCGACGGAAAAAGTGTCGGCACAGTAAGCAGATATATCTTCAAAAAATGAATACAGCGCATACGATCCGCGCCGTTTTTGTAAAGGTGGAAGGACTGCCGTACTATCTTGACAATAGCGGCAGCAAAGTGTTCATCGGATTTGCATTGGATACATCCGGCGCGATGAAATATATCGCGCCAAAGGGCAAGGCGGTGCTCTTTAAACCGAATCCGAAGAACTTTACCCACACTTCGGGCCACTGGGCGAAATCTTCTATTGATTTTGTTACCCAGCGCGAACTATTTGTCGGGACGGATGTGAATACCTTCGCGCCGGACAGCGGAATGACGCGTGCTATGTTTGCCGCAGTCATCGGTCGGCTTTACGAACGAAGCTACGGTCCGATTGCGGTAACTGGAGAGACATTTGCGGATGTCCTGGACGGTACGTATTATAAACCGTACGTGCGCTGGTCCCAGGAAAACGGCATTATTTTTGGTGTTAATGGAAATGCGGTTAAACCGCACGAGGGCTCAAATCCCTTCTTCTCCGTAAAAATGCTTGAAAACCGCAAATCTGCGGTTTTCAAGCATTTTTTGTAGAGTGTGTGGACGCCCGGAATCGGTCGATTATGCGGCCAAACCGCCTAACGACCCGAATACATGCATGAAAGCAAATGACAGGAGGGAGCAGTATGGATTTGCTGACGGCTAACACGTTATCTTTGGGCGGCAATGTTCATTCTTTAAAAAGTGCTTCATCTGCTGATTATATTCCAGATTCTCTCCAGTCTCTTTATTGAAAAGATGGACCACATTTCCCCCAAAGGTAAATGCGATTGGCTGCCCTGTAGAAAATGCGACACGATTGGCTCCCTGCAGGTCCATGGTCTGTACAATAATGACCATATCATGACCACAGGCATTGACATGCAGATGAACGGAAGATCCCATCATTTCGGATACGTCTACAGTGCCGTGAATCCGATTTTCTCCGTCTCCATTCAATAGAATATGCTCGGGACGGACACCCAGCGTGACTGGCTGCGGCGACACATTTTTTGCCGTTAGAGTGGATTGCTTCTCATCCGAGAGGATAATCCGCGTTCCCTCCAGCACCACAGCATAGATTCCATTCTCTCGCACCAGCTCGGCGTTGTAAAAATTCATCTGGGGTATTCCAATAAATCCAGCAACAAACAGGTTGGCCGGATGCTCGAATACCTCTTGGGGAGAACCAATCTGCTGGATGATGCCGTCCTTCATAATCACAATACGGTCGCCCAAGGTCATAGCCTCAATCTGGTCGTGGGTCACATAAATAAATGTCGTATTAATTTTCTGACGTAGCTTGATGATCTCCGAGCGCATTTGATTGCGGAGCTTGGCATCTAGATTGGACAGTGGCTCATCCATTAAAAAGACCTTTGGATTGCGGACGATGGCGCGTCCGATTGCCACGCGCTGGCGCTGTCCGCCGGAAAGTGCCTTGGGCTTACGGTTCAGATATTGAGAGATATCAAGAATCTCGGCGGCCTCCCGTACCTTCTGGTCAATTTCCTCTTTGGACGCCTTTTTTAGTTTAAGGGAAAAGGCCATATTATCATAGACTGTCATATGGGGGTAGAGAGCATAGTTCTGAAATACCATGGCAATGTCTCGGTCTTTGGGTGCTACATCATTCATTAAATTGCCGTCTATGTATAGTTCGCCGCCGGAAATCTCCTCCAGCCCGGCAATCATGCGCAGCGTGGTCGACTTTCCGCAGCCGGATGGACCCACCAGTACAATAAATTCCTGATCGGTAATCTCCAGGTTGAAATCTTGTACCGCCAACACTCCCTCGGCTGTGATGGTGAGGCTATGCTTTTTCTCCTCATCGTCTTTTGCTTTCCGCTCCGCGTAGGGGTAGACCTTCTTCAAATTTTTCAAGGTTACAGTTGCCATAAATTAAACCTCTGGCGGCACCGCTTTTGCGAAATGCCTCCTCGCAGCCGGCTGGCGCCGTGCTGCCTTACGACAGGTCTCCACACTGCCGCACCGTGAGTTGAACGGTTTTGCACACTATCCTCCATTCTTGAGTCCCGGTGGACGAACCAGGTGGAGTCGCCCGCCGAACCGGACTGAGGCGGCGCCGCCGCCCGGGAGTATCCATACATTAAAACAAGGACCTGTACGGCTGAAAATGCCAATAACGTACTGACTGGTTTCGCGCCTTATTCTTTCACGCCGCCCAGAGCGACGCCTGCCACAATATATTTCGACAGCAGGAAATACACAACAAACAGCGGCAGAATCGTTGCGGCCAAGCCCAAATACACCACACCGTAATCCGTGCGGAACTGTTCTCCCTTGAGCACCTGCACAAACATCGGTAAGGTTTTTTTGGAGTCGGTGCTCAACAGTAGGGCAGGGATAAAAAGGTTGTTCCAGCTGGCGATAAACTGAAAGATGGCCTGAGTCGCCAACGCTGGCTTTGCAAGCGGCAGCACGATGGTGTTAAAGGTGTGCAGCTCTCCTGAACCATCAATCCGCGCGGCTTCCACCATTTCCAGCGACAATGTGCTTTTAAAATACTGACGCATGAAAAATACGACAGCGGGAGTGGCAATGGCGGGTAGAATTAAGGGAATATAGCTGTTCGTCAAATGCAGTTTTAGCATAAAACGGTAAAAACCAATGGCGCTTACGGTGTTGGGTACGATCATTACGGCCAAAATAAATCCCCAGGCAAACTTCCGCATCCGAAAGCGGTAGACATGAATGGCATAGGCTGCCATGGAGGAAAAGTAAACGGAAAGCAAAGTATAGGGTACCGCAATCATCAGAGAATTTAACAGAGCACGGCTAAAATTGATGCCAATTCCTTGGGATTTCTGGTTGAGCGTGGCCAGGTTATCCAACAGATGGATTCCGGGGATTAGCGTCACACCGCTCTGAATCGCATTGGATTCACGGGTAGCATTGACAAACAACAACAAAAAGGGAAGCAGGCTCATAATGCCCAGCATAACACACACAAGTATACGAAAAGCGCGGGTTTTCCGTTGAGCGCGGGCATAACTTCTCAAATCCTCTGTATATTCGTTCCCGCTCATTGCCTTGCCTCCTTTCTTCGCTTTTTAGGCTGTTCGTCCCGGTCCCGCAGTGTGCGGAAGAACAGAAGACTGATTACCAATGTGATTAAAAACAGCAATACGCATACCGCTGCAGCCCGGCCGGTGTCACTCTTATAAAGCCGCATGATGTACATCGCTATAGTAGTGGACTTGTCATCCGGCTGGCCTACCAGAGTTCCGGTTACATCCGTGTTAAACAGTGCCGGGATATCATACATCTGCAGGCCTCCGATGGAGGAGGTTACCAGAACATAGAGCAAGATGGGCTTGAGCAGAGGCAACGTGATTTTCGTATATTTTTTCCAACCAGAGGCGCCATCGATATCGGCCGCCTCGTAAAGATTGCCGTTGATGCCAAGCATACCTGAAATCAGCAACAGTGTCGTATTCCCATACCACATCCAGAACAGAATGAAGGCAATCAGTCCACGGGTTCCCATCGCCGAGCGCATGAAGTCGTAGTTGGCGGCAATCCAGCCCCATCGGCGCAGCTGGGCGGTGATGGGACCATATTGAGAAAACATGGCGCCAAACAGAACGGAAATAGATGCCGCGGTCATAATATTGGGCATATAAACCAGAATTTTTGTAAGGCCCCTGCCTTTCAGCCGACAGCGGTCGTCCGTCAACCAGGCGGCCATCAGCATGGCCAGCAGAACCTGAGGCACAAAATTGCACAGCCAGATAAATAGCGTGTTTCCTAGGTACCGCAGGAAAAAGGCCTGCTCTCCGTCTGCCAGCCCCAAAATATTCAGATAGTTTTGCAAACCACAAAAGGTTATAGTTGTTCGCAAGTTGCGCGTGACATATTCAAAAAAGCTGTAATAAAAAGTTGTAACCAGCGGCACGAGCTGAAAAATTATATAGGTGACAAAAAACGGTGTGAGAAACCAGTACCCATACTTGCTGTAGCTGACGGAGCGAATCCGGCTGGGATGGTCAGACTTTAGCATGTTCTCCCCCTTTTCCCGAATTGGGAGTACTGGCCCCGCTCCCGCCAAATTGGGAACGGGGCCGGCACTTTTCCTTCGCTGAAGATTTCAGCTGACCTTCAGGAACGGATACATATCATGGAGACTCGCTTTGAAAGCAGCCACGGCCGCATCTTTGCTCTTCTGTCCAGTGGCATATGCGGTTACCTGCGTGCTGAAAAGACCCTCGGCCTTCTGGTCAACATCTGTAACGTTGGAGGCGTCAATGTTATCGGCTCTGGTGGAATAAAAGTCAATCAGTTCCTGACCGCCATACATCCGGGTTGAGTTCCCCAGATTGTTGTCCAACAGGTACTGGATAACCGCTTTATTGTTCATGTAATCGCCGTTTTGGGCATTGATTTTAATCATAAAGTCCTTATCGCAGGCGATGGATTTCATCAGCTGGGCAGCCATATCCGTATCGGAGCACCCCGCCGTTGTGGCGATTCCGGTGCCACCCCAGAAGAACTGAGCGGGGCCCTGAACCAGAATGGTGTTGTTCTCCCAAGTGTCGGTCAGGCACCAGTATGTATACCAGGGACAACCGCAGAAGGCGATTGCCGCGCCGGTGGAGACTCCGTCTCCGTCCTTCATTGCAGCCCAGTCGGTGCTCCACTGAGTGGTATTAAAAGTGGAATCGTCGTCATAAAGGGTCTTGGAGAGATCCAGATAGTTCATAAGAGAGTTGTCTACCTGGATCGTGTCGTTGCTGTCATACCAGCCAACGGACCGGGCGCTGTTGAGGAATACATAGCGCAGATCCTCAAATCCAGAGAGCAGTTTGACCTTTCCGCCGGAAGCCTGGTTCACCTGTTTCGAGGTAGCTAGAATCTGATCCCAGCTCGAGAAGTATTGGCTTTGGAGCTGATCGGGATCGGTGGTGCCCAGATACTTCTCCGCCAGATCCGCCCGGATCTGGAAAGAACCGGGCGTTGCCTGCCAGAACAGTGCCCGCACCGTGCCGCTATCATCGGTACCTAATTGAAGGTTATAGTCATACATGTCCTTCATATCGCTGGATGTAATGCCCAAATCCGCCACATCCATCAAAAAGTCGGACTTCACGTATTTCT
Source organism: Oscillibacter sp. (assembly GCF_032060045.1). GTDB lineage: Bacteria > Bacillota > Clostridia > Oscillospirales > Oscillospiraceae > Oscillibacter. Next base: position 5,598 of record NZ_DAMBZJ010000015.1, read on the forward strand.
GCACATAGCCAACTTCCAGCAGCATTAGGTCGGGATACAACTGGTTGGAAGGATCCTGCAAAATGGCATCAATTTTGTCCTGATAATAGTCCGGTCCACCGGCGTTTACAAAAACAATGCGGTTTGATAGATCGGGATACTCTTTATCCAAGACGGCTTTAATATTGTCAAAATCGGTGTTCCATCCCCACACCACAAAGGCGTTAGAGGCGCCTGGGTCGCCGGTAACAGTGTTCTCTGGAACTTCAGAAGCACTGGAAGATGCAGCGGACTCGTCCGCTGCTGCGGATGAGCCTGATGCGGCGGAAGAGGGCGCGGATGACGCTCCACCAGAACCGCAGCCTGTTAACAGACCAGCGATCATTATGGCGGAAAGAAGCAATGCAGACAACTTTTTCATCATGGTTCCTCCTTATAAAAATAATTTATTTCATCCATCCAGTAAAATTTTGCACACTCCCTCCCTCCCATAGTTTTCCTGGGATCACGGCGGTACGGGGAAGCGTGGTTTTGGGCCGTTCAATCAGTTCAATCAGCTGTCGTGCGGCCGTGGCACCGATCGTGTGGGTATCCTGATGCATCGTGGTCAGAACCGGGTCCAGAACCTGCGACAGATGAATTCCATCGTAACCAGCGACCGAAATATCCTCGGGAATCCGCAGCCCCCGCTGTCGTATTTCTCCAATTCCGCCCAGAGCGGAAAAGTCATCCGGAAACAAAATACAGGTTGGCGGCTGAGGCAGGTCCAACAGCGCCCCAGTCTGCTGTGCACATACGCCCGCCTCGTGAAACGCGCCTTGGCGCACATAAGCGTCCGGAATCGTGATGCCCGCTTCCTCCGCCGCCTTGTAAAATCCCACAAGACGAGTTCGGCTGACACTGGAAGGTGCACCGTATATGTAGGCTATTTGACGGTGGCCTTTACTGTAAACATAGTGGAACAACTCCGTAATACCGCCCAAATTATCGGATAGTACAGCCATGTGTCCATCAAATACGTAGTCAATCGTAACCACAGGAAGTTGACTCGCTGCCAGTTCCTGTACCTCCGGATCCGAAAAATCCGCACAGACAACCGCAACGCCGTCTACGTTTCGGTACATACAGTGATCGTAATAACTCATGGAAGCGTTGTTGGTATTGATAAAGGTAATATCAAATCCCCGAGTCTCAGCTTCATTTTTTAGGCCCTCCAGAACAGCGGAGAAATATTCATGGGTTAAGCCGCTTCCAGCCTCGTCCTTAAACAAAACGCCGATATTATAGGTGCGCCGTGTCTTGAGGGCGCGGGCTGCGGCATTGGGTCGATAGCCCAATTCCTCTGCTTTTCGGCAAACCCGCTCCCGGGTGGAGCGGCTGATATCACTGGCCCCGTTGAGTGCCTTGCTGACCGTGGCGGTCGATACGCCGCATGCTGCGGAGATATCTTTAATCGAAATCATATCTCCCTCCCCAGTAAAACTTATTTTAATCTTAAACGTTTTCGTACTTTTAGCATACAATGGTGTTTTCAATTTTGCAAGAGGATTTTGTTAAAAACACCATATTTTACATTATCCATAAATTTAATTTGTACTATTTAGACATTCCGCTGCATTTCGTTCGTTTCGTTCAAGTCTAAAAGTCTTTTTAGCCTTTTTCCAGCATCTTCAAAAGTAAAAAGTCTCAATTTAAAACGAATGACAATCTGTTTCTTAAAATATAGGTTTATTTCTCTCTTGCTTTTTTTAAATTTATGGCATATTTTAATTATATATACTTATTTTTAGTATCTTAAACGTTTTCGACATTTCTTTTAAAGGCTGGTGTTCCCATGCGTTATGGCCACTTTGACGATCAGCGCCGCGAATACGTAATTACCACACCCTTAACGCCTCTTCCCTGGATCAATTATCTAGGCAATCGGGACTTCTTTTCTCTCCGTTCTAACACCGGAGGCGGGTATTCGTTTTTTCGGGATGCCAAGCTGCTGCGTCTAACCCGCTACCGTTACAACAACAGTCCCGCGGACAACAACGGACACTACTTCTACATTCAAGATAGCAACACTGTCTGGAATCCGGGTTTTATGCCCACCAGAACGCCTTTAGACCGATATAGCTGTCGGCATGGTCTGGGATACACAATTGTAGAGGGCTGCCGGAGCGGTGTAAACGCTAAACAGGAAATATTTGTCCCGCTGGAAGACTCATGCGAAGTGACGCGTCTGACGCTGACCAACGAATCACTTGTGGAAAAGCACTTGGAGCTGTTCAGTCTGGTGGAGTTTTGCCTGTGGAACGCATTGGAGGATATGAGCAATTTTCAGCGTAACTTCTCCACCGGCGAGGTAGAGGTAGAGGGTTCTGCCATCTATCACAAAACGGAATATCGTGAGCGGCGCGATCATTATGCAGTCTTTGGCGTCAACGCTTCTATTGTCGGTTTTGATACCGACCGGGATGCCTTTTGCGGTACTTGCCGGGGCTTTTCCGATCCCGAAACCGTGTATATCGGGCAAAGCCATAATTCGATTGCCCACGGCTGGGCGCCAATAGGAAGTCATCATATTCACATCGATTTGCAGCCCGGTGAACAGCGCAGCCTGATTTTCCTGCTGGGGTACTGTGAAAATTCCAAAGGCGAAAAGTTCTCCGCGCCCGGTGTCATCAACAAAACCCCTGCCATGCGTCTGCTGGAGAAGTACCGCACTGACGCGCAGGTAGATCAGGCGCTGAAGGCCCTACAGGACTACTGGGACAAACTGTTAGGTCACTTTATTTTGTCTTCCAACGATAAAAAGCTCAATCGGATGGTGAACATCTGGAACCAATATCAGTGCATGATTACCTTTAATATGAGTCGTAGCGCCAGCTATTTTGAAAGTGGACTTGGCCGGGGTATGGGATTTCGGGATTCCTGTCAGGACCTGCTTGGCTTTGTCCATCTAGTACCCGAACGTGCCAGAGCGCGCATCCTGGACATTGCTGCTACACAGTTCCTTGATGGCAGCACCTATCATCAATACCAGCCCTTGACCAAGCGGGGGAATGCCGACATTGGCTCGGGTTTCAACGATGATCCACTGTGGCTAATTTCGGGTGTTTCTGCTTATCTGCGTGAAACCGGGGATTTCTCGATTTTGGCGGAGTCCTGCGCGTTTGATAACGACCCAGCGACGGCCGCACCGTTGCTTGAGCATTTGCGGCGCAGTTTCCAGTACACCGTAGAGCACATCGGGCCGCACGGTCTGCCGCTAATTGGCCGTGCGGACTGGAATGACTGCCTGAATCTCAATTGTTTTTCGCATGAACCCGGAGAGAGTTTTCAGACCTTTGGTCCTTCCGAAGGGCCCGTGGCGGAGAGTGTGCTTATTGCGGGAATGTTTGTACGCTTCGGCGGAGAATACGCTGAAATCTGCCGGCATTTAGGCCTTGCGGACGAGGCTGCCCGCGCGGAAGAGGAAGTCCTTCGCATGAAAAACACAGTTTTATCGACAGGTTGGGACGGCAACTGGTTTCTCCGTGCCTATGATGCCGCTTCTCAACCAGTGGGCAGTTGCTCTTGTTCCGAGGGGCAGATTTATATTGAACCCCAAGGAATGTGCGTTATGGCGGGTATCGGACTGGAGGATGGTCGGGCTCATCAAGCGTTGGAAAGCGTCCGTGAACGATTGGATAGTGAATATGGCATCGTACTGCTTCAGCCAGCCTATACCGCCTATCATCCGGAGCTAGGAGAGATTTCTTCTTATCCGCCCGGATATAAGGAAAACGCGGGGATCTTCTGCCACGTCAATCCCTGGATCAGCTGTGCGGAGACAATTTTGAGCCACGGCACTCGCGCCTTCGAAGTTTACCGCCGCACCTGCCCCGCCTGGCAGGAAGACCACAGCGAGATTCGCCGTACTGAGCCATATGTCTATTGCCAGATGGTGGCTGGCAAGGACGCGCCCACCTTTGGCGAGGGAAAAAACAGCTGGCTGACGGGTACGGCTGCCTGGTCTTTTGTCAACATCAGCCAGTATATTCTAGGCATCCAGCCAACGCTGGATGGCCTGCGGGTGGATCCCTGTCTTCCTGCCGATATGCCAGGATTCACCATTACCCGTATTTATCGTGGCGCAATCTACCACATCACCGTAGACAATTCGGCCGGTGCTGAGCGCGGCGTAAGCTCTGTAACCATAAATGGCAAGGCTCAAGCCGACACTCTTTTGCCACTGCTTCCGCCAGGTAGTGTTGCGGAGATTCTGGTTACAATGAAATGAACAAAAATATTGACCTTGGGCATGCTTGCGCCAGCATGTCCAAGGTCTCTCATCTTTATTAACAGCGGATCCACATGTGTTTTATGATATAAGACCTGTGAAAAGTTAGAAACCTCAGGGCAGATATTTTCCTGCATTCTGCTAAGTATGTCTATTGCTTTTCTGCGTATAAACTCGTAATCCTTTTGCACATCATGGAGAAAGCGTGGACTTCTTCTTTTGTCAATGCTTCTTCAATTAGACTCATAATGTCATTCCCAAAATCCTCAACACGATTCAAAAATGCCTGCCCCTCTTTGGTAAGTACAATATTATAAGAGCGGCGGTCATTCGTCTGCCGTTCCTGGATAATATAGTTTTTTTCCAGCAAACGCTTTGTTAATTTTGAAATGCCAGATTGTGAGATACCTCTCATTTCAGCAAGTTCTTTCGTGGTTTTCGTCCCCTGCTTATAGAGTGTATCGAGGATATAGTATTGTGCCGTTGAAACCCCCTCAACATTGAACCGATTTGAATCGGATACAATCATACATTGAAAGGGAACGTAACTTTCCTCTAATTCTTTTATAGCCATTCAGTCAACCTCCTATTTTTCATGAATATACTGTTTCAAGTGCTTTCCGGTTAAAGAATCCTGACAATTGATTAAATCGTTCGGCAATCCTGTAAACAGAATCTTACCACCATTTTGTCCTGCATAGGGGCCTATGTCAATCACCCAATCTGCTTGACAGATAATATCCAAATTGTGCTCAATTACAATGAGGGTGGAATTTTGGTCTACAAGGCGATTCATTACATGAATCAACTGTTTTATATCAGCCATATGCAAACCTGTTGACGGTTCGTCCAAAACATAAATCTGACCACCGTTTTCCAGTTCGGAAGCAAGTTTAATTCGCTGTAATTCTCCACCTGAAAGCGTGCTTAATGGCTGTCCCAAAGAAACATAAGTGATACCCACGTCTGAAAGTCGTTTTAGAACCGTAACGATTTCTTTTTCTTGAAAAAATTCCAAGGCTTCCGTGACTGTCATTCTGAGAACATCAGCAATATTTTTCCCTCTTAGCTGATAAGCAAGCACTTCGTCCGTATAGCGATTTCCATGACATTCCTCACATACCGTAACGATTGTATCCATAAACGCCAAATCCGTATAAGTGACCCCAAGCCCTTTGCAGGCAGGACAAGCACCTTGTGAATTAAAACTGAAAAGGGAGGCGCTTATACCGTTCCTTTTCGCAAATAGTTTCCTGATCATGTCAAAAATCCCTGTAAAGGTGGCTATGTTGGAGCGTTTTGACGCTTGAATCCCTTTCTGATCAATGAAAATAGTCTCAGGATACAGGCGCGGCAACACCCCATTAATAAGCGTGCTTTTTCCTGAACCGGCCACTCCGGTTACAACCGTCATCACGCCTTTTGGAAGATCAACCGAAAGGTTCTTCAAATTATGCATGGTTGCATTGCGAATAGAAAGCCAGCCTTTCGGGGCCCGAGGATGGGGTTTTAGTGTGGGACAGTAGGATAAATAGTTTGCTGTGAGCGTATCCGCTGCTTTCAATCCCTCTAAATTTCCTTGATATACAATTTCTCCTCCGTTGGTTCCTGCACCTGGTCCCATATCAATAATATGGTCTGCAATTCTTATCATATCTGGGTCATGCTCGACGATCAGAACAGTATTCCCTTTGTCGCGCAATAACCGCATAAGCTCGTTAATCTTGCTTATGTCATGAGGGTGAAGCCCGATACTCGGTTCGTCAAAAATGTAAGTAAGGTCAGTCAAGCTGCTGCCAAGTTGGCTAACCATTTTGATTCGCTGAGATTCCCCACCGGAAAGCGTAGAGGTTTCTCTGCTTAAACTTAAATAGCCCAATCCTATGGAAACCATGTGCTGAATCCGATTCACAAGTTCCGAAATAATCGTAGCGGCTACGGGAGCATGAACGGATTGAACAAACTCCAAAAGCGCATTTATTTGCATATCTGCACATTCTGCAATGGTCTTTCCGTTCACTTTACAAGACAACACGTTATCATTTAAACGTGCTCCATGACAGTGGGGACAATCCTGCTTTACAATAAACCGTTCAATTTCTTTTCCATACCTAACCTTTTCGCCATCTTCTTTTTTAAGAAAGCTCCGTTCAATACGCGGAATTAATCCTTCATACAAGGAGGTTTTATGCCATTCAGGAGTGGGATTTTTGACCTTAATTCCGTCAGCATAAAGCAACAACTCCAATTCCTCGGCAGAATAGTCTTTCAGTTTTTTGTCGTTATCAAAAAAACCTGAATGAATATAGCGGGTTAACCGCCAACCGCCGGGTTCAAACGTTGGAAAACGGATGGCCCCCTCATTTAAGGATTTATTTTCATCTAACAGTCTTTCTATATCAATGGTTTCAATTTTCCCCAATCCCTCACAATGTTCACACATTCCAGACGGATTGTTAAACGAGAAAACATCTGAATAACCTACAAATGGTTCTCCAATTCGGGAAAACAATAGACGTAATACAGAATAAATATCTGTAATTGTCCCGACCGTTGACCGGGCATTACCGCTTAATCGTTTTTGATTGATAATAAAGGCTACGGACAAATTTTCGATACTGTCCACATCGGGCTTTCCGTAATGCGGCATACGGTGGCGGATAAAACTGGTGTAGGTTTCATTTAATTGTCTTTGCGATTCTGCCGCGATTGTATCAAATACCAAAGATGATTTCCCTGAACCGGAAACACCTGTAAAAACCGTAATTTTCTTTTTGGGTATCAGGACATTGATGTTTTTTAGATTTCGTTCCCTTGCACCTGATACCTGAATATAAAGATCAGACATACGTTTACCTCGCTGCTTTAATATGATTGGGTTGATATATGAGTAGGTTAACTAAATTTTATCACGTTGGTTCATTCATTGCAAGGATAAGAGCTGAATTTTATCCGGAAATCATAGAACTGTACAAAAGCGAGTAGTAATTATTGGAAAAGAAACCTCGCCGTTTTCTTGTGTCTATCAGCAAGTTTCCCATGGATGTTAACTGGCAAGCAGGGCAAGTGTGACCACACTTGCTCTTTTTGTTTCCCGATGCTCTCGATAAGCCTTTTTATCGGTGGATCTTAAACTGAAGTATTAAAAGTCAAGCGGTAAATCATGACAAAATGCGACCAATATGTTATACTCAAAAATTAGTAACGCATTTATACGAATAATGGATCAACAGATACAATTTACGACCAATTCATTTCTAAATATATTGGTCTGTTGCCGTTAGAAGGGAGCCAAAATATAAATGGATAATAAGAACCCATCACAAAACAACGATGCCAATCGCAATGATGGTGCATCCGTCTTTTTCCTGAATCCCCAGCTGATGGTCAGTGCGGCCGCCAAAGTAAAGCGGCAAAAAGAGAATTTACAGGAACTGACAGAACGCGCAAGCGGCGACGATTTACAGGCGCAGCATGAGCTTGCGGTCTGCTATTATACAGGCGATGGTGCAGAGCAGGATTATCATCAAGCCATTTATTGGTTTACCCGTGCTGCCGAGCAAGGGCATGTCGTGGCGCAATACAATTTGGGCAGTTGCTATGAAAACGGCATTGGCGTGGAACCAGACGATGAAAAGGCTGTGCTGTGGTATCAGGAGGCGGCGGAGCAAAACTTCGCGCCTGCACAGTGTGCTTACGCTTGGTATATGGAACTGGGCAGGGGTATAAAAGAGGACAAGGAGCAGGCAGCGCATTTCTATCTGCTATCTGCCGAACAGGGCTATGCTCCGGCGCAATGTAATTTAGGCTTTTTCTACTACCATGGTATTAGTGTGGAAGTGGATAATCAGGAGGCTGTTCACTGGTTTTCAGAATCGGCGGAGCAGGGGTATCCGCGGGCTCGGTTTTTGCTGGGAGAATGCTATGATTACGGCTATGGTGTACAACAGGACAGGGCCAAAGCCGTTGAGTTATACCGCCTTGCCGCCGAGGACAATTTAGCTATGGCCCAGAGCAGACTTGGACTGCTCTATTTACGAGGAGAAGTTCTTGAACAAAGCGACGAGCAGGCATTTTTATGGTTTTCTAAAGGCGCTGCGCAGGAAGAGGCTTCCGCACAGTGCTTCCTGGGGGAGTGCTATGAATTTGGCTACGGGACAGAGCCGAATCTCCAAAAGGCGCTGGAACTGTATCGGCAAGCCGCCGAACGAGGCTCTGTTCCCGCGCAGTGTAATTTAGGCTATTGCTATTATGTAGGAATCGGCACAGAAGAAGACAATGAAGAAGCTTTCAAGTGGTTTTCTCTGGCGGCAAAGCGTGGGTATGCCCGCGCACAGTGTCTGCTGGGGGAATGCTGGCTGAATGGCCATGGTGTAGAAAAAGACCCCGTAAAAGCGACCGAATATTTTGAAGCTGCGGCCAATCAAGGTTATCCGCAGGCGCAATTTAATCTTGGCTGGTGCTGTGAGTGCGGTGTGGGCGTGAAGCAGGATCTGGAAAAAGCACGGGAGATGTATCGGCACGCCGCCGAACAGGGGCATGTCCCCGCACAGTGCAATTTGGGACAGCTATATTATTCAGGCATCGGCGTTGAGGAAAATAACGAGGAAGCCGTTAAATGGTTTTCCTTGGCGGCGGAGCGGCGGTATCCTCGGGCACAGTTTTTACTGGGGGAGTGCTTCGAAAACGGCTTTGGAGTGGAAAAAGACGCTGAAAAGGCGCTGGAGCAATACCGCTTGTCCGCCGAACAGGGGTATGCTTCCGCACAGAATAGGGTCGGTGTTTTTTATTATCATGGAATCGTGGTGGAGCAAGACTATCTCACAGCGATGGAATGGTTTGAACGCGCGGCGGAGCAGGGAATTATCAGTGCCAGACACAATCTTGGAAAATGCTATGAATTTGGCTATGGCGTAAAGAAGGATTACGCACAGGCCGCAAAGCATTATCATATTTCGGCAGGCCAGGGCTACGCGCCATCACAGGTGGATTTGGGCGTATTTTATGAAAATGGGCGGGGTGTGGAGAAAAATCCTGAAACAGCCTTTCGTTTTCACATGATGGCGGCGGAGCAGGGATTTCCAATCGGACAGTGCAATGTGGGCTGCTGCTATGAAGCTGGAACTGGCGTAGAGATAGATTACGCCGAAGCGCTGCGCTGGTATCATCTTGCCGCGGAGCAGAAGCATGCGCGGGCACAGTATCGATTGGGGTGTTGCTATGAGGATGGCATCGGCGTGGAACCGGACATTTCAAAAGCAATTGCATGGCATCGGCTTGCTGCCGAGCAGGGTTACGTGTACTCTCAGCGCAGTATGGGTCGTTTTTATGAGCAAGAGATTGGTGTCAAGCAGGACTATGAAGAAGCGATCAAGTGGTTTTTTCTTGCGGCTGAGCAGGGAGATGATGAGTCTCAGTGCACACTGGGTAATTTTTATCAAAAAGGCCTGGGTGTGCAGCAAGATTATCAAAAAGCCGTGTGGTGGTTTCAACAGGCTGTAGATCAGGATTGCGCGCGGGCGCAGAACAGTCTTGCCATCATGTTTGAAAAGGGATTAGGTATGGACCGGGATTACCAGGAAGCTGCCCGACTGTATCGCCTTGCGGCCGACAACGGAAATATAAATGCGATGTATAACCTCGCGGTGCTGTACGATTATGGACGGGGCATACCGCAGGATCAGGTTGAGGCAGTTCGTCTGTACCGGATAGCCGCCGAACAGGGGCAGCCGAGTGCGCTGGCCAATCTGGGTTATGCCTACAATCATGGAGAAGGCGGATTAGCAAAGGATCCACAGGAGGCCTTCCGGCTTTACCAGATGGCAGCAGAAAAAGGGAACGCAGTCGCGCAGTGCAACTTAGGTGTCATGTACAACAACGGGGAGAGTGTGGAGCGTGATCTCCAAGAAGCAGTTCGTCTTTATCGTCTTGCGGCCGAACAGGGCAATCGGACGGCGCTCAGCAATTTGGGCGAATGCTATGAAAATGGCGAAGGAGTAGAGCAGGATTTCACGCAGGCTATGCAGCTTTACCGGCAGGCTTTTGAAAAGGGGTATGCGTTTGCCGCCTCCAACATAGGCGCACTTTATGAAAAAGGGCTTGGTGTTGAAAAAAACCTTGACGAGGCAATCCGATGGTACCGTCTGGGGAAGGAGCGGGGAGATAGAACTGCAAAGAAGCACTTAAAGCGTTTGTCTAATTCTTGAGTTAACGATATTACTTATGCTGCGGTTGTCCGGGCAAAAAGATGCAATTTAAAGCTGAAAAGTAGTCTGACAAACATGGCAGACCGGCTGCAATTTAAGCAGTGAATTAAAACGCTTAAAAATCACTTAGTGATTTTTGAGCGTTTTTCTGTTGCCCAACAAATGCCTAAATTGCAGCCATAATTAAAAAAACGCTACAAAGTAGAACAAATCTAACGTATAAAATACAAGCGGCCATAAACAGAAAGGCAATGACGGTTTCTTCTCTGCGCGTTTGTCGCCTCACTCTTCGTCTTGATCAAAATCATTCAGTTCCTTAGAAAATTCTGCGCTTGCCAAGCCGGAGGAACCGTACTGATGCAGACGCTTTTTAACTTTGACATACCGTGCAATGGTATAGCAGGCGGTATAAAAAGCGACTAAGCAAACACCTGCGATGAGGCCCGACAGTTGGCCTTTCACAAAAGGCATACTGGCGATTGCGGCAATCAGAGAAACCAAAACAAAAACGGAAGTATGCGGAAATCCGCGCATTTGACAATTCCCGTCCGGGGGGCAGCCGAATTTCTTGCGGTATCGTATGTGTGTCGCCATAATAACCGCATAGGAAAATAACAACGCAAAGCCGCCGGAACTGATCAGGAAAAGGTAAACTCTAGGGAAAAAAAGACCGAACCGCAGCGCGAGCAGCATCGCTGCCCCGGAACAGAGAATGCCGCGATAGGGAACGTTGCCCTTGTCTCCAAGCCAACTGGGCGCCATATGCTCGTCTGCCAGCGATCGTATCATTCTGCCCAGCGCAAACATCGCTGCCAGCATGGTGGACAAGATTGCGGTAATCAGCACCACATTCATAGCGGCGCCCACCCAAGATAGTCCGTTTGTTTGCAGTGCCAATACGATTGGACTGGAGTTTTCACTGATTTGGTCTGTGGGGATAAGTGGTAGCAGGAGAAACATAAAAACAATATATATTCCTACCAGCGAGATTACCGTATACCGAATTGCCTTGGGAATTGTTTTTTGCGGATTTTCTGTTTCGGAAGCGGTAAACCCGATAATTTCAAACCCGGCGTATGTGAACATCACGATAAGCATACTTCCGGCCAGGCCTGTCAGGCCGTTTGGCAATAGAGGCTCCTTTGAAAGCGCGCCCAGCCCGATGGCCGTTTTTCCCGGAAAGAGCCCGAAAATCAACAACAGCGAAACCAAAAGAAACGATAAAATTGCCAAAATTTTTAGTCCAGCCAACACGCTTTCTAATTTACTGAGCCTGCTTGCGCTGAGAAGGTTTAGTAACGTCACAGCCAGAATAATCCCGCTTCCAAGCCAGGCAATGGATACGTTTGGCAGCCATTCCCGCACCAGTGTGGATACAGCAGCGGCTTCGCTGGACATGGCGAGGACCATTCCGGTCCAATAGGTCCATCCGACTACATAACCGGTTCCGGGACCAAATGCTTGGGAAGCAAACGATTGAAAGGAGCCCTTGCCTGGATTTGCCACCGTCATTTCAGAAAGTGCGTACAAAATATAATAGACAAGAATACCGCCAAAAATAAAACCAATCACCACAGAAGGTCCCGCGGTATGGATCGCAACGGAACAACCCAGAAAAAAAGAGCCGCCTATGACGGTACCAAGTGCCAGCATGACGATCTGCCATACGCTTAAGCCTTTATCTTGCTTTTTCATTTTTCCACTCCAAATTACATTAATAGCTTTATTTTCTCTAAAAATTCGGAATCTATGAGATGAAAATGTTGCTGTTCAAAATATAAGGCCATGCACTTTTATGCATGGCCTTAGGCTTTGGACAAGACGACGTATACACTTTGGGCAGGCTGGTTTGCGGCACGCCTTTGCAGCAGGCGCAGATATAATCGGTATGGATTGCAAAAAATGAACTACCTTGCAAGTCTTGCCAACGTGATCGCATTCCCGGCTGATTTCCTCCGCTGTGTGAACATCGTGGTTTGGTATAATCAGCGACGGACATCGGCCTTGCAACGCGTACTGAAGAAAGAAGAATCCATCTTTGCCGGACAGAAGCAAACAACCGCATTTTGCGAGCAGACATGCGTCCGGAGGTCGTGGTTGATCGATTGACAGGCGCCATGCGTCCTTTTACCCAACGGCTGTGAGGGGAGATCGCTTGTCATCACATCACGATCTTTTTCCTTCTTCCGAAATCAAAATATAGTCGCCGTTTTTAAGCTGCACGGTATCCGCCATTAGTGCCCGCCCCAAATCCAGCAATAATTGTTTTTGTTCTTCTTCGTTTTTTACCAACAGCGCCAGGGGCTTGCCGCCAAGCACCCGCTTTTCATCCGACGTAATATAGACCACGATGCTTTTTGCCATGTCAGCCTCCCAGTTGCGTATCCATAATCCGCTTGATTTTGCGGCTGTTTTCCAGAATCGGAGTATTGCGGACAGCGTGAATCAATTGGTCTGGATGATTGAGAATCGGGACAAAAGCAAGAATAATTTTCCCGGTCGCAAAATTGCGCCGCATAAATTTATAGCGCTTTACACCCAAAGCACGAACCGCTTCAAAGAGGATGGCCTGTCGCTGACCGTAATTTTCCAGAGTAATACGACAGGCTTTGTTCTTAGGCTCTAAAACCACAGCGATTCCCTCCTTTAAAAAAGCCTCCCGGCTCCTGTCCGTCCCAAGGTAATTGGTCACAAACATATCATCCACATAGAGTTCTGAACCTCTCACCTCAATAGTTCCCTGACGAACCACACATATGTCTTTGATTGTTTTTCCTTTTGTAAAGCGATGACAGAAAAAGATGACAAGCAGTCCTGCAACAACCCCCGCGGCAATGTTGAGAAGAGGATCGGCAAAATTAACCAGCTTCATTGCCAGCACGGTAAGAAGCGCGGTGACCAGAGAAATATAGCTTCTGGACTCAAAGGTCTTGGAAATTCCGTCGATATAGGCAGCCCCACGTTGAATGTATTCCGAATGTTCCAATTTCTCAAGGCTATCCCGCTCGGTTTTCCTGATTTCGCGAAACTGCTGCACCGCGACGGTCAGGAAGGTAACGGAGGCATAATTTTTAGCCAGAATGGCTGGAATTGCAATTGCGCCCAGAGCGGAAGCGATTAAGCCCAGAATGATATTGTTGAAGTAGGCACTGGGATAGGTTGGGACTTGTCTAAAATCTACTTTTAGGGTAATGATTCTGGCGCTCGTTCCCATAATAATTCCAGTTACGATCAAGGTGATGTCTGCTGCGCTCAGCACTTTGGCTGTTTCCAATATTTGACCTCCAATTCAACAAGCCTTCTATTTCCGATTAGCACGGGCATATTGTTCCTTGATTTGGTAAATAATATGTGTCAAAACCTGATCGGAGTTGAAAATATGCCAAAAACTGGGGTCGGAGTCACCGTCATCCGAAAAGAAGCAAACGACAAAGTGACCGGCTGTGCAAAATATACGGATGATTTCCGTTCGGTTGGAACGCTGGTGGCCTGGATTGTAACAAGCACCTGCGCCAGTGGGAAGATCCTGAAAATTGATGCAGACGCAGCGGCGGCTATGCCCGGAGTCCGGGCCATTCTTACGGGAATCGATGCGCCCATGGCCGGCTCGCTTTTGGAAGATCGGCCACCTCTAGCCAAGGAAAAAGTGAGATATTACGGGGAGCCGGTTGCCATTGTGGTGGCTGACAATGAAAAAGCAGCCGCACAGGCTGCTTTTACGATTCAGGTGGAATATGAACCACTGTCGGTTCTGAACGCCCCCTCGGAGGCCTTGCGAGCGGGAGCGATTCTGGTTCATGAAAATCTGGGAAGCTATAAGAAAATTGTAAACGATATCTATCCGGAGCCCAGTTCCAACATCTGCGACCGCAAGCAAATCCGAAAGGGAGATATTCAACAGGGATTTTCGGATAGCCAGGTTGTGGTAGAGGGACAGTTTACCTTGCCACAGTCAGATCATATTGCCATGGAGACGCGCGCGGTGCAGGCCAAAATTGATGCGGATGGAACCGTGTTTATCCGATCTTCCTCTCAGTCTCCTCACGGAGTGAAGAAAGAAGTCAGCACGGTATTTGGCCTGGACGAGGGGAAAGTTGTGGTGGAGGTTCCGTTTGTTGGCGGTGGATTTGGCGGCAAGGCACCCGTTCAATTGGAGTTGTTGGCTTATATGGCATCCCGCGCGGTTGGGGGAAGAGAAGTCCGAATCTTGAACTCTCGGGAAAACGATATGGTTACCTCCCCCTGCAAGCTGGGTCTGGAGGCCACTATAAAAATGGGCGCAAGCACGGATGGCACGATCAAAGCAATTCAAATGACGTACCTCGTCGATACAGGCGCTTACGCAGATATCGGCCCTCGCCTGACCAAAGCCATCGCCGCGGACTGTACGGGGCCGTATCATATTGAAAACGTCTGGTGCGACGCACTTTGCCTCTATACAAATCACCCATATGCCACGTCATTTCGAGGGTTTGGACATGCCTCTTATACATTTTGTGTGGAGCGGATGATTGACAAGCTTTCTCGAAAACTTCAAATAGACCCGGCGCTCATACGCGAAAAGAACGCCCTTCAACCCGGAATGCTGACGCCCACGCAAGTTAAGGTGACGGAAAGCAACTTTGGAAATCTCACCGCCTGCATAACGAAGCTGAAGCAGTTGATCAATTGGAGCGAGGGACAACGGCTGGATATTGGGGGCGACAAAATTCGCGCCAAGGGAATCGCCTGTTTCTGGAAGACCTCCAATTCACCCACCGATGCGTCCTCGGGGGTTTTTTTAACATTCAACGAAGATGGAAGTATCAACTTGAATTGCGGCTGTGTGGAATATGGGCCGGCGATGAAAACCACGCTTGCCCAAATTCTCTCGGAAAAGTTGAAAATGGACATCAATCGCATTTTTGTCAATATGGACGTTAATACAAAATACAGCCCTAAGCACTGGAAGACGGTGGCAAGCATGACAACCTATCTGGCTGGGAATGCCGTTCTGCGTGCGGCCGAGGACGTTATCCGGCAGCTGAAAAGCCTTGCTGCCGTGGTGCTGCGGTGCTCTCCCGAAAACCTGGAAGTGGCCGACGAACTGGTCTATTTAAAAAGTGATCCAACGCAGTATCTAAAGTTTAAAGACTTGGCGCATGGATACAAATATCAGAATGGAAACGCTGTGGAGGGGCAAATTCTGGGACGGGGAAGCTTCATCATGAGTGGCCTGACTCCCATGGATCAGGCGACGGGGAAGGGTAAGACCGGACCTTATTGGACCGTTGGGGCGCAGGCGGTGGAAGTTGAGTTTGATAAACGAGAGTACACCTACCGGCTGGTAAAGGCTGCGACTGTTATGGATGCGGGGCGGGTCCTGAATCCGGCCATGGCGGATGCGGTTGTGAAAGGCGGTATGTGCATGGGCCTTGGTCTTGGGAGTCGGGAATGCTTTCATTACGACCAAAAAGGAAAAGTTCTAAACACGAGCCTTAGAACCTATAAGGTGATGCATTTTGGAGAGACGCCGGAATATTTGGTGGGCTTTGTGGAGACCCCGCAGATGGACTCGCCCTATGCGGCTAGGGGAATTGCCGAACACAGTATCATTGGTATGCCGGCGGCGCTTGGGAACGCTCTTTCCCTTGCTGCGGGAGTGGAGCTGGACGAACTTCCGCTTGTCCCGGAAACAATTTGGAGAGCCAAAACGCAAGCATCCGCAGAGAAAAAGGAGTGAGCCAAGATGATTCCGTTTGACTTTGAATATTACCGGCCGGATACTGCAAAAGGAGCCGTTTCAGTGTTTGCCGAATTGGAAGCGAAGGGGAAAAACCCTGTTTTTTACGGCGGCGGAAGCGAACTCATCAGCATGGCGCGGGTTGGCAGTCGCTCTTTTGGTGCAGTTGTCGATCTCAAGAATATTTCGGAATGCACAAGGATGGAAGACCGGGGGGATTATGTTTATCTAGGAGCGGGGCTCACTCTGTCGGATCTGATCGAGTGGAATGGTTTTCCCCTCCTCGCCAAAACAGCTGGACGCATCGCCGACCATACCATGCAGTGTAAAATCACATTGGGTGGTAATTTAGCCGCTACGATCATTTATCGGGAAACGGCGTTGCCACTCCTCTTGTCGGATGCAAAGCTGACCTTTGCAGCAGCGGATGGCTTCCAGGAATACGAGATTGATAGAGTGTTTCAGGAGCGGCTGTTTCTGCCTCCGGGCGCGTTTTTAGCGGGAGTGACGCTGGACAAGCGCTTTTTTTCGCTGCCGTATTTTCATGAGAAAAAAACAAGGAATGAAAAAATAGACTATCCGCTCATCACCGCGGCAGGACTCAAAAAAGAGGGAGCACTTAGAATTGCATTTAGCGGATTGGCCGCATTTCCGTTTCGCAATAGTAAAGTTGAGAAAATTCTGAACAGTTCGTTACTCAGCCGGGAAAAAAGGGCGGACAAAGTGGTAAAGGTTCTGTCTGAAATTATTCAAAGTGATTTATCTGGTTCCGCGGAATACCGAAAATTTGTTTTAAAAGAAACCATCCTCAATATTTTAGATACGATGGAGGGGGTATGAGATGTACAGTCTGAAGGAAAAGAGCGTCGTTTCGTTGAACATAAATAGCGAAATTAAAGATGTAATGATAGCGCCGTCCGATATCCTTTTGGAAACGCTGAGGAACCAGTTGGGACTAACGGGTGCAAAGCCAGGCTGTGAAAACGGGGACTGTGGCGCGTGCACCGTGCTGGTAGACGGCTGGCCAGTCAAATCTTGCCTAATGCTGACGGTGGAGGCAATTGGAAAACAGATTACCACGGTGGAGGGACTGAAAAATGCCCCTATCCAGAAAGCGTTTATCGAAAAATTTGGATTTCAGTGTGGCTATTGTACGTCTGGATTTCTCATGGTCTGCCACGCGCTGGCGGCAATTCATCCGAATCCCCCCGATGTTTTAATGGATGACTGGCTGCAAAGCAACATTTGCCGCTGCACCAGCTACGAGGAAATTGGGAATGCTGTCCGTGCCATTTTGTCTGGCGAGATTTCATAGTTTTACTTTAGGCAGTGCCAAATCAAGCTGTTCCCGCATGCTGCAAAATGAGACGCAAAGAGACAAAAGGGAAGTGGCAAACAAAAAAGCAGGGACAGTGACGCCACACAGGCACAGTTTAAACTGACAAAGGATTCTCTGTGCATCCCACTTAAATGACTGTGGGGCCAGCGCTCTTTAAGCGCTGGCCCCACACTTGTTCCGAAGTTATTTAAGGTTGCTGCTGATGTACTCTCCGACAATGCTGAGCACATAGTTTTGGCAGGCTGCACCGGTTTTCCAATCGAAATTTTCTCCGTAAATTCCGGTGTTGGACAAAATACGCACACCCAGATACGGGACATGATAAGTTCTACAAATCTGCGCGGCGGCATCGGTTTCCATTTCTTCGCAGGAGGTTCCAACCGTTTTGTTCAGATAGAGCATCCGGTCAATCTGATTATTCCATTCGTTGGAGGTGCCGATGGTCCCTTCCACCACGGAGCCGTCTTTATAGCTGCTTTTAACGGCGTTGGCGGCCTTCAGCAGGGCTGGGTCGGCATGATGATAGACAGACTGTGTAAAGGTGGCTTCGTCTCGGTCATAGGCATAGACCCCATTCATTTCAAAGGCGGTGTAGTCCACACCCGAACCCTTGGCGGAGGCAATGGTTTTCCAGGCAGAATAGTTGACAGTCCGCTTGCCCAGAACAATGTCATAGGTGTGCAGGGCCGGATCGTGCCGCCGGAGGTGCCCTGATCAATCACCGCAGAGGGATTGAAAAATTCCATGGCAAGCGCAGTGGAGGCTCCCGTATTGGCAAGGCCCTGTTCCGTCCGGCAGACCACGACCGGATAGCCATTGTAGGTGCCGGCGACATAGTCCCACTTGCCCAGCTTGTAGGAGGTGGGATTGCTCAGTGCGCTAATCATCGTGGTCGTCTCAATGCCCATGGCGCCTTCCAGCAAGATGGGCCGTTGTGTTTTATCATAGCTTTGGGTATTCAGAGAGGCCGCTTGGCTGTTGGCGGTCACGGAAGTGGGGGCGCTGCTGAGATAGGAGGTGATATACTGCTTTGCCACATTGAGGACGTAGCTTTGACAGGCCGTGCCGGTTTTCCAGTCGAAGTTCTCGCCGTAGATTCCGGTATTGGACAGAACACGGATGCCTAAAAACGGAATGTCGTAAGTCTTGCAGATCTGGGCAACCGCATTGGTTTCCATTTCCTCGCAGGAAGAGCCAAAGGTTTCGTAAAGATACAGCATACGGTCAATCTGATTGTTCCAGGCGTCGCAGGAATCAATGATTCCAGCGACAACCCGACCCTGCGTGTACATGCCCTTGACCGCATTGGCGGCAGCCAGCAATGTGGCGTCGGCATCATAGTAGACCTGCTGCTTAAATTCTCCGGCAGTCTTATCATAAGCGTAGACGCCCTGCAACTCAATGTCTTTATAGTCCACACCAGCTCCCTTGGCAGAGGCGCCCGATTTCCATGCGCTGCCGTCAAAGGACTGCTTGCCGATCACGATGTCATAGGTGTGCAGAGCCGGGTCATGTCCGCCGGAGGTACCCTGATTGATGACCGCGACAGGATTAAAAAATTCCATGGCAAGGGCTGTGGAAGCGGCTGCATTGGCCTGCCCCTGTTCGGTTCGGCAGACCACCACAGGGTAGCCACAGTATGTGCCCGCCACATAATCATATTGGCCCAGTGTGTATTCCACCGGATTGGTCAGCGCTTCGATCATTGTGGTCGTTTCAATTCCCATGGCGCCTTCCAGCAGCAGCGGGCGCTTGGCACTAGTATAGGCATCTTCCGCTTTGCTGAAATAATTATAGAGAATCTGGGCCAACTGTCCCCGGGTCACCGCACCGGCGGGATTCAGCTTGTCTCCGCTACCATTGATGATCCCGGAACCCACGGCCATTTTTATGTAGGGCAGCGCATAGGAGGCCACCTGATCCACATCCTTATAGGCGGACAAATCACCGCTTTGCAGGGTTTTGCCGGTCAGCTCTGCATAAGCACACATCACCTTGACAAGCTGCTGGCGGTTGAGTTTTGTATTTGCGGAGAATCCTGCGGATGTGCCCTCTGTCAGACCGGTGTCTTTCGACCACGCGGCAGCAGAGGCGTACCATGCGTTTGGTGCAACATCCTGAAAAGACTTCATGCCGGAAACGGAAGGCATTTCCTGAATATTATAAAGCGTTTGAAACAACTGGGCCCGGGTCACCGTGTTTTCCGCACGAAAGGTTCCATCTCCGTATCCGTTCATGTATCCCCGCTCCCAGACAAACTGAATGGCGGTTGAAAATGCAGAAGTCTCTGTCACATCGCCCGGGCCGGTTTTGCTTGCGGTTTTTGCGGAAACGGCCGTGGTCATAATTGTCAGCATTGACATTGCCAGAACAAGGGACAGCATTTTTTTCCCAATATTCATCTTTCGATAACCTCTCTTCTAGTTGTAACATCACTTAAAGGTACTACCTTAATCAAGACGGTATTGTACAGGACTTTTATTATAAATGCAATTAAAAAATAAATTTTCAGCGAATTAAAAAAACAAGCGCCGTTTCCGGCGCTAGTTTCCGTGTTTTTTACATTGGAACTTTTGTTTTTTAAGTTACTTCATAGTTTTGCTCTGGGGGATGCATCAACACTTTGGGGTTCTGGCTTCCGACGACGAGGATTTCGTTACTAGGGTTCTCTCCGGTGGACAGGGATTATACGTACTTGCAATGGCACTGCTACGATTCCCGTCCCTGAAACGCCTCCCGCAGTTTTGCCAGCGCCTTTGTCTCCAAGCGTGATACGTAGCTCCGCGAGATTCCGAAAGAGGAGGCAACTTCCCGCTGGGTTAGGGGAACCGTGCCACCCAGACCGTACCGCAGGCGAATAATCTCTGCCTCGCGCCGAGTCAGCGTTTCCGCCACAAGACGGCGCAGACGCAGCGCGTCGTCCCGGTCCTGTATGTCATCCAACATCGTGTCGTTGACACCCACCACATCCATTAGCTGCAAGGCGTTGCCCTCTTTGTCCGTGTCAATGGAATCGGCAAGAGATAAGTCGCCCTGAAGCTTTTTTTGGCTGCGGAAATACATCAGAATCTCATTTGCTATTCTCTCTCAGCGGCTCGTTTCTGCACGCCAGCTTTGGCAAATCCACCTCGCCCTCACTGCCAAAGAGGTAGAGATGGATATGTTCGCCATCCCAGACGATTTTCTTCAAACAGGTGCGGATGGCAACCCGCTTCTCCTCCACCGTCATGGAGTCTATGGTGTTTTTGAAGGAAGAGAGCATTTCCTGAAAGATATCGAACTCCAAATCTGCCAATTCGTGACCGGCGGTGAGCTGCTGTAGCTTCTCGGTATGGCGCTTGAACTGCTCTACCTCTTTGTGAAGATCGTCAATCTGCGCCACAATATATTCCTCCGCAGCGCTTCCTGCCGCCTTTGTCAGAGAGGACACCAGCGCCTTGATCTCGCTCTCCTTGCTCCGTTGCTCCTGAGCTAACTGCTCCAAACGGAGATCGTACTCCTCGCGGTTGCCCGACAGCGCCTTTCTTCCGGCCTTTAACCGCTCGATGAAGGCGCTGTGGTCCTCAGAGAGCTTTTTCATTTCGGATAGAATCGTCTGATCCAACAGATTGCCGTTGACATTCTTAACGTCACAGCAATGGGAGCGACTGCGCTCTTTCATGGTGCACATATACGTATAAAGAGTTTCGCCGTCCGCGGTCTGGCGGTTGGTTAGCTTGGGGCGCATATAATCTCCGCACTTTCCGCAATATAGCAGTCCCGACAGCAATGCCACATTGCTGCGGGGTTTGCGATAGCCTTTGTTGCGGTTCTGCCCTAAAAACTGTTGCGCTTTGATCCACTGCGTACCCGGGATCAGGCCGGGGTGACGACCCACGGAGGTAATCCACTCCTGCATGGGACGCAGCTGATTGGCCTTGCCCTGTTTTTGAATGGTTCGGTTGTAGACCATCAGTCCATGGATGCCGTCAAAATCGTCCTCCGAGGCAAAGAGGTCGGTCTCATGTTCTTTCAAATACCGGTAGGCGTCCTGATCTGCGATCATATAGACGGGATTTTGCAAAATATTTCGGATGGCAAACCGGGTGAACTGCTTGCCATTTTTCGTCCGATAGCCCTGCTCCAGCAGAAAGGCATCCGTTTTGGTCAGGGAATTGGTTTCCAAAAATATTTGAAAAACCACCTGAATGACATCTGCTTCCGCCTGAATCAGCTTGAGTTTGCAGGCCTTCCGTACTTTTCCATCCACCATGACCTTTTGCACCTGCTCCGAGGCGTACCCCGTGGGTGTCACACCGCCCAGCCAGCGGCCGGTTTTTGCCAGCTCATGCATATTGTCCCGAATGCGCTCGGCAATGGTCTCCCGCTCCAGTTGGGAAAACACGGAGGCAATGTACATCATGGCGCGCCCCATGGGATTCTCCGTGTCGAACTGCTCCCGGATCGACACAAAAGAGACCTTCAGATCTTTCAGCTCTTCGATCAGCTTGGCAAAATCTCCAATATTGCGGCTGATGCGGTCGAGCCGGTAAACCACAATGGTGGAGATTTTTCCATCCCGCGCGTCTGCCATCATCCTTTTAAACTTGGGCCGCTCCAAGTTGCCTCCGGAGAAGCCTTCATCCTCATAGATCAAGACCGAGTTTGCGGCATCGTCGTCCTGATGAACCCGAACATACTGGCGGCACAGCTCAATTTGGTTTTCAATGCTCTCGCCCTTTCCGGTAAACTTGGACTTTCGAGAGTAAATGGCGATGAGCCGACGATCTGTCTGCATGAAAATCCTCCGTTCCATATTGTCGTATATCTGCAAATATTATAACACAACGTGCTGGCTAAAAAAGTAGGTAGGGCGGTGTGCTGAAATTTGCTCAAAATCGTGAAGGAGACAACCTTCTTTTCTGTCAAACCAGCAATCTGTTACATATAAGCTTGCTCCCTCGTATCCATTTAGATGAATAAGTTCATTTTCGCCCAATTAAAGCCCTACATAAATAGCCCAGAAGTCAAGTAAATGACCTCTGGGTTATGTGATTTCAGAGTGTTTTTTACTAGCATCCATGTAGAAGCCCAAGGCTTGCTGAGGAATCCAACAGCTCTTGAGACAGCGTACATTGTCTCAAGAGCCGTTGCTACTTTTATAATCGTGGAGCTTTCACCTGTGCGGAGAATTTTTCCATGGGAACGATGCTCAACCCCGCCATCAACGTTCCTTTACAGGTTTTATTAGCGGGTCTACCATATAGTGCCTGCTGTAAACTTGAATGTTCGATGTATTCGCCTTGGAAAAAGCATGAAGGTGATATAGGCAAAGGGAGCGCGCATCCAGCGCACCCCCTTTGCAATGGTCTTGTTTTTTAGAACGCCTGCTCTGTTCGGTCAATAATTTCGTCCTGAAGAGGCTTATCGAGGTTGCGGAAGTGATCGCTGTAACCTGCCACACGGACGATGAGGTCCTTGTAGTCCTCGGGATTCTCCTGGGCCTCCAGAAGTACTTCACGGTGTACCACATTAAACTGAACGTGGTGACCATCCATATTAAAATAGGTTCGAATGTAGTTTGCGAGATTGTCGATTCCGCGCTCATCGGCCAGAGCCTCCGGGGTGAATTTCTGGTTGAGCAGAGTGCCGCCGGTCTTCAGATGATCCATCTTAGCGCAGGACTTGATAACAGCCGTAGGCCCGTTGATATCGGCACCCTTCTCGGGGGAAATACCCTCGGAGACCGGTTTCCCGTCCAGACGGCCGCTTGCGCTGGCGATCATGACCTGACCGAAGTACACATGACAGGTCGTTGGAAGCATATCTACGCGGTACAAGCCGCCTCTCATATTGGGACGGGCGGAAACATTGTCCACGAAGTAATTAAATACCTTTTTCATCGAATCATCGGCGTAATCGTCGTCATTGCCGTACTTTGGGGTCTTGTTTTTCACCAGATTCAATATGTTTTCATAACCCACGAAGTTGACCTTCATAGCCTTGAGCAGGTCATCTATGGTAAACTTCTTCTGGTCGTAGACGTTGTACTTCACTGCGGTCAGACTGTCCGCGATGGTGCCGGTTCCTACGCCCTGAATGACACTGGTGTTGTATCGGGCACCGCCGGCGTTATAGTCCTCCCCCCGCGCAATGCAGTCGTTAGTCAAGATTGATAGGAATGGCACGGGCATATAGCGGGCGAAAAGTTGCTCGATTACGTTGGAGCCGCGAATCTTGATATTCAGGAAATAGTCAATCTGCTTGGTGTAGGCATCCCACAGTTCATCAAAGGTCGCGAAGTTCCGCGCGTCGCCAGTTTGGGGGCCTAGCTGCTTGCCAGTCTTTTGATCTACGCCGTTGTACAGGGCCAGCTCAAATACTTTAGGCAGATTGAAGTAACCTTGTAAAATATAGGCTTCATTGCCGAATGCACCGGTTTCCACGCAGCCAGAGCAGCCGCCTTTCCGCGCATCCGCCAGAGACTTTCCAGCGTTCATCAGCTCCTGAATAATGGCCTCCGTATTGTAGAACGCAGGCTGTCCCCAGCCCTCTCGGGCAATCTCGCAGGCACGCTTGAGGAATTTCTGAGGATTTTTCCGGCTGATCTGCACGTTGGAATTGGGCTGAATCAGCCGCATCTCATCCATGCAGTCCAGAATAATGTAGGAAACATCGTTGACACC
>NZ_DAMBZJ010000015.1:29788-39692 GCF_032060045.1 Oscillibacter sp.
ATCGGTGCCGTCAGGGGTCACACCGCCCGTATTGATGTTGCAAAAATCGGTGTATGTGCCGCTTTCCTTGAGGGTGACGCCAACCTTGGGAGGAGCGGGCTGATTGTAGAACTTAACCCACAGGCACTCCATCAGTTCGAGCGCTTGATCCCGATTTAGGATGCCGTCGGTCACGTCCTTGTCATAGAAGGGACCAAGGTGCTGGTCGAAGTGGCCGGGGGAGTAAGCGTCCCAGGGGTTCAGCTCGGTGGTAACTGCCAAATGGGTGAACCAGTAATGCTGAATGGCCTGGTAGTAGGTCTGGGGCTTGTGAGCGGGTACCACGTCACAGTTGGCGGCAATCTGAAGAAGCTCTGCTCTCCGCTTTTCGTCCGTGCATTTTTCGGCCATCTCCCGGGCTAGATCGGCATAGCGCTTACTCAGGATCATGATGGCATCGCAGCAGATGCTCATGGCGTTAAGCTGGTTGCGCTTGTCGATGGCAGCGGGATCATGCATATAGTCCAGCTGGGACAAAGTTTCTTTAATGTCGCTCTGATAATCCAGATAGCCTTTCTCAAAAATCTTTTCAGAGCCCACGGTGTGACCGGGGCCGCGCTGCTCCATAAATTCAGTAAAAATACCCGCAGCATAGGCATCTTTCCACTCGTCGGTCATGCTGGAGAGAATTTTATGCCGCATGGAACGTTTCTCCCAGTAAGGAATGATTTCCTTCTCCTGTGTGCTCAAATCCTGCTGGGTGACGGAAAAATTGACAATTTTCCGGTCGTTCATGTTGTGCATATCCTGAAGGGTATGGCAACACAATTCCGGGAAGGTGGGGGCCGCTTGCGGTCCGTCACCTTTCTCGCCAACGATCAGCTCACCGTCGCCGATATAAATCTTTTTGTTGGAAAAGAAATGCTTGAGAACCAGCGCCCGCAGCTCTGGCACAGACACCGTGCCCTCGTACTTCTTGTATGCCTCGGTCTCCAGCACGGCACGCTCCATGTAGATACGAGGCTGAGTCTCTACACTGATCTTACGCAGCTTTTTAATGCGATCATTCATGCCTCGTTCTTTCATACCAACAGCGGCAGGGTTGATCGTGCCCACACAGGCACAGACCTCGTCTTCTGTCTCCGGGATCAGTTCTGTTTTGATGCTCATGCTTTAACCTCCTATAGTTGTAGTTTGAATGCCGTTTTTAATAAATAGCTCCCGAAACAACTCCATACGGCTTTGTTCGGGTTTATCCATTTGTTCCTCTCCATCGTAAAGTCTATCCAGTTTACTATATTTGTGTTTTCCAGTGTTGTGATAAGGAAGCAGGTTTACCTGAACAGCGTGAATATGCTCCTCCTGAAGAAACTGAATAACCCGCAGGATATACTCTTCTGTGGCGTTGACGCCTTGGATGATCGGCATCCGGATGAATATTTTCGCTCCATCCTGATTCAGCCTTTTAAGATTTTCTAAAATCAGATGGTTATCTACACCTGTCCAGTGCTTATGTAATTCCGGAGTCATAAGTTTGATATCATAGAGGAACGCGTCCACATAAGGTAAAATGCGCTGGAAGTTCTCGTAGGGAGCATAGCCGCAAGTATCAATATCTACGGAATAGCCCTTCTCATAAAGAATGCGGCACAGTTCCTCAATATAGTCCATATCCTGTGCCATGACTTCACCGCCGGACAAGGTGATCCCACCACCAGATTGTTCATAGAAGGCCCGGTCTTTCTCGGCCTCCTTTACCAATTCTTTTACCGAATACGCCTTGCCGACCACCTCACGGGCATTGTTCAGGCACCAGTCGACACATGTGCCACAGACGGTGCATTTTTCTCGTGTCATCTTCAATTTGCCGTCCACAATGGCGTTGGCGCCCTCCGGGCAGTGCTTGACGCAGGCGCCGCAGGCGGTACACCGGTCATTGAAAACGATTAGTTCCTTGGTATGGAGCTGGCTCTCCGGATTATGACACCATCGACAGGAGAGTGGACATCCCTTGAAAAAAATGCTGGTGCGGATACCGGGGCCGTCGTGAATCGAGTACCTTTGAATGTTGAACACAAACGGAGCTTTCGCCATGACCAGTCCCACCCTTTCTACTAAAATAGACCGACGTTTAGACTTTAGTCTATTATACAGCGAATTTGCTAGATCGGCAAGGGGGATATAAAATATTTTTGTGGAATAGTAACTGATTTCATAAATGGAAAATCAAAGTGACAATCGGTAGGAACCGTAGTATAATTAAAAAAGAGCGTTGAATTAAATGGAAACGAGGAATCAATCGATGTCCAGGGGAAACAGAACAAAGCTCAGGATTACGCAGGCTGCATGGAAACTTTTCCATGAAAAGGGATATGAAGAAACCACTGTGGACGATATCGTTCTGCTGTCTGAAACCTCCAAGGGGAGTTTTTACCATTATTACAACAGCAAGGATGAGCTTCTGGCAGCTCTGCCGGAGCTGTTTGACGCCAAGTATAAGGAGGTTCTGGATACCTTAGATCCAGAAATGAATAGTTACGATAAATTGATAGAATTGTCGTGCTGTATCCACCAGATTATTGGCGAGGAAATTTCCATCGGCCTGCTGGCGATGCTATACTCTTCGCAGGTGGTAACCAAAGGGGACAAGCATCTGCTTGACCAAAATCGGTTCTACTATCAGATGATTTATCATCTGGTCGATGAGGGCCAGCGCAGAGGGCAAATTACCCTCGAGATGTCAGTGCATGAAATTTCAAGGTTATATTCCTTGTGTGAACGGGCTATCATCTATGACTACTGCATCTCGGAAGGTGCATACGCTCTGGGACCCTATACCCGGAAGGTCATGCCCTTAATTTTTGGTGGCGTCAAGACAAGCCCAAAAGGGTAATCTTGCAACAGGCGGCACTTGCCAAAACAATGAATCATTTTTTGACAAAGGGGTCTGGACACCGATCGGTGGTCCAGGCCCCTTTGCCTGTTATTCAGGACTTTCTCTCCCACGAGGGACTGTCCTTCATTACAGTTTATTTTTCTGACATATAGGGATAGGCAATCGCGGCCGAGGGACAGTAGCTTTCCTTGACAGCATGGGCGCTGACCCAGCGAATCATGTTCAGGTTGGTTCCGGCCTTGTCGTTGGTGCCGGAAGCACGTGCACCGCCAAAGGGCTGCTGTCCAACCACGGCGCCGGTACACTTATCATTGATATAGAAGTTGCCGGATGCATTGCGCAACGCCTTTTCCATCTTCACGATGACCTGACGATCCTGGGCGAAGATGGCACCAGTCAGCGCATAGGGGGACGCGCTGTCACAGATTGCAAGCGTCTCATCCAACTTGTCGTCATCATAGACGTAGATAGAGACGATTGGCCCAAAGATTTCCTTGATCATGGATTCATAGGTGGGCGTCTTGCAGCGGATAATGGTTGGCTGAATAAACCAGCCCTTGCTATCATCATAAGTGCCGCCAGTGACAAACTCACAGTCAGGAGAAGCCGCAGCGCGATCAATGTAGCCCTTGCAGGTCTCGAAGGAGGCCTTGTCAATGACAGCTGCCATGAAGGTGTCAAATTCCTGTACGTCGCCCACCTTGATGGTTTCGGTCTGCTCCCTCAGGCGCTTTTCCACCACGGGCCAGATGCTGGCGGGAACAAAGGCGCGGGAGCAGGCAGAGCATTTCTGGCCCTGATACTCGAAGGATCCGCGGACGATACCGGCCACCAGGGGCTCGATATCCGCTGAGCTATGGGCGAAGATGAAGTCCTTGCCGCCGGTTTCACCAACCAAACGGGGATAGTTTGCGTAAGAAGCAATATTCTCTCCCACCTGCTTCCAGACGCCCTGAAATACAGCGGTGGAGCCAGTAAAGTGGAAACCTGCCATCTTGGGGTGGCTGATGACATACTGGGCCATATCCGTTCCGGCGCAGGGAACGAAGTTGATTACGCCGTCGGGTAGACCGCACCATTGCAGCAGTTTCATATAGTAATAATTGGACAGAACTGCCGTGCGAGACGGCTTCCACAGGGAAACGTTGCCCACGATGGCGGGCGCAGTGGGCAGATTGCCTCCTATGGAGGTGAAGTTAAACGGAGAGATGGCACAGATAAACCCGTCCAGCGGACGATAGTCCTGCCGATTCCAGATTCCATCACCACTGATGGGCTGTTCCTTGAAGATCTCTTGCGCACTCCATACGCCAAAGCGGAGGAAGTCTACCATCTCAGCAATATCAATTTCAGCCTGAAATACAGTCTTGGACTGCCCAAGCATTGTGGAGGCGTTGAGCACCTTGCGGTAAGGACCGGCGATCATGTCGGCAGCCTTTAAGAAAATTGCGGAACGGTGCTCCCATGGAATTTCCTCCCAAGCAGCCTTGGCGGACAGCACGGAGTCGATCGCCATCTCCAGTTCTTTTTCGCCAGCCATGCAGCATTCGGCAATCACATGGTGGTGGTCGTGGGGCATGGTTACCTGAATTGTTTTTTCAGTCCAGACCTCTTTTCCACCAATGATCAGTGGAATCTTCACAATCTCATTGGACTGTTTTTCCAGTTCCGCCTTTAATTCGGCGCGCTCGGCACTGCCGGGCAAATACCCTTTAAAGGGGTCGTTCATCGGACGTTCGATGGTGAAGTATGCGTTTGACATAAGTATTTCCTCCTTAGTTTGACGCCTGCGCCGAACTGGAATCACTGCACAGACGGAAAGAATACATCTTTTCGACTCTTACGACACAGTCTTTGTGTGCTTTTCCTTAATACTCTTCCAAAGTTCCACATCAACGCCGTCCCATTTCAGCTTCTCGACATCATAGATGGGATCCTTGCCAGCCTTCATCTGCGCTTCATAATCCTTGTACAGCGCAATTGACTTAGAGGACAATGCCATAACAACGACCATGTTAATCCATGTGATGCTTCCCAAAGCCAGATCGGACAGGTCCCATGCAAGGCCTGCGGCCGCGTTGCCATAGACGAAGATCAGAATGGGCATACCGATGCGCATAATCCAAACGACAGCTTTGCGAATTTTTTCTTTGCCTGGGCCCTGGAAGAGGTACATGGCAGCAGTCTCGGCCTCATAATAATAGCTGATGAGGCAGGTAAAGGAGAACAGAGCCAACATGATGGCGATGAAAGTGGGAGCAATGGTGCCCATGACAGTGCTGCACGCCAGCTGAACAAAGTACACGCTACCGGAGGTGACACCCTGCAGTTCGCTGAAGGTCTGGCTCACATAACCGCCCGAGGTATTATAGGCATCCGTGAGGAGGATCATCAGACCCGAGGCCGTACAGACGATAACGGTGTCCAGCCAAACGCCGGCGGCGTTGGCCATGCCCTGCTTTACGGGGTGAGAGGTTTCAGCCGCAGCGGCGGTGGGAGATGCCTCGCCCATGCCGGAGGCAGAGGAGAAGGTGCCACGCTTGATGCCTTGCTGAATGGCAATGCCCAGTGTGCCGCCCATAACGGCATTGGCGCCAAAAGCGGAAGATATGACGGTGACGAACATAGCGGGAACCTTGGTGATATTGATGAGAATAATGATGACTGCGGCAATCAGGTACAAGCCAGTCATGAAGGGGACGATGTAAGAAGCCACCGTGCTGATGCGCTTCACGCCGCCAATGATCACAACGGCCATGATGAGGGCGATGACCAGTGCGCTAACCCACATAGGGATATTTAAAGCGTTGCGGAAACCATCACAGATGGTGTTGGTGGCGGCAGCAGGCATAAAGGCCGCAATGCCCACCATGGTGATGACGGCAAGGAATGCGCCGTAGGGCTTCCACTTCAAGCCCCGTTCCGCACAGTACGGACCGCCGCCGCGGTACTCACCGTCGATCTTGGTCTTGTAGAGCACGGACAGGGTGCATTCGGTAAAGCACACGGCAGAGTTGGTCATGCCGGCCAGAACCATCCAGAATAGAGCGCCTGGGCCTCCAGAAAAGATAGCCACAGCCACACCGGCTACGTTACCGGTGCCCACGCGCATGGCCATGGTCGTGCAGAAGGAAGCAAATGCGGAGATACCGGATTCGGAATGGCCTTTTTCAAAGATTCTTTTCCACATGTCACCGAAGTGGGCGAACTGGAAAAACCCCATTCGGATCGTCAGGTACAGGCCGCTGCCCACGATGAGGACTAGCATTCCAACGCCCCAGATTGGACCGTTGAGCGCACCGACAAAATTAGTGATGATCTCTAGCATTTTCTTTTCTCCTCCTATATTCTGTTTTCACGTTGCAGTGGACATTGTGCCCCTTCCGCAGCACATGCATTAGGTGAGATGGGCGTCCGGAAATGCAGGCGCCGAGAAAAGATCGTCCGTTGCTTTGCTACGCTAAAGTATACCACGGTCTAATACAAAATACAAGAAAAATTAAAGTGTAAATAATAATTTGTTTATGTTGCACAAAACATTGCGCTCGTTTTCGGATGTGCTCACTTGTAATCGGATTCTGTTTTTGAAATTTTTTAAGTAATACTAAATTTATGCGTCAATTCTGAGAGTTTACTTTTTCCTTGATGTGAAATTCTTGACAGTTTGTGGAAATGACTGGTATAATAAAAATTAAACATTTCTCGCCAGTGGGTTGTTTATGATTCGAGAAAATGCTGGATTCATATATTTCTGATGCTGGACAGGCTTTTGTTTCGGCAAAACGAAAGTATTTTTAATACATTTTAAGGGGACACGGCTCCACATGGCAGCTAAAATTGCTGCTGACAGTACCGTGGCTGATTAAAATAGTACTTCATTTAAGTGCGGAATGGATGCTCATGGATCAAATAGGTGAAAAGTTAAGGCTACTGCGTAAATTAAGAAAGATCACACTCAAGCAGTTGGCAAAGGAAACCGAACTGTCTGTTGGATTCCTTTCCCTCGTGGAAAATGGGAAATCGAATATTGCGCTGGATACTCTATCTAGGCTCCTAGTTCCTTTAGGGTCAAACCTAAATCAATTTTTTGAGAAATCGACCAATATTGAGGAGGATCCGGTGGTTCGAAGCGTGGAGCGTACTTGGTCCCCATTTACCGAGACATCCTTCACCTCAGCTTTAAGCCATAATCCCTCTAATTTTAAGCTATATCCCAGAATTTTTCTTATGCACCCCGAAGCAACACCCACCAAGACCGACCTGTTGCAGCATGACGGAGAGGAATTCATTATGGTCTTAGAGGGCGTTGCGACTATCTACTATGCAGGATCTAGTTATTTACTTTATCCTGGTGATAGTATTCAGATCCATTCATATCTGCCCCATAACTGGGTGAATAAATCCAACAAGGATGTGAAACTTCTGTCGGTTCACTTTCCTAATCTTTTCTTTAGAGAAGGCACGTCCGATTCAGAAAATTCATAACATCGATCTTGGATTATACGGGGAGGTCTTTATGAAACAGGTTGCAATTATAGGCATGGGCAATATCGGCAGTATTCTGGCTAAGCGGCTGTGCTTGGCGGTTCCTCCAGAGCAGGTCGCGATTTTCGATCGTCATCCGGAGACTATGGAGACCGTCGTCCAGCAAGTTGGCTGTGTTTCTGCGGACAGCGCCCAAGACGCAGCGCGCGGTGCTCGCTACGTCATTTTGGCCGTAAAGCCAAAGGACTTTTCAGCCCTGCTCAAATCTCTTCTGCCTGTTCTGGACCCGGAGCAGTGTTTGGTATCCACGGCGGCGGGTATCGAATTGAATAGCATTCAGCAGCTGCTGGAATCCAGCGGTGCCCCGGCGCTTCCCGTGGTGCGTATTATGCCGAACTTGCCGATCAGTATTGGTAAGGGCTGTATTTTGGTTTCTAAAAACGAACAGTTCTCTCTCAAGCAAGAGGAGGGGCTTGTTCAACTGTTGAGTCAATGCGGCATGTGCCAAAACGTGGACGAGGAACACTTTGGTATGGGGGTTTCTCTAAGCAGTTGCACTCCCGCCTATGTGTTTATGTTTTTGGAGGCACTGGCCGACGGTGGAATCGCCTTGGGTTACTCCCGAAAGGAATCGGAGCTTATTTCTGCTGAGGCGGTAAGGGGAGCGGTTGACCTGTTCCTTGAAAGCGGGAAAAGCCTGGGTTATCTGAAGGATGCAGTATGCTCTCCCAAAGGCGCCGCGATTACAGGTGTATTGGAGTTGGAGCGAGCGCATTTCCGCGGTGCGATCATCAGCGCTGTAGAGGAAGCATATAAGAAAAACGAATCAATGAAGTTTGAACTGCGGTAATCAATCAAGTAGAATGTGCTTAATCGCTGGCATCGGCGGACAGCAGAACTCTCAATTTGTCCGAAAAAGAAATTATATTCACCTTGAAGAAGGCGCACCGTGACTGTACGTTGAGCGCCGAGGCCACAGCAGCAAGGGGCTTCCTCTAGAGTTTGGGAATTCGATTGAGGAAGACCTGATTGCGACTGCTATAACAATTAACTTGTTATATTGTATCAAAGGCACTTGCTCATCTTGGAGCAAGTGCCTTTTGTGTGTAGAGTGCATACCATCACGGCCTCCAACCCAGCATCTCGCTGCGCTGCCCGCGTAGAGGGAGCTGGAACGCCCCCCTTAAAAGTCCGTTATTGATTCAGCTTTATTGTCGCTGTCGGCATCGCAGCGGCGCAGAAAGGAAGATTCTTTTCCCCAGCAGTCAGTCGAGTCACAGAATCTTTCTTTGCTTCCTATGCGGAGAAGGCGAAATCAGAGGGATTTTATGAAGCATGTCTCCAAAGCCGGCGCATACCCTGAAAGCAGGGGGACTGGACGATGCAGGTGATTGTGCACTATCCTAAAGAGGAAGCTGCACAGCATGAGTTGTCTGCCCGCGTGGCACAATGTCATGCAGATGCGGTGATACGGTACATCAGAGAGCAACCCTGGTCCAGGGAGCAGAAATTAGCACTTATTGATTTGATCCTCAATGTAAAATCCAAATAAAGCAGAAATGGCAGCGGAGTCCAGATTTGATGGACCTCGCTGCCGTTTGCTTTTTCTTATTGACTGCTGCAAAGTTTTTAACGGACGGCATCGGGGGGCTTTAGAATTTGTACGTTGCCATGCTCCCATTTCTTCAAGGTCCCAATGGGGATACCGAGATATCCAGAACCCTCCGTGACCTTTGATCGGTGCAGCGGTTTGATTTGTTGTCCCTGCCCGCGATAAAGAAATGCCTCTATCCTCACTAACGCGGCAAAGCGAACGCCGATTCTCTGAAACAAGTGCTAGCCTGTTCACTTGAACAACAGAAAAGTCCGTTAGGGTAGGATAGCATTTTCAATGCACCGCGCCGCATAGGTGGCAAGCCGTGCACCTTTGGACGCGTCAAAGGTGGATACGCCTTTGATCAGGCCGATGGTGCCGATGGAAAGCAGGTCCTCCTGATTGCTCTGGGCACAATAGTATTTCTTCACCACATGGGCCACCAGCCGCAGGTTTCGCTCGATCAGCGCGTCCCGCGCCTTCATGTCGCCTTCGGCCATCTGCCGAAGATATTCCCGCTCCTCCTCCGATGACAGGGGCTTTGGAAACGAGCCCCCTCCGTTGAGCCGCAGGGTAAAAAGAAGCGTATTGGCAAACAGCAGCAGTGCCGCAGTCAGCATAAGCCCTCCCTCTTGACGGCGCGTTTTGCGCCGCATCTGCCGCTTTTATGAAGCGAGCGGTCCGCCGATTCAAAGGCGCCTCACCGGCGCCCTCTTCGCTATCCTATGCGGCGGCGGTGGGTCCCTATGAACAGGAATTACCGCCAGGAGAAAGCAAAAGCCCGTCCGTGGCGCACGTTTTTGTTGTGCTTCTGTAGAAAGCGAAGCCCTGCTTTTGGAAATAAGCGGGCCGGATGGAATGGACAGCCTAATGGCCGGCCGAGATGCCCATCTTGGGTTGCGGTCCGTGTTTGCGGAGACGAATAGAACGGCGGGGCTGGACGTTTGTCC
>NZ_DAMBZJ010000015.1:39702-67231 GCF_032060045.1 Oscillibacter sp.
CCCCGCCTGAGTGACTTTTTGCGATTGGAAGCTTAGCCGGGGAAGGTGCCCGCGGCCATCTGATTGATATACTCCATGTAGGAGGTCTGCACGTCAGCGGAAACCAGAGAATCGTTGAAGGTGCCGATAGCCAGGCAGTTGTTGTCATAGGAGCCGTAGATGGTCTTGTTGCCGAAGCTGCCGGCCTCCACGTCCTGCATAGCTAGCTTCAGCATACCGGCGTTGT
Source organism: Oscillibacter sp. (assembly GCF_032060045.1). Taxonomy (GTDB): domain Bacteria; phylum Bacillota; class Clostridia; order Oscillospirales; family Oscillospiraceae; genus Oscillibacter. The sequence goes on from NZ_DAMBZJ010000015.1 coordinate 39,929, forward strand.
CGGTGACAACGGAGCCGATCAGGCAGGGATTCTGGCTCTGTGCCACCAGATCGGCGGGCTGGCCAATGTCGAAAATAGCAATCTCGCCGCTGCCGTTGGCCGCGTCGATGGCCTGACGGGCGCCGGAGTCCACGGCGGAAGCGTCGCCGAAGAAGACGTCGGCCTTCTGGGAGATCATGCCGTTGGCAAGCTCCATGCCCTTGGCCACGTCGTTGAAGGAGCCGGCATAGGCGGAGAGAACGGTGATGTCGGGATTGATGGCCTTGGCGGCCTTCTCAAATCCGGCCAGCTTCGCCTTGGTGGTGTCGATTTCCATGCCGCCGATGAAGCCCAAAACGTTGGTCTTGCTCATCAGGCCCGCCAGCGCACCGGCCATATAGCCGATCTGGTTGGCGTCGGGCAGAATGCTGGTGATGTTGTCGGTGGGCAGGGTGGTGGCGCCGTTGAGCACCGCGAAGGCAATGTCGGGATAGTCCTTGGCAACCTGAACGGTGGCGTCAGAATACTGGTTGCCAGGCAGGAAGATCATGTCATACCCCATGTCGCAAAAGCCCGTCATGGAGTTGGCATAGTCGGACTGGGCCACGCTGTCGGCATAGTTGGTTTCCCAGCCGAGATCGGCTGCTGCAGCCTCCATGGCGTTGTAGCAGGCGGCGCCCCATCCACCGTCGGAGATGTTGGAGTCACAAATCATGGCCACCTTATAGACCTTGTCGCTGCCGCCGGAAGCGGCGGCGCTGCCCGCGGAGCCGCTTGTGGACGCAGGGGGAGTGGAGCCGCCGCCACAGGCCGCAAGAGACACGGTCATGGCAAGCGCAAGAGCCAGTGCAAAGAATTTCTTCATTTTCATTTTCCTCCGTAATTCAGTTTTGGGGTTGGTTACTCTATCAAAAGGCAGGCGCCTGATGAATAAAACTCAGCGCTCCTCGCGCATATACGGCTTTCCTTTAGACGCAGGTCCGGCCTTTTTGATGCCGAACACCGTCAGCGCCGCCAGCGTAAAGAGATAGGGAATCATCTGGAAGAGCTGATAGGGTGTGGAGGTATTGAAAATTTGCAGACGGAGCTGAAGCGCATCGCAGAAGCCGAAGAGAAGGCAGGCCATCAGTACGCCGCCCGCGCTCCACCGACCAAAGATCACCGCGGACAGGGCGATAAAGCCGCGCCCGGCCACCACGCCGTCGGAGTAGGTGTTGACATAGCAGGTGGTGAGATACGCACCGCCGATGCCCGCCAGGGCTCCGCAGATGATGCAAGCCACGTATTTCTGACCGACGACGTTGATGCCCAGGGTTTCCGCCGCCTTGGGATACTCGCCCACGGCCTTATAGTTCAGGCCCGCCTTCGTGCGGTTGAAGAAGATAGCGGTGAAAATGACCATCAGATAAGCGAAGTAGACCATGGGGGTCTGGTCAAAGAGAAGCTTTCCCAAAAAGGGAATCTCCTTTAAACCGGGGATTGCCACGGTTGGCATCAGGGTTGCCTGCGCCAGTGTGGAGCTGACGCCGAAGTAAATCCGGTAGATAAAGGACGCCACCGCAGGGGCGAAAATGTTGATGGCCATGCCATAGACAATCTGAGGTGCACACAGGGAGATGGTGCAGTAAGCGTAAATCATGTTGATCAGCACGCCGCCGCAGGCCCCCGCCACAATCCCAAGGAAGGGGCTGCCCGAAATGAAGGAAACCAGAAAGCCCGTCAGTGCGCCGAAGGACATGATGCCGTCCAGACCAATGTTGACGAGGCCCGCCCGCTCGGAGTAAAGCTCGGCAAGGGCCACCATCAGAATGGGGGTTGCCATGCGGACGGTGGAGAGAATCAGTTCACCCATATCCATATTACTTCACCTCTCCCTTCTTTTCCAGGTGGTTTGAAAGCCACTGGCGGATATGCGGCAGCTTGACCAGTGCGGTGCCGGCCACGGCAAAGACAATTACCAGAGCCTGAATAATGCCGATGACGGAGGTGGGAACGCCGGTTCCGGCCTGCATGGTATTGGCGCCGGTGCGGAGCACCGCAAAGAAATAGGCCACCACCACCGTGGCCACCGGGTTGAGCTGGGCGATGAGCGCCATGGCCACGCCGTCAAACCCGTATCCCACGGCATAGCCGCTGATCAGGCGGTATTGAGTGCCCAGCAGCTCCACGCTGCCGCCAAGGCCCGCCAGCGCGCCGGAAACGATGAAGCTGTACAAAATGTATTTCTTGACACTGAAGCCGTTAAACTCTGCGGCGGTCATGTTCAGACCCACCGCCCGAAGCTGAAAGCCTTTGGAGGTGCTGAACAGGAAATACTGCACCACTGCGGCCACCGCCAGCGCGATGACAATGCCCCAAGTGACCCGCAGATCGGGAAAAATGCGCTGGAGCTGGGTGGCGTCCGGTACGGCGGCGGTTTGGGGAACGTTGCCCTCCCGCAGAACGCTGGTGTACAAAAGGCCCATGAACAAAGCTGCCACATAGTTGAGCATGATAGAGACAATCATCTCGTTCAGGCCCCGGGTGATTTTCAAAATGCCTGGAATTGCGCCCCACAGGCCGCCAGCCACCGCGCCGAAGAGCAGGCAGAGCAGCGTGGCTCCCGGTCCCTCAATGCCCCAGGTGGTGGCCACCCAACAGGTGGCGATGGAGCCCATGATAAACTGTCCCTCGCCGCCCAGATTAAACACGCCGCAGCGATAGGCGAAGCAGGCGCAAAGGCCGGTAAAGATCAGGGGCGTTGCCTTCACCAGCGTGGAGGCAATGTTGTTGGCCTTGCCGAAGGCACCTTGAAAAAGGTATCCCACGGCGCTGATGGGGTTGCTCCCTAGAGAGGCGATAATAATGGCGCCAATGACAAACGCCAGCAAAACGGAAGCCAGCGGCACCAGAATGCTCACCAGATTTTTTCTGATTCTCATAACAATCCCGCCCCCCTTATTTGCCGGCCATGGCCAGGCCGATTTCCTCAATTGGAGGATTCTTACCGGAGTAAACGCCCATAATCTGTCCTTCGAACATGACGATGATACGGTCAGAAACCTCCAGTACCTCGTCAAAGTCCGCGGAAATCAGCAGCACACCGCAGCCGCGGGTACGGGCATCGATCATAGAGTCATGCACATAGCGGGTGGCGCCGATGTCAAGGCCCCGGGTGGGATGCACGGCCACCAGCAGGTCGGGATCGCCCTCCAGCTCTCGAGCCAGAATGACCTTCTGTTGGTTTCCGCCGGAGAGATTGCGGCACTCCTGATCCACGGATTCGCAGCGGATGTCGTATTTCTCTTGCATGCCCAGTGCATAGTCGTGAATGGCCTTTTTCTTCAGGTGCAATCCGTGCCCGTCGGAAAAGCGGGACTCCTCCGTGTTTTTCAAAACCAGATTGTCCTGCACGGACATATTGCCAATCAGGCCCATTTTGTTGCGGTCCTCTGGAATATGGGACACGTTTTCCAGAATAAAACCGTTGGGGGTGAAGCGGGCGACGGTGGAGCCCTTCAGGTCCACAACGCCCTCCGCCGGCGTGAGTACGCCCGTGACAATCTGGGCGAGCTGACTCTGGCCGTTTCCATCCACGCCCGCAATGCCCACAATCTCGCCCCGGCCCACGGTCAGGGACACGTCGTTCAGCCCGTTGTGCTTGGAGGATTTATGAAAGCTCACATGGGTCAGCTCCATTACGGGCTCACCCGGTTTTTCAATCTTTTCGTAACGGGAGGGGGCAAGGTCACGGCCGATCATCAGGTTTGCAAGCTGGCAGCTATCCGTTCCGCGGCAATCCAGCGTGCATACCGTCTGCCCCGCCCGCAGCACCGTGACCCGGTCGGAAATCTTCATCACCTCGCGCATTTTATGGCTGATAAAAATGACGCTTTTGTTCTCGCTTTTCAGTTTTTCGATGATGGCAAACAGACCCTCCGTCTCAATGTCGGTCAGGGCGGCGGTGGGCTCGTCCAGCACCAAAAGCTCCGCGCCCCGGTACAGCGCCTTGAGGATTTCTACGCGCTGCTGCGCGCCCACTGCAATCTCCGTGATGGGCTTGTCCAGCTCCACATCCAGCCCGTAGCGCTCCGCCAGCTCCAGAATTTCCTTGCGTCGGGCATCCTTATCAATGAACAGGCCCTTTGTCCGCCGGTCGCCCAGAATGATGTTTTCCAAAACCGTCATTGCCTCCACCAGCATAAAGTGCTGGTGGACCATGCCGATGCCTTTTTTCACCGCCTCGGCCGGAGAGGCGATTTTCACAGCCTCTCCATTCAGGTAAATTTTCCCGGCGGTGGGCTGATAGAGGCCAAAGAGCACATTCATCAGGGTGCTCTTTCCGGCGCCGTTCTCACCCAAAAGCGTGTGCACCTCGCCGCGCCGCACGTCCAAATTGATGTCTCGGTTGGCATAGACGCTGCCGAACTGCTTGGTGATGTGTTCCATGCGCAGAAGTTCTTCCATTGGCATCTCCCCCAATCATAAAAAGAGGGACGAAAGCGCAGATAAATTCCACTGGCTTTTCGTCCCCGTTGACACACCTGAATTATTTTTATACTAGCTTAAAAATAGTAAAGTGTCAAGGCGAAATTCCATCCCATCCGAGGGGAATTTTTGGATTTCTCAAGGCTTAGATGGCTTACCGAATGCTCCACTCAATTGTGGTCGGTGGTTGGCTTTGGCGGCGGTGGTGCCGGACTGTTTTTGGCAGTGGATTCCCCGCGCCTGAAAAAGCCGGACCAGATGGCACCTGTGGGGCAAACCGCCTTGCACGCGCCGCAGCGGATGCACTCTGCCGAGTTGATATTTCCGGTCACGTCCACGCCCATTTTACAGGCCTTTTCGCATCGTCCACAATGAATGCAGGCGCTTTCGTTTACGCCCATCTGATAGACGCTGAAGCGGTTCAGCAGTCCGTAAATCGCCCCCAGAGGGCAGAGATATTTACAAAACGGGCGATACACCAGCACCGACCCCACAATTACCAGCACCAAGAGTCCCAGCTTCCATGAGAACAGAAACCCGGCGGCGGCCCGCAGCACCTCGTTGGTCGCCAGCAGGGGAAGCCCCCCCTCCAGCGTTCCGGCGGGGCATACGTATTTGCAGAAAAACGGGTCGCCAATCCCGAAGGCGTCCTTCACCAGCGCGGGAAGGAGCAACACGGCGGCAAGCATCACGTATTTCCCCCAGCGCAGTGTTCTGTCCAGCCGTCGGGGGGGACTGGGCTTGGGAGAAGGAAGTTTGTGCAGCAGGTCCTGCACAAAGCCAAAGGGACATAGAAAGCCGCAGATCAGCCGTCCAAACAATACGCCGAATAGCAGCACCGTCCCGGTCACGTAATAGGAAACGCTCCGCGTCCGCCCACCGATCACCGCCTGCAACGAGCCGATGGGGCAAGCTCCGGCGGCACCGGGACAGGAATAGCAGTTCAGTCCCGGGACGCACAGGCGCTTGGAGGGGCCCTGATGAATGCGCCCGGTGATGAAATTTCCCAGATACGGGTTATGCGCAAAGGCCGCCAGCGCCTGAATCAAATGCCGCATTCCCTGTTTCATCAGCCAATCCCGATGCACTCAAGGCAGATGTTCACGGCCTTTTGCAAAACCTCTGCCGGCTCACCAACAGAAACGCCCACGGCAATCAGACACACGGAGACGGCAAAAATTGCAGCCGTGACAAAGCGCTTTCCTGTCACCCGGCGGCGGGGAGACGGGGCATCCTTCGCCGTCATCCCGCCGTCTCCAGCAGAGAGTCAATTATTTTCGACCACTCCTCGCCGCTGCGGGCGCCCACATAGGACTGGCCCACCAGTTCGCCCTTGTCGTTGACAAAAATCGTCTCGGGTACAGAGCTGACGCCAGACAGCTTTGCGGCAATTAAATCCGCCGAGGGCAGCAGATGGAGATAGTTTGCCCCGGTCTGCTCCACTAAATCCCGGGCGGTCTGCACCATGTCCGGAGAAAAAGCCCCGCTGGTCTGGGGAACGTCCACCACGATGCCCACAATTTGAACGCCCCGGTCTGCATAGTCTGCGGACAACTGGCCCAAATCCGGCATTTCCCGCAGGCAGGGGCCACAGAAGGTGGCCCAGATGTTGATTAAGGTGAGCTTGTAATTCGCAAAAATGCGCTGGTCTACTGGAACGCCGTTTAAATCCCATGCGGCGAAGGAGGACAGGGTGCCCGCCGTCTCGACGGGCAGATAGTCTCCGCTCTCTGTCTCATAAGGCCAGTCGATGATTCCACCGAAATCACTGAGATTTGTATAGCCCATGTCTGAAAGCTTCGTTGCGGCCTGTGCGCTGCGGTTTCCGCTGCGGCAGTAAATCAGAATCTCCGCGTCCAGCACCGGAAGTTGGGCCGGCGGTTCTGCACCGATATCCTCGTTGGGGAGCAGGATAGACCCGGGAATGTGGCCCTGCGCATATTCTCCGGCGGTGCGCACGTCCACCACCACCGGCGTCCCGTTGGTCATGCGCTCATGGGCCTCCTCGGCGGTAATTTTAACCGGCTCCGAAAACACATCCTCGGAACCGGTTCCCGAAGCTGAGGGCTTACTTGAAGAGCAGGCGCTCAAAAGTAATAAAAAAGACAGGCCAAGCAATGTTGTTATTTTTTTCACAGTCGTTCCTCCTTTACGGCGGCAGCGGCAATGCATTATGCAGTCCGATGCGGGGTTGTGAGAGATGTAGTACCCTTCATAAATATCATATTAGGGACTAAAATGCAAGAATATTTTCGGAATGATTACTATTTATTAGGCTTATGTCTACTCTTTGTTTGGGTTATATGTCCTTTTAAAACGAGGCAAAATCAGCTTCTGCACGCCCAGAGTGCTAAGGTCTGCTAGGGCGGCATAGGATGGTATTGTCGTCCGGAAAGCGTCTTTGCGTCCGCCTGTCGCCGGGAAAGTCCGGGCGGCAGGCGGACGCAGGGAGGCGCACCGTTAGCAGTCAAATCCACATTCCGCAGGGAGGAGCGCTTGAAGTATGAATGGTGAAATCAACACCGCCCCGGTGCAAAACACCCAAGGCGGACTAGGACAATTGCAAATCAACGCGTTTTTGGAGGATCGGCGCGTGCCCGCAGAGGACGTGTCCATCCAGGTGATTGACCCCGATTCCGGAAATGTTTTGGAGGAGGTACAGACCAACGCGCAGGGAAAAGCTCCGGAGCTGACCTTTCCAACGCCTCCGCTGGAATTTTCCATGGAGGCCGGGCAGCCCAGGCCCTTCAACCAGTACAATGTGCTTGTCTCCCTCCCGGGCTATGGGCAGACGGTCATCGAAAACGTGCAAATGTTTCCCGAGGTCACGGCGGTGCAGAACGTGGCCCTGCGGCCAACGTTTTCGGGTCTTTTGATTCCCTATCCCACGCTTTGGGGAAATTTCCCGCCCAAAATTCCGGAGGACGCGGTGAAAGAGCTGCCCTTTGCTGAAAATCTGGTAGTTTTGCCGGAGCCGGTGGTGCCGGAGCTGATTGTGGTGCATCAGGGCCGCCCGGAAAATACCGATGCGGCCAACGTCACGGTGCCTTTTACAGATTACGTCAAAAACGTGGCCAGCAGCGAAATTTATTCCACCTGGCCCGTGGAGACGATCAAGGCAAACGTTCTGGCCATCATCTCCTTTACCCTCAATCGGGTCTACACGGAGTGGTATCGGAACAAGGGCTTTGACTTTACAGTTACCAACTCAACCGCCTATGATCAGGCGTTTACCTATGGGCGCACCATCTTCCGAGAAATTTCGGAGGTGGTGGATGAGATATTTACCACCTATGTCACGAAGCCAGACATTGCTCAACCCTTGTTTACTCAGTACTGTGACGGGGCGCGGAGGAATTGCCCGGGCTGGCTGAGCCAGTGGGGGTCCAAGGGCCTGGGCGATCAAGGCTATCCAGCCCTTCAAATCCTGAAGAGCTTTTACGGGTATGACATCTTTTTGGAGCAGGCACAAAAGGTGGAGGGGATTCCAATCTCCTTCCCCGGCTATGTGCTGGAGGAGGGAGCTACCGGCGCGCCGGTGCAAGCCATCCAGAACCAACTCAACGCCATTTCCAACAACTATCCCCTGATTCCCAAGGTGGCGGAGGACGGCGTGTACGGAGAGAGTACGGCCAATGCCGTGCGGGTGTTTCAGGAGACGTTTGACCTGCCGGTGACAGGGCGGGTCAACTTCCCCACATGGTACCGCATCGCGGGCATTTATACCGCGGTTGCCAATCTGGCGTAGGTTCCATTAATGAACCGCGCCGGATGGAATCCGATGCAAGGCGGAAGGTGCACCGCCCAGCGCAAAATGCTGGTGAAATAAATAAAACCGGGTCCCTGTGCCATAGGCACAGGGACCCGGTTGCGTAAAAGCCGTCAAAGGCCCGCCAAAGAGATGAAAAAGGGGTGCGCTTTTAGAAATTCTCCTGAAGTACGTAGACGCTGATCACCGTGTTAGATGCGGAATCCGTGTCATAAACCACGGAAAGGAAATGGTCTTCATAGGCAAAATGCGCGTCTCCGTCCTTGTCGCTGAGGGGCTGGCCGAAGACCTCCGTAAAGTCGGACAGGCTGTCACCCAGATGAAGTCCGTTCAGGTCAATACGGTCGGTCATCACAAGAACCTGCGCCACCTTCGTATAGGTGTCAGTGTCAAACCAGACGCGGATGCCTGCCTTTTCAAAGCCCAGACCACCCTCGTCCACGGTTTCGGGCGTTTCGTCTCCCATGGCGGCGATCAGCTCTTCCTGCGTCAGGCCCAGAAGCCCCGTCAGGTCCGAAAGGCCCATGGACTCTGTTTTCTCAGCCTGAGAGGACCCGGCGGAAGAAGTTCCCGCCTGGGTGGACCCGGAAGAGGACGCCTGCCCCGCGCTGCCGGAAGAGCCTGCGGGCGGCTGCCCCGTGCATGCGGTCAGTGCCATGAGAGACATCGCCGCCAATAGTGCCAGCATCCGCTTTTTCAAAGAAGTCAGCGGTTTCGTTTTTCCTGTCATACAAATACCTCCAAAAGTAATCCCTGCCGTTTTGGCCGGGCTTGTAATAGCTTGACGTAAACGACCTTCAATAAGTTTCGGCTTTTGAAAAAAATATTCTTGCGCGTGTCGCAAAAACGGTGTATTTGACGCTTGACAAAGCCACGGGACGCGGTATATGTTGATTCCAGATTCTGTTCCGCCCGGTTTTTCGGGCGTTTCAGCGGCGCGGCCAATGAACGGCTGAATCCGGGGGCGGCAGTCTAAAAATTGTCGCAAAGCGGGTTGGTTTTTACAGAAATACTATGTTATAATATTGGCAAAGTAGGAATGTGATTGTTTTTGGCTGCGTTTAGAAAGGTAAGGTGTTGACTATGCACTGTATTCGGAAGGTAACGGAGGATTTGCTCTGGATTGGCGCCAGTAATCGTCAGGCCCCCCACTTTGAGGCGACCCATCCCACGCCCCGGGGCATGTCCTACAACTCCTATCTGCTGCTGGATGAAAAAACCGTTCTGTTTGACACGGTGGACCGAGCGGTTCAGACCCAGTTTTTTGAAAATTTGGAGTATGCGTTGGGAGAGCGGACACTGGACTATGTCTTTGTCCACCATATGGAACCGGACCACGCCGCCACGTTGGGCGATCTGATGCTGCGGCATCCGGAGGCCACGATTGTGTGCAACGGGAAGTCTGTCAACATGATTCATCAGTTCCACTGCACGGACCCCAAGCGAGTGATTCTTGTAAACGAAGGGGATTCCCTTCCCACCGGGCGGCACAATTTCACCTTTTATAACGCGCCCATGGTCCACTGGCCGGAGGTCATCGCCAGCTATGACTCCACCGACCATATCCTGTTTACCGCCGACGCCTTCGGAAGCTTCGGCGCGCTGAACGGAATCCTGTTTGCCGATGAGGTGGACTTTGACCGGGACTGGCTGGACGAGTTCCGGCGGTACTATACCAACATTGTGGGGAAATACGGACCGCAGGTGCTTTCGCTGCTGAAGAAGGTTTCCGGGCTGGAGCTGGGGATGATCTGCCCGCTCCATGGTCCGGTGTGGCGGAAGAATCTGGACTATCCCGTGAGCAAATATGCCAAGTGGGCCGCCTATGAGCCGGAGGTGCAGGGCGTGCTTATTGCCTTTGCCTCGGTTTACGGAGGGACCGAAGTCGCCGCCAATATTCTTGCCTGCCGTTTGGCAGAGCGAGGCATTGCCGTGGATATGTACGACGTGTCCGTGACGCATTATTCCTACGTATTGTCCGAGCTGTTTAAATACAGCCATATTGTGTTTGCTTCCACCACCTATAATAACGGCATTTTCGTCTCTATGGAAAATTTGCTCCATGATGTGGCCCACCACAACCTGCAAAACCGAAAGGTGGCCCTGATTGAAAATGGCTCCTGGGCGCCCGCCAGCGGAAAGCTGATGACCCAGATTCTGGGCGGGATGAAGAATATGGAGCTTGTGACCGCTCCCGTCACGTTGAAATCCGCGCTTGCCATTGGGCAGGACGCAGAGCTGGAGGCCTTGGCTGAAGCCTTGGCCGCCGATTTGCGGGGGGAGGCGCCGGCTGCTTCCGGCGATCAAAATGAGGACAAGCCCAAAGGCTTTGTGTGTAAAGTGTGCGGCTTTATTTATCAGGGAGATACCCTGCCGGATGGATTTGAATGTCCGATTTGCCATCGCACTGCCGAGGTTTTTGAGCCTTTGCCCTAAAAACAGAAAAAATATATCGGAAAGGAGATTTTTTATGAAGTATGTGTGCGATTTGTGCGGCTATGTCTATGACGAGGCCGAGGAAGGCCCCATGCCCGATGATTATGTCTGCCCTCTGTGCGGCGCGGACAAGAGCCATTTCCATCCCGAGGACTGATTGATAAAAATCCGTGCGGGGCTGTCTTCTTTTATAAGGAGACGGCTCCGCACAGCGCATTCAGAAAAAAAGATAGGAAAGACATCCTCTCGTTTCTGGTCGGAATTTTTATTCCGTTTTTTATAGATCTTGATTAGTTAAACTAATCAAGGAACGCGACAGATAATTTGCCTTCGACATTGGTGCTCTGGCGGGCTGTGCCGCTGAAGCGATTACTTTAAGAGAGTTTTGTGGGCGCCGGAGAAAGGAATCACCGGCGGCACCAGCACTACGACATTTAACTCCAATGGCGTTGCCACCCGGGCGCAAATCGTCACCTTCCAGTATCGCGCGACAGGTTCCCCATCTGTGACAGCCGCCAATTCGTTTGAAGATGTGCCCTCCGGCGCGTACTATGCAAACGTAATTGAGTGGGTTGTTGAAAAAGCGGTTACCAAGGGAACCACAGTTACCACGTTCAGCCCGAATACCAATTGCACCAGAAGTCAGATTGTAACCTTCCTGTATTGGCAGTTTGGCGTATAACAGAACCCACTGAAATAGGACCGTAGAGAATCGGCGCAGCGCCGATTCTCTACGGTTTTTTGTGCCTGCCTGGTTGCAGGGACCTGACGCAGGTGCGCCGTCCATGCAAAAAACCTTTTGACAATATGTATAAAATATGAAAAGAAATGGTTATTTTTTCGTACGACCTGCAATTTAAAAGTTCAAACTTTTTAATGGAAAATGCTGGTCCGTATATTATAATATCAAAAATTCTTAGGCCAATTAAGGAATTGGCGAGGAATATACGCAGATAAAATTTTCCGCACATAGACGGCGTCTGGTTAAAAAGACTGCAAAATAAAAAATGGCCTTATAAATTTTGTATATTTTTTCAAAACCCGTTATTGACTGTTGAAAAGCTTTGCAGGATAATACTATTTAAATAGCTAAATCACTGCTTTGCATGACAAAACCCTCGCTTGAGAGAATGAGAGGACAACGTATTCGGGCGACCCCATACAGAAGAGGGACTTTTGTGGTTGTTTTGCAAAAGCCCCTTAAATTTATAGGATTTTATCAAAAGAGCAAGGAGTATGATGCACATGAGCGCAATTCAAACCGGGACGGAAGCCTGTATTGACGAAATGATTGCCGTCCGAAGAGATATTCATCGTCATCCCGAAATTGGCCGGTCGGAGGTGCGCACCGCTGCGCTTATTCGAGAAAAGCTGGCGGAGTACGGAGTGGACAGGATTGAACAGCCTGCTCCAACGGCTGTGGTTGCCCTGATTCACGGTAGCGCCGGACCTGGAAAGTGCGTTGCCTTGCGCGCCGACATTGACGCGCTTCCGGTGAACGAGGAATCCGGGCTGCCCTTCGCCAGCGAGATTCCGGGAATGATGCACGCCTGCGGACACGATATGCACGCATCCATGTTGCTGGGCGTAGCAAAGGTGTTGTGCGGGATGAGAGAGCGGTTTCGAGGAACGGTGAAGCTGATTTTCCAGCACAGTGAGGATACTCTCCCCGGAGGAGCCAAAGAGCTGGTGGAAAAGGGCGTTTTGGAGAACCCCCATGTGGATGCCATCTATGCGATTCACATGCTGCCGGATCAGGAGCGCGTGGGCAAGATCGGTATGCGGGCGGGCGCTGTCACCACGTCTGTGGACCTATATGATGTGACGGTGAGCGGCCGCGGCGGACATGGCTCGGAGCCGCAGAAAACAGACGACCCCATTCTGACGGCCTGCCAAATGATCGTAAACATGCAGCAAATTGTTGCCCGCAGAATTGATCCGTTGGAGACGGGGATTCTCTCCATCGGCAGCATTCACAGTGGCGACGCGCCCAATGTGATTCCCAGTGAGGTGAAGTTTGGCGGCGTGTCCCGGGCGTTTTCCGAGGAGGTGAGGGAAACGATCCGCAGCCAGATGTTTGCCATCGGCAAGGGGATGGAGTCCATCTCCGGCTGCAACGTGGATATTTATCATTATCAAGGCTATCCCGCAGCATACAACGATGCGGATCTGGTGGACTGCGCCAGACGGGCCGTGGCGGAGGAATTGGGAGACGACGCCATTGTGGAACTGGAGCGGCCTATGGGCTTTAGTGAGGATTTTGCCTATTTCTATCAGATGACGGGGACGCCGTCCGCCTATTTCATGCTCTTTGGCGGGCGGGGCGGGGAGCAATTGTATCCCCTTCACAGCCCCAAACTGGTCCTTCGGGAGGAAGCCATGCCATACGGCATCCGGGCCATGGCGGGCATCGCCGTTGAATATCTCAACCGCTGAGAGTGGCGTTCCCAATTGGAGAAAGGGACCGCCTGACATGCGTCGGCAAAGGACTTCCCAGCGGCAAGCCGCCGGGTTTTGAATAGAAATAAGCATGACAGGAGTAAGGAGAAAGTATGTACAATTTTGCACTTGCGTTCGTTATCTGCGCAGCCGCGTTCATTATCGGTGAAGTGGTTTCCACCTTGACCAAGGCATGGATCCCCTCGGTATTTGTCACGGCAGTGGTGATGCTGGTGGGGTACTGGACGGTGTTCCCCACCACCCTGGTCAGCGACAGTATGCTGATCCCCTTCGGCAGTACCATTGGCATTTACCTGCTGATTACCCACATGGGCACGGTAATCAGCCTCAAGCAACTGAAAGAACAGTGGAAGACCATTGTGGTATGTCTGGTGGGTCTTGCCGGTATGTGCGGACTTTCTCTGCTGGTGGCCCCTTTGATCATGGAGCGCCAGCTGGTCATTGCCGGTCTGCCTCCGCTGACCGGCGGCATTGTGGCCGCCACGCTGATGCGTGACGCTGCTATCGCGGCTGGGCTCCAGAAAGCCGCTGTGTTTGCCATCACCATGTACTGCATTCAGGGCTTTGCGGGGTATCCCATCACTGCCGTCTGTCTTCAGGCGGAGGGCAAGCGCCTTTTGAAAGAGTACCGCGGCGGCGATACGCTTATGACCGATTCCGACCGAGCTGCCGTAAAGGCAGCGGAGGCCGCCACCGCTGCGTCTGCCGCAAAAAGGAAGCTGATTCCCCCCATCCCTCAGAAATTTGATTCCGCGGTTGTGGTTCTGATCAAGCTGGCCATCGTGGGCTGGCTGGCCACGCAGCTTGGCAGCATCGTCTTCCCTCACATCGGTAAGATCAGCGGCGCGATCTGGGCGCTGGTTTTGGGTATCCTCTTCACCACCATCGGCTTTTTGGATGCAAACTCGCTGAATAAAGCCAATTCCTATGGAATTATAATGTTCGCGCTGATGATGTACGTGTTTGACGGACTGAAGGACTGCACGCCCGATATGCTGAAGGCCATCATTGTCCCTATGGTCGTCCTGATTGTGGTGGGCGTGATCGGTATGGCCATTACGTCATTTATCGTGTCTATGGTCTTGCGGATGTCCTTCCCAATGGCCTTTGCCAACGGTCTGACGGCGTTGTACGGCTTCCCCTGCGACGCCATCATCACCGAGTCCACCTGCACGGCGCTGGCCCAGACTCCGGAAGAAAAGGAGTATCTGATGAGCAAGATGTTCCCGTCTATGATTGTGGGCGGCTTCGTCACGGTTACCATTACATCGGTCTTTGTTGCAGGTGCATTTGCAAATATGTTTTAACAAAAAAGGAGTGCTGAAAGTTGAACCTCAAAGAAGCTGCCGCAAAATACGGCGATTATCTCATTGAGATGCGGCGCTATTTCCACGCGCATCCCGAAGTCAGCGGAAAAGAGTACGAAACCAGCAAACGGATCAAGGCGGAGCTGGATAAGTTTGGGATTGCCTGGCGCCCCTGCGGTCTGGAGACAGGAATCTTAGCCACTATTCAGGGTGAAAAACCCGGAAAAACCATCCTGCTTCGGGGCGACATGGATGCGCTGACCGTTCAGGAGGAAACCGGACTGCCTTATGCCAGCGAGGCTTCAGGCGTTATGCACGCCTGTGGACATGACTGCCATATCTCAACGTTGCTGACTGCGGCCCGTGTACTTAACGATGTGAAAGCGGATCTGTGCGGCACTGTCCGTCTGGCGTTTCAGCCGGCGGAGGAATCCGCGCAGGGCGCAAAATCCATGATTGAGAACGGTGCGCTGGACGGTGTGGACGGCTGCTTCGGCATCCATGTGTGGTCCAACGTGCCCGCCGGACAGGTGGCGCTGGCCCCGGGACCCCGGATGGCCGCCGCCGATCAGTTCAGCATTGATATCAAAGGCAAGGGCGGCCATGCCTCCGCCCCCCACCAGTGTGTGGATGCCGCCGTGGTCACCAGTGCGATTGTGACGAATTTGCAAAGCATTGTCAGCCGGGAAGTGAACCCCAGTGATCCCGCTGTTTTGACCGTGGGACGCATAGAAGCGGGAACCCGCTGGAATGTGGTTGCGGAGTATGGAAGGCTGGAAGGCACCACTCGCTATTTCTCCCGAGACCTGTATCAGAGCTTCCCGGAGATGATGGAGCGGATCGTGACCCAGACCGCGCAGACTTTCCGCGCGGAGGCGAAGCTGAATTACGACCACATTGTTCCCCCCGCCATCAACGACGACCGAATGACCGAGGTGGCCATCGCCGCCGCCCGCAAAGCGATTTCTGCCGACGCAGTGATTTCCGTTGACCCCGTCACCGGAGGCGAGGATTTCGCCTATTTCATGGAGAAGGTCCCCGGCGCCATCGCGCTGATTGGCGTTGGCAATGAGGCTTGCGGCGCTGTGTGGCCCCAGCACTCCGGAAAATATCTGGTGGATGAAAGTGCGCTGATTAACAGCGTTCTGCTCTACGCACAGGTCGCTGCAGATTTTAACGCGGGCTGACCCTGTGTTTCCCTCCGCCTCGTGGCTTTAGAAAAAGCAAAGGCCCTGATGCTCAAGCATCAGGGCCTTTGCTTTTGCGATTCCACCGCTTCTCACACGGTGCTTCAGCCCGCCGTCTGATTGCAAGATCCATAACAGAGCCGGGGGTTTTCAAACATCGCGGGGTATGATAAACTAACAAAAAAGAGAAGCTGCCGGGACGCAAGGGGGAAATCGCGCCATGAATAAAACGATGCTCTATCTTATCTATTTTGCGGCGTATTCTGCGATTTTGCTGGTAATTGGAAAAAGTAGCCTGCGAGACAGCGACAGCGTTGGAAAGTTTTTTATGTGCGACCGGCGGCTGCCTTTGTGGCGGTGCGTCTGCACCTTTGTGGGAACATGGGCTTCGGCGGCCAGCATCCTCAGTCTGACTGGCTCAGTGTATGAAAGCGGGTTGTCGACCCTGATGTTCTCGGTGGTGCCCTGGTTTTTAGGGGCGCTGCTGATGATACATATCAGCGGAAAGCTGTATGCCACGGGCGTCACCACGGTGCCGGAGCTGTTTCGCGTGCGATATGGGTCCAAGGGCCTTCAGGCGGTGTTTGGCGTTCTGCTGGCGGCGGTGTATGTGCTGTATCTTGTGATTCAGATCAAGGGCTTCGGTATTGTGGCCTCCACATTATTTGGTATTCCGTACAGCCTGTCCATTCTGCTGGTGTACCTGTTCATTTTATATACGTCCTTCGGCGGCTATCAGTCGGTGACCCGCAGCGACGTATTTAATCTGATTCTCATGATTGTGGGGTTGAGCGTTCTGCTGGGAATCGTCGTGGCCCGGGTGGGAAGTCTGGGGGAAATCTATTCCGGCGCGGCGGGCGTGACGGGGTACGCTCATGAGGGGATGGAATATGCCACCAAGCCCGGGGATCTTCTCAGGCCCTTCGGGCAGGGGGATTTTGCGCCCCTTATGAGCATCAGTATGTTTTTCGGATGGGGGCTGGGTCTGGCAGTAAATCCCCAGTATGCCGTGCGAATCTTGGCCTCGCGGAACGCCCGCTCTGCCCGGCGGATGATCTGGATTTCTCTGGCGCTGCTGGCGGGAATTTACTTCACATTAAGTAGCATCGGCCTTGGGATGCGGGTGCTGATTCCCACGGTCCATGCGACCTTATCCACCGATG
Source organism: Oscillibacter sp. (assembly GCF_032060045.1). Taxonomy (GTDB): domain Bacteria; phylum Bacillota; class Clostridia; order Oscillospirales; family Oscillospiraceae; genus Oscillibacter. The sequence goes on from NZ_DAMBZJ010000015.1 coordinate 56,697, forward strand.
AGATTTTTACCTATATTCTCAACAATGACCTGTACAGCGCGTGGAGTGGATTTTTGCTGTTTGCCATTATCGGCGCGTGCGTTTCCACCGCGAACTCTCAACTGTTGCTGATTGCATCCAGCTGTTCCTGCGATATTGTGGGGGCACTGTGGCCAAGACCGTTGAAGGAGAGCACTCTGGTGGGTCTGAGCCGGGGGGCGGTGATGGCGGGGGGAACGCTGTCGCTGCTGCTGGCTTTATCTCCACCGGCCTCTCTTTTGACATATGGCGGGGACGTATGGGGCGTGTTCAGCGTGACGCTGCTGGCCCCGGTGTTTGGAACACTCCTGTGGGAGGGAACAACCCGGACAGGCGTTTTTTCCGCGCTGGGGGCCGGACTTTTGGCGCTGGCGGTATTTTATCCGCTTTATTATAGAGGCTTGCTCCCCGTGCATCCCGCCCTGCCGGGAACGCTGATCTCCGTCGGCGCGCTGTGGCTGGGGTCCTTGCTGAGTCGAGTAAAGGAGGCAAAGGGATGAGGAGGAGATGGTCGCTGACCATTGAGAATAAGATTCTCATGGCGGTGGTGAGTATCTGCGTCCTCTCCGTGCTGTGCTTCGGGTTTTTGATGCTCCGAGAGGGATATACAAGTAAGATGACACAAGAGCGGGAAAAAGGAGAGGAACTGCTGGCTTATATCAGCTGGGACATCCGCCAGTTCGGAGACAATGTGGGACAGGACGTGATTCTCGCGGGCTGTGCCGCCCTTAAAAACGACGGACTTGTCATTCTGGGCAGCAAGGGCGTCCGTCTTCTGGGAACAGAACGGGGGGCCGCTTTGGTGGCCGAGAAAAGCATTTTGGCAGAGCAGCAGGACAACAGGTTTGGCTGGAGGCTTTGTTATACGCTGGACGAGGCAGAGTTTCAAAGTAGCCTGATGGAGGAGCAGAAATACGCCATTCTTGCCACCATCGCCTTGTTAATCATCACGATTCAGGTGGGTGTCTTTGTCTCGTACGGAATTTCGGAGCCGGTACGGCGGCTGGCAGCCGCCTGCGCCGCCATTGGAGAGCGGCCCGAGAAGGCATCGCCGGAGCTGATTCCCACGGATGTGGGCAGTGCGGAAACGCGGCAGTTGGCGGATGCGTTCCGCAGAATGCTGGAAGAGTTAAGGCGGTACAACGCCGCGCTGGCAGAGCAAAAAGCGTTGAACGAAAATATTGTGCAGAACCTGCCGCTAGGCGTGGTGGCCTATGGTGCGGATGGGCAGGTGCTGTGCGTCAATGACCGGGCCAACGCCATGCTGACAGATGAGGCGTTTTTAGCTGCCGGACAGACGCTGCGTCTGGTGTTGGAGCGCCGCCTTACGCAGGCCAGCGTTCCCCTGGAGGCCATCCGACTGGAGGATGGCGGGGGGGATGTACGGGTCTATCAGATAGGGGTCTGGCGGCTTGGGCGGGGGAGTGCTGAAACCCAGCCCGGGACGCTCTGCACCATTGACGACGTGACCTATGATAAGATCATGGAAGAAAAAGTGGGCGAGAGCGAAAAACTGGCCTATATCGGGAAGTTAGCGGCCATGCTGGCCCATGAAATCCGCAATCCTCTGGCGGGTATCCGCGCTTCGATTCAAGTGGTGGGCCGCGGACTGGAGCGGGAGCGGGACCGGACGCTATGCAGCAGCGTCATCAAAGAGGTGGACCGCATCAACGAGTTGATCGGGGATCTTTTGAATCTGTCCCGCAAGCGGGAAAGTCACAAGGCTGTGGTGGAACCGAAGCCGCTGCTAGGCGAGGTGGCCATGCTTTACTCCAAGCTGGCCGGGAACCATGGCGTTACCATAGAAACCGCGGCGGAGCCGGGCCTTGCAATTTATGCCGACGAAGCGGAGCTGAAACAAGTTCTGATAAATCTTGTGAGCAACGGACTGAAAGCCGTGGGGCAAGGGGGACGCATTCTCCTGCGGGCGCAGGGCAGTCCGGAGGAGGTCCTTTTATCGGTGACGGACGACGGGACGGGAATGGACCGTGAAAAGCTGCGCTCCGTGGAACAGGGCATCGCTTCGGGAGGGACCGGACGATACGGCCTTGCCATTGTAAGCCGCCTACTGCAGCAAAATGGCGGCGAAATGAAAATTTTCAGCAGTCCCGGCGGCGGGACATGCATTGAAATGCGGTTTCGCCGGACGGATACGGCAGAAAAGGAGACGCTATGAAAGAACGGGTACTGGTCATCGACGATGAAAGTCTCATCCGCATTTCTTTGGAGGCGGGTCTTTCGGACATGGGCTATGAGGTTGACACGGCGGGGACGATTGCCAAAGGCCTTGCCGCGGCGGAGCGCATGCGTCCAAACGTGATCTTGCTGGATAACTGCCTGGAAGGGGATGTGGGGACGGATTATATTGAGGCACTCCGCCATCTTGACGAGGAAGTACGCATCATCATGATTACTGCTTACGGGACGGTTTCTCAAGCGGTGGAAGCCATCCGCCGGGGGGCCTATGATTTTGTGCAAAAGCCCTTTGATCTGGATGAATTGAATCTCGTCATCCGCCGCAGTCTGGACGAACTAAAAAAAGACCGCAGCTTAAAGGCTGTAAAGGGCAAGCAGCGGGAGTTGATTGGGAACAGCCCCGCCACAGAGGAAATCCGGTCCCAGATTCGTCTTCTGGCAAAAAACGACAACGTGGATTTGCTGATTCGGGGCGAAACAGGCACAGGTAAGGAGGTAGTGGTGAATATGATTCACTATGCTTCCGTTCGGCAGGCAGGCCCTATGGTAAAAATCAATTGTAGCGCCATCCCGGAAAACCTTTTGGAGGCGGAGCTGTTCGGCTATGAAAGGGGTGCGTTCACCGGCGCGGTGAAGACCAAAAAGGGTCTGTTTGAGCTGGCGCACGGCGGCACGGTGTTTCTCGACGAGATTGGTGAGATGTCTCTTGCCATGCAGGCAAAGCTTCTGACATTTCTGGAGGACCGCTGTTTTAAGCGGGTGGGCGGCCTGACGGATATCCCGGTGGATGTGCGGGTGGTGGCTGCCACCAACCGCCGGCTGGAAGACGAGATTGCTAAAGGGTCTTTCCGGGAGGATTTGTTCTATCGGCTCAATGTCATGCAGATATTCATTCCGCCCCTGCGAGAACGGGTGGGGGACATTCCTGTCATCGCGGACTACTACCTGCACCACTTCAATCAGAAATTTTCAAAGGAGATTGAATCCATTGACCCGGCCTATCTGGGCGAGATGCGCCGCTATTATTGGAAGGGCAATGTGCGGGAATTGAGAAACGTTTTGGAACGTGAGGTGTTGTTTTGTGAGGGAAAGACCCTTCGGGGCGCGCCGTTGACCGCGTTTGCCGGAGGGGCGGCCTCCGCTGGGATAAGGGATCTTTCCTTGGGGCCTATTGACCTGGAGGCCGAAACGACGGCATTTCAACGGGCCTATATCCGCCAGGCGCTGGCGCTGAGTGGGGAGAACAGCACCGCAGCGGCGGAACTACTGGGCATCAGCCGGTTTACGCTGAAGCGGCGGATGGAGGATGAGACCGTGCGAAATTGAACGATTGGCCCGTGCAAAATCGCACATGCGCTTAGAAAACTGGTTTGTTTTTCTAAGCGCACGTGTTTTATTGGGAGAAAAAATAGAGACTACGGATGTGAAAATCACAAAAAGAAATATTTGAAATTGTAAAATATAACTATATATTTGCTTTAAAAAGCAAAAACGATGTGCGTTTGTTATAAAAACTTTAAAAATTGGTATGGAACTTGCTGCTAAATATGATAAGTACATTTGGAATTGTGCCCAGAGGGCAAAAAAGGAAGGAGCTTACAATTATGAATCTGGTGGATTTGAACAGCGATTTGGGAGAGAGCTTTGGTGCGTACACCATCGGTTTGGACAGCGAAGTGATTCGGTACGTATCATCCGTCAACGTGGCCTGCGGCTATCATGCGGGAGACCCGCTGGTAATGGCGCAGACCGTGGCCATGGCGAAAGAAGCCGGTGTGGCCATCGGCGCACACCCGGGCTATCCCGATTTGATGGGCTTTGGCCGGCGGAACATGGTGTGTTCCCCCAAAGAGGCAAAGGCCTATGTCCAATATCAGATGGGCGCTTTGCTGGCGTTTACCGCCGCGGCGGGGGTGAAGCTTCAGCATGTGAAGCCCCACGGTGCGCTTTATAACATGGCCGGCAAGGACATGGAGCTGGCGTCCGCCATTGCGGAGGGCATCGCAGAGGTAGACAAGGATGTGATTCTGCTTGGCCTTGCCGGAAGCAAAATGATTGAGGCGGGGCGGGCCGCCGGACTGCGAGTGGCCAGTGAGGTGTTTGCGGACCGCGCCTATCAGGCGGACGGTTCTCTGGTCCCTCGCAAGCAGCCCGGTGCGGTAATCCACGACAAGGACGAGGCCATTCGCCGCACAGTGCGCATGGTGACGGAGGGAAAGGTCACTGCCATTACAGGCGAGGAAGTTTCTATCTCTGCGGATTCCATCTGTGTACACGGAGACAACCCCTCGGCTGTGGAATTTGTGAAAAACATTCGTGTCGCCATGGAGGCGCAGGGAGTGAAAATCGCGCCCATTGCCGCCATTGTTTAAGCGCCAGCTAAATATGATTGAAGTGAGGAAATCCCTATGAGTGCAAACGAGACGACGAAGAATAGATCTGTTTTGCTGGGCGCTGCGTTTTTGATGGCGACTTCCGCCGTCGGCCCTGGCTTTTTGACTCAGACATCCAAATTTACGGCACAATACGGTCCCACGCTGATTCTTGTTATTCTGTTAGCAATCCTGATGGATGTTACCGCGCAAATGAACATCTGGTCCGTTGTCAGTGTGTCCAAAATGCGTGCACAGGACGTGGCAAACAAGGTGCTGCCCGGTCTGGGCGTTGCGCTTGCTGTGTTGGTGGCAATCGGTGGGTTGGCATTCAACGTGGGCAATGTGGGTGGTGTGGCACTGGGCTTCAACGCCATGTTTGGCGTGCATGAAAAGGTGGGTGCAGTCATCGCGGGCTGCCTTGGCATTATTATTTTCATTAACAAAAATGCCAAGACCATCATGGATAAGGTTGCCACTATTTTGGCTGCCGTCATTCTGGTCACTGTGCTGGTGGTGGCGGTGATCTCTAAGCCGCCTCTGGGCGTGGTGGCGTCCAGCCTGACCAAGGTTAATGAAATTCCCTCTATGTTTGTGGCGCTGACCACCTTGCTGGGCGGTTCCTGCGGCGGCTATATTGCCTTTTCAGGCGCGCATCGGCTGCTGGATGCGGGTATTTCCGGTCCCGAAAATGTGAGCCATGTGCGCAAGAGCGTGCTTCAGGGCTGCGGAACCTCCGGAACCGTGCGTATTTTATTGTTCTTGGCGGTGCTGGGAACCTGTATGATCGGATCCCAGTGGAATGCCGTCAATGCCGACACCATTATCAACGCCAGCAACCCCGCCGCTGAGGCGTTTCGCCTGTCCGCCGGCAATTGGGGTTATCGGCTGTTCGGCCTGTGCCTGTTTTCCGCTGGTGTTTCCTCCGTGGTGGGCGCGGCGTTTACCTCCGTTTCCTTCCTTAAGACGCTGCACCCCCTCATCGCCAAATATGAGCGCCAGTTCGTGGTGGGGTTCATCACCTTTTCCACGCTGATGATGGTGCTGGCTGGAAACGCTGCCCAGCTCCTGATTGTTGCGGGTGCTTTCAATGGCCTGATTCTGCCAGTCAGCCTGGGTGTGATTCTGCTGGCGTGCCGCAATAAGAAAATTGTGGGCGAGGAGTACAAGCATCCCACCTGGATGATCGTGTTAGGCGTGATCGTTCTCTGTATCTCTCTTTACGCCGGAATCAAGGCCGTTCCGGGTATTTTGAAGCTCTTTGCTTGATAAAAGGTACATCATTGACGCAGGGCGCGGCACCGCCGCGCCCTGCGGAAAGGAATAAGTATGGACGAAGTGAGATTTTTAAATGCCGGAGATACGGCTGTGACCGTAGAATTTGGCAATGAGATCAGCGTGGCGATTAACAGCCGCATCCGGGCCTTTAACATTGCCCTGTTGGAAAGCGGCATTCCGGGCATCGTGGAAACGGTTCCCACCTATCGCTCCCTGATGGTGCACTATGATCCGGGCATTATTCGCTATGCCGCGCTGGAGCAAAAACTGAATGGGCTTTTGGGCAGTCTGGACAAGGTGCGGATTCCCCCCAGCGAGGTGCTGGAAATTCCCGTGCTGTACGGCGGGGAGGAGGGGCCAGACCTTCCGTTTGTGGCGGAGCATGGAGGCAGGTCTGTGGACGAGGTGATTGCCATTCACAGCGCGCCGGAGTATCTGATCTACATGCTGGGATTTACGCCGGGGTTTACGTATCTGGGCGGCATGGACGAGTCCATTGCAACGCCCCGACTGACAACGCCTCGGGTCAAAATTCCCGCGGGCAGCGTGGGCATCGCCGGAGCGCAGACCGGGGTGTATCCCATTGATTCTCCGGGCGGTTGGCAGTTGATCGGGCGGACGCCGGTGCGAATGTACGCGCCAGAGCGGGAAAAACCCATTCTGCCGGAGGCAGGGCAGTATATCAAGTTTTATCCCATTGACCGGGCGGAATATGATAAAATTGCGAAGCAGGAGGCCGCCGGGACGTATGTCTGCAAGCGACACTCCAGAGAGGAGGGGGCGGAATGAGCATCACGGTTCTGCATCCCGGAATGCTGACAACGGTTCAGGATCAGGGACGGACGGGGTATCAGCAGTTTGGGGTACCGGTTTCCGGCACGGTGGACCCCCGTTCCGCCGCCGTGGCCAATATTTTGACGGGCAATGAAGAGGGAGAAGCTGTTCTGGAGTGTACCATTATGGGTCCACAGCTCCGCTTTGACCAGTCTGCGGTCATTGCCATCACTGGCGCGGACTTGGGCCCCACGCTGGACGGCGTCTCCATCGACAATTACCGCGCTGTTCGGGTAGGGGCCGGGCAGGTGTTGCGCTTTACGGGGCCTAAATCCGGCTGCCGGGCATTTATCGCTGTGGCAGGCGGGCTGGATATTCCTCTGGTTATGGGGAGCCGCTCCACGTATATGAAAGCGAGAATCGGCGGCTTCCATGGCCGAAAGCTGGAGAAGGAGGACGTGCTTGCCCTCCGCGCACTCGGGACGGAGCCCAAAGCACTGGCGACCCGCGCCATCGCGCCGGAATTCCGCGCCCGGGCGGAATACACCCTCCGGGTGGTGCCGGGACCACAGGACGAGGCGTTTACTTCTGTGGGGATGGAGACGTTTCTCACCAGCATTTATACCGTCACCGCCGAGTTTGACCGAATGGGCTGCCGGCTGGAGGGCCCGGAGATTGCCCATGAAACCTCCGGGGACATCATCTCCGACGGCATCGCATTCGGAGCGATTCAAGTTCCTTCTTCCGGACAGCCCATCGTTATGCTTTCCGACCGGCAGACCACCGGCGGCTACACCAAAATTGCCAATGTAATTTCCGCGGATTTTCGCATTTTGGGCCAATTGAAGAGCGGAGACAAGGTCCGATTTGAAAAAATATCTTTGTCCGCTGCGCAGGAGGCTTTGCTTGCCCAGCGGGCGTCGCTGCGGCTGCTGCGGCATGTGCTGGACAACTGATAAAGACAGGTGTTTTCATAAAAAGGAGGAAGATCAATGTCATTTGATATTACGCCCTATATCGACCTTTCTCCCGCCGAGGTGCGGGGAAAAATACGCGCCGGAGAAATCGACTTTCCAACCGCTGGGATGTGCCGTGGTTATGCGCAGGCCAATCTTGTAATTTTGCCGCCGGACTATGCGGCGGATTTTAAAGAGTATGCCCGGCGCAACCCATTCCCCTGCCCGATATTGGAAGTGATCGAAGGTACGCCCGCGACCCATGCCATGGGAGAGGGCGGGGACATTACCACCGACATTCCCCGTTACCGCATCTATCGCGCCGGCGTGTTCACGGAAGAACTCACCGATGTGTCCGCCTATTGGGAAGAGGGCTATGTGGGATTTTTAATCGGCTGCTCCTTTTCCTTTGAAGAGGCGTTGCTTTCTGCGGGAATTGAAGTCCGGCATATTACACAGGGCCGCAACGTGCCCATGTACAAAACAAACTTTGCAACGGTGCAGGCGGGACCGTTTTATGGCCCCATGGTCTGCTCCATGCGTCCCATGACCTCGGAGCATGCGGCGATTGCCAAGGCCATTACGGAAAAGATGCCCAATGTTCACGGTGCGCCTGTCCATATGGGCGATCCGGCACAGATCGGGATAGAGGACATTATGAAGCCCGATTACGGAGATGCTGTGGAGATCAAACCCGGTGAAATCCCTGTGTTCTGGCCCTGCGGCGTGACGCCGCAGGCGGCAGTGGAACATGCAAAGCCACCCATCGTCATCACCCACGCGCCGGGACATATGTTCATCACCGACGTGAAAAACGCAGAGTTGAACAATTATCTGGAGGCACGCAAGTAAAAATGATGAAAATCCGCCGCCTGCGAAAGTGGGCGGCGGTTTTGCGTTTGGAGAGCTTTCAGCAGGTGAAATGACTTGCGCGCTTTACTAATTTTCCAATTCCGGATGGCACAATTGCAGAATTTATGAACCAGCCGATGTTTTATTCTTGCGAAACACAGCCAAAATGTCGGTGACATCCTGCGCCTCTTCCAAGGAGAAATAAATCATGGGTGTTTGAGGCTGGGTGCATCCATATTAAAACTTGCTCCTCCATATAAGCTGTGTTATACTGAAAACGTATGTCTTTAGAATGATTTTGGGGGAATTTACTTTGTTTCTGCGGTTTACATCGGATTTGAAAAATGAGTTTCGGGGATATGGCTCTGCGGGTTTAATGCAGGATGCAATGGCGGGACTGACGGCCTGCGCGGTGGCGCTGCCCTTGGCCTTGGCATTTGGCGTCAGCTCAGGCGCCACGGCGGCCTCCGGTCTTGTCACGGCGATTATTGCCGGTGTGGTGATTGCCCTGCTGGGGGGTGCGTCCTATCAGATCTCCGGGCCCACCGGGGCCATGAGTGCCGTGCTGATTGGTATTGTGGGAACCCACGGATTACAGGGCGTATTTCTGGCCAGCTTTGCCGCGGGCGCACTGCTGCTGATTGCTGGAATTTTCCGAATGGGGCGCTTGATTTCCTTTATCCCAATGCCCGTGGTGATGGGATTTACCTCTGGGATTGCAGTTATTATCGCCATGGGGCAGATTGATAATTTTTTTGGTACTACTTCTCAGGGAAGCTCTAATTTGGAAAAGCTGGCCTCTTATGGACGCCTTGGGTTTTCTCCTAATTGGCAGGCAGTGAGCATGAGTGTGCTGGTGGTGGCGGCGATGCTGCTTTGGCCCAAGAAATGGGGTGCAAAGGTGCCCGGATCTCTGGCGGGAATTGTGCTGGCGGCTGTGGTGTCTATCGCGCTTGGCATGGATGGCTTGAAGACTGTGGGCGACATCCCGCGCTCACTGCTGCTGAGCGACCGCCTGACCCTTGACGGTGACAGCTTTGGGATGCTGGCAAATCTAGGCTCGCCAATTGTTACCATTGCGGCGCTGGGAATGATTGAGAGTCTTCTGTGCGGCGCGTCCGCCGCCCGAATGAAAAACGAGACGTTCAATGCCGATCAGGAATTGATTGCGCAGGGCGTTGGAAACATGTTGTTGCCTCTGTTTGGCGGTGTACCGGCCACGGCCGCCATTGCCCGCACCAGCGTGGCGGTGAAGTCCGGGCAGCAAACCAGACTTACCAGCGTGTTTCACTCGCTATTCCTGCTGGCATCCATGCTGTTATTGGGCGGCGTCATGGCAAAACTGCCGCTGGCAGCGCTGGCGGGGGTATTGATGGTCACCGCGTGGCGCATGAATGACTGGGATGGAATCCGGTATATTTTCTCGCATCGCTTTAAGTCCGGTATCAGCCAGTTTTTCGTGACGATGCTGGCAACTGTGGTCTTTGATCTGACCATGGCAATTTTGTTGGGTGTGCTGTACTCCATTATTTTGTATATGTCCCGTGTCAGCCATATCTCCGTCAGCTTTTCCGCCATTGACGCAAGTCGGCTGCGAGATGTGCCGGATGAAAAAGCCGCTGTTTGGGAGACTTCGGGCGTTGCCTATGTGACCGGTTCTTTGTTTTTTGGCGCGGTGGATGAATTTAATCGCTGCATCAGGGAAATGCCTGCATATGATCATGTCATTTTGTCTCTGCGGGGAATGCCCAGTGTGGATGTGTCCGGCGTTCAGACGATGTTGGAGCTTTGCCAGAGCATGAAGGAAGCGGGAAAGACAGTGGCCTTTTGCGGCATGACAAACTCCGTGCGTACCTATTTTGACCGGGCGGGAATCACCGCATTGCTGGGGGAGTCTGCTTATTTTTGGAGCGCCGACCTTGCAATCCTTGATCTTTTGAAAAAGGAGCTGGAGGAGCAGGAATTGCCTGCATCGGTCGGATAAGCAAAAAATAAAAGCACCCCAATCGTTAGACAGCATAGTATGCCGGATAACAATTGGGGTGCGTTTTAAGTGGAATTGAGATAGCCCGTTCCGCAAGCGCCTTGG
>NZ_DAMBZJ010000015.1:67241-71122 GCF_032060045.1 Oscillibacter sp.
GGCGCTTGCGGAACGGGCTCGTTCATTGCAGACCATAAGCCCCTGCTGATTGGCGTAGCTTCGGGGAAGTTACTTCCAATAGTCCAACTGGCTGACGTCCATACCGATATCGGAGGCGTGGAAGACGGGGTTATTGCCCTCCTTCTTCTGCGTTACATAGTCACGGCAGGCGCTTACTGCCACCCTGCTCAAAACAGCGCACGCTGGAAGATTGATCAGACACATAATGGCCATCATAATATCCGCAATGGCCCACGCGGCAGACATAGACAGGGCCGCGCCAATCACAATTACCGCCGCGCAAACCAGGCGGAAACCCAGCATAAAGCGTTTGCTGGGCACTTTGCGGTGAATAAAAGACAAGGCGTTATCCACATAAAACAGATTGCCCAACAGCGTGGTGAACGCGAAGAGGACCATTGCTGTCGTAACAAAGATAGGGCCAAAATCTCCCATGATGGTTCTGACGGACTCCTGCACATAAGGCGCGCCGGCAAGCTCGGCGGTGGGCTCCACGCCGGAGCACAGGCACATCAGCGCTGTGGCGCTGCAAATCAAAATGGTGTCGATAAACACGGACAAAACTTGCACCAGCCCCTGCTTGACGGGATGGGAGACGTCGGCCGCCGCCGCGGCGTTGGGAGCAGAACCAACGCCCGCTTCGTTGGAATAAAGTCCGCGCTTGATCCCATACATCATGCAGGAACCCGCGATGCCCGAGAAAATCGCCTTGAAATCGAACGCGTCACGGAAGATTTCTTTGATTACGGAGGGAATCAGGCTTGCGTTGGAAAGCAGCACGATCAAAGAAACGGCAATGTACATCAGGCCCATGAAGGGGACAATGGTGCTGGTGGCCTTGACCACGCGGCGACCGCCGCCCAGAATGCACCAGCCCACGAGAACCGCCAAAATAGTGCCGATCACCCATGGAGAGGTTTTGGCGTCGTAAAAACTATATACAGAGAAGGTGGATTGCAGGTTGTAAGAGGCCAGCATATTGAAGCCGCCCGCATAGGTGAGAATCAGACACACGGAGAACAAGACGGCAAGACCGCGGTTATGGAGGGCAGTTTCAATGTAATAGGCCGGGCCGCCGTAGCTGTCGCCGTTTTCGTCCCTGCGCTTGTAGATCTGCGCCAGAGTGCTTTCCACAAACGCAGAGGCGCCGCCGATAACGGCGATCAGCCACATCCAAAACACCGAGCCATAGCCGCCCAGACAGACGGCGGTGGAAACACCCACGATGTTTCCGGTGCCAACGCGGGAGGCGGTGGAAACCATCAGCGCCTGAAATGAAGAAATTTTTCCCTCGGTGGAGGGCTTTTCCATCACCACGCGGATCGATTGGGGGAAGAGCCGGAGCTGGACAAAGCCGGTGCGCAGGGAGAAAAACAGACCGGCTGCCAGCAGGACAACAATCAGTACCGGGTAGTACAAAAAGCTGTCCAGATCACCCAAAATTGTCAATATCATGGTGTACCTCTCTCTTTCGTCCTAAAATTTGCAGAAAATTTTGACGCCTTGCTGCAATCCGGGCCCGGCAAGGCAAATCTGTTGATAGAACACCCCCTGTCTCTCGCCGCTTTGCGAGGCAAACAATGCACGGAACTGACATCCGCAATTTTACATTATACCGTATAACCGGAGCTGGAAAAATAGTGAAGCCCTAAATAATGCGAAAGATATTCCAGCACACGGTATGCGCCCACGCTGTTTCCCTTGGGGTCCAGTGCGGGATTGAAGGCCGCTAGACCCATCTTTCGTTCCACGGTTCCCATAATGCCGCCGCCCACGCCGCTTTTGGCCGGGATGCCCACCTTCATGGCAAACTCTCCCGAGGCGTCGTACATTCCGCAGGTCACCATCAGGGTTTTCACAATGCGCACAATCCAGTCCTCCAAAAGCGTCTCGCCAGTGCGGGGGTCCACGCCGTTGTTGGCCAGAATCAATGCATAGTTTGCCAAATCCTCCACGTTTACGCTCAGCGAGCACATCCAGAAATACAGGTCCACCACGTCTTCGGCGTCATGTTCCAGAATATTGTCACCCTGCATGAGGTATGCCATGGAGCGATTGCGCATCCCCGCCTTTTTTTCCGACTGAAACACCGCTTTGTCCAGATGAATGGTGTCCCGGCGGCAAAGTCTTTGGGTAAGCGCCAGAAAATCTCCAGAGGGATCTTTGCTGTCCATGCAGCAGTCGGCGGTGGCAATGGCGCCTGCGTTAATCATGGGGTTAAGCGGATGGGCGGTTTTTGTTTCCAGCCGGACCAGTGAATTAAATGCGTCGCCGGTCGGCTCTACCCCCCCCTTGCTGAATACTTTGTCATAGCCTGCCGTTTGCAAGGCCATGATGAGGGTGAGGGTTTTGGAAATGCTCTGAATGGTAAATTCCTGATGCCAGTCTCCTGCGGAATAAACCTCCCCGTCGGTGGTGATGACGCAGGCTCCCAGTTTATCCGGGTGTTCTTTTGCAAGCTCCGGGATATAGGTGGCGACCTTCCCTGTGTGAAGAAAGGTGCGGGCATAATCCGTCGCGTCAATCAGCGTTTTTTCAATCAGTTCATTGCGAGCCATCGGATATCATTCTCCCTTTTTCCATTCCGTCCCTGAATTTAGCGGCAAATTGGGCAAATCGCCTTATAATTTACAATATGCTAACATACTTTTTGGGAAATGTATAATAGCAATCTCCGATAGGGTTATGCAGCAGCGGTTATAGTAGATTCGCCTGAATTGCCAAAAATTCTTTGTCAACTTCGCATAGTAAATCACTGCATCATTTCTCCGAAAAATGCGCTATAATAGAAAATATATACAAAGGGGGCAGAAACGCCCCGGCGTGTGTGTCGGGATAAAGGAGAGAACAGCATGGACATCAAGCATCTGGAGTTTTTCTGCGCGGTGGCCCGCTATGGGTCGATTAACCGGGCGGCGCAGGAGCTATACATTTCCCAGCCACATCTCAGCCACATCGTTCGGGACTTGGAGACGGATGTGGGGGTGCCTCTGTTTCAGCGGACCAAACAGGGCGTCACGCTTACAACGGAGGGACAGGCCTTTTTGGAGCACTCCAAGGTAATTCTCAAGGAGATGGAGAGTCTTAAGCAGGTCTCCTGCCGAACGGAGCCGGAGGGGGACTGCATGAGACTCTCCATGACCAAGTTTACCCACACGATGGAAAGCTTTAATGAGGTGTGTACCCGCCGCCAGCGGCTTCCCAAGTTTACTTATTTTCTGAATGAGGGGACCACGCTGGACGTGGTTTCGGATGTGGAGGAATGCGTTTGCAATGTAGGGTGCATTCACTTTGCAAGCCATGAGGCGGAGCGCTTTTGCAAGCTTATTTCCGAAAAAGGGCTGGAGCTGACACCGCTGGTCACCATGGCGCCACATATCGTCGTCTCCAAAAACCACGCGCTGCTGCGCAGAAATATTCCCGTCACACTGAAGAGTTTGCGGGACTACGGGTTTGTACGCTATATCGGACAGTATGAGGACTTTATTTATAATATTTCCACGGAGGACCATCAGACCGATCTGAACAGTTCCTCCCGCATTATCTATGTATATGGGCGGGCGGCGTTAATGCATCTGATTTCCGAGAGTGATTTTTATACCATCGGTATTCAGGGTTTTTCCACGCAGGATTCTTTGTATCAGTGTGTCTCCATCCCCATTCAAAACTGCAAGGAACGACTAGAGTTTGGCCTGATCACCCGTAAGGGAGCGGTGCTGTCCGATTCTGAACAGGAGTTTATTCGGAACGTCACAACCCGGTTCCACGCGCTCCAGAAGACACCCTGACTGCCTTTGGCGTCCGGCTGCGCATTTGGCCAGAGGACAGCATACGTAGGTAAATAAAAAGAGCGGGACCTG
>NZ_DAMBZJ010000016.1:0-1038 GCF_032060045.1 Oscillibacter sp.
TATGCAAACGGCTGGTCCGCAAACACGCTTTCTGAAGCGCCGTGGTATGATATCAGGCCGCGGCTGAATGCGAGGCGGCGAACCTCTGGGAGCGGCGGAGGAAAGACTGGGACGGCGCTGGACAAACTGGACAAGTACGACATCATGCCGAAGCTGAGATAATGAAAAGGTTGTGCTTGCCAATTGCGGAGAGATTGCTAAATTAAAAATGTCTTTTCATTTTTGTAATCTGTGGTATACTAATAGTAATAAAGTAGTTTCTGCGGTTCCCGTTGATCTTTATTGACAGGAACCGCTCTGCTTTTTTAAATTCGTACAAAATAGAACGCATCTGTGCCGTATGCATGAGTGCCGCCTATTCTGATATTTTAGAAGAAGAGAATAACATGACATTTAATGAACTGAACCTCGCAGCACCCATTTTGAAGGCGGTTGACCGCCAAGGATACACAACACCGACTCCCATTCAACAAAAAGCAATTCCCCTACTATTGCAAAAAAAAGACCTGATTGGCTGCGCCCAAACCGGCACAGGCAAAACAGCGGCTAATCGCGACTCCGGGGCGGCTGTGCGACCTGATGAATCAAGGCTATATTGACATCTCGCAGATTCAAATTTTTGTCTTGGACGAGGCCGACCGGATGCTGGATATGGGCTTTATCCGTGATGTAAAAAAAGTCTTGCACGCGCTACCGGAGAAGCGACAGACACTTCTTTTCAGCGCCACAATGCCAAAAGAGATTGAGTCACTTGCAAACACGATCCTTCGCGACCCGGTTACAGTAAAAGTCAATCCCGTGTCCAGCACGGCGGCCTCCATTGACCAACATATCTATTTAATTGATAAGGGCAATAAGCGCCATCTGCTGAAAAAGCTGCTTCTCGGCCGCGATATCGGAAGCGCACTGGTATTTACCCGGACAAAGCACGCCGCCGACAAGGTAGTCGAGGAGCTGGCCCGGGCGGGTATAGTGGCGATGGCTATCCATGGGAACAAAAGCCAGAACGCTCGGCAGACCGCCCTGAAACGCTTCAAA
>NZ_DAMBZJ010000016.1:1048-9442 GCF_032060045.1 Oscillibacter sp.
AAAAGCGGAGATATCAAAATCCTTGTTGCAACTGATATTGCGGCGAGGGGAATTGATATTCCTGAGCTGTCCCATGTATTTAACTACGAATTACCAAATGAACCGGAAACCTATATTCACCGTATCGGCAGGACTGGCCGTGCCGGTCTGGGTGGCATTGCCATCAGCTTCTGCGACTATGATGAAATAACTTACCTAAAGGATATTGAAAAGCTGGTGGGCCGCACTATTCCTGTGGAAAAATCAGAGTGGCCAATGAAGATACTGCAAAAGTCAGAAAAAACACCGCAAAAGCGGTATGGATTCGACCGTCTTCACACGCCCTCAGCCTTGTCTAAGCCTAGACGTTCAAATGGTCAGGCAACTGTCTCCGCAAGACCTCGTGCTGCATCTGCAAAGCAACATGCCCGCGTGGTGGATGAACGAAAAAAACGCGAGCGCTGGTAAAAAGTTATTACCCGACCGCAATTATACAAGAACGCAGGGATATTCGTGAGCATCCCTGCGTCTTTCTTATTCCTTATGATAGTTTATTGTAGTAAGGACCACCATACTGACTGATAATCAATGCCGCCAGCTTAGGATTCGGAGTTTTGATATTGACGGGATATTGCAGCTTTTTTTCATAAACAAACATTAGCCATTCGCTCCTTCATCCCAGGGCCACGGGTCATTCAACCAGATAAAGCCTTCCTGCTCCGTAATATCCGTCTGGAGAAGGGGCCCATACATTTTCCGATATTTGATCCGGCCTTCTTGGGCAAGTTTGATATAAGACCAGTAGAGGTTTAAAACTTCTTGGTCCTTGGGGTGAGTAGTGAGATACAGGCCCAGCTCGTCAATCGCGAAATCAAGCGCCATCAACTCTCCCAAGGCAGTGTTGTTGATTTTCAGCTTGTCAGTCATTGCTGCCTTAAAAGGCAGGTCCAGCCCCGGAAACAGCGTCCCTGTCTGAAGCGCCGTGGCGTTTTCATAGCGGGGCGGGTCTTGATCTTGCATGGGCACGTAGGGAAAAGCCAACGGTGCACAGCGTCCGGGAAGGCTCCCGTCGTTTTGACCGCAGGAATTCAATTCAGGTCTATTCATCTACAAAAATACTCCTTCCTTTGCGCAGGTTTGCTCAGACTGCGCACGGTATCGTGCGCTTATGCCATACTATGCCGGTTAACCCTTGTGGGTACATCTTGCGGGGCCGGACAAAAGGGTGCTATAATATATAAAATAAGACGTCCGCCCTTTTTGACTGCCCACTTGTGGCGGCAGCCCCGCAGCTAGCGGACATAATGGAAAAGCCGTACCTCATATTCTTCACGGGAGGTGACGGCGATGGTTGTTTTTATACGCAGGACCCATCTTGGCTTCTCCGCACTGCTTCTTACCGCGGTGGCGGGGATGGCGTTGATTTTATGGCAGGGAAGTGGGAGCGTCTCTGTGCTCTCGTCTCAGCCGATTGGAAGCCCTAGCCGGGTGGTGGTGGTAGATCCGGGACACGGCGGGGAGGACGGCGGCGCAGTGGCCGGGGACGGCACGGTGGAGAGTGGACTGAATTTGCAGATTGCCGGGCGGCTGGACGCGCTACTCCGGTTTTTGGGGCAGGACACGGTGATGACCCGGACGGAGGATATATCCATCCATTCTCCGGAAGCCAGTACGCTTCGCCAGAAAAAAGCCTCGGACCTTAAAAACCGGGTGGCGCTTGTGAATGGACTGAAAAACGCGGTGCTCCTCAGCATTCATCAAAACAGCCTTCCAGGCTCCTCCAAAACCCACGGCGCGCAAGTCTTTTACAACGGTGTGGAGCCTGCCCCGGCGCTGGCCGCGGCCGTGCAGGAACGGCTGAACAGCAGCGTGAACACCGGGAACGGAAAAACGCCCAAGCGTATTTCCGATTCCATCTATCTCACGAAAAACACCATGGCTCCGGCAATTATCGTGGAGTGCGGTTTCCTCTCCAACAGCGCGGAAACCACTCGTCTGCAAGAACCGGGGTATCAGATACGGCTGGCGGTGGCCATTGCCGCCGGATATTTTTCTACGGAGGAAACGGCATAGATGAAAGCGAAAAGTACGTTTTACTGCACGGAGTGCGGTAACGAGACGCCCAAGTGGGCGGGGAAGTGCCCCGCCTGCGGCGCATGGAACACGGTGGTGGAGCGTCCCGCGGAAGCCGCGCCGAAAAAATCCCGGGGCATCGGGAAATCGGCGGCTTCTGCAATCCCCGCCATAGGGGGTACCCGACGTGCCCGCCCGGTGACGGACTTGGAAACCGCGTCGGAAATCCGCTTCCCCACCGGAATGGGCGAGCTGGACCGGGTCCTTGGCGGCGGGGCCGTCAAGGGCTCTTTGGTGCTGGTGGGCGGCGCGCCGGGAATCGGAAAGTCCACGCTGATGTTGCAAATTTGCAGCAAACTGTGCGAATTTTCAAAGGTCCTGTATGTATCGGGAGAGGAGTCGGAGCACCAGCTAAAGCTCCGGGCAAAGCGGTTGGATGTGGAGAGCGAACAATTGTTCGTTATCTCTGAAACCTGCCTGGGAGACGTACTGGAAACGGTTGCGGTGGAGCAGCCCGACATTCTTATCATCGATTCGATCCAGACGCTGTACAACGACGCTCTGGATTCTCCCGCCGGAAGCGTGGGGCAGGTGAAGGACTGCACTATGGCACTGATGCAGCTTGCCAAGGGGCAGGAGGTCACCGTGTTCGTCATCGGGCATGTGAATAAAGAGGGCTCTATTGCCGGCCCCAAGGTTTTGGAGCATATGGTCGACTGCGTGCTGTATTTCGAGGGAGATCAGCACAGCTCCTATCGCATTTTGCGGGCGGCAAAAAACCGTTTTGGGGCCACCAATGAAATCGGTGTGTTTGAGATGGAGGACGCGGGCTTGCACGAGGTGGAAAACCCCTCAGAGCTGCTGCTGGCGGGCCGCCCAGCGGATGCGCCGGGAAGCTGCGTTACCTGTGTGATGGAGGGCGTTCGGCCTGTGCTGGCGGAGGTTCAGGCCTTGATTGCCCCCAGCGGATACGGAACGCCCCGCCGTACAAGCAATGGCTTTGATTACAACCGGGCGGCTATGCTGATTGCGGTGCTGGAAAAGAGGGGAGGGCTGAAGCTCTCCACCTGTGATACTTATTTAAATATCATCGGCGGATTATGGCTGGACGAGCCTGCCGCAGACCTTGCCGCCGCCGTGGCGCTGGCCTCCAGTTATCTGGATCAGCCCATTCCCAGTGATCTGGTGGCCATCGGAGAGGTGGGCCTGACCGGTGAACTGCGCAGCGTCAGTCAGCTCAGCCAGCGAGTAAACGAGGTGCAGCGCCTGGGCTTCAAGCGCTGCCTGATTCCGGAACACCGGTCCCAGTCGCTCCATCCACCGGCGGGACTGACACTGATTCCGGTGCGGAATATTGGGGAAGCCCTGCGCTCCGTGTTGCGCAAACAGGGATGAAGTGAACGCAGCCGCCTCCGGCGGGAGGAACGCCGGCAGCAGCGGCGCAATCCAAATCGCACAGTCCGTCCTTTTGGTAGATGCAGGCAGAGGTGCATGGAATAAGCCCCATAAAATTCAGTCCGTTCCTTTTAGTTTGAGATGTTTTCAAGCAGTCTAAGTGTTTAGGCTAGGATGTGCCGAAACGCTGAAGTTTATGTTTTGAAAAAAGAAAATTGGGGCTTAAAGCTGGGGGAGCCAGAAGAATAGGCTGACCGTTTAAAAGGACATGGAGCGCGCCGCCAAGGCATTTTGCCTTGAGCAAAATAATGTTGTTTTGGAAGAACGCCTTTGCCGAACAGTTGGACAGCGTCGCTCGATACTGGTGTCAGAACAACCCTAGGGCGGACAGTCGGCTTTGTTTTACAAAGGCGATTGAACAAAATAAAAATTTTGTTCAAAGAAGGGGAGCGATATGTGCGATCGGACAATGCAACCGCTGATTATCCTATGGGCATCAAGCCCACCGCCATCGGCCGAAAAAAGCTGGTTTGATTCCCTTTAATATGCGCAGACACGGTATCCATGCCGACTGCTCGGAAAACACATCCGGACAAGCCTATTTCCAACGATTTGAGCAGCTCTTTATGAAGATCCCCACGTTTCCAACCGCTCCAGCGACTGCGCTGACTAACACATTACAGATTTGAGGGTGATATTTTGAACGATTACCGCACCGAAGCGCCGCCGGTCCTTCGGGACTTTCTGGCGTATCACGAAACGATCAAAGCGCATTCCAGGCGGACCGCGGATGAATATTTTCTGGATTTGCGGAACTTTTTCCGCTATATGAAACAGACTCGGGATTCGTCTCTGCGGGATAGCCGGCTGGATGAAATTTCGATTCTGGATGTGGATTTAGACTTTGTTAAATCTGTGACATTGACGGATATCTACGGATACATGACGTATCTCAGCCGCGACCGGATTTTGCATCAAAACAGCTCTGCATCAGATTATGGACTAAACGCCTCGTCCAGAGCGCGAAAAATTGCAACACTTCGTTCTTTTTACAACTATTTGACCAATAAAGTACACCTAATTGCCGAAAATCCTATCAAGGACATTGACTCCCCAAAAACAAAAAAAACACTGCCAAAATATCTGACGCTGGATGAAAGCATCCGGCTTTTAGAGTCGGTTGACGGAAAGAACCGCGAGCGTGACTATTGTATTCTGACGCTGTTTCTCAACTGTGGATTGCGGATTTCCGAGCTGGTGGGACTCAATTTAAATGATATTCAGGACGAGGCCCTTCGGATTTTGGGTAAGGGCAACAAGGTCCGTATCGTGTATCTGAACGAGGCTTGCAAGGATGCACTGCGGCAATATCTGGCAGTGCGGCGGCCTGTGTCGGGGCGGGACAGCGGTGCGCTGCTTTTGTCGGAGCAGAACAAGCGTATCAGCCGCTCTGGAGTGCATGCAATGGTGAAGAAGCATTTGGGCCAAGCCGGACTGGATGCGTCGGAATACTCATCTCATAAACTCCGCCACACCGCCGCCACGCTGATGCTGCAAAACGGCGTGGACGTGAAAGCGGTGCAGGAGGTTTTGGGCCATGAGCACCTGAATACCACAGAAATCTACACTCATATCGACAACGAAGCCCTTCGTGTCGCCGCCAGAGCCAATCCCCTGTCTCAGGTCAAGGCACCGAAAAAACCGCTGGATTCCTGAGCTTTGGCAAGGTGTTTTCTTTTTCCCGCTACCTGTACTTATAAACAGCAAAGCCTCTGGAAAATTCCAGAGGCTTTGCGTTTTTTATGATGTCAGCAGGCTGTTCCAGTTCCAGTCGGTTTCCGTAGGGATAGTCCCCAGCCGCCACAGCGAAACGCCGGTAATCCCCAGCAGCTTGGCGGCGCCGAGCTTGACGTGAACACTATCGTTGTTGTCGTACCAGACGAAATAACGGCTGCCGTCCTCCGTGGTATAGATTGCATAGGGCTGCTGATAGGTATCAGACCAGCCCCTTACTGTATTGGCCTGTCCCAGTCTTTGATACAGTGTTTCGTTGGATGGGTAGACCGGAGTTCCAGAAAGAAGCTTCCCGTCTGTGCCGATTTTCCATGCCATGGGCTTGCCGGAGAAGCCCAGAAGCAACTTGGATGCATTGCTAGTACCCATTTGCACGGCGGCGGCCAGCAGCGAGGTGTATACTTGGTCGGCAGGAGCCTGCGCGGCGGTCTTATAATACTCTGTTCCCACAAAGGAAGACATATCCGAGGTGTTGTAGTCATAGGCCATCAGAATCACTCGATCGGCAAGTTCTCCGATGGCGGAGTAATCATAGCCGTCATAATAGCTGCCAGTGGTTAAAGTCGGGGAAACACAGACATACAAACTCTTACCAAGGGAATGCACTTTACTGGATAACGTCGTTAAAAACGTCGTAAGATCCGATTTTTGTGCAGTCCGCAGGCTCTCAAAATCGATCGTCACACCGGAATAGGGATTCTTTCCCACGGCGTTGTAGGAAACGGTTAGCTCATTGACTATCTGCTCAACTGCCGCCGTTCTACCGACCTCCGAGGCAAGCAGCTCCCGCACTCCCCCGGACATATCCATGTAGACACTCAAATTCAAGGTTGTGCCGCCCGCACCCAGGTACCCGGTGACATCCTGATAGCCGCTGGGGATGGCATACTCATTGCCGCCCGCCGAGGTGGTGGAAAGCAGTGCTGCGGTTCCGTCCCACGTCATTCTGCTCCACCCGGCACTGACGGCTTCCATCCCGTCTGACAGGCCCAGCTGGTTTCGGGAGGAAATCGCATAGAACCCGTGGACAAACTCCGTGGCGCGGCTGAGTTTTTCGTAAATGCGCACCAGCATGGCAGCGGCCTGTCCCCGGGTTGCCGTGGCGGTTGGGGCGAAGGTGGTTTCCGAAGTGCCCGAGGTCATGCCGATTTGATAAGCCACGGCTACGTACCCCTTCCCTGCCTGCACGTCGGTGAACGGAAGCGCAGTCAATTTTTCCTGAAGCGCGGCCGCCCCCTTCAGTCCCACTGCACGCACCAGCATCTCAGACATCTCGGTGCGCGTGATGGGTACGTCCGGACGAAATTTTTCGCTCCGGTCCACCACATCGTGCGCCAACGCAGTCTCCACCACTGAATACCACGTGTGGGAAGAGGGCACATCGGAAAAAGAGGGCTGCTGGGGTAGTGCTCCGTCCCAGTTCATGGTTTTTACCATCATCCTCACCAGCACGGCAGCAAACTGTCCCCGGGTGATGGGGTCCGAATAACCGAAGTTGGAGGCGCTGTATCCGCCCATAAGGTGATAGTCGGCAGCCTTTTGCACCTCGTCTGCAAGGGCACTCCCCACCGGGACGTCCCGAAAGGACGCGGCAGAAACCGGCAGCGCAGACATCGCAGTCAGGGCGGCCGCAAGCAATGCCGCATAAAGTTTTTTCATATGTATTCGCCTTCCTTATGTTCAATAAAATGTTCAATAAACGAAAAACAATCACGACTGACGGGCCTTTTTCCGTCAGCCGTGATTATAGCACCTTTTTTTGCAGCATTCAAGTTATGGCCGATTCACGCCAAGGATTTTGACAGGTCGAACTAGGACATACTCATAGCTGTTTAGCGGCCTGTTGTCCGCGTCGAAGCTGTGGGCTGCCACGAGAATGTTCTCCGGACCATAGGGCGGCTGCGCCTCCACCACCACTGGCGAGTGTTGGTAACGGTTCCCGCCGAGAGATAGCTGGACCAGATCGCCCGGAAGCAGCTCCCAAAGCTGACATTCCACACCCACAGGACCCACCGAGGACTGAGGGCGGGTAAGGAAGTTGAACAGATACTCAACCCCCGTCCACGCGGGGGCTTTTTGATTTGCGTTGATATAGTACCAGCCATAAGTGGGGAAATAATTCATGACGCCGCCCCCGGCATAAAGACACTGGGATGCAAAATTTGTGCAGTCTCCGCCGATGGTTTCATAATCGTAAAAGGCCGGGTTTCGTCCATAGGCCCAACGGTGGGCATACCACACCGCTGCCTCACGGTCATAGTCCTGTAAAAGGTTCATGGGTACCCCTCCCCTGCCCCCAGCTTATGCGAAAGGATGAAAATGTGCCATGATCGGTCTTTTCCAGAACCAGTTTGCTCATATAAAATTTTTGCATAAGCGATGCAAGCTGCGCGAAAAAGCAGGGAGACAAACGTCTCCCTGCCCTGTTTTTTGAAAAAACGGTTAAATCTTGTGATCGCAGCCCAGAACGTGGACCAGCTTATGGGCCACCATGTCTTTAATGGCCTGACGGGCGGGTTTGAGATACTGGCGGGGATCAAAATCGCCGGGATTATGGGCGAAGTGCTCCCGGATACAAGCCGTCATGGCAAGACGAAGATCGGAGTCAATGTTGATTTTGCACACGGACAGCTCCGCCGCGTGGCGCAGCTGATCCTCCGGCACGCCGATGGCTCCGGGCATATTGCCGCCAAATTGATTGATTTTCTCTACAAACTCCTGCGGGACCGAAGAAGATCCATGCAGCACGATGGGGAATCCGGGCAGACGACGGGAAACCTCCTCCAGCACGTCGAACCGTAGCTGGGGCTTGGTGCCGGGCTTAAACTTGAACGCGCCATGGCTGGTGCCAATGGCGATGGCCAGAGAATCGCAGCCGGTGCGGGAGACAAATTCTTCAACCTCTTCGGGACGGGTGTAAGAAGAGTCCTCGGCGCTGACGTTTACCTCGTCCTCAATCCCAGCCAGAGTCCCCAGCTCCGCCTCCACCACCACGCCGTGGTCGTGGGCGTATTCCACCACCTTCCGGGTGATCTCAATATTCTCGTCAAAAGGCTTGCCGGATGCGTCGATCATCACGGAGGTAAAGCCACCGTCGATGCAGCTTTTGCAGGTTTCAAAATCCGGGCCGTGATCCAGATGGAGCACGATGGG
>NZ_DAMBZJ010000016.1:9452-18126 GCF_032060045.1 Oscillibacter sp.
GGCGTAGGCCCGAGCGCCCTTGGATACCTGAAGGATCAGAGGGGCATCCAGATCGCGGGCGGCCTCGGTAATGCCCTGTACGATCTCCATGTTGTTGACGTTGAACGCACCGATGGCATAGCCGCCTTCATAGGCCTTTTGGAACATTTCGGTTGACGTGACCAGTGGCATATCAATCATCTCCTGTCAAAATTATTATTATCCGGGCGTGGCGAGGAAACGCACCCGGGTCTGCGCATTCATCCGAAGCGGTTTGGATACTAAAGAAAACGATTTTCTGATATCATAATAGCACAGAGAAATAAAATTGCAAGTATTTACAATTGTGGGTGAACATGATAAAATATTTTTATTATATATCAATCAAACCCGGCTTTCCGGGATGAAAAAGTCAGGAGGAACTATCCATGAGTGAACTGAAAGGCGCCTGCATACTGGGCCAGTCCGGGGGGCCCACTTCTGTGATCAACGCCAGCGCTTATGGCGTGATTGCCACCGCACTGAATTCTCCCGCCATCACTGCAGTTTATGGCGCGGAGCACGGCATCAAGGGAGTTTTGAACGACCGCCTGTTTGACATCGGCAAAGAGGACCCGTCAGAGCTGGCGCTTTTGAAGTACACGCCCTCCTCCGCCCTTGGTTCCTGCCGATACAAAATGGCGGACCCGGATATGGACGACACCGACTACAAACGCATCTTGGAGACGTTCAAAAAATATGACGTGCGCTACTTCTTTTATAACGGCGGAAACGACTCTATGGACACCTGCAACAAAATATCCAAATATATGCAAAAGGAAGGCTATGAGTGCCGTGTGATGGGTGTGCCTAAGACCATCGACAACGATTTGTACGGCACGGATCACTGCCCCGGATACGCTTCGGCCGCCAAGTATATCGCTACCAGCTGCATGGAGGTTTATCAGGATGCCCGGGTCTACGACACCGGAATGGTCTGCATCATCGAAATTATGGGCCGCCACGCTGGCTGGCTGGCCGGTGCGGCCGCACTGGCCACGGCCTATGGCGCGGGCCCCGATCTGATCTATTTGCCGGAGACGGACTTCAATATGGAGGAATTTCTGGCCGATGTAGAGCGTATCTACAAAGAAAAGGGCAACTGTATGGTGGCCGTGTCCGAGGGGATCCATTATGCCGACGGCACCTTTGTCTCCGAGGCGAAGGCTTCCGCCACCGACGGGTTTGGCCACGCCCAGCTTGGCGGTCTTGCCGCCACGCTTGCGGCTGTCGTCAAGGAGAAAATCGGTGCCAAAGTCCGTGGCATTGAGCTAAGCCTTTTGCAGCGCTGTGGCGCACATCTGGCCTCTGAGACGGATATTGAAGAGTCATTTATGGCTGGAAAAGTCGCCGTGGAAAATGCCGTCAACGGAATTACCGACAAAATGGTGGGCTTTGAGCGGACCGAGCGGGACGGCCATTACGTCTGCAAAACCGCTCTGCTGAACCTGACAGACGTAGCAAACACGGAGAAAAAGGTCCCCCGTGAGTGGATCAACGCCAGAGGCAACGGCGTGGAACAGCCCTTTATTGACTATGTACTGCCCCTGATTCAGGGCGAACCGAAGCTGCCGAAGGAGGACTCTCTCCCCCGCTTTGCGAAGCTTAAAAAAGTGCTGGCGAAATAAACGACAATATGGTGCGGCCCGCTCAAATGAGCGGGCCGCATGTTATTTTAGAACACGGTTATACCGTGTGCCGCACCACCGGTATTGCCCCGCACAATGCACTGAAGTTGTTTGCTATGAATATGATAGATTGCGGCCTGTGTATTGGAGGTAATTATTTTGGAACTTGAAACTTGTCGCAATGATGATACCGTCATGGATACTGTCATGATCGCGCGTGTTCTTCGCGCCGAGCGCTGCCAGCTACTGGTGTGCGATTGTGCTACAAACCAAAAGGTTGTTGTTCATGCAGACAATGCGTGCTGCTTTTCCTGCGGTGATTGCGTGTGCATTCGTTACAGCGGAGCCATGACGATGAGCCTTCCCCCTCAGATTTCCGCCACCTGTGTTGCACGGCACTGTGGAAACTGAGCCTGCGTTTTCTTATATAGCAGAGAGGGCCGAAAGGCCCTCTCTATTTTATTGAACCAAGCGCGGGCCACTATTTACGTCACGATTCCCTACGGACATTACCGCCATCTTACTTATGCTTACGGATAGCTTCCAACTCATAGACAATCCAAAAAATCATGGCCGAAGCTATGAACCAAATAAATCCCATATCTCCCAGAAACATTCCAATGAATCCCGCCACAAAAACGGATAGCGCAGCCCCAATTGCAAGTCTCATTTTCCACCTCCTAGCGGTTCTTCTGGTAGATGGCCCACAGCCCGTCCATCAAAAGGTACTTGTCGTAGACAATCTCATTTCGGCAGTACTTCACGATGATGGGCGCGCTTCCCCCCGTGGCAACCACGCTGACGGTTTTGCCGCGAAATTCCTCTCGGATGCGGTCCAACACGCCGTCCAGCATTCCAGCGGTTCCGTAGATGATACCGGCGCGCATGCAGTCCTCCGTATTTTTTCCAATAAGAGACTTGGGATGCTGGACAGAAATGGCAGGAAGCTGCGCCGCCCGGCGGCTCAAAGCTTCCAGCGAGACATTGACCCCCGGCAGCAAAAGCCCGCCCTCGTAGGTACGGTCATGGGAAATGACCCCGATGGTAATAGCGGTACCCATATCAATGGTAACGATGGGCGCGGCAAACTTTTCAAGGGCTGCTACCGCGTCCGCCACAATGTCGGCTCCCATCTGAGTCTGAAAGTCCATGCGGATGTTCAGGCCTGTTTTCACGCCGGGCCCCACCACCATGGGCGGTTTCCCCAGTAACCGGCCCACCGCCTTTTCCAGCATAAAATTCAACGGCGGAACCACGCTGCACACAATGGCTCCGCTGACGTCCTTCAGGTCGAAATGATACAGCGTGAACACGTTCATCAAATCAATGCTGAACTGATCTGCGGTCCTGCGGATGTCCGTATCCAGCGCGGCCAGAAATTTCAGTTCCCTGTCCGGGCCAAACAGCCCCACGGACGTATTGGAATTTCCCACGTCAATAGCCAAAAGCATGTCGCAATTCCCCCCTTGTCTGATACTTTTATGGTATCACGTCCAAACTCCTCTTGCAAGCAGAACTGCATTCTGCTATACTGTTTTTGTTAGTCGAACAAGTGTTTTTTTAATCGCTTTTAAAACTTGAAGGGAGTTTTGCCCATGGATACAATCTGCAAGCTTTCCTCTCCCCTTGGTCCCCTGCTCCTTGCGTCCGACGGCTCCGCGCTGACCGGGCTGTGGCTGGAAGGACAGAAATACTTCGGTTCTTCGCTAACGGGGCAAGAGGAAACCGCCGCGCTTGCGGTGTTTGACCGGGCAAGGGACTGGCTGAATACCTATTTCTCAGGTCAGATTCCCGGCTCTCTTCCACCGCTGGCTCCCCAAGGCAGCGCATTTCGTCAGGAGGTCTGGAAGTTGCTGCTGGAAATTCCCCGGGGCGAAACCGACACCTACGGTGCACTGGCGCAGCGTCTGCAGGCACGGGGAATATCCGCATCGGCTCGATCTGTGGGCGGCGCAGTGGGACACAACCCCATCTCCATTCTCATCCCCTGTCACCGTGTGGTAGGCGGCGACGGCTCCCTCACCGGCTACGCTGGGGGATTTGCGAACAAAATACGCCTGCTGGAGCTTGAGGGCATGGATTTGGAAAAATTCCACCTTCCCAAAAAGAGATAATAAAGGCAAAGCAAATATATACATACAAACAGAGGGGAGCACAACGTGCTTCCCTCTGTCCTTTTTATTAAAGTATAATGCAGATCAGCCCACCACTGCCCTCATTGATGATGCGGGTCAGCGTCTCCTGAAGCTTCTTCCGTGCGTCGTCGGGCATCCGCTGGAGTTTGTTTTGCAGGTCCTCGCTCACCAGCTCGTGGAAGCTGCGGCCGAAGATATTGGACTGCCAGATTTTGCTGGTGTCTCCCTCAAACTCCTGTAAAAGGTAGTTCACCATGTCCTCCGACTGCTTTTCGTTTCCTACGATGGGGCTAACCGCCGTCTCGATGTCGGCACGAATCATGTGGATGCTGGGGGCACTGGCCTTCAGGCGAACGCCGTACCGACCACCCTGTTTCATGATTTCCGGCTCCTCCAGCTTCAGCTCATCAAGGCCTGGAACCACAATGCCATATCCATTTTCCCGTACATCGTTCAGCGCACCCGCCACCTTGTCATACTCTGTTTTTACGGTGGCAAGCTGGGTCAGAAGACTCATCAAGTCTCCATCGTCCGCCACGGAGAAACCGGACTGCTCAGACAGTGTGCGATAAAATAGCTCTTGAGGCAGAAGCAGTACCGACGATGCCACGCCGGTTCCAAGGTCGATGCCGGTAAGCTTTGCGGCGCTGATGTTTTCGCTCTTTCCAAGCTGCGCAATTACGCCATCAACCTCCCGGATGTGGCGCAGTCCCATGGTCCCTTCCCGCACAGAGCTGTACAGTCCGGCCTTAATGGGGTGGTCCGCCGGAAGGGCGTCCACCCACGCGGGCAGGAACACATCCAGCTCCTGCATGGGAAACTCGTACAGCACGGCCTTCAACACGTCCGCCACTGCCGCCTCATCCAGCTCCAGACAGTTTACCGGCATGCAGTTCACGTCGTATTGGGCCGCAATGTCCTTTGCCATTGCCTGCACCCGCTCAGATTTGGGCGAGTCGGAGTTCAGCAGGACGATAAAGGGTTTTCCCAGCTCCTGAAGTTCCCGGATGACCCGTTCCTCGGCCTCCAGATAGTCTTCTCTGGGAATCTCTGAGATGGACCCGTCGGTGGTGATGACGATCCCGATGGTGGAGTGCTCCGCAATTACTCTACGGGTGCCAATCTCCGCCGCCTCCATCATAGGAATCTCGTGGTCGTACCATGGTGTTGTTACCATGCGGGGCTGGTCGTCTTCCGTGGACCCGATGGCGCCCCGGACCATATACCCCACGCAGTCAATCAGCCGCACGGAAAACGCTGCCCCGTCGGACAGTTGAATCTGGACAGCCTCCTCCGGCACAAACTTTGGCTCCGCCGTCATGATGGTCCGTCCCGAACCGCTCTGCGGCAGCTCGTCTCTGGCCCGCTCACGGCGGTAGACGTTTTCAATGTTGGGGATCACCTGCGTCTCCATAAACCGTTTGATAAATGTAGATTTTCCCGTGCGTACCGGGCCTACCACACCGATGTAGATGTCACCGGCGGTCCGGGTGGCGATATTCTGATAGATGGTCGTATTCATAGCATCCCCCGTCCTTCTTGCAATCCTGCTTCCACTCTATGTGGAAAGCCTGACAAGTATGACAGGCAGGACACATCGAAAATAGCACAAAAGGCAGTCGTTTTTCTGCGGATATTTTTGGGATATCGCATATTTACACTTGCGTGTTATCATGCTAAATTGATAAATAACTAAATCAAAGGGAACTACCCTTGAATTGGAGGAATTGTAATGAAACTAAAAAAGGTTTTGGCTCTGCTTGCTATGGCGGCAATCGTCGGCTCTCTGGCTGCCTGTGGTGGCACCGCACCCGCAGGCAGCAAAACGTCCGGCTCCGCATCGTCTTCCCCGGAAGCCGCGTCCGGCAGCGCGGCACGCACCACCTTTACCGTCGGCTTTGATGCCGAGTATCCTCCTTACGGCTTTATTGCAGACGACGGAAGCTACGTGGGATTCGATTTGGATTTGGCACAGGAGGTCTGCGATCGCAACGGCTGGGAACTGATCCGTCAGCCTATTGACTGGACCTCCAAGGACATGGAACTGGACGCAGGGAATATCGACTGCATTTGGAACGGCTTCACGATGACCGGCCGCGAGGAAAACTATACATGGGTAGGCCCTTACATAAATAATTCCATTATGTTCGTGGTGCGGTCCGACAGCGGGATTACCGACGCGGCGCAGCTTGCCGGAAAACCAGTGGTGACCCAGTCTGGCTCCTCCGCTCTCACGGCTCTGACCGACGATCCCGGCGATGGAAGCAACGACGAAAACCTTGCTCTGGCTGCCTCTTTCTCCGCGTTGGATGAGGTCCCCGACTACAACACCGCCTTTATGAATCTGGAATCCGGCGCCAACGATGCCATTGCGGTGGACATCGGAGTGGCCAACTTCCAGTTGAAAACCCGGGGTTCCGATAAGTTTGTAATGTTAGAAAAGCCTCTGTCCACCGAGCAGTATGGAATCGGCTTCAAAAAAGGCAACACGGAGCTGGCCGATCAGGTAAAGGCCACGCTGGATGCCATGTGGGCCGCATCCTACGATGCGCCGGAGTTGGCCGACATGCTCTGCTACGGCAAATAAACAGACTGGTTCCGTGAGGGCGGCGGGAAACCCCGCCGCCCTCACCAGCAATTGAAGAGCAAGGAGAATTGGGAATGGTTTTGGTCAATATACTTCAGCAGTTGCTGACGGGACTGTGGGCTGTCGTGCAGCTTTTTGTGCTGACATTGGTGTTTTCCATGCCTTTGGGGCTTCTGGTGGCGCTGGGGCGGATGTCCGCCTGGGCGCCTCTGCGCCGTCTTGGCATAAAGGGAGAATCCGTCGGGAAGAAGCCGGGCAAAGCAGTGTCGGCACTGCGGGCAATCAAGCCGGTGCAGGTGGTGGTGCGGTTTTTTATTTCCGTCCTCCGGGGCACGCCGCTGATGCTTCAGATGATGGTGGTGTATTTCGGGCCCTACTACGTATTCGGAATCAGCTTATCGGGCTATTCCCGCTTGCTGGCGGCGGTCATTGCGTTTTCCATCAACTACGCCGCCTACTTCGCGGAAATCTACCGGGCTGGCATTCAGTCCATCCCGCTGGGACAGTATGAGGCCGCGCAGGTGCTGGGTTATGGTCGAAGGCAAACCTTTTTTAAGATTATTCTGCCCCAAATGGTGAAGCGGGTCCTCCCTGCCGTCACCAACGAGGTAATAACACTGGTGAAAGACACTTCTCTGGCCTTTGTCATCGCCTATCAGGAACTATTTACCATCGCAAAGCAGATTTCCGCCGCCAATACCACAGTCCTGCCGCTGTTTATCGCAGGAGTGTTCTACTTTTTCTTTAACAGCGTGGTGGCCTGGGGGATGGAACGCATTGAAAAACGCATGAGCTATTATAATTGAGGAGGTGCCCGACTTATGAAAGTGATGGAGTTAAAGTGCGTCCGCAAGTCCTTTAACGGGTCTGCGGAGGTGCTGCGGGATATCTCCGTGGGCGTGAATAAAGGCGAGGTAGTGGCTATTATTGGTCCCTCCGGATCGGGAAAGTCCACGCTGCTGCGCTGTGCCACTCTGCTGACGGAGATGGACGGCGGCGAGTTGTCCTATTCCGGAAACAAAGCCGCGTGGAATGACGAGCAGGGCAAGACGGTCTATGCCGGCAACCTAAAAAAGATACGCCGCTGCTTTGGGCTGGTATTTCAAAATTTCAACCTCTTTCCCCACTACACGGTTCTGAAAAACGTGATGGATGCGCCCGTTAGTGTGGCGGGCCGCAATCGGACGGAAGCAGAAAAAGAAGCCATGGATCTGCTGAAAAAAATGGGCCTTTCCGACAAGGCAGAGTGCTATCCCTGCCAACTCTCCGGCGGACAGCAGCAGCGGGTGGCCATCGCACGAGCACTGGCCATGCAGCCAGAGATTCTGTTTTTTGACGAGCCTACCTCCGCGCTGGACCCAGAGCTGACCGGCGAAATCTTAAAAGTTATCCGCCAGCTTGCGAAAGAAAAAATGACCATGGTTATCGTCACCCACGAAATGGCCTTTGCTCGGGATGTGGCGGATCGTGTGATTTTTATGGACGGCGGAGTCATTGTGGAGCAGGGTGCTCCCAACGAGGTACTTGGTGCGCCAAAGGAAGAGCGAACAAAGCAGTTTCTGTCCCGGTTTTCCAACTAAGGGGCAAACATTCTGGCAATCATTTTTGGAGAGGAATGTGCTGGAGTTTCCACCACAATTCCTATCGAAAGAAGGTATTTCAGGAATTACTTCCCATGAAGTAATGATGACTCCGCACTTGGGGGCGCCATGAGGATTTTATTTCTTTCGTCGCTCCGGCAACGAAATTCTACTTAACAAGTTTAAAGCGGTCCGGCTATGCCGGACCGCTTCTTTAATGATTATAAGCGCTTTCTGGGAATCAGCAGCAACTTATCTTCCGAAACGGCTCCTTCGTCCTCCAAGTCATTTGCAGAGAGGATGTTGGTTACAGTGGTGTTATACCGCTTAGCAAGGTCCCAAAGCGTCTCCTGCCTGTTTTTACACCGCAACACCAGAGAAGGTGCACCGGTTAGATCCTTGGGGGCTTCGCTGCTGATTTTTGCAGAGGATACGCAGACCCTCTTTTTCCGAGAAACTGCCTCTGCACGGAACTCCACCGAGAACCGAACCTCAATCCCCCGGTCCCCCAGGCTTCCCTGTACCTCCTCGGGGCAAACGGCGTGCGCAGTGACCCGGCAGTCCTCTGGCAACTCCATCTGGCAGCTCACGTCGATGTTTCGTTCGGCCATCAGCGCGGCACCGCCCTCGTCCAGATACAGCGCCCGAACGCTCACTGCGGTGCGTAGAGTGCTGCCGCCCCCTTCGCGGCTGACGGATACGGCGCTGGGAGAGGCGGAAAGCGTC
>NZ_DAMBZJ010000016.1:18136-20949 GCF_032060045.1 Oscillibacter sp.
ATTTCCAGCACCTCCCGCACCGTTTGACGGCGGGTCAGGGTTTCTGCAAAGTCGCACAGCTGCAAAGGCTGGGCCTCGTAGCT
The DNA here is from genome assembly GCF_032060045.1 of Oscillibacter sp. GTDB lineage: Bacteria > Bacillota > Clostridia > Oscillospirales > Oscillospiraceae > Oscillibacter. Next base: position 18,220 of record NZ_DAMBZJ010000016.1, read on the forward strand.
CAAGTCATAGGCCGTGCTGTACAAATCGCACAGCAGCGTCACGTCCTGCTCCTGGCGTAGCAGGGCCGTGGCGTGGAGATACAGCGTAACGGCAATCTTTCGGTTATCGTGGTCTCCGTCCACCTGAATATCTGTGCCGGTGAGCTGAACACTAACCGAGGCCACGCAGCCCTCGGTCGCGCCATCCACCTCCATAATCTGGGAAAACGGCAACTCGCCCGAGGTGGAGCAGCATCGTCCTTCTAAAGAGCGGTACAGGAGACAAACCGTGAAAATCCCCTTCAAAATCAGCTTGCTGCCCACCACTTTTGTCTCCGTCACGCAGACGGACACCCGGCTGGACAGAATTTCCGCAGCGCCTTCCCTGCCTGGAGACAGGTCCAGCTCATCAGAAAATGTAAAATCTTTTTCTGCGATATGTGTCAATGCGGTGGTATGCTGCACCTCCTGCCGTTTTTCAACGCACAGGGCCGCGTTTGTCTCGGCGTCGGTACAAAATTCCGTCTCCATCCGTCGATATCCGGTGAGGCGGGTGACAAGCCGGCAGCGAGTAAACACCTTGCGGGGATTCAGCGCACGGGTTTCCAGCAGCTCCGGCTCGGTGTCCGCTACCAAAAGCACGCACTCCGGCATGGCCTTGGCGTCCGACTCGGCGGAAAAGGGCATTGCAAAATCCAGTGTGCGAACGCCACTCTCCCCATCCGGGGTATAGAGCACCGTCACCCGCACGGTGCCGGAAATTTCCGCCTTTCCGTCCCGCAGCTCTCGGCTGTGGAGATAGACTTTGCCCTCCGTGTCGATGATGCGGGCAATGTCGGGGCAGTAATCCGGCACAATTGTCTCCGCCGTTTCCTCCTGCGTCAGCACCAGCTCCCCGCCCACGTCATAGGCGTCAAAGCGAGCTTTTTTCAAATCCAGTTCCATTCAGACCATCCTTTCCCGGCCATTGTGATTCTGGCCTATCCTATGCCGGGAGGATGAGGGTTATTCCTTTATCCCGAACAACCTGCGCAGCAGACCGCACAGCGCTTTCGGCGACTTCCAGACGACGATTTTCATACAGACGCACTCCTTTTCCAAATCAAACTCATCTCAGCGCCGAAGACAGGCGCTCCCGCAGGCGATCAGGAGTAGCGCGACGATAAACAGCAGAAAGCCAGTGGGGAAAATCGCCGCAATTAAAATGCCCAGCCCCAGCGACACCGCACATACGCCCAGCCAGCAACCTCCTCCTCCACCACGGCCACACCACATATCCGCCGCACCTCCTCTCGTATTCCAGTATATACGCGGGAAGAAAAAAGCGTGCGGAACAATGCGCCAAATCAGGGAAATTTTTGCGCGGAAAAGGAATAATTAGAAGTGCGGATACCGATTTTACGGTATCCGCACTTACCTTATTTCTTATGCTCCGCCCATTCCTTGAGAGGCTTTAGCTCCTCGTAAAGCCGGAGATAACTATTATGACGGCTTTTTTGAAGTTTCCCGTCCATGAGAGCCTCCAGAACTGCGCAGCCTTTTTCCTTTGTGTGGCTGCACCCCACAAAACAGCACTCCTCCCGATAGGGCGCAAAGTCCGGAAAAGTCTCTGGAAGGTGGCGTTTCAGCTCTAAATCCAGTTCTTCGGAATCAAAGGACGCAAAGCCAGGTGAATCCACTACCTCCGCACCGCAGGACAGGTGAAAGAGCTCTACGTGACGGGTGGTATGCCGTCCTCGACCAAGAGCCTCGCTGATCTCCCCCACCCGTAATCCAAACGTAGGGTCCAGTGTATTTAAAATACTGGATTTCCCCACGCCGGAGTTCCCTGTAAAGGCAGATAGCTTTCCACTTATTAAGGGTTTCAATTCTTCCAGTCCCTCTCCTGTCTCTGCGCTGACGCGGACTGTGGGAAAGCCTGCGGCACGGTAAATCTCATATAAACCATCCGCGCTGTTCAAGTCGCACTTGTTCAGCACCACCACCACGCCACAATCTTTCAGCGCCGCGATGGCGGAAAGTCGGTCAATCAAATAGGGATCGGTTTTGGGAAGGGCTTCGGAGGCAATTACTACAATCTGGTCCACATTTGCTACGGATGGACGATGAAAGGTATTCTTCCGGGGCTTTATGGCCTCTACATAGCCTTCGCCGCCGCCCAGCTCCCGAATTTCCACATTGTCCCCCACCAAGGGGGAAAGGCCCTCTTTGCGAAATTTTCCCCGGGCCCGGCAGCAGATTATTTCACCGTCGCACTCCACATAGTAAAACCCGCTGAGGGCCTTTTGAATCCGGCCCTCACGCATCAAAGTTTACCGTGCGTGTTTCAAACAGCGTTCCGTCGTAATACACCTGTACCGTTCCGGTGCCGGTGCCATACAAGTCCACGGTCGTGGTTCCGTCGCTGCAATTCACATTGCCGTCAAACTGTGACTGACTGTCCAGTAAAACCACCATATGAACGGTTTCCCGCCCATCCTGCGGCAGCGAGAAGGTGGCTGGCTGGAGAATCAAATTTTGCGCAGGATTACTCGTGCCAGCGGGACCCTTGCTGACAGAGAGGATAATTTTGTCTCCCTTGTTGGCCTTGGTGTTTCCGGCGGGGTTCTGCGCCACCACCATGCCAACGGCCTCGTTGCTCTCCACATCTTTTACCTCTACGTCAAGCCCCAGACTTTCGGCCAGTTCCGTTGCCTTGTCAACGGGAAGTGCGGTGAGGGGCAGTACATCCACCGGAATTTTCTCCGGTCC
>NZ_DAMBZJ010000016.1:20959-27913 GCF_032060045.1 Oscillibacter sp.
TACTGACATATAGTATTACTGTGTCGCCCTTTTTCAGAATATCCCCCGCTTCCGGATCCGTGCGAATAATGGCGTCCGCCACTACGTCGTTGCTGCTCTCATCCACCGTTTGAATATCCAGCTTTAAATCGGTGATAAGCGTTTTCATATCCACCTTTGCAACCTGAATATTTTTTCCAATCAGGCCGTCCGGCATCGTGTCGGTCCTCTCTCCCGCACTGACGGTGACATCAATGACGAGGTTGCTTTTTTTCGTCATGTTCTCCGACGGGTCCTGCTTGAGAATCACATCCACAGGCGCGTCGTCGTAAACCTTGCTCACCACGTTGATTGTAAAAATTCCATCAACTTCGGGAAGCGCATTGGCCTCGTCCACCGTCAGTCCCAGTACATTGGGAACGGTATATTTATCCCCCGCTTCCATGGAGCCCAACACGGCCCGGGCCACGAAAAACACCGCCACCAGCGCCACAAAAACCACACCGGCAATCAGCGCGGTGCGTTTGCTTGAGGATAGCTCTCCCTCCGCCTTTCGGGGCGGATCCCGGTCGTAATCCGAGTTGTACTTTCGGTCGCGGCCCCGTCCGTATTCTCGCCCGCTTTCCCGCTCGCGGGAAAGCTCTCGTGCGGCGTGGTGCTGCGCAGCAGCCGCCACCACCGCACCGGTACGCAACGGGCGGGTGGGTTCGTCAGTCTCTTCCGGGCGAAGGTCATTGGGGTTAATGTCCAAATCCACGCCCGGGTTTTTACGGAAGGCATCCAGATCCAAAATCATGGCCTCGGCGGAATCATACCGCCGGTCCCGATCCGGGGCCATGGCCTTCATGCAGATCAGCTCCAGCGGCTCCGGAATACCATCATCGATTTCCCTGGGCGCCAGCGGAATGGAACTGAGATGCTGGATGGCAACCGATACCGCTGAATCCCCCTCAAATGGCAGACGGCAGGTGAGCATCTCATAAAGCACCACACCGGCTGAATAAATGTCCGAGCGTGCGTCGGTCCGATCTCCCCGGGCCTGCTCAGGAGAAATATAGTGGACAGAGCCAAGAGCCTCCTGCGTCAGGGTCTGGGCAGAGTTTTCAAGGCACGCGATGCCAAAATCAGCCACTTTCACGCTACCGTCCCGCAGAACCATGATGTTCTGGGGCTTAATATCCCGGTGGACAATGCCCCGGCTGTGGGCGTGGGAAAGGCCACGCATAATCTGTGTGATAAAGTGCAAGGACTCCCGCCAGTCCAGCTTTGCCCGCTTCTCCATATACTGCTTGAGGGTGATGCCGTCAATCAGCTCCATAACGATGTATTCCACGTCCGCGCTTTGGGACACGTCGTACACCGAAACAATATTGGGATGGGACAACATGGCAACAGCCTTGGATTCCGCGTGGAATCGGCGGCGGAACTCTTCGTCCTGCGCCAAATCACTCTTGAGAATCTTCACTGCCACCAACCGGTTCAAGCGGTGACACTTGGCTTTGTAAACCACGGCCATACCGCCGGTTCCGATACGCTCCAAAATTTCATAGCGGTTGTCCAGCATTTTTCCGATATAGGAATCCACCATGTCACACACCCTCCTTTCCGTCCGGTTCGCGCATCAGCACGGCGGTTACATTGTCTTTCGCGCCCCGTTCCTTGGAAAGTTCCAAAAGCCTTGCAAGGCAGTCCTCTCCCGTCTTGGAACTGTTCACCTCATCCAGCATCTCCCGGTCCGACACGGTGTCCACCAATCCGTCGCTGCACAGCAAAATGATTTCCCCCGGCTCCATAGGGCATATGTAGCCGTCGCACTCGATCAGCTCATCCGGCCCCAGCGCCCGGGTAATCAAATTGCGTTTTGGATGGCGGCGGGCCTCCTCAGCGGTAATGTCCCCCCGCTCCACCATACTCTCCACCAATGAGTGGTCCCGCGTAATCCGCTGGATGGAGTCTTTTGTAATATGATACGCACGGCTGTCACCAACATTGCTCACCACAGCGCCGCCTCCGTAACCCACGGCAGCTACCAGTGTGGTTCCCATGTTCTGAAACTCCTCGCTCTGCCGTGCCGCCTCCCAAACTGCCCGGTTTGCAAGAGATACCGCAAAGGACGATGCCTCCCGGAGCTGCCCCGGCGTCATTTCCTCCCGCAGAACGCGCCGTACCTCTCGCATATAGCTATCCACAGCGATATGGCTTGCCAGACGGCCGCCGGCGGTGCCGCCCATGCCATCGCATACCACGCAGACAGTGTGTCCGCTGTCCGTGCGCTCCCGCACGGCAAACGCATCCTGATTGTCCTTGCGGACCAGGCCCACATCCGTAATGCCCCAGACCTGCATGTCGGTCACACTCCTTTCTTCTCTTCCATGGCCTTCCGACGGAGCTGACCGCAGGAAGCGTCGATATCGCCACCCAGACTTCGCCGCACTGTGGCGGTGACGCCGTGGGACTCCAGCCGTTTTTGAAATGCCGCTGTCCGTTTGGACGGCTTGAACGGGCTTTCCACTACGTCGTTCAGCGGGATAAGATTTACATGCCCCGGCATTCCCCGTAGCTTTTCCGCGATGAGGTCGGCCTGCCAGTCGGCATCATTCACCCCATCGATCATAGCGTATTCAAAGGAAATGCGCCGTCCTGTTTTTTGAAAGTACCGATGGCAGGCGGCGAACAGCTCTTCCACGGGATAAGCGCGGTTCACTGGCATGATCTTAGAACGGGTTTCCCCATCCGGCGCATGAAGAGAGACGGACAGTGTAAGCTGAAGACCCAGCTCCGCAAGGCGCTCGATGCCGGGAATGATACCGCAGGTGGATAGGGAAATATGCCGCATGCCGATGTTCAGCCCCTCCGGGCAGTTCACCAGCTCCAAAAAACGCAGCACGTTGTCCAGATTGTCCAGCGGCTCCCCAATCCCCATTAAAACAATGTTGGAAATCGGCAGGCCGGCGTCTTTCTGGGTAAAAATCACCTGATCCAGCAACTCTGCCGGCGTCAGGCTTCGAACCTTTCCTGCCACGGTGGACGCGCAAAACGCGCAGCCCATCAAACAGCCCACCTGGGAGGAGATACAGACCGTATTCCCGTGGTGATAGCGCATGAAAACAGATTCGATGCAGTTTCCGTCACTCAGCTCCCAAAGATATTTCACGGTGCCGTCCAGCTTGGAAACCTGCTTGCGCACGGCCACAGGCGGTATGAGAATACATGTACGCTCCAGCTTTTCCCGGAGACACTTTGGCAGGTTCGTCATCTCATCAAAGGAAGTCGCGCCCCCATGGAGCCAGGAGAATACTTGCTTTCCACGAAAAGCAGGCTCCCCCATTTCCTTCAGAGTGCGGGTCATTTCCTCCAGCGTTTGGGATTTCAAGTCAATCATTGCGGGATTTCCCTTTCCGCGCGCCGCAGGCGGCAGATGTAAAATCCATCGGTCCCATGGCGGTGGGGCCAGAGAGTCAGTTCCCCCGGCTGCTCCCCGAGAGGCCCAGGAAGTGTAAAGCTATCCCGAGAAAATTCCGGGTGTGCGGCGAGAAAGCCGTCCACAATCTGAGCGTTTTCCTCCGGAAGCACGGTGCAAGTTGAGTAGATCAGCGTACCGCCGGGCTTCACATACCGCGCCGCGTTTTCTAAAAGTGCGGACTGGGCTACAGTAAGTGTAAACAGGTCGTCGGGGGATTTATACCGAACATCCGGCTTTTTGCGAATAATGCCAAGGCCGGAGCATGGCGCGTCCACCAGCACCACATCCGCGCTGTCTGCCCACTCCGAACGAAAAACCGTCCCATCGGCGGCAAAGGTCCGAATGGATGTAATGCCCAGCCGTGCCGCACCCTCTTGGATGCGGACCAGCTTTTTTTCATGGAGGTCACAGGAATAAATCTCGCCCCCGTCCTCCATCATCACCGCCGCGCCAAAGGACTTTCCTCCCGGAGCGGCGCACACGTCGATGACCTTCTTCCCCTTTTCGGGCGCGGCAATCAGACCCACCAACTTGGCGGCGGGGTCCTGCACGAAAAACTCACCCTGTCCAAACGCCTCCAGCGCAGTCAGATCGCCAGAGGAGGACAGTTCCAAACAGTCCGGAACCCACGGGTGCGGAGTGACGCCCACTCCCGCTGCCGTGAGCTTTGTCGTTAGCTCCTCCCGCGTGGTTTTCAGCGTGTTGACCTGCACCGTCAGGGGCGCAACACCGTTGTCGGCAGCAAGGAAAGCCTCCGCTTCCTCCCGACCCAGCAGCGTTAAAAGCCGCTTTACCAGCCACTTAGGGTGGCTGTACTTTATGGAAAGATACTGCGCCTCGTCCCTGTCTGGGATGGCAGGAAGCGTGTCCCTGTTCAAAGATACCTTCCGCAAAACAGCATTCACCAGCCCAGAGGCCGCGCCCCTTTTGTTTTTCTTAGCCAACTCCACGGCTTCGTTCACCGCTGCCCGGTCCGGCACCTTATCCAAAAACAAAATCTGATACGCGCCCAGACGCAAAATGTCCGTAAGCGGTATCTGTAAATGGCTCACCTTCTGGGAGCAGTAGGCCCCCAGATAAAAATCCAGTAGGGCGCGGTTTTGTAGAACGCCGTAAACCATGCGTGTGGCCAGTGCGGCCTCCGCGCCGGTCAAGCCGTCTCTCCGGAGCTGGGCTTTCAAAGAAGCGTCCGCCCATGCGGCATTGGACGAGACGGCGCCCAGCACCCGCAGGGCGGTATCTCGGGCGCTCATCTGCGGCCTCCCCGTCGGTTGCCACCCCGGGCTGCAAAAATGGCCACGAACCTCATAAGCTGCAAAAGGCTGGTCAAAAGCGCGGCCACATACGTCAGTGCCGCCGCCCGCAGAACCTTTTTCGCGCCCCCAATCTCCTCTTCTGCCAGCAGGCCCTCACCCTCAATCGTATCGATGGCCCGGGCGGAGGCGTTAAACTCTACCGGCAGCGTCACCAACTGAAAGAACGTAGTGATTCCGAACAAAATGATACCCGCCAGAAACAAAGATTGGCTGTACATCAACATTCCGATCATCAGCAGGATAAAGGAAAACCGGGATCCGAGGCTGGTGACGGGAATGATGAGATTGCGCAGCCGCACAGGGGCGTACCCCACGGCATACTGCACCGCGTGCCCCGCCTCGTGGCAGGCAACACCCACAGCCGCCACCGTGGCCGCGCCGTACACGTTCTCAGACAGATAGATGGCGTTGGTCCGGGGATCATAGTGATCGGTGAGCCGACCTTGGGTGGGATGAATTGTTACGTCGGTGACCCCGTGAGCCCGCAACACCGCCTCCGCGGCCTGGGCCCCGGTCATACGGCGGCGGTTGGTTTCCTTGCTGTATCGGTTAAAACTGCTGGAAACCTGCGCCTGCGCATACAGAGACAGGAGAAATACGGGAATCAGTAGAACCCAGTATAGATTGTGCGCAAAGAAATAAGCATAATCGTTTTGCATCAAATTCCTCGTTTCAAAGTTGAATGGGGTGGCCCCGCAAATAGTCGGCGGCGGGCATCCGCTTTCCCCCATCGGCCTGTATTTCCGTCAAGTAAAGCACCTTGCCATCTCCACATACAATGGCAATTCCTCGCTTATCGGCCGAAAGCACTGTTCCCGGTTCGGCGGAGGCATTCTCCCCCGTCTCCAAAGATTTGAAAACTTTCATCGCTCGTCCGTCCACCACGGCGGAAGCAGCAGGCCAGGGACTCAGTCCGCGAATCTGGCAGTTGACGGTGTGGGCGCTCTTCGTCCAGTCGATGGGCGAAAGGTCTCGGGATAGCATGGGCGCATAGGTGGCCTCGTCCTCGTTTTGAACAGTCCGGACCGCAGTGCCGTTTTCAATCGCCGCAATTGCCCCGCTCAAAGCCTCTGCCCCAAGCTCTGCCAGCCGGGTAGTCAGGGACTGCGCGTCCTCATCCGGTCCGATGGCCGTTTTGACTTTGGAGATCACATCCCCTGCGTCCAGCTTGTCCACCATATACATAATAGATACGCCCGTTTCCCCGTCTCCGTTTAAAATCGCCCAGTTGATGGGGGCCGCGCCCCGGTATTTAGGTAGCAGGGACGAGTGGACGTTGATAGAGCCGTATTTCGGATAGTTTAAAAGCTCCTCCGGCAAAATCTTGCCATAGGCCGCTGCCACAATCAACTCTGGCACAAGCCGACGCACAAGGTCCATTGCCTCGCCATCGCGAGCTTTCTGCGGTTGATACACGTCAAGTCCAAGTGTAATGGCGTGTCCCTTAACAGGCGTTGGTATCAGCTTCATTCCACGATTTTTAGGCTTATCCGGCTGGGTGACAACTCCACAGATCTCGTGCCCGTCTTCCGCCAGCCTTTTCAAAGAAGCCACCGCAAATTCGGGAGTTCCCATAAACAATACGCGCATCAGTGTTACGCCTCCGGTTCCGCTTTTTCGTCCTCATCGGACTCTTCGTCCTCCAGATACTCCGACAACTCTTCATCGGTCAAAAAATGGTCCACATACTCGGAGAACAGATGTCCGTCCAAATGCTCAATCTCATGGCAGAAGGCCCGGGCAGTCAGACCTTCGCCCTCCACCTCAAACCAATTTCCCTCCCGGTCCTGCGCTCGGACCCGCACATGGTCTGGCCGAGTGACGATGCCCCATTTCCCCGGCAGGCTCAGGCAGCCCTCAAGACCGGTCTGCTCTCCATCCTGTAATGTGATTTCCGGGTTAATCAACTCGATATACTCCTCGGAATCCTCGTCCAGCACTAAGCAGACCCGCCGCAAAACGCCCACCTGTGGCGCGGCTAGGCCTGCGCCTCTGGCATCCGTCAGCGTCTCCGCCATGTCGTCCAGCAACTGGCGCAGGCGCCCGTTAAACTCCGTCACAGGGCGGCTCTTTTTCAGCAGGGAATCGTCCCCCGCCTCTAAAATTTTTCTCAAAGCCATCGCGTTGTCCTCCAATCGAAAATCGCAATCAATCCATTGCGTTGCAGTCTACAAACAGGTTTAGGCCCCGGTTTTG
>NZ_DAMBZJ010000016.1:27931-33333 GCF_032060045.1 Oscillibacter sp.
CCAAACTCGCGTAGCAGCCATGCCACCCGATCCCGGGTTGGTTTATCATTTTTTCCGGAGAGAAACACCCGGTAGCGAAACCGGTTGTTGATCTTTAGCACCGGCGCGGGTGCAGGGCCTAAGATTTCCGGCTCGGTTTCGCGCACCGCTCCATCCGCCATCAACATCGCCAGCTCGTTCCGCAGGGCCATCGCTGCGCGGAGAACTGAGCCTTCGTCTCCGCCGGAAACGGTAAGGGTAAAAAGATCGGCAAAGGGCGGATAACGGCGGACGCGCCGCATTGAAATTTCGCTGTCGTAAAACCGTTCGTAATCCTGCAATGCGGCACTTTGAATCACCTCGTTGCCGGGGGTATAGGTCTGGATGACAGCGCGGCCACTCTTTCCGCCCCGGCCCGCCCGGCCCACCACCTGTGTCAGTAGACTGAATGTCCGTTCGGCGGCGCGGTAATTGTCCAAATATAAAGACGCATCGGCGCTGAGTACACCCACCAGCGTCACATTTTCAAAATCAAGGCCCTTGGCGACCATCTGGGTTCCCAATAAAATAGGAATTCGCTCCCGCTCAAACCGGCTCAAAAGCGTTTCATGGTCTCCGCCGGTGGTGTCCGCATCCATTCGTAAAACGCCCACGCCGGGGAATAAATCCCGCAGCTCCTCCTCCACTCGCTGAGTCCCAGTCCCGATGTGCTTCATGATTCCGCCGCAATCGGGACAAACGTCGCTGGCGGGGCGGGAATGGCCGCAATAGTGGCACATCAGCCGTCCGTTGGCAGAGTGGTAAGTCATGGAAACGCTGCACCTTGGGCAAGAGGGAACACTGCCACATTCGCCGCAGACCAGCATCCGGCTGTTGCCCCGGCGGTTCAGAAACAGAATGCTCTGCTCTCCCCGCTCCAGGTTTTCCCGAAGTTCCCGCCGCAGAGACCCGCTGAGCGCACCGGAATTTCCGACCTTGATCTCCTGCCGCAGGTCCACCACCTGAACGTCAGGCAAGCTCTGTTCGTTGTATCGCCTGCGCAGTCGCTCGTGATGATACTGATTCTGCTTCGCGCTCCATGCGGTTTCCACCGCCGGCGTGGCGGAGCCCAGCACCAGCATCGCACCGCTTTGAGCACAGCGAAATTTCGCCACATCTCGCGTATGATATCGGGGCGCGTTTTCCGACGCATAGCTCCCCTCCTGTTCCTCGTCCATGATGACAAGGCCCAGATTGACCAACGGCGCAAACACCGCCGACCGGGTGCCCAGCACCAGCCGGGCCTCTCCCCGGCGAATGCGCTTCCATTGGTCATACCGCTCCGTCATCCGCAGAGAGCTGTGGAGCATGGCCACCGCCCCGCCGAAGTAGGACGAAAATTTCTCCATCATCTGGGGCGTCAGCACAATTTCCGGCACCAAAACCAGCACAGACCTGCCTTGCTCCAGAATCTCCTGCGCCAGACGGATGTAAATTTGTGTCTTTCCGCTACCTGTGACGCCCTGAAGCAGTGCGGCCTCGGCTTTTCCCGATTGCGTCAAGGCCAAAAGCCGCTCAAAGGCAGTCTGCTGCTCGTCATTAAGGACAATGGGCGGCCCGGGCGCGACCTCTTTCGGCTCCGGAATCCGGAGCCGTTCTTCCTCCGAAAACGCCACAATACCGGACTTCTCCAATCCCTTCAGTGTCTGGACGGAAGCTCCGGTAAAATAACAGATGTCTCGCACCGATGCTCGGCCTGTGGCGCTCAGCAGCAATACCACCTCGTAACGCATCGGCGCGGATTTTTTTCGTGGTTCCACCAGTGCCAAAGCTTCTGCCCCGTCCATAGTCAGCTCTGCCATCCGGCTCTGCTTGTCGCTCACACGTCGGGTGGAGGTGACACTGGAAGACAGTACACCCTTTTTGCACAAAGACCGCAGCGTAGGCTCTGCGTCCTCCCCGCACACGGCCTTTAGCTGGTTCAGCTCGGCACTGCCTCCGTAGGTAAAAATCGCGTCCAGCACCGGCTCCGCATGTTTGATTTTTCCGGCAGCACTTCCGGCGGCGGCACGGTCCAGCCCCTCCATCAGCGTAAAAATCTCTCGCAGGCGATACCACAGCCCCGCAGGCAGAATGGTTTTCACCGCTTCATACATGGTGCAAAAATACCGCTGGCGCATCCACAGCGCCAATGACACACCCCAGCCGTCCAGCACCGGCTCGTCATCCAACACGGATGAAAGCGGCTTCACGCCGGCACGCTTCTGGCCCGTTTCCCGGGCCAGAATCACACCTTCGCAGTTTCGGTTTCCCCTGCCAAAAGGCACAGTAACCCGCACTCCCGGCTTTGCCTTTTCCAGCATTGTCTGGGGAATCAGATAGTCATAGGGCCGATCAATGGAAAACGTGGCCGCGCTGACCGCTACCTTTGCAATCTCCGAGCGTTCCATCCTCGTCCCTCCCCATCCGCAAAATTATTCCTGCGGTGTCCTCTGCTGGTCGGCATCGCCCTCCGCGATGGTCAGGTTCATACCCCGGGAATCCAGCTTACCGTCCGCAACCTCATTGATGGCCAACGTCACGGGCTTTTCGCGCAGCGGTTCGCCGGAGCTTTCCGCTGCCTCAGAAATCTGACGTGCCCTCCGGGCCACCACATTCACCAACATATACCGGTTGGGGATGTAGCTGCTGAGCTTGGTCATTGCAGGATATAGCATCATAGTTAATTTCTTCCTATCTGCCTTTCGGCTTAAAATTTTTGATTGATGGCGGTCGCTTATCTGCCGCTGATGATCTCCATGCGATCGCTGGGCTTACAGTGCTCCGCCGTCAGGATGGCGTCTAACTCCGCCACTGCGGTTTCCACGGTGTCGTTGATGACAAAGTAATCATAGGTATGGGCCGTTTGAAATTCCACTTTGGCCCGCAGCAGACGTTTCTGTACTTTTTCCGGCGAGTCGGTTCCCCGTTCGGTCAGTCGCCTTTCCAACTCCGCCCAGGAAGGCGGGGCGATGAAAATACGAGGCGTTCCGGGCCGTTTGTCGCAAATCTGTAATGCGCCCTGGATTTCAATGTCCAAAATCACGTCCTGGCCGACCTCCATGGCTTCGTCCACGTATTGCTTCGGAGTGCCGTAGAAGTTACCTACATACTCGGCATACTCCAAAAACTCCTCGTTGGCAATTCGCTCCCGGAACGTGTCCACGTCCATATACCGGTAGTGCACGCCGTCCACCTCGCCGGGACGCGGTTCCCGGGTGGTGGCGGAGATGGAAAAGTACAAGTTCGAACGCTTTTTCAAAAGCGCCTTTAAAACCGTGCTCTTTCCCACCCCGGAGGGTCCTGAAATAATGAAAGTCTTTCCCTTTTGCATCCTATTCTTCCTCTTCCTACGGGATTTCAGTCCCCAGCCGCCCCGCCAGCTTTTCCACCGGCAGCGCGGAGAGGACCACATGGTCGCTGTCCATGACAAAAATCGAGGCGGTCTTCCGCCCATAGGTTGCGTCGATCAGCATTCCCCGCTCCCGGGACTCCTGAATCAGGCGCTTCACCGGCGCGGAATCCGGACTGACCACCGCCACCAGACGGTCTGCGGATATCAGGCTTCCAAAGCCGATGTTGATAAGCTTCACGGCCTTACTCCACGTTCTGGACCTGTTCGCGGATCTTTTCCACCTCCGCCTTCAGGTCCACCGCCACCTGCGCAATGGAAACGTCGCAGCATTTGGATCCGATGGTGTTGGACTCCCGATTCACTTCCTGAATCAGAAAGTCCATTTTTCGCCCCATGGGTTCGTCGGAGCGCAGCATTTCCCGAAGCTGGGACAGGTGGCTGCGCAGGCGGACTGTCTCCTCGTCCACGGCCACCTTATCGCTGTAAATCGCCGCCTCAGTCAAAATTCGCTGGGGGTCGATGGAGGCGCTTTGCAAAACCTCTTCCATCCGGGCGGTCAGCTTCCGGCGATACTCCGCCACCGTCTCAGGAGAGCGCTCCTCCACCCGCTTTGTCAAAGCCTCGATTGCGTTCAGACGGCCGCCGATGTCGGCAGCCAGCTTCTCGCCTTCCTGTGCCCGCATGGTATTGTACGCGGACAGCGCTTCGTCCAGTACCAGACAGATATCGGCACCCAGCGCGTCCAAATCCTCATCCGCCTTTGTCACATTCAGCACGTCGGGAAACCGGGCCAGCGTCTCAGGATAAATTTTTGCCTCTGTACCGCAGATCTCCGAAAGCGCTCTCAGCGCAGTCGCATAGCTTTCCGCAAGGCCGCGGTCCACCGTCACCTTGGCGGTGTCGGCTCCTGTGGAATCAATGCTGAAAAGGATATCCACTTTTCCTCTTGAAACGGACTGCTGCACGTGCTTACGCACCGTGTCCTCCGCAAAGACGTAGGCCCTTGGCAGCTTCACGGTGCAGTCTAAATACCGGTTGTTGACGGATCGGACCTCCACGGTGATATCCCGATTTTCAAGTGTTTTTCTCGCCCGGCCATAGCCGGTCATACTCTTAATCATTTTTGTTCCCTCCCTATCACATGCCGCTCCTTACAAGCAGCGGAACCCAAGGCCGCAGCCGTTGCACAAAAGATATGTGCAGCAAAGCTGTTGGCAAAGCCCGGCGTTTCCGCACTGTTCCATCCCGAAACCGCCCTGTGGGCTGTAAGCCGACGTTCCCGCGCTGTCCATAAACTCCAGCGCCTGCCGGTACTCCCTGTTGCCCGGATCCATCCGGGCGGCAGTCTCGTAGTATCGCCGCGCTTCATCCAGCCAGCCCCGGCGATAGCACACCGCGCCCCGAAGAAAATTCCACTCCGCATTGTGGTCGGCGTAGTTTGCAAGCAGAGCTTCCGCCCGGCTCAAATCGCCGGAGTTGACCGCCATGCGCACCTGCTGCAAAACGGAGCTTTGGGAAGACTGCTGCGCGGACCCGCCCGCGCCGTAGCCGTACCCATATCCACCAGAATAGCCGCCATAGCCGGAGTTCGAGCGGTTTGTGCCGCTGCTCCGCCCACTGCCCCGCCGCTTGTTCACTTCCTCATAGGCGGCGTTGATCTCCTTCATCTTCTCCTGCGCAAGATCCGCCAGAGGATTGTCGTGGTAGTTGTCGGGATGGTACTTCCGCGCCAACTCCAAATATGCTTTTTTCACTTCCGCATCTGACGCGGATTCGGGGACGCCGAGTACCTGATAGGGATCATTCATGTGGTTTCCTCAACTTTTCTGTCTTTCTTACGCGTCGGTTTGCCTGCCCGGTAGGTGCCAGAAAGCACCGCCTTTCCCACCTGAAAGAGCCCCGTGTAAACGGTCTTTTCCAAAATTGGGGTCCAGCACCCGAAGTCCCACAGCTCATAGGCCGTGGCCAGCAGTCGGACGGAGTGGTCCAGCGTCTTCGTGAAGGCCTTCTGGCTGTCGGGCGTCCACACGCCGTCATTCAGACCGTAGCG
>NZ_DAMBZJ010000016.1:33357-55763 GCF_032060045.1 Oscillibacter sp.
ATCAGCGGATTATAGTTTCCGGAAAGAGCGTCCTCCTTTAGGTCGTCCGCAGCATCCGTCAGGTAGACCCAGCGGCCCAGATGGTATAAAAGCTGATGGAGAATACGGCGCAGCGACACGTCCTCCGCCTCGTCGGCGGCGGCGGCCAAAATTTGGGCAAAGGCATCTGCCGGAGCGTCCAGTGAAGGGGCCTTCTCTCGCTCCAACTCCGCTAGCCGACCGAGCTGCTCCCGCGTCACCCGGTCAAATTCCGGACGGGCGGCGGCAGCCTTTTGATAGCCGCCCCGCAGGGCCAGAGCCGTCGCGCGATATTTCAGCCCCTTCCAAAATCCGTGGTCCGCTACGCCATCCCTCGCCTGCCAATAGGCCAGAATCACGCTCTCGTCTGCCGCTAAATCCAACGCCGGGTGCATACCGCAGCATGGCCTCTTTTTCAGAGGGCTTGCCACGAACCGTTCACAGTGAGTTTCCGGTTCCTCTCCGCCTGAGAGCAAGATGGCCAGAAACGTGAAGTCGTAGTTCAGAATGAATCGGGCGGGAAGACCGCATCGGCGGCGCAGAGTGTGGCACAGTCCGCAGTAGGCCCTGCGGAACCGCTCTTGCTCCTCAACGGGAAGCAGATCCAACGGGGGTCTGACGTAACCAAACATCGTGCCCCGGCTTAAAACAGCCTGACGATAGTAAACTCCATGCCGCCCTGCTGCCGCAGGCGGCGGTCATAGAGCGCCGCCGGTATCATACCCAGCACAAAGGCGATGACGGCCGTGGTATACCGCGCCGCCGCTGTGGCGAAAAATCCCCCCAGCGCATATCCAAGGAAAAACAGCACCACCGGAACCATATAGACCAGCAGGAGAATGCCGAGGATGTTTTTGGTGCTGCTCTCCACCACCACCTTCTGCCCAGGTCTTGCCCCAATGGAGTTTTTTGCTCTGGCATAGACCGACGCGCCGGAAACGCCGCAGCCGGCGCACTCCTCGCAGTCGTGTCCACAGGCGGACTGTCGAGCCACGGAAATTTCCGCGTGGCTTTCATCCAGCAGTTTTTCAATTGTTGCAATTTGTGTCATTCGATCGCTCCTAAATCCGCTGATTGTTTACGTTAAGGGACTGTGGGATCAGGGGGTTCCTCCTGTGCGGTGTCTTCGGAAATGGTGATCTTCATCTGATATTCACCCACCACGCCTACATCCGCGCCATTACCCACGATGATTTTTGCAGGGACCGTATAACTCCCGCCCGCGGCGAGAATGTCCGTCAAATCCGCCGTTACCGTAATATCCTCCGCCTTAACAGACGCCACATCCGCTGCGGTTCCCCGTAGGGACACCGGAAGCTCCGTGGTCAGAACCGTTACAGTTTTCCCTTCCGGCACGTTTTCACACGTGAAATTCACAGCATTGAAGTCGGCGGAGGCCATGTCTTTAAATCGGACGGTCATGGTCGCCCGGGCAGCCCCGCTAAGATTTTCGCAGCCTGCGGGGACATTGATGGTATACCGATAGGTGGAGGGGCCCACAAATTCCGCCAGTTCGAAATCATCCAGCGTGATATACTCCACGTCCTTCAAGAGCTCTGCTGCACCCGAAACCGTGATGCTGGTAGGGGCAATGGAATAATCCAGATTCTGAACTCTGGCCCCGGCCGTCTCAATGAAGTTCACCCGAAGGGGCAATTCCTTCTCCACATTTACGGGCAGCGTCACCTGAATCTGATCGGAGGTGGCGCGCAGGCTTGAGGTGTCCTCAATCAGCTCTCCAGCCTCGTTGTAAAGCTCATAGCCCAGTGCTCTGGACACGGTTTCCGTGGCGTTGTCCACCGCAAGCGTTACCTTGGCATAGGCCACCGCGTCCACCTCGGTACGCGGGCCGCGCAGCTCCAGCGTCTCCGGCTCCAGCCGCAACTCCCCGGCAATATATCCCTCGGCCACGGTACCCGTCAGCGTACAGCGGATATCCACGTTCCGCCGATACAGCTCTCCGATTTCCACATGGGCCGCATAGGATGTATTGGAATAGGAAACTGCGTCTCTCGGAATATTGCTGGGATAGCGAACCGTATAACTCACGTTGTGGGACCCGGTGGCAGTGATATCAGACAGATTTGCCTGAATACGAATTTTATCGGGGTCCAGCTTGGCCAGAATCAGCCGCCGCGCCTTGATCGTCAGCGTCATGGTCTGGTCGCTTTCCGGCAGGAGCATCAGTCCCCGGTCGGCCAGGATGGTGTCTGACCCAACGTATTCGATGGGAATATCGCTGATGGTCTTCTCTTTCTCGGGGTTGTTGATGCTGTCCACGTACAGCCAGATGGCACAGGAACACAAAATGGAGAGGACGATATAAAGCACTTTGCTTTTATTCCAGCGTGGTTTATTGTTCTCCATTGCGGCCGCCTCCTTCCCCGCGGACACGAAACAGACCGAAAAGGCCCGACTTCCGGTCCGACGGCTCCTTCTCCTGAGGCAGCAACTCGTTGCGCAGGAGGTTTTCCAGCGTTTCCGGCATCAGATGCCGCTTCAGCATCCCGCCCACGGCCACGGAGATGGACCCCGTCTCTTCGGAGACAATCACCACCACCGCATCGGAGTTTTCGCTCATGCCGATCCCGGCCCTGTGGCGCATCCCCAGGTCCCGCGAGAGATTCACGTTTTTGCTCAGGGGCAGCATACAGCCCGCCCCCAAAACTCGGCCTTTGCGAACGATGACCGCGCCATCGTGCATGGGCGCTTTCACAAAAAAGATGTTTTTCAAAAGCTCACCGGATACATCCGCATTCAACACTGTGCCGCTGCGGACCATGTCGTCCAGCAAAATCTCCCGCTCGAACACAATCAACGCACCGGTGCGGGATTTAGACATCTCGGTACAGGCAAGAACGGTCTGTCCGATCATGCGCTCCAGCGTGCTCTCTGTCTCTGCTCTGGTGAAGAAAAAGGCCAGCCGACGGCTGCCCATCTGCTCCAACACCCGGCGAAGCTCCGGCTGGAACAGAATAATAAGGGCCAGAACGCCCCACTCCACCATTCGGCCCATGATGTAACTGATGCCGTTGAGGTTGAAGATGGAGGACAGCCACAGCACTGCCAGAAAAATCAAAACACCCTTTAAAAGGTTTGCCACCCGCGAGGTCTTGACAAAGTTCAATAGCTTGTACAAGACAATGGCCATCAGCAGAATGTCCGTTATTTCAATTGTCAGCAGGTATCGGGCAATCATGCCCAGAAGAAGCGAAAATTTTGCGCTCATCGCTGTATCAGCTTCCTTCCCGGGTCAGGGCCGGAGTCCGCCCGCGGCCAAAGCCGTGGGATTCGGAATTTACCCAAATTACAAGAGTGCTTATATTATATAGAAAATGACGCCAAATTGCAAGGCAAAAGGCGTCAAAATTCATAGTATGTTTACCGTCTTTCAGGATTTTTCCTCCAAACGAGGCTTTGCCGCCCGCACCCCAAAATCCGGGTGCGGGCGGTTGTGGGGGAAATCAGTCGGAAAGGCGCTTCAGGATTCCCGGAAGGGCCTCCAGCAGTAAATCCACCTCTTGTTCCGTGTTAAACGCGGAGAAGCTGAGACGGACGGTACCGCTATCAATTGTCCCGGCGGTACGGTGGGCCAGCGGTGCGCAGTGCAGTCCGGTCCGGACCGCGAACCCTGCCTCTGTCAGCGCATTGCCAACAAATTCGGAATCCACTCCTTCCACAACAAAGCTAAGCACGCCGGTCTGGGCGAAGAGGTCACGTCTTGCGCAGACACAAACACCAGGGAGCTTACGCAGCCCCTCCGAGGCCTGCAGGGCCAGTTTGCGCTCGTGGAGGCAGATGGCGCTTTCTCCCTTTCCGCGGACAAAGCGAATTCCCTCTAGAAGACCCGCGATTCCGGGCACGTTATGCGTCCCGCTTTCCAGCCGGTCCGGCAGAAAGTCCGGCATTTCCTGCTGGATAGACAGGCTACCGGTCCCTCCCTCTATCAGCGTACGTGCCTCCGCTTTGTCACCGCAAAGCAAAACGCCGGTGCCCTGCGGACCGTACAATCCCTTGTGTCCCGGCATGGCGGCAAACGCGGCGCCCAGCGCCGCCATATCCAAAGGCATCACTCCCGCGGACTGGGACGCGTCGATCACAAAGGGAACGCCCCGCTCGCGGCAGAGCGCGGCCACGGCTTCCACCGGCTGCACCAGACCGAAGACGTTGGATACATGGCTGCAAACCACCGCGTCCACGTCGGGGGTAATGGCCTTTTCAAAGGCCTCCGTGGTCAGATCCGGCCGGAACAGCGGCGCGCCGGCCACGATAACTTCCGCGCCCAGCGCCGCCAAAGGACGGGTCACGGCATTGTGCTCATAACCGGAAATCACGACCCGTCCGCCGCGGGGAACAAGGCTTTTGATGGCGACGTTCAGCCCGTGGGTTGCATTCATAGTGAATACCACCCGATCCGGCTCCGATATATGAAAAAGCTCGGCCAGTTCCGTGCGGCAGGAGAACAGCGTATCTGCCGCCTGCATGGCCGCCGGATAGCTGCCGCGCCCGGGAGAACTCATGGTTTGCAGGGCCTTCACCATTGCCCGGCTCACCGTCTCCGGCTTTTGGAAACTGGTAGCCGCACTGTCCAGATAGATCATAATCAACCTCCTATAAAAGTTTCCAAAGCGGCGTTTATACTCCGCGCTTAAACTCTATCCGGGATCCGGCGGCAAAGCCGCCGGACACGGTTTACAGAGAAATCTCCACGTATTTTCCCTGTTGTAACAAATATAATTTCGCAGGGTAAAGCCCCGCCGACCGAAGAATCGACAATGCGGAACGCACAGCCCCACCCGTCACTTCCACGGCATACGCGCAGCCCATATTGCTCAAATCTCTGGGAGCGCGGAAGATACGCGTCCGGATCCCCGCGGCCATCAGCATTCTTTCCATTCGTTGGGCATAGGTCACAGAGCGGGCGATCATCCAATATTGTTCCACGGACACTCCTCCTCTCCTCATAGTTTATGCGGACCGAAAAAAGGGGTGAGAACCGAAGTCCTAAAACATTGGCGAACCGCCGTTCAGCCTTTTAGATCTATAAAAAGCAAGCGGGAGACCCGTCCTATCGGACGGGCCTCCCAAGTCAATCGTCATTCTTTTTCCAAAAGCACCGCTGCCTGAGCTGCCATACCGGAGCCGTCTCCCGTGAAGCCAAGGCCCTCCTCCGTAGTGGCCTTTACATTTACCTGATCCCGTTTCACGCCAAGTGCCCGAGCCAGATTCTCTGCCATTTCCGCCTTGTAGGGGACAATTTTTGGCTTCTGGGCAATCAGCGCGGCGTCCATGTTCACCACCACATAGCCCTTCTCCCGCAAAAGTGCCGCCACATGCCGCAAAAGAGCGATGCTGTCCGCCCCCGCGTATTGAGGATCGCTGTCCGGAAACAGGGTGCCGATATCGCCCAGCCCTGCCGCGCCGCACAGCGCATCCATTACCGCATGAGTCAGCACGTCTGCGTCGGAATGGCCCAGAAGTCCCTTTTCCCAAGGGATTTCGACACCGCCCAAAATTAGCTTTTTGCCCGCCACCAGACGATGAACATCATATCCCTGACCAATGCGCAGTTTCGTCATAGCCGTCCCTCTCTGGCGTCTAAAATCGCCTGGGCCAGAATTAAATCCAGCGGTGTGGTGATTTTTAGGTTCTCCTCGTCTCCGTCCACCAGATACACGGTCTTCCCCAGCCGCTCCACGGCGGAGCAATCGTCCGTTGTCTCTGCCCCGTCTTCCATAGCAGACTGAAGCGCCGCCTTTAAAAGGTTGGCTTCAAACACCTGCGGCGTCTGCACAGCCGCCAGAGCGGAGCGGTCCAATGTTTCTTCTATCTGCCCGTCTCGAACGGTTTTCACCGTGTCCTTCACCGGGACCGCCGGGGCAGCGGCGTTGCATCTTTCTGCCTTTTCAATCACGCTGTCAATCAGCTCCGGCGGAGTCAGAGGGCGTGCGCCATCCTGCACCGCCAAAAGGACGGTTTTTTCGTCGGCTTCCAGCGCCGCCAGAAGCACAGAATGGGTCCGGGACTCTCCGCCCCGAATTACCTTTACGCATTTTGAAATTTCATATGTACGGCACAGATCGGAAAAGGGTAGAATATCCTCCTCCCGGGCCGCCACGATGATGGCATCCACCCGCTGGGCCCGCTCAAGCGTTAGAAGCGTCCGGGCCAAAACAGGAATGCCATCCAGTGGCTCCAGCAGCTTATTGACGCCCTCTCCCATTCGGGAGGAACCACCGGCGGCGGCCACCAGCGCCGTGCAGAAGGGACGCTGCGCGTCCCTGAAACGGTGAAAGAAACGGATCATTCAATCTCCTCTTCCTCAACCGGCTTTCCCCGGTCCGTATTCATACTTCCATGGACCCATCCAGCCGCTGCTCCACTTGCTCATAGCTGCCCACGCCGGTAAGCACGATTTCCGAAATCAGAATCTGCTTGGCGTTGTGAAGCATTTTTCGCTCTCCCGTTGAGAGACTCCGCTCCCTGTCTCGCATGGTCAGGCTTTTGATCACTCGGGCCAGCTCATATAGGTCCCCGCTTTTCAGCCGTTGGAGATTTTCGCGGTAGCGCTTGTTCCAATTGGCGCTTTCATCGATGTTCATGGCGGGAAGCGCACTGAACAGCGCTTCCACCTCCGCTCGATCCGACACGGGACGCAGGCCGATGACATCGCTGTTGGCTGTTGGAATTTTCAAAAGAAGCCCGCCCACCAGCATTTTAAAGACATAGTAATCCTGCGCCGCGCCGCCGAGTTTCTCACACACAATGCCGTCAATCACACCGGCGCCATGCATGGGATGAACCACCATATCTCCGACACTGAACATTTCAGGCTCCTTTCCTGTCCCGGATGCGCTCATCGCAATTATCATACTTCCAAATATTTTAATTATATAATATCATATTTCAGGTAATCTTACAAGTATATCCTGAAAAATGTTACCTAAACCTCAAAAAGCCGCCCTCCACGGCATTGTGAAGGGCGGTTTTTATCAAAAGAGAATCTTATTTCTTGTTGGACTTGCGCCAGATGTGCATTTTCTCCGCCTCGGCAATCAGCTCCTCACGGAACTGGGGGTGAGCAATGCTGATGATGGCTTCGGACCGCTGCCAAGTGGACATACCCTTGACGTTCACCTTACCGTACTCCGTCACCAGATAGTGCAGGTTGGAGCGAGTGGCAGTGACGACAGAGCCATTGAGCAGCGTGGAGCGAATGCGGGAAGACAGTTCTCCGGTTTTCTTGTCTTTTACGGAGGAAGAACAGCAGATGAAGCTCTTGCCGCCCTTGGACAGATACGCCCCCATCACAAAGTCCATCTGGCCGCCTGCACCTGAAATGTGGGTGGTGCCGGAGGATTCGGAGGAAACCTGTCCGTACAAATCAATATCCACCGCGCCGTTGATGGAGACAAAGTTGGGGATTTGGGACACCCGG
Source organism: Oscillibacter sp. (assembly GCF_032060045.1). Lineage (GTDB taxonomy): Bacteria > Bacillota > Clostridia > Oscillospirales > Oscillospiraceae > Oscillibacter. The sequence goes on from NZ_DAMBZJ010000016.1 coordinate 40,814, forward strand.
GCAACGTCGTTGGTATAGTCCACAGGGGCCGCCATACACTGGGGGTTGTTATCCAGGAACTCATAGAGCTTCCGGGTGCCTGCGGCAAAGGTAAAGGCCTGACGGCCCTTGTCAAAGGGCTTGTACTTACCCGTGATTTTTCCGGCCTTGGACATATCCACAAACGCATCCACGTACATCTCAGTATGTACACCCAAATCCTTCAGGTCGGATTCGGCGATCATCTTACCCACCGTGCAGGGCATGGCGCCGATGCCAAGCTGGAGGCAGGCCCCATTGGGAATTTCCTCCATAACAAGGCGGGCGATGGCGAGATCTGTCTCGCTGGGCTGGGCTGCGCCGCCCAGCTCATCCGGGAGGCTGTTGTCGCCTTCGACAATCATATCCACATCGTCAATATGAATGCAGTTTTCAAAGCCACCGTGGCAATAGGGTATGGAGGTATTCACCTCCAAAATAATGCATTTGCTGCGCTCACTGGCAGCCTTCATGTGGGAGCAACTGGGTCCGAAGTTGAACCAGCCATGGGCATCCATGGGAGAAACCTGCATCATCAGGACATCGATGGGCGCCATATTCTCGCGGTAGTACCGGGGAAGCTCGGAGTACCGGATGGGAACGTAAAATGCCAGTCCCTCCTTGGTCATCTTCCGCTCCAGACCGCCCATATGCGTGGAATTCCATGTAAAATGCCGCGCCGCATCGGGAACATTCATCACGGCGGGACGGTGGGTAAGAACGCCGCCGCGAATATTCACGTCGGTCAGCTCGTCCGCGCGCTTTGCCAAAGCCTTATCCAGGACGTCGGCAGTACACACGCACCAACCGTAATCAACCCAGTCTCCGGATTTGACAACCTTGACGGCCTCGTCCGCAGTCCGCAGCTTCTGTTTGTATGTCTCCTGATAGCTCATGAAAAATTCCTCCCTGTTTTTTCAATAAAACCATGCAGTTTCAAAGATTGTCAATATTGTAACACAATCATTTTTGGAATGCAATGGAATCTGTGAAATTTGCGCGCAGGATTTCCGGAGCAGTGTTATCCGGTAAACCCCTGTTTCCAGTCTTCCACCTCTCAGTATTGAAATTTTCGGCAATAGGCGAAGACTCAGCCGGATACAAAGGAAGCTCCGGAAATGCAAAAGCATTTCCGGAGCTGAATCGCGTATCAATTGGCGGACTGATTTATTCGCCCTCAACCTCGAACTCGTTCTGTGCCGCAGGAGCCAGCAGAGTGCGGATAGACAGGGAAATCTTCTTCTTTTCCTCGTCCACGGCAATGATCTCGGCTTCCACTTCCTGCCCCTCGCTCAGCACGTCGCCGGGCTTCTCAATGCGACGGTCGGCAATCTGGGAAATATGAATCAGGCCGTCCACGCCGGGGACAACTTCGGCAAACGCGCCAAAGGTCATCAGCTTGACGATGCGGACCGTAGCCACGTCGCCCACGCGGTACTTGCTCATGAAGTCCTCCCAAGGGTTTACGCTGCGATCCTTTACACCCAGAGAAATTTTGCGCTTCTCAGCATCAAAGGAAATGACGTACACCTCCATGGAATCGCCCACTTTGCAGACCTCGGAGGGAGTCTTGATGCGGCTCCAGCTCAGTTCGGAGATATGCACCATGCCGTCCACGCCGCCAATGTCCACAAACACGCCGTAAGCGGTCATGGATTTAACAGTGCCGGTATACCGCTTGCCAACCTCGATGCTGTTCCACACCTCGTCCTGCGCGGCTCCGCGGGCCTCGTCAGCGACGGAGCGGATGGAACCCACCACACGGCGGCGGGCACGGTTGACCTCAGTGATACGGAGCTGCACCTTGGACTTAACCATGGTGTTAAGGTCCGCGCCACGGGGCATACCGCTCTGAGAGGCAGGCACGAACACCCGCACACCCTTGACGGAAACGACCACACCGCCCTTGTTGACCTCGGTGACAACGCCGTCCATCACGGTCTTGTCCTCGACGGCCTGCTCGATGTTCTCCCAGACCTTCACAGTGTCAAGACGCTTCTTGGACAACTCGGCAAAGCCTTCGATGTCGTTGACGCGGACGATATATGCCTCGATCTCGTCGCCCACCTTCAGAAGATCCTCGGGCTTGGCGTTGGGATCGTCACTCAGCTCACTGGCCTTGATGTATGCGGCCTGCTTGGCGCCCACATCTACCTGCACCTCCGTGGGACCCACGGCCGTGACAATGCCAGTTACCTTTTCCCCTGTATTTAAAGTCTTAAAAGATTGATTCAGCAGTTCCTCAAAGGATTCCTCGCCGTTTTCGACGCTCTTGATTTCTTCACTCATCGTTGCATATACCTCCTTAATGATGCCCGCAGGCGTGGAGGCACCGGCCGTCAGACCTGCAACAGAGCAACCATTGAAAAAATCCGGCGAGAGCTCGTCCGCCCCCTCAATCTGGAGAACGCGCGGGCATCTCTCAATACAAATTTCCGTCAAATGTTTGGTGTTTGCACTTCTGGGGTCTCCAACCACCACCATTGCGTCCACCCGTCCGGCAATCTCGGCCGCCTCGGATTGACGCTTACGCGTAGCATTGCATATTGTATCAAATATTTTGGCGTTTGTACACTGTTTTTTTAAGATTTTTACGGAAGTCTCAAAAAGTTCACGAATACAGGTGGTCTGTGCCGCCACCGTGATGGCAAGGTCTCGCCGTGCAGTGTCCTCTGCAAGCCAGATGGCAAGCTCCTCCGGCCCGCCGAAAATCAGCGGATGCCTGCAATAGCTGGCGATTCCCTGAATTTCTGGATGGTTCCGCTCTCCGATGATGATGACCTGCCGTCCGTCCTCCTCTGCCTGCCCAACAAGGGTTTGAATCCGCAGAACGTTGGGACATGCGGCGCTAACACAGCAAAGTCCCCGCGCCGCCAGTTCCTCCACCAGCTCCCGCCGCTCTCCGTGAGAACGCAGCACAACGGTGGCACCCTCCGGCGCGTCTTTCGGCCCTGCGATTTTCCGCACGCCCAGAGCCTCCAGCTCTGCCACCACGTGGGCATTGTGAATCAGGTCTCCCAGCATGACGCAGCAGTCGCTTTCCGAGGCGGTTTTCTTTGCAAGCTCCACCGCCCGCTCTACGCCATAGCAAAAACCGGCGCTCTGCGCCAAAATCACTCGCACACTGACTTCCCTCCCACGGCCTGCCCACCTAACGCGTAGGCCGCCGCCAGAACCTCGTCTGCCACAGTCTGAATCTCCTCCGCCGTGCCGTGTTTCCCGGTAATTCTTGGCTCATAGGGCTCGCCGAAAATAATGCGGGTGCGGCGGAAGGGCTTCTTCTCTCCATCCACAAACACGGGAACCAGCTTCGCTCCCGTGCGAATTCCGATCATGGCCACGCCGCCGTGGGCGTGGGCTGGCAAGCCGTCCACATGGCCGATGCCGTTGCGAACAGTGGTTCCCTCCGGAAACATCAGCAGATTGTCTCCGGATTTAATGGCCTGCATGGCGGTTTTAACCGACTGAATGTCGCTGCCGCCCCGGCTGACGGGAAACGCCCCCACACGGCGCAAAATCCAGCCCAGAATCGGATTGCGGAACAGTTCTTCCTTCGCCATGATGTGCAGCCGGTAATTCACCGGCAGCACCAGCGCCACCATCACCGGGTCCCAGTCGCTGGCATGGTTGGGACATAGCAACGCGCCCCCTTGGGGCAGGCGGTCCATTCCCTCCACATCGGTGGGGTGAAGAAGCCGGGTAATAAAGCCCACCACATAATAGATAAACACAAAAAAGCCATTAAAAGGCTTCATTTCAACGCCTCCTCCACCACCTGCAAGAGTGCGGCCAAGCTCTCTTGAAAATTCAGCGCCGTGGTATCCACCACCACGGCGCCCTCCGCCTGCCGCAGCGGCGCGGCGGCGCGGTGGGAGTCGTCCCAGTCCCGCTGGACAATCTCGCTGTATACCTGATCCAACGCTTCGGGCGTTCCCCGCTCCGAAAGCTCCAAATAGCGGCGCTTCGCACGAATCTCCACCGAAGCTGTGAGAAAAATTTTCACATCCGCGTCCGGCAGAACCACCGTGCCGATGTCCCGCCCATCCATTACCACGTTGTGGTTCCGGGCCAGTTCCCGCTGCATCTCAAGAAGATATGCCCGGACCTCCGGGTAGGCGGAGACAACGGATGCATATTTGGAAACCTCCGGAAGGCGAATCTCCTCGGACACATCTTCCCCGTTTAAAAACATGCGTTGCGTTTCATCCTCGCTCCGGCGCAGCTCCACCTTTGCCTGTGGAAGCCGACGCAGCACCACCGCCGCGTCGGCCGGATCCACTCCGCAACGGTGGACATAGTAGCCGATGGTCCGGTAAATAGCGCCGGTATCTACGTACAAATATCCTTTTTTCTTTGCCAGTGCCCGGGCCAAGGTGCTCTTTCCCGCGCCGGAGGGCCCGTCGATGGCAATGCTTACGTTCTTCATGGGAATGCTCCTTACTCCTTGGTATCCGCCGCTGCAAAGCCCGCGGCGCGCCCGGTGGCCCAGGCAATTTGCAGGTTAAATCCGCCGGTATAGGCATCCACATCAATCAACTCACCCGCAAAGTATAATCCCTTTACACTTTTTGATTCCATAGTGTTTGGATTAATCTCACGCACCGCTACGCCGCCGGCAGTGACAATGGCCTCCTCCACCGGACGGGGTGCACCGACGGCAATGGGAAAGTGCTTCAAAAGGCGCAGCAGGCCCTGCCGCTCTTCCCGCGTAATATCGTGTACCTTTCGATGCGGGGAAATTTCACAGCACACCACCATGACCGGAATCAGCTTTTGGGGCAGCAGGTCGCTCAGCGCGTTGCAAAAATCGCTGTTGGCGTATTTTTCAAAGTCCGCCAGCAACCGCCTGTCCAACTGTTCTTCGCCCAATGCGGGCTTCAAATCAATTTCCAGCCGATACGCCTTTTCTCCGAAATGCCGCATATGGGAGGAAGCGGACAGAACCAACGGGCCACTGACCCCGAAATGGGTAAATAGCAGTTCGCCAAAATCGGTATGGATTTTTTTATTGTTCTCAAAAACCGTCATCTCCACGTTTTTCAGAGATAGGCCCTGCAAATCCGCGCACAGATTCCCCACTTCCCGCAGGGGTACCAGCGATCCGCGCAAGGGCGTGACCGTGTGGCCCGCCTGCTCTGCAAGCCGGTGCCCATCTCCGGTGGAACCCGTGGCCGGGTAGGAAATTCCGCCGGTGGCCAGTATCACCGCATCGGCATTTAGCGGGCCTCGCTCCGTTTCCACACCCCGGACTGTCCCCTCCTCAAGTAGCAGGCTTTCCGCCCGCCGCCGCAAAATGGAGACATTCAGCTTTTTCAGCCGCCGCTCCAGCGCACCGCTGACATCAAAAGAGCGGTCGGACACGGGAAATACCCGCCGTCCCCGCTCCACCTTCAGCGGAACACCCAGCTCCTGAAAAAACGCCATGGCGTCCCGTCCGTCGAACCTGGAAAAGGCGCTGTAAAGAAACTTTCCGTTGCGGGGAACGTTGGCCAAAAGCTCCTCGCACCCGGAATCGTTGGTGACATTGCACCGGCCCTTGCCAGTGATATTCAGTTTTTTTCCAAGGCGCTCGCCCGGCTCCAGCAGCGTCACAGACGCCCCTCGCTCCGCCGCCGAAATCGCAGCCATCATGCCGGCGGCACCGCCGCCGACCACCAAAACCTTTTTATTCATCGTCAGCCTTTCCAAACACGCCATAGGTCTCCCAAATGTCCTCCAGCTCGGAGAAGATATTGGACACGTCTTTTCCCAGCCGGAAGCCCAGTGCCACCAGCAGGGCGTTTACCATGGACATGGGGGCAACCATGGAGTCCACAAAGGAAATCATTTCGCTGGGAGCCAGTACCGCCGCGCTGGACATCTGCCCCAGAGGAGACATATCGTTGTCCGTAATACCCAGAATTGTGGCGCCCCGGTCCTTGGCAAATTTCGCGGTGTTGATGGTAGCCTTGGAGTACCGGGGAAAGCTGATGGCCAGCATTACATCACCGGGCCCGATGCGGAATAACTGTTCAAAAATTGCCCCCGCCTCGTTGGATTGCACCAGCGTTACATTGTCCAACAGCAGATGCATGTAAAAGTTTAAATACCCCGCCACAAAAGAGGACGACCGCACGCCCAAAATATAGATGTGCCGCGCACGCACCAGTTCATCCACCACAAGGTCAAACTCTCTGCGGTCCGCCTTGTCCGCCACCAACCGCAGCCGATCATAATCCGAACGCATCACAGAAGATAGTACGTCATGTCCGCTCATCATGCTGTCCGCCACCTGAATGCGCTGGGTGGAAGTCAGCCGGCTGCGGATCATCTCCTGCAGCGTCCTCTGCAAGGCGGGATACCCCGCATAGCCCAGCTCATAGGCAAAACGGACCACCGTGGATTCACTGACGCCCGAGAGCTGGCCCAGCTTGCTGGCCGTCATAAACGCGGCCTTGTCATAGTTCTCCATAATATAGGAAGCGATGCGCTTTTGTCCCTTTGAAAAACCGCTCATGCCGCTCTCCAGCGTATATAAAATGCCTTTCGCCACGATCTTCCCCTCCGCCGTATCTCTTCTCCCAGGTCAGTATACCGGGTACTGACCAAGTGCGATGAATAGCTTATCATATTTCCTGCATTTTTTCAATAAAAACCTTTACTTTTTGATGCAGCAGTATTGCAAAAACCGGCGTTTTCTCAAACACCCTGCGATTGCAATAGATTTGCAATCTGAAAGCAGACATAAAAATTGCAGGATTTATAAAAATCCTGCAATCATTTTCCTTCCGGCGACAGAAACGGTGCGGCAACCTTCCCCCGCTGTCACTGCACTTGTAGAGCAGACAGCTCCTCTTTCGTCAGATACCGCCACTTCCCCTGGGGCAGTGCACCCAGCTCCAGAACATGCTCCCGTACCCGCTGCAGCCGGAGGACCGTCAGCCCACATTGGGCGCACATGCGCCGAATCTGGCGGTTTTTTCCCTCGTGAATGACCATGCTAAGCCGCGCCCGGTCTCCGTTTTTAAAAAGCACCGCCACCATGGCCGGAGAAATAGGCTCCCCTTCAAGCTCTGTAACGGCCCCAAGGTCCGCGTCTGCCCCAGTTTGGAAGCCGGAAACCTCCACCTCGTAGGTTTTATCAATTTGAAAGCTGGGGTGAATCAGCCGCTGCATCAACGCTCCATCGTTAGTCAGCAGCAACAGCCCCTCGGAATCCATATCCAGCCGCCCCACAGGAAACACCCGAGCCCCCGCGTCCTTCACCAACTCCGCCACCGTGGGACGGCCCTTCTCGTCGGAAAGAGTAGTCACATACCCACGGGGCTTGTTCAGCAATAAGTAGGATTTGTGTTCTTTCCGCCCAAGCGGAGCGCCATCCACGCACACGTTGTCCTGATCCGGGTCGGCCTTATCGCCCAAACGGGCGGTCTGTCCGTTCACCGTCACCCGTCCATCGGTAATCCATGCCTCTGCCGCACGGCGGGAGCACAGCCCCGCGGAGGACAGCAGCTTTTGCAGACGTTCCTCCATGTCCGTCTCCTCCTTCTATGTGTTTCAATTGGAAAGGCCGCGCTTTGCGGCGCGGCCCCAGACTGTCCGGACAGGATTTCCGTGTCCGCTGGCCTGATTATCCCCGAGCTATACCGCCACATCGGCGTGCTCAGCACTTTTTCAGCAACTCACCCATGCGGCGCAGCAAGCTTGAGGGAGGCTGAATGGCGCACAGCGCATCGCCGCCGCACAGCAGTTCCACCCGCCCTATTTCTTTGCCGCTCAAGGTAAACACAGCATGTCCGACTTTTGTTCCCGCCGTCACTGGAGCTTTAACGCTCTCCGGCAGCTCAAAGCGAACCTCCAGCTTCTCCCCCTGTGCCAGAGGCCAGGAAAAACTCTCCGCCGCCACCACAGGGATTACGGTGCTCACGCCCCCGGTTACTGCCAGCGTACCCACTATCTCCCCGATGATCATGGCCCGATGCGCAGGGTAATGGGAGAACCCATAGTCATACAGCGCGGCGTGATCCGCCCAGTCGTTCCCGTCCTGCAGCGTCACCGCCACCAAACGCTGCCCATCTCGTCGCGCACAGGACACAAGCGTGCGGCCAGCAGCCTTGGTGTAGCCAGTTTTCAGACCGATACAGCCATCCACATAGGAAAGCAACTTGTTGTGGTTGGTCAGCGTCCGCCCGCCCACAGTGACGGAACGGGTGGAAACAATCCGGGCGAAAGCCTCGTTGTTCATGGCAGCGCAAGCCAGCACCGCCATGTCTCTGGCGGTGGAATAGTGCTTTTCGTCGTCCAGCCCGTTGGGATTTGCAAAGGAGGTGCCGCTCATGCCCAGTTCCTTTGCCTTTTGGTTCATCAGTTTCACAAATTTGTCCGTGCTGCCTGCCACGCCCTGCGCCACGGCCACGGCCGCATCGTTTCCGGAGGAAAGCATCAGCCCGTACAGCAAGGTTTCCAGCGTCAGCTTCTCCCCCGCCTTCAGGTACATGGAGGATCCCTCCGTGTTGGCGGCCTCCGCCGTGACCTTCACGGCGCCCCGAAGGTCTCCATTTTCCAGAGCCACCAGCGCCGTCATAATTTTGGTGGTGCTGGCAATCAGCATTTTTTTATCTTCGTTTTGAGCGTACAGCACGCGGCCCGAATCTACGTCCATTAAAATGGCAGACGTAGCAGAAGTGCTGACAGCCGCAGCCTTACAAGGAAAAATACTATACAGGCATAAAAGAGCGCAAAGCAGCGCCGCGAAGCGTTTGAAGCGAGTTTTCATCCACGATCACCTTTCCACTGAGGTGACCTTAGTATACCCCCGTCAGAACTCCTCTTTTTCCTTCTTTTTGTCGAAATATTTTTCCACTTTATCCAGAATATCCGGAGCCATATCAACCAGCCGATCCACGGTGGACACCGGCGGCAGAGAAACCGGCAGAACACGGGTAGTTCCGTCCTTAATCACCAAAAACGCCACGGGAACAATTTTCACGCCCGCACCACTGCCGCCGCCAAAATTTTGAGGCTGGGTCGCGCCATAGTCTCCGCCACCGCTGCCAAAGCCGAAGCTGACCTTGGAGATCGGGATGAGGGTCACGCCGTCGGGCGTGGTAATCGGCTGGCCCACGATGGTGTTGGTATCCACCATTTCGCGAATTTTTTCCATGGTGGAGCGCATCAGATCGTTCAGCGGGTGTTTCTTCTCAACAGTATTATCCATAGCGATTTCCTTTCTATGCGGCAGATTTCGGCGCTTCTGTCTCTGCAGTTTTTTCCTGCCGCGGTTTGTCGTTTTTATGAGCCCGATAAAATTTTATCAGCCAGCGTACGCCGGGAATCAACGCGCCGAAGCCTATAGACAGCAGCGTTCCCACGCGAATGGAAATGCCCACATGTCCCCGGATGTAGACGTGCTCTAAGTCGTAATCCACGCCCACGTGCAAGGATGGCTTGGGAATATCAATCAGCTCTTCCAGCAGCGGCATCACCGTCCACATGGCCGCGCAGACACGGCCATAGGTTTCCGCCGCCGCTGCTGGGTCCTCCTGCCCCGGAATTGTTGCCGACAATGACAAAGGGTGGATACAAATTCCCTGGCCAATTCGTCGCAAAATTTTTCTCATTGGTCCCTGAAAGATATGATATGCGGATTTTAAATCCTCCACTGTTGGTACGGGGATTTTCTTTACGGTTTTTGTCAAATCTTTTGGCTTTTTTCTTTTTTTGGTTTTTTTTGGCTTTGCAACTATTTTTGCCCCATCCTTGGTGGGCACAACCCGAAAGCGCAGGAAACCAATGACCACGTCCGCCGAAACAATCTCGGCAATGTCCACCCGGATACCCAGACGCACCCTGCACAGCAGGAGAAATAAAACTGCCAGACCAATCAAAATTTTCAGCCAGAGCAAGGGGCATCCTCCTTCCACAGCGCTCCCGGACGGCAAGGCTTAATTGCCGCCTTCCGGCACATCGTCCTCCGCCGTCTCCCCAAGTTCCCCCTCTGGGTCAACAATCTCACCGTTGTCGCCTATGCGCATCTGCCCGGCGCCGCCAAAATCCGGAAGCTCCGGCAAATCCTCCAACGAGTGGAGATGAAACGAGCGAAGAAAATTTTTTGTGGTCCGGTACAGCCGAGGCCGTCCCGGCACCTGAAGCCGCCCGCAATCCTCAATCATCTTTCGGTTCAGCAACAGCCCCACGGTGTAGGCGCTGTCCACGCCCCGAATCTGATCCACATATGCCCGTGTAACGGGCTGATAATAGGCGATCACCGTCAACACCTCCAGCGCAGGCTGGCTGAGCTTGGCAGACTTTCGGATTTCAAATGCCCTGCGGATTACCTCCGCGTACTCCGGCGCGGAGCATAGCTGCCACGTGTCCTCCACATGGAGCAACCGCACGCCCCGGCGCTCATAGGCATAGTGATCCATCAGGTTTTGCAGCGCCCGTTCCGCCGTGAGGCGGTCCGTCTCCAGCGCGATACAGATGCGGTCAATATGCACCGGATCGCCGGAAGCAAACAAAATGCCCTCCACGGCGGACTCAATTTCCTTCATGTCCAAATTTTCCATGCCGTTTCCCTTACAGTGTTAGATTTTCGGGTAGCTCCTGTTCTTGCTTCACGGTGCAGTCCGTCTCGGACCCGGCTAGGTGGATGATGCTGGCACGGCACAATTCCAGCACCGCCAAAAACGTGGCCACCACCTCGCTGCGGGTCCGGTTACCCCGGAATAATAGCAAAAATCGGGTAATTCCCTCGCTTTTAAGCCGCTGGATAATGTCCCTCGCCTTGCTCTCCACGGGATAGGGCTCGTGGCGCACAATGTCTGCAAAGGCCGCTCTGGGAGGCGGCAACGTCCGCTCTGAGCGCTCCCGAATGTCCGTCATGGCCAGAATCAGGTCCCCCGGGTCCTGATCGTATTCATAAATCTTTCCCCGCTCCACCGACTCCGGTTGACGGAAAATGATGCTGCGTCCAAATTCTTCCATAGGCTCCAGCCGTTTGGCGGCCGCCTTTACCACGCCATAGCTCTCGCTACGGCGACGCTCTTCCAATGACTTGATCAGGGCGTCCATCTCGCCCCGGGCCTCCTCATCTTCGATGGACAAAAGCATCCGGGTCTTGAGATAAATGAGATGGGAGGCCATGGAGATAAATTCGCTGGCCACTTCCAGATCCATCTGCTTGCGCGCCTCCAGCCAGCAGAGGTACTGGTTGCAAATCAGAGAAATGGCGATGTCCTGAATTTCCAGCTTGTTTTTACTGAGCAAAAACAATATAAGGTCCAGCGGCCCCTCAAAGTCCTGCATTTCCTCCTGCGCCTTGGCCCGAACCACTTTTTCCAGCTTGAATACGGGACTGTCCAACAATCGTTCACCTCAATAAATCAGGTTCACCATGGTGGTGTACACGGCGTAGATGCCGCGGCCAATCAGCCCTCCGCCCACATTTGCAAAGGAGAGCAGAAACAAAAGAAGCATTCCATACCGCTCGTAATGCATTAAGGTGAAATAGGCCTTGTCGGGCAGTAGTGCACCCAAGACCTTTGATCCATCCAGCGGAGGAATAGGGAGCAGGTTAAAAAGTCCCAGCCCGATGGAAAGAATTGCAGTGGTGTGCAGAAAATTGAAAATTCCGTCCCACAGAGGCGTATAATCTGTATACAGATAAATCCAACGGCTGATAAAAAGCAACGCCAGCGCCAATGCAAAATTGGAGAGCGGCCCTGCCAGCGCCGTCAGCGCCATTCCCCTCTTCGGGTTCTTGAAATAGCGCGGGTCCACCGGCACGGGCTTCGCCCAGCCAAAGCCCACGGTAAACATCATGGCAAGTCCCAGCCAGTCGATGTGCCGCAGGGGATTAAAGGACAGCCGATGTAGTTCCTTCGCGGTAGGGTCCCCCAGCGACAGGGCGGCCAGACCGTGGCACGTCTCGTGCACCGTCAGGCATAGAAGGATGGACGCCGCTCGCAGCGCCGCATCCAGCGCAGAGGAAAAGTTCAGCTGCCCAAGCAGCGCCTGAATATAATGCAGCAATGTAATCTCCTAGCGTAAAACGCATTTTAAATTGAATGCTCATATTATAGCAGTTTTTCCCTTTCATGACAAGGAGAATCCTTGGAAAAGCACGCAAAAGAACGGACGAGGGAAGTATGCTCTCCCCCGCCCGTCCGCATCCGACGTTATCTTCCCTTTTGCAACAGCATATCCAGCACAAGGTCGTCCATTTTAGGCGAACCGTCGTTGCCTAGCTTCACAAAGTTGGCAATGGTCACCTCCGGATCCTTCTCCACGATGCCGTCGGTATGCTTCACGGTTTCGTCCCGCAGAGCCATTGCGGCGCAGTGGAAGGAGGTAAACACACAGGTGGATATTTTCAACGCGCAGTCGGCCTTTGCCCCGTCGCACAGCATTCCCGTCACGTCTCCCAACATATTATTGACGGCGTAACCGACCTGCTGTAAACTGCCGCCCAGCAGATACACCAGCCCGCAGGCAGCGCCTGTGGCAGCGATGGTGGCACCGCACAATCCGGAGAGCAGGCCGAAATCCGCGTGAATATGGATGGATATAAGATGGCTCAGCGTCACTGCTCGGAACATCCGCTCCTCGTCAATCTTCAGCGACTTTGCCGCAGAGACGATGGGCATGGTGGCAGTAATCCCCTGATTTCCAGAGCCGGAGTTTGTGACCACCGGCGCATTGGCCCCCGCCATGCGGGCGTCCGCCGCGCTGGACGTGACGGCCACCGCTTCCAGCATCACATCGCTGCCCATCAGGCCAGACTCCTGGCTTTTGCGGATGTGCTGCCCCACGTTCAGGCCAAAGTTGCCCTCTGCGCCCACCTTTGCAATTTCGCTGTTGATTTTGATGGCCTGCTCAATCATGTGCAGGTCGTCTTTTTCCCGGTCCAGCGTTTCCACGAATTCATAAATCGTCTGGATACTTAGGGTATCCTTAATGACCTGCGGTGAAATGGGGTCGGCGGCAGCTTCCTGCGCCGCCGTCTCCAGCGCTTTGTGGTCCATCTCCACCAAGGTCACATTGGTGTGCGCTTCCCGGATAATCGCGCGGGACTGATGCGCGTCATTGGTCAGTTCCACCTCCACATAGAGCTTATCCGACTCCTTTGTCCGGCCCATCTCCACGTGGCCGCTCTGCACCAGCTCCACGGCCCTCGCCACATCCTCCGGCGAAGCGCCATCCACCACCTGTAATCGACGTTCCACCTGACCGCACACGGCGCCCAGCGCCGCTGCGTAATTCATGCCGGTGCACTTCGTTCCCGGTATGCCGGCAGCCATTGCGTTCTTGATAATGTTGACGCTGGCCAGCACCTTTACGTGGGTTGGCTCCCCCACCAGGTGCTCCCGTGCGACAGCAGCGGTCAAGGCAATCGCCGCCGGCTCCGTACACCCTGTGGCCAACATCATTTCGTGGTTCAAGATCTGACAGATTAAGGTACGATTCATGACAGTCCTCCTTTTAACATTATATTTTCGTGAAAAACGCATCTGATTCTGTTCGTATTTTAGCACTGCCGGTATAAGAAAGCAAGGAGAGATGAATGTATCCGGGCGGTTTTCGGGGAAGCCTATGTGCGTTAAATGAGCGCAGACAAAAAGGCAGCGGACTTTACTCCAAAAAAGTAAAGTCCGCTGCCTTTCGCTTGTTTTTTAAGTAATTTTGGCTTTAATAAACTCTTTTTTACAGCGCAGAAAGTCACAGCTTACTTCGATATGCTTCCGCCCCGTCCAGCAGCTCTCCCGCACTTTGCAGCAGTGCGTCTGTCACCTTGCTGCCGCCAGTGATGCGGGCCAGCTCGGCCATACGCCGCCGCCGATCTAACTGAAGCACCTCGGTAAAGGTCCTTCCTCCCCGCTCTCCCTTTTCCACGGAAAAATGTACATCTGCCATGGCCGCAAGCTGAGGGAGGTGGGTCACACACAGCACCTGCTTGTGCCGGGAGACTTGAGCCAGCTTTTCCGCCACCTTCTGAGCAGCCCGGCCGGAAACGCCGGTATCCACTTCGTCAAACACCAGTGTACTCACCCGCTCCTGCTCCGCCAGAACATTTTTCAGCGCCAGCATAATGCGGGCCAGCTCACCGCCGGAGGCAATCCGGGCAATGGGCTTCAAATTCTCCCCCGCGTTGGCGGACATTAGAAAACGGGTGGCGTCGCACCCGTCGGGACCCGGCTCACTGGGCGTAAATTCAATGGAAAACCGAACCCGTCCCATGTCCAGATCTTCCAGCTCTTTCAAAATTCGTTTCTCCAGCTCTACGGCGGCGGATTTTCGCGCCTTTGTCAGCGCCGCGCCCGCCACAACGGTCTTCTTCTCGGCGGCAGAAAGCTGCCCCGCTAAACGAACCAGCGTGTCGTCCGCCGTCTCAATCTCGTCCAGCTCCCGGCGGCTCCGGTCCAGAAAGGTCAGCATGTCTTCCACCGTGGCACCGTATTTTTTCTTCAAGCGATAGAGCTGGTCTGTTCGGCTTTCTACCGCGTCCAGCTCCTCCGGTGAAAAGTCAAACTCCCCCAGCATATCCCGCACAGAGTCCGCAAGGTCATAGGCTTCACAGCGGAGCTGTTCCAATCGGTTCCAAATTTCTTCTAACCGTCCGTGGCGTCCCTTGACATGAGCAAGGCTATTTGCCGCTTCCTGAATCAGGGACACCGCACCGCCGGCCTCATCGTCTCCGTTCAGGCAGCCGTCCGCTCCTTGCACCGCCGAGAGATACTTTTCCCCGTTGCGCAGAAGGTCTCTCCGCTCTAAAAGTTCCTCTTCCTCGCCGGTGCGCAGCTCCGCCCGCTCCAGTTCTTGTATCTGAAATGTCAAGCTGTCCACTTTGCGGGCCTTTTCCGCCTCGTCCATTCGCAGGGCGTCCATCTTACGGCGCAGCTCCGCCATGGAACTGTAGGCGGTACGGTATTCTCCCAGCGCACCCTCCAGCCGG
>NZ_DAMBZJ010000016.1:55773-70836 GCF_032060045.1 Oscillibacter sp.
GAGCCATGCCGTTCCTCATCCAAAAGCTGCTGCCCGTCGTGCTGACCGTGGATATTCAAAAGCTCCCCGCCAAGTATCCGTAGCTGAGACACCGTCACTGGACGGCCGTTGACCCGGCAGAGGTTTTTGCCGTCGGCATCCAGTTCCCGCTGGAGGATCAGTAATCCCTCCTCGTCCAACGCCCCGCCGCACTGGGCAAGACCGGGCAGGTCTTCCTCCACTCCGGAAAATTCCGCACTGACCACTGCCCGCTTGCTTCCGGTACGAATCAAATCCCGAGAGGTTCTTCCCCCCAGCACCGCGCCCAAAGCGTCAATGACAATGGATTTGCCCGCGCCGGTTTCGCCGGTGAGGGCGTTGAAGCCTGGGCGGAACTGAATGTCCGCTTGCTCGATAACTGCGATGTTTTCAATGTGTAGCAGCTCCAGCATGGCTTCTTCCCCCTTTTCTATTCCGTAAAAATACTTCCTTTTACATGTTAATCATTTCCTGAATTTCTTTACAGAAGGTTTCTGCCGAAGCGGTGTCCCTCATCACCAGAAACGCTGTGTCATCTCCTGCCAAGCTCCCCAGCATATAGCCCAAATCCATGTCATCCAGCGCGGCACAGGCGGCACTGGCCAGCCCCGGCATCGTTTTCACCACCACAATGTTTTGGGCGTTTTCGATGCCCGTGATGCTCTCCCGAAAGATGGTACGCAGCTTCTCCGCGAAATTTAATCGGGTTCGGTTTCCGGACACAGAATATTTATATACCCCGCGCCCTACCGGCTCTTTGATAAGATGCATTTGCTTAATATCCCGGGAAATGGTGGCCTGCGTACTGGACACGCCTCGGGCCTGCAGTCGCTCCAAAAGTTGCTCCTGCGTCTCGATATCCTCCTGCCCGATAATCTCCAAAATCAGCATTTGCCGTTCATTTTTCATCTTCCTGTCCTCCCGGCAGCATTTTTCTCGCAAAAATTTCACAAAAGCTCTTTTCGGTCAACCGCACCAGCTTCAGCTCGTATTTGGACCGGCGCACTTGCACCTCATCTTCCGCATGAAGGGAAAAGCCCCTGCTCTCATCCACAAACAGATATACCGGCTTGCGTCCGTTCCGCTCTGTGCGGATGGACAGCGTGTGTCTAGGAGAAAGAACATACGAAGAAAACCGCATGTTATGCGTACAGATAGGGCAGACCACTATGGCCTCCGCCTCCGGCTCCACCACGGGGCCGCCGGCAGAGAGTGAATACGCCGTGGACCCGGTGGGCGTGGCGATAATCACGCCGTCTCCAGCGATGTCCGCCAGATGGTGTCCATCGGACTCAATCCGCAAATGAATCACATGGGAAATGGGACCCTCCCGAACCACCGCGTCGTTCAACCCCAGATTCGTGTAGACGGAGCGTCCGTTCCGCAGGACATTCACATCCAGCATCATCCGGTTTTCCGTTTCAAAATCCCAGACCGCCAGCCGCCGCAGCATCTCCAGCTCTCCCAGCTCCAGCTCTGCGATGAAGCCCAGACTCCCTGTGTTAACACCCAGCACCGGCACTTTATTCAGCGCCGCCAACTTGGCAAGATGCAGAATTGTGCCGTCTCCGCCCAGCGTAATCAGCAGGTCCGCCGACCGCAGTTCATGGGTCAGCGGGCGCACTTCTAAATCCGCAAAAGAGGTCCCCTCCCGTTGGTCACGGAAGGGCGAGCACACCACTGTCCGGAAACCGCACTCGTGCAAAATGGCGCGGGCAGCTTTTGTGGCACTCATATCCCGGTCCCGGCTGGGGTTGGGACAAAGAATAATCTTTTTGGCCTCTTTCATGTCTCCGCGCCCCCCTTTTCCGGCAGGTCCATGTGGGATTCCTCCACCAGCGCCCGCAAATCAAAACCCGGCGCATCTTCCGAAGCGCCGCAGCGCAAAAATCCCAGATACTCGATGTTGCCCTCCGGTCCTCGAATGGGAGAGTATGTCAATCCAGCCACTGTAAAGCCAGATTCCTTTGCATGGTTCAAAAAATGCTCCAGCACCTCCCGGTGTACCTCCGGGTCCCGGACCACGCCTTTTTTGCCGACCTTTTCCCGGCCCGCCTCAAATTGCGGCTTCACAAGGCACACCGCACCGCCCTCCTGCTTCAAAAGTCCCCGCAGAGCGGGTAGAATCAGCTTTAGGGAGATAAAGCTCACATCCACGCTGGCAAAATCGAGCTCGTCTGGCACCTGTTCATGGGTGAGATACCGGGCGTTAGTACGCTCCAGGCATACCACCCGCGGGTCGCACCGCAGCTTCCATGCAAGCTGCCCGTAGCCCACATCCACGGCATAGACCTTTTTTGCTCCATTTTGAAGCATGCAATCGGTAAAGCCGCCGGTGGAAGCCCCGATATCGCCGCAAATAGTATTTTTCAATGCAAGGGGAAACACAGACATCGCCTTCTCAAGCTTTAACCCTCCCCGACTTACATAGGCGGGTCCACCGCCCCGCACTTCAATTTTCTCGTCTACGGAATAGGCGGTTCCGGGCTTGTCTGCCCGCTGTCCTTTTACAAACACCAGACCGCTCATAATCACAGCCTGCGCCTTTTGCCGACTTTCCAGCAAGCCCCGCTCCACCAGCAGCAGATCCAGCCGTTTCTTTTCACTCATGCTCTGTCCTCCCCGCGAAATAACGCGGTATCCTCAACGGATTCCCTCTAAAACGGCCTTTACAACGCCTTCTGCGTCCAGACCAAGACTGTGCCGCAGCTCTTCAACGGACCCCGCCGGAACAAAGCTGCGGCCAAGGTTCTTGAAAAGTATCCGCTTGGGCGCACTGCCCCGGGCGGCCAGAATGCCGCCGACTCTTTGCCCTACGCAGCCGGAGCCGCAGCAATCCTCCAGTGCCAGAATACAGTCACAGCCGGAGATTACCGGCTCCAAATCCTCGTAATCCAGCGGCGCGATGCGGTTCAGCTTCACCACACCAGCGTGAACTCCCTGTTTTTCCAGCAAATCGGCCGCATCCAGCGCCTGATTCACCAGCACGCCATAGGTCAGAATCGTTACATCCTTCCCCTCCCGCAACCGCACGGCGACACTTTCTCCACCGTCCTCCCGGTAGCGACCCTCGCCGCCTCTGGGATAGCGAATAGCCACCGGCCCTTCGCACTCTAACACCGCGCTGCGCAGCATTCTACGCAGTTCTGCAAAGCTGGCGGGGCAATACACCGTCATTCCCGGAACGGTTGGCAAAAACAACGCGTCAAACGCGCCGTGGTGCGTCTCTCCGTCGTTCCCCACAAGACCCGCCCGGTCCACCGCCAGCACCACATGAAGCTTCTCCAGAGCTACATCGTGGAGAAGCATGTCATAGCTCCGCTGCAAAAAGGTGGAATATACCGCGAATACGGGGATTATCCCTTGTGAGGCAAGGCCTCCGGCCATGGCCGCGCCGTGCCCCTCGGCAATGGCAACATCAAAAAAACGCTTTGGAAATTCCTTCTGGAAGATGTCCAGCCCTGTTCCGTCCGCCATGGCAGCGGTGATGGCACACACTCGTGGGTCCTGGGCGGCAAGGGAGACAAGCGTCTTTCCAAAAACAGAAGAAAAGCTTTCTGTCTCCGGCTTTTTTAACAGTCCGGTGGCTGCATCGAACGGCCCGATGCCGTGGAACTTGCCCGGATCTCGCTGGGCAGGGGCATAGCCCCGTCCCTTTTGGGTGTGTACATGGACCACCACCGGGCAGCGCAGCTCTCTGGCCCATTGGAGCATGTCGCACAGCCGGTCGATATCATGCCCGTCAATCGGCCCTAAGTAATTAAAGCCCATGTCCTCAAAGAGCGTACTTCCGGGCCACAGGGTTTTTTTCAGCGAGGTTTTCATCCGGTGATTAAAGCGGTAAATCCTGCTTTTAGTGGGCTCCGCGCCGAACAAGCTTCGATACCATTTTTTAAAGTGATAATAGGCGGGCTTGCTTCGAATCCTTCCCAGATGCCTGCTCACCGCCCCCACGTTGGGGTTGATGGACATACCGTTGTCATTTAAAATCACAATTAGCGGCTCTTTCGAAGCACCTGCATTGTTCAGCCCCTCATAGGCAAGTCCGCCAGACAACGCTCCATCCCCGATCAAGGCCAGAACGCTGTGGTCCTTCCCTTCCAGTGTTCTGGCCCGGGCCATGCCCAGCGCCACAGAAACGGAGTTAGAAGCATGACCCGCCACAAATGCGTCGTGCTCGCTTTCACGGGGTTTTGGAAAGCCCGACAGACCGCCAAACTGCCGCAAAGAGCTGAACAGCTCTTTACGCCCCGTCAGTGCCTTGTGGACATAACATTGGTGCCCCACGTCAAACACCAGTCGGTCGCTGGCGGTGTCGAACACCCGATGGATTGCCACCGTCAGTTCCACCACGCCGAGATTGGAGGCCATGTGCCCGCCGGTTTGGGAAACCTGCTCAATCAAAAATCGCCGCAGCTCGTCGCACAGCGTATTCAGCTCCCTGCGGCTCAGCGCTTTCACGTCCGCAGGAGATTTGATGGTTTCAAGAATCATAGGTGTCTCTCTTTTCAAAAATTACAAAGCATTTCCGACTTTTATTTGGAGCCACGATGAAATACATGCAAAAGCTTTCCCGCAAGGAAAACCACGCGGGTACTCTGATTAATGGCCAGTGATTTGCCAAGTGCCTTCCCCCCGATGGTCAAACCGGAGATAACGGCGGTGACCCCTGCGCCTAAAAGCACATTGTGTACATCCAGCAGGATCTGAAGCCGGGCCACGATCACTGCCGCGGTGGTGCCGGAGACGATGCCGCAGATATCGCCCACCACATCGTTGCAGAAGCTGCTGACGCGCCCAGCGTTACGAAGAAGCATAATTGCCTCCGACGCGCCCGGCTCTTTGTGGGCGGCCATAGAGTGAAAGGGCCGCTCGTCGGCGGCAGTAACGGCTACGCCGATGATATCAAATAAAATGCCAAGTCCGACAAATCCCGCCAAAACCAGAAGCGCCGCCGCGATCCCCGCCCCGGTGAGCGCGCTTTCAGAAGCAAGGCTCAGCGCGGCGGACAGCGCCACGGCGATGAAAAAGATCCGCAGTGCCCAGCGGTACTGCGGCAACTCCGCGTCGTTTTTTCGTTTTCGTTTCGGTTTGCTCAATCTATTGTCTCCCCGGGTATATCAAATTTCCGCCGGAAACGGCGGTTTAAACATTCAAAATACTAAGTCGGCGGCGGTGAAAAAAGTAAATCTTACGGCTTAGGTACGGGTTGGATTTCCCCGCAGCGCACCTCTCGTTGCCGATGGAGGCGGTTCCCCTTTCGGCGCTGCGTCGCGACGTTGCCGTCCGCGCGACCCGATTGCCACTTAGTCCGCACTGTAATCCCTTTTTCGCCCTTGCGACAGCCTAGATGATTTCCACCTCAGTCTGTGCGTCTTTTTAGCCTCTTTTGCAGACGGGGTTTCAAAAGGCAATAGCAGCATCCTCTCTGGCCAGAGGGGAGTCTGCCTGAATCCTCTATCCACCGCGCCCACGCAAGGCAGGCTACATCTGCACACAGCGTTACGGACGAAACCGCCCGATGCACCGCATTGCAGGTTCATAATCTGTTTCGTACGCGGGCCGGGTACCCACATGGGATTACGTCCACGCACAAGAACAGGTCTCCACAGAAACAGGGTCGGGTTGACCATGCCATTGCTCATCGCCCTGAGTCCGCAAGCGTGAAAGCACGCTTCCCCCCAGCATCCACCCAAAACTGGGCGTTTCAAGCAGACACCACGGGTTTCATCGATATGCCCTTCAGAGGATTTTTAGCCCCTCCTTGAAAGACGCAGTACTGACTAGGATACTGCGCCGCCGCTTAGCATGTTTATTATAGCACGTTCCTAATAAATATACAACGATTTTTGTATATCAAAAGTGTGAATTTTAAGTGTATGGGTTTGCTGTCTCAACCGGTCCGCTCCGCCAGAGAGTCGGCCAGAATGTCCAGAAATTCATGCTCCGGAAGCCGCGCCAGCGCCGCTTTTGCCGAGGCAGTGCACATCCGCACGGCGTTTTCACAGCCCGTAAGCCCCAGTAGATCCACATAGGTGGTTTTTCCATCCGCTTTATCGGAGCCGAGGGTTTTGCCCAGGTTTACTTGGTCCCCCATCACGTCCAGCATGTCGTCCCGAATTTGAAATGCCACACCCAGCTCCCGGGCATAGCTTCCAAGGGCCGCGCACAGGTCCTCCCCCGCGCCGGCAGCGGCGCAGCCCATCAGCGCTGCGCCCCGGAGCATGGCCCCGGTTTTCAGACTGTGGACCTCCAAAAGTTCTTCCCGGGTACGGGGGCTATGCAGCGTGTCCAGCACCTGGCCGGCCACCATGCCGTCCGCGCCGGCAGCCTGAGCCAGAAGCAGGGCGCAGTCGGCCCGGCGGGCCGCATCAAGGCCGGGAGTGGTTAAAATAAGGCGGAACGCCTCCGGCTGAAGGGCATCTCCTGCCAGCACCGCTAGCGTCTCGCCATAGACCTTGTGATTGGTGGGGTTGCCTCGGCGCAGGTCATCGTCATCCATGCAGGGCAGGTCATCATGGATAAGGGAATAGGTGTGCACCAGCTCCACCGCGCAGGCCACAGGCAGCGCCAGTCGCCAGTCCAGTCCGCATATGCGGGCCGCTTCCAGCGTCAGCACGGGGCGCAGCCGCTTTCCCCCGGCGAGAAGGCTGTACCGCATGGAATCGTACAAATCCGCCCAGTGGGGCTTGTCCGAAAATAGGCCTGCCAGATCGTGCTCTACCGCCTGACGGTATTCTCCATACCGCGCGTCAAATGCCGCCTTATCCATCCGCTTCGTCCTCCGTGTCAAAGGGAAGCTCCACGGGCGCACCGTCCGCCCCCTTCATCAGCCGCACCACCTTTTGCTCCGCCTCGTCCAAAAGCTTTCCGCAGGAGTGAATCAGCCCTGTTCCTTCGTCGAACAGCGCAAGGGAATCCGCCAGCTCCGCGTCTCCCTTTTCCATCCGGGCCACAATCTCCTCCAGACGGGCAATTTGCTGCTCAAAGGTCTGGGATTCTTCTTTTTTCTTTCCAGCCATCACGGTCTTCCTTTCTCAACGGTACATTCAAGGGACCCCTCTCCCAGCGCCACCTCGATGCGGCTGCCCGGAAGCGCGTCCCGATAGCTTTTGAGGATGCCCTGTCCGTTCCGGGCCACGGCGTAACCCCGGCCCAAAACTTTTAAAGGGCTCATAGCATCCAGCGACGCAGCCAACGCAAAAAATTTCTGCCGCTTCGCGCCCACGCTTTTCTCCGAAAGATCCCCCAGTCGCTGCTGCAAGTGGGTCAGCAGCATCCGCCGGTCCTGCACAAAAGCAAGCTGGTCCTTCATCACTCGCTTCTCGGCAAGCGTCTGAAGTCGGCGGCGGCACAATTCCAGCTTCATCTCTTCCGCCTGGATCATGCGCTCTTCTGCGCTCCGGAGCCACCGCAACAGCTCCAACTGGTCGGGCACGGCGATTTCCGCTGCATTGGAGGGCGTGGACGCCCGCGCATCCGCCACAAAATCGGAGATAGTCACATCCGGCTCGTGGCCCACGGCGGAGATCACAGGAAGCTCCGATTCGTAGATGGCCCGGGCAACCCGCTCATCGTTGAAGGCCCATAGGTCCTCCATAGACCCGCCACCCCGGCCCGTGATAATCAAGTCTCCCACGTTCCAGTGGTTTGCATACCGAATGGCTCCGGCAATTTCCGCCGGTGCCTCCACTCCCTGCACCCGCACCGGCAGCAGCGCAACCTCGGCAGCGGGGAATCTGCGCCGTAGAATGCGAAGAATATCATGAATCGCTGCCCCGGCGGAGGAGGTGACAATGGCAATTCGCCGGGGATAACGGGGTAAGGGCTTTTTATGCGCCTCGTCAAACATCCCCTCCTCCAGTAGTTTTGCCTTGAGCTGCTCAAAGGCCACTGCCAGATCGCCCACTCCGTCCGGGGACAGGCCAACGCAGTAAAGCTGATAGGCCCCGTCTCTGGGAAAGACGGAAATCCGCCCCTGTGCAATGGCCTTCATGCCATTTTCAGGGCGGAACCGCAGCCTTTGAGCCTGGGAACGAAACATGACGCACCGCAGTGCGCTGTCCTTATCCTTCAGCGTAAAATAGTGGTGTCCTGAGGGGTAAATCTTATAATTGGACAACTCCCCCCGCACCAGAATGTCCTGCAAAATCGGCTCTCCGTCCAGCAGCGCCTTCACATATTCGTTTACCTGAGAAACCCGATAGACAGGCTGTTCCATGAACGCACCTTCTTCCTTGCGGTTCTTTCGTATTTGCGCAAAAAACAGGGCGGGCAATCAATGCCCGCCCTGTTGATAATTAATCCTGCGGACATTCCTGGCGGGCAAAGCTGCCGAGAATTCCGTTGATGAACTTCACCGTCTCCGGCGTCTCGTATTTTTTTGCGATTTCCACGGCCTCGTTAATGGCCGCGCTGTTAGGAACGTCCGGCATGTAGAGAACCTCGTACATGCAAACCCGCATAATGGCAGAAGCCACCAGAGGAATCCGGGCAAAACTCCAGCCCACCGCGTATTTGGAAATATAGCCGTCCAGCTCGGCCGCATGCTCCCGCACACCCAGAACCAGTCGGCGGATATAGTCCGCCTGCTTTTCGCTGGGCGCATCGGCATAAAGCGGGTCTTCTCCCGCAAGGGTTTCAAAGCGCTCCGCCGTCAGCCGCCCGTCCAGCAGCTCCTCCGCCGTCACATCCGTAAAGCTCAGCTCATAGGCCAAATGGATGGCGATTTCCCGTGCAACGTTCCGTACCATAAACCGTTTCGTCCTCTATCTTTCTCAGTCCAGCGTCACGCCGTCCACATGAATGTTCACCGTGCCCACCTGGCAGCCGGTCATGGCCTCCACCGAGGAGACAACGGCCTTTTGTGCATTTTCCGCCACCTCGGGGATGGGATGGCCGTAAGAAACCGTCAGATACATGTCCAGCGCCAAAGACGCGCCGGTCATGTCGATTTTCACACCCCGTGTGACTTTCCTGGCGTTTTTCTTGTTCATCAAGTCGGTTACGCTACCGCCCATGCCGCCGATCATCCCGGACACGCCCTCCACGTCCCGGACGGCGCCCACGGCAATAGCGGCGATCACTTCCTCCGCGATATTAATACTGCCGTTTTCCTGCGGCAGAATCATGTATTCCCGGCCTTCACCCATGGCATTCACGCTCCTTTTCGTGGCCCGGCAATCACCGGGTCCCTTCTTTCGTGCATATTAGTTTACCATGCTTCTTTAAAAATTACAACAGCTAATTTGCCGCCATGATCTTGATATTTCCGGCTGAATAGCCCGTCTCCGTCATGGCGATGTCGGTAATTTTCGCCACGTCGGTGTCTGCAAGCTCCCCGTTGGCAGTGGACACCACCACGCTGAGACTGTCCGCGCTCATAAATGCCACGCAGTCTGTATAGCCCTTGGCCGTCACCAGATTTTCAATCTGCGCCTCGGCCATGGTGAACTGCGCCATGGCTTGAATTCCCTCCGCCGCCTGATCCAGCGCCCCCTGAGACGCACCGTCCTCCTTTGCAGCCTGTTGCAGCAGCGACACGGCGGAATCCCGTGCCTGCTGGCGGGTCAGCCGAGCGGATGCAAAGTAATCCGACCCCGTGTAAACGCCCATCTCATCCACCGGCGCGGCGGAGCCGTCTCCCCCGGAGACAAGGGCTGCCTCGCCCAGCAGCTTGCCGCCCGCCTGACCGGAGCTTCCCGCTCCCGTCGGAGCAGTGTTCTGCGTCGCCTGCCAGTTTAAAGCTGCCGCCGCGCAGATCAACACCAGCATCGTCACCACCACGGTATAGCGTTTCCAGTTTCCTCTCATGTTCTGCTTCCTCCTCCAAAATATCACTGACATTTAACCACCGTAATCCGATCCGAGCCCAGGCCCGTCAGCGCGGCCACCGCAGCCGTCACCGCCAGACGCACCTGTGCGTCTCCCGCACCCTGGCATACCACCAGAGCGCCCCGAAATGTGGGACAGCGGGTCCCCGTTACTACCGGCTCCTGCGCGCCGCTTTTTCCTGCAAGCACCGTTTCGCTTTTTCGCTGATAATCCGTGGGCGCGGCGGTGTCTCCGCTGTAACTCAAATCCGTGTCCTGCGCCAAACTGCGCTCCGTGCCTGTGTCCGCTGTCAGCATGAGGTGCAGCTCGCCCACGCCGTCAATTTTTGTCAATATTTTCTCCATACTTACCTGTGTCTCCTGCACCACATCCTGTATGCGCTCCTCCGAAACCGTGACGGGTTTCTTTTCATTCCCAGAGGGTAGCA
Organism: Oscillibacter sp.; assembly: GCF_032060045.1. GTDB lineage: Bacteria > Bacillota > Clostridia > Oscillospirales > Oscillospiraceae > Oscillibacter. The sequence goes on from NZ_DAMBZJ010000016.1 coordinate 66,053, forward strand.
AAAGCAGCGCCACGCCCGCCGCCGCCACTAGAACCGCATATTTCCAGCGGTTCCAGAGCCTTTTCACCGTCTCAGCCTGTTTCATGATAGACCTGCCTCTCCTTTGGAATTCCCAGCTCCCGCTCCATATAGTCCGCCAACGCATCCGATTTTTGCCCGGTCAGCTCCGCGCCCGCCGGAACGGGCATACCGTCCTCCCCAGGCTCCATCAGTACCCGGACGGTGCATGAAACCCCCAGCACAGCGGCTTTGTCCAAAATATATGCTTCCGTCTTCTCCGCTATGAGTTCTCCCATCGTCTGATTGCTTTGCTCTTTCAACTCTGTCTGACGCTGCTGGATGTCCATGGCATAGTCCTCATAGCCCAGCTCCAGACCACTCACATCAATTCCCGGGAAGGGTTTCAGCATCACCAGCAGCAGGACCACTCCCCCAACAAAACCGGCGATTTTCCGCACCGTCCCCTCCGGAACCAAGCTTTGGGACAAAGACACCAGAAAGGCTGCCGCAGCCACGGAAATAATCCAGGTTCTGATTGCTTCAATCATTACCGCTCACCCCCTTTACACAACCGCCGCCACGGAGGACAAAATCGCGATCAACAGCAGCAGTGCGCTGGCTCCTGTCATCCCTAACACAAGTCCGAAAGCGCTGCCAAGACCATCGATCAGCTTGCACAGCTCCGGCGAACCGATGACTCCGGCCAAAAAGCCCACCAGTTTGTACAACAAATATTGAATACCCAAATGCAAAAAGGGCCATGCGCAAGCCGCTAGCACCCCCAGCGTTCCAAAAATGCCGATGGCATTTTTCAGCATGCCCGCCCCGGCCAAAACCGTCTCTGCCGCCTCGGCAATGATCCCTCCCACCACGGGCACCATCCCTGCAACCGCAGAACTTGCCAGCTTTACCGTCGTTGCATCCGTCGCACCGGAGATGACATGGGCGATGGAGAGATAGATGGTAAATGCCGTCAGCGCGCCGCATAGAATCCATGAGATGCATTTGCGCAGTGCCTCGGCGATATTTCCCAGCCGCCCGCCGGGTAGGCATGCGGAGGCGGTAAGTGTTCCGATGTAAAGGTATGTCAGCGGCAGCAGCAACTCCTGAATCAGCTTTAAAAGCAGGCCCGTAAATAAGACCGCCGTCACCTGCTGCAACGTGGCAGTGGTAATGGAGCCGCTGACAGCCGTGGCCGCCGCCAGCACCGGCAGCAGAATCCTAGCAAATTCATTCAGCTCCTGAATGGTTCCCCCGCCCATTCCAATCAAGCTTTCAAAGCTTCCTGCTGCCAACAGCGTTACCGACAGCGCCCCCGCCGCCAGCACCAGTTTGGGCCCCGCGCTCCCAGCGGTCTGGGAGAAACCTTCCACCGCGCCGCACAACAGCGCCACCAGCAAAATGCTCACAGCACCCCGCAGCCGTTGGAGCAACACGGACCTTGCCTGTCCCATAAGATTCTGAAAAATCTGAGCCGCGCCCCCGCCCAGTGGGTCCGTACCGGACAGGTCTGCGTTTTCCAAAATTGATTCTGTCCCCTCCGGCAAAGCATCCCACAGCTCGTCCGGCACCTCGACGGCGGAAACGGGCATGGTAAACAGCAGCGCCAGAAGCAGAATAAGCAGCCATCGTTTCATCCCATCAGCTCCAGCAGAACGTCCATGGCCTTTTTAAGCAGCGGCAGCGCCGCCAGCAAGGCGCACACCGCCCCCGCAATCTCCACGGCGGAGGCCAGCGCCGCCGCCCCCGCATCCTTGCATAGCCCGCTTCCAATCTTCACCACCAGCGCGATGCCTACGGTTTTATAAAGAGGTACAAACAACTCGTTGGACACCCCGGTCTGGGCGGTAAGTTCCGCAAAAAAGTCCATCAGTGTCCCCAAGCTTTCGGACAGAGCCAACACGGCCGCCACGGCGGCGGCCAGTCCCAACAGCAAAGCCGCCTCCGGTGCGCCACGGCGCACCGCCGCCGCCAGCAGCGCCGTCACCACGCACACCAGCGTAATTTGCATGACCTGTCCCATCAGAATCCAAACAGTGTTTTGATGAGCTGGAACAGATCGCTGATCTGCCGCACCATCATCATCAGAACCACCACCAGACCCGCCAGCGTTGTCATCATGGCTTGCTCCTCCCGTCCGGAGCGCACGAGGAGCTGGTTCAGCACCGCCACCAGAATGCCGATAGCGGCAATTCGAAAGATTAAATCAACGTCCATGATAAAAATTCCTTTCGTATGTCCTTTACAGGAGGAGAATCAACAGCAGTGCGGCGGCGGAAAAGCAGACCGCCGTGGTCTGCCTGAAATAATCCCGTTTTTCCTTTCTGCGTTCGTCCATTCTCTTTCTAATCCAATCCGTAGAAAGCGATATACCTTTACAAATTTCCGCTTCATCTCCTGACAGCTTGTACCCCAATCCCGCAACAATTTCTCGTGCGTCGTCCTCGATTGGAAGACGGTGGCAGGCGCTTTCCCATGCGGGGCGCAGAGGCTCCCCCCGCTCCAGCGACTCTGCCGCCTCTGCCAGCCAGGCCATCACGTCTCCGCTTCGCCGGGACCGGCTCACCTGCCGAAGAAGCCTGGGCAGGGGCGTGCGGGTCAGGCGAATCCCAGCGGAGAATTCCTCCAGCGTGGAGATCAACTCCTCCAGTGTCTGCGTTTCCCGCTGATTCCGGCGCAGCTCTCCCAGCCAGATTGCGCCAAAGCCCAGCAGCAGCAACAAACTACCCAGCGCTTTCATGAAAGCTCCTCCAATTCATAGCTCCTCCCCTGGGCGGTCCGCCGGATGCACACCGCGCGACAAAATACTTTCGTCTCCAAAAGCTGCTTGTACAACGGCCTTTGCGTAAGCTCTTCCACGTCGGCGGCATGGACGGTGGCCAGCAGCCGCACGCCGCAGCCCGCCGCCATGGTCATAGCCCGGATGTCCTCCTCTGCGGTGATCTCGTCGGCGGCCACAATCTGGGGGTTCATGGTCCGCAGCAGCATCGGGATAGCGGCCGCCTTTGGGCAGCCGTCCAGCACATCGGTGCAGGGACCAACATCCATCTGCGGTCGTCCCCGGTAGCAGACCGCCACCTCTCCTCGCTCGTCCGCAAGGCCCACCCGCAATCCCTTCAGGGAAATGCAGCGAATCAAATCCCGCAGCAGCGTGGTTTTTCCTCCTCCCGGTGGGGACAGCAGAAGTGTACTTTCAAACTGGCCATCGGATAAAAGCTGCTCTGCCAGTTCCTCCGCAATGCCTGCTTTTTCCCGGGCAATCCGCACATTGGCAGAGGACAAATCCGTCAGGTTTGTGCACACCCCGCTCTTCATCACGGCGGAACCACAAAAACCGATGCGAAAGCCGCCTCGCACGGGTAAAAATCCCTCACGCAGTGTTTCAGCGGCGGCATAGCGGGAAAATTCGGCGCCCAGGTCGCAAAGTGTCTCCAACTCCTCCGGCTCCACCGGAGGCTCAGACCCCCACGGGCTGCTTTCCCCCTCGGGAAGCAGCACCGACATGGGCCTGCCTGTCCGAAGGCGAAATTCTTCCGCCACAATTTTTTTAGCTTCCGGCAGCGTTTCCGCCAGCTTGCGCAGCCGCACCGGCAAAAAAGCAGCCGCCTGCCGGTATCTGGCTATTTCGTCCCGTTCCTTCATCTCCGCTCCTCCTTGTCCGATACCCAACCATATGAAGGCCCGTCCCCCTTTATGCCGGAAAAATTGAAGGAAAAAAGCGCCCGGTATCCGAAAATACCGGGCACTTTTTACATTTACCTGCCGCACTTGCAGCAGTTTTTTGTCTCCTCGTAGGTTTCACAACGGCTGACCGTGTTGGGCGGGAAGAACTCACCAACAGGGAAGCTGATGTTGCGGAACAGGCCACAGGGGTCCTGAGCGGGATCGGTGCCGCCGGGACCAGAGCACTCTTTCTGGGGCATGCAGTAGTCGTACACCGGGATCAACAACTGGGTATCCCGCTCCAGCCGCACGATGGAGAACTGGCCCAGAGTGACATATACTCTCCGCCCATCCTCGCCGGAGCTGAGCTCACCGTCGAAATAGCCGCTGATGAACGACGGAATTTCGCACAGGTCGCAGTCGCAGGGACGGCAGCCGCACACATCCACCAGTTTCGCGTCCAACACAATGGGATCGACGGCCTCTACCACCGCAATGGGCGGATTTCCGGTGCGCAGGCACTGGGTATCCATGACGCAGCTATCCGAAGAGAAGACCTTGGCGCCGCCCTCGCTGCCAAACAGCAGGACGCGTTTATCAAACACGCACAGACCCTCGACGGTCACGGGGCTTGGCGTGCACAGGTATGCCTGGAGTGTCACCTGATAGAAAAATCGCATGTCGATGGTGTAGCAGCCCCGGTTGAAGGTTACCGGTTCCACATCTACGTACACATACAGCAGCTTTGCGGTGCCGCCCTTCAGAGAGGCCGCACGGTTGAGGACATCTACGTACTGCAGCTTTGGATAGAAACGCAGGTCTTCGATACAGTCCTTGTCATGACAATGAGCAGTTTTAAAGAAATGTAGTTTACATCCTTTTTCCACTCCCTTAATAACAAAAGCAGCGTCCCTAATATTCGGGACGCTGCTTTTTCATCACCTTAGTTTCGGCATAATATCGTACTTATCCAGACTGTACTTTCCCAATGAATACTTGTCCAGCGCCGTCCCAGTCTTTCCTCCGCTGCTCCCGGAGGTTCGTCTCCCCCCATCCAACCGCGGCATGATATCATACCACGGCGCTTCAGAAAGCGTGTTTGCGGACCAGCCGTTTGCATA
>NZ_DAMBZJ010000017.1:0-11793 GCF_032060045.1 Oscillibacter sp.
CAGGGTGCTAACCTTTTCGGGGACCTTTTGCTAACATTTTTACTTGACGAACACAGCAACGCTAATTGTGGCGTTGCCCCTGATGCTATTTTTGCCTTTAATCATACAATCCCCACAACTTTTTTCTATAATGCTCATGAAAAACTATGATTGGGGGGAGATTTGTATGAGTGAAGACAATAAGGATAAAGTTAATACCTCCGATATAGGTGAACCGCAGGAGGTGGAAACAGATCAGGATTCCACCAATGGCGGCTCATTTGTTGCGGATATTCTTGGCGCGTTAGGAATTGGAAATCAAGGTTCGAGTAAGTGCGTTCCAGCTGATGAAAAAAAAGTAGTCCAGCCGTCCTTGCCTGCCTCACTGCCACAGCCTGAGGAGGAAGAAAAACAAACGGAACGAGAGCAGGATTCATCTCTGAAGGAAACAGATCTTGCAGGAGCACTTTTCGATACGGAAATGATCAAAACAGCTCCACTCAGGCGAGCAGTTTTCCGCAAATGGCTACTTCTTCCGATGCTTGTTGTCTTTGTTGCTGGTGCTTTTTTCTTTCTGCGGAATCGGGAGCCGACGCCTCCAGCTCCGAATGTGGTGGCGACCTACAATGGCAGAAACATTACGACAGATGAGCTGAAAGCCTTTATCACGCAAGAAGATATGAAGGAAATGGATCACATGATCTGCCCAACACACGGATATGACCATTCGCAGTGTGATCCCACAGAGGAATGCGAGTCTCACCCCATTGATTCGTTGGAGGGATATCAACAGATGACAGCACGTTTGGCAATGGAACAAATGGTGATGGACTGGGCAGAAGAAAATGGAATGCTTCAGCGCGAGGATGTACGCCATACCATGTCTGACTTGCTCAACGATGCAACCGTATCGCAATATGCAACGCAGCTTTATGATGAGAACGTCTCGGCTGACAGTATTTCGAGTTGGGAGGTTCAGCAATACTATAACGATAATCAAACGGCTTATGCAGGGAAAACGCTCTCAGATGTGGAAGACGAAATTCGCCAGACGCTTGCCTCCCAAAAGGATGAAAGCTTTTTTCCTCAGTACATTGAGGAACTTAAAAAAACCGCAGGCTTGCAGGTGAACTTTGATATTCTCAAGGTTACAGAACCGACAGAGCAGGATATTTCCTCGTATTATCAGCAAAATCAGGACGCCTATACCGTATCGGAAACCGCAACCTATTCTGAAATCCGGATCACAGGCAACGATGCTGCATCCCGCGCCACAGATGCAATCCGAAAAATCCGCTCCGGCGAAAGCTTCGATTCCGTCGCCTCCTCTTTCGCGGAAGGTGGCAAGGCATCCGAGCAGACCATTACAAAAGAAGATGCCTCCACCAGCGGGAAGCAAGCACTTTTTTCTATGAAGGTCGGCTACATCAGTGACCCAATTGATAACGGCGACGAATCACAAAGTATTTTGCAGCTAAAGTCTAAAAAAAGCGCTGGAATTCAGCCGCTCTCAGCGGTGAAAACGGAGATTCGCTCAACGTTGCTGGAGGAGAGAACCACACAAGAGTATGAGCAGCGAAAGACGGAAACCCTGTTTTCCATTCACAGCCGCCGCTATACGCTGGGAGACTTCTACACGGAATTTTTAGAGCTGTCGGAAGCAAACCAACTAAATTATGCGTCCTTCGAAAAAAAGCAGCAGTTGGTGGAGCAGATTATCGCACAGGAGCTTCTTCTGGAAGAGAGCGGTGACGCTGCAAGTAACGAAAGTTCTCATGATATGGAGGAACTAAAAATTCAGTATCTTTCCCAGATGATTCACCAGGAAGAAGTGGATGATAAGCTGGTTGAGACAACGGACGAAGAAGCGCAGCAGTATTACGATGAGAATCTGGAGTCCATGGTATCACCAGCGACAATACAGCTGAATTTAATTTGGATATCTCAAGGCGATAATGCGGAGAAAAAGGCGCTGGCAAAGACCAAGGCGGATGAAGCACTTGCCGCATTGAAGAATGGAACAGAGTTTTCCGTTGTCGCCAGACAGTACTCCGAAGACACTTCTGCGGAAAATGGAGGAGAGATCCAGGGAGAATTTCACGAAGGAGATCTTGACCCAAGTATGAGTAAGGCAATTTCCTCACTTGCTGTAGGTGAATATAGCGAAATCGTAGAATTTACGAGTGGCTATTACATTATGCAGATTCGGGAACGAACGGAAAAGCGTCAGTTAGCCTTTGAGGAAGTTTCCGAAAACATTAAAGCTCATTTGCAAGAGCAACAACACGCGCAATTGGAATCTGATATGGAGCAAACATTGCTGGATCAATTCGGCTTTACCGTCTATGATAAGACTCTGCGCCAACTCATGAAGGAAGCTGTGTCGGGAAATGAGGTGTCATCATGAAGCAAGAAAAATTTCAAAGGCTTGGGACTGTAGGCGGTCAGGCTGTTCTGGATGGTGTCATGATGAAAACAGCCGGACGTTATGCGGTGTCGGTACGCCTTCCAGATGGCACGATTCACACAAAGGCATTTCCGTTTCATTCCATAGCGGAGCGCTGCCGTCTGCTGGCACTGCCTCTTGTACGAGGGTGCGTAAACTTTTTTCAAATGTTGGCGTTGGGGCAAACCGCTTTGGCACTGTCCGCTGAGGCTGTGGCAGCGCCGGAAGAAAGGAAGTCAACGTCCAAAACGGGCGACTTTCTGATCTCTGCCGGAACATGGGTATTCGCCGTAGCACTCAGTGTGGGGCTATTTATGTTTCTTCCAGCTGTACTAATCAAGATGACACAGCAATGGATTTTACTGGAGGCTGTTTGGAGCAAAAATATTGCAGAAGGTCTGATCCGCTGTGTCATACTGCTTGGTTACCTCTGGCTGGTGTCCCTTGTACCAGATATGCGCCGCACCTTTGAATACCATGGAGCTGAGCATAAAACGGTGGCCTGTTATGAGGCGGGAGAACCCCTGACACCGAAAAACGCAAAAAAGTATACCCGTTTTCACCCAAGGTGCGGAACCAGCTTCTTATTTGTAATGATCCTAATTGGCATTTTATTTTACTCTCTTCCGTTTTTCACATGGGACAGTGTATTCGAGCGAGTGTTAACAAAGCTGATTTTTTTTCCGGTCATTGCCGGTATTGGGTATGAGATTATCCGATTTTCGGGTCGTAACCCTGAAAATAAGCTGATGCATATTCTCACAATACCTGGATTGTGGCTGCAGCGTATCACTACCCGGGAGCCGTCTGAGCAACAGCTTGCCGTTGCCATTGAAGCTGCTCTTGGCGCGCTATCAACCATTTGAAGGAGGCCCAACATGGGACGAAAAGAACGAACCATATTTATTACTATCATTGCAAATATTATTTTGATTATTCTGCGTTTCTTCCTGGCAAACCTCTCCGGCAGTATCGGCTTGGCGGCAAACGCATGGCATTCCTTTACTGATGTTTTTGTATCAAGCGTTGTGTTTAGCGGACTGATGATTGCCAAACACGCCGGATACCGTTTGAAGATTGCGACAAAGAAAGCGGAACATATCCTCGCCATTTTCGTGTCCGTATTCATCTTCTACATGGGACTTGAAATTCTTTCAGATGCACTCAGCGGAGAAAAAACAGAGCTGCGCTATGTTCCCTTTGTGGCGGCTGGGGCGTTTTTGGGAGTGGCAATCAACTACTTTATGGCCCGATACAAGATCTATGTAGGGCAGCAAACCAACTCCCAGAGTCTGATTGCGGATGGCTATCACTCCAAAATGGACATGTATTGCTCCATAGCTGTCCTTGTAGGCTTGTTGGGTTCCCTCTTTGGAATGCCCAGCCTTGACAAGCTTGCAGCAATTGTTGCAATGGTTCTGCTGATGATCTCAGGGTATGAAATATTGACTTCCAACCTGCGAATGCTGCTTCACCCGGATGAGGATACCGCTGGCGGCGAGCATGTGCATCATAACCATGGCCACGGTGGAAAGAAGTTAGCAATCAGTACGGGGGCACTTCTGCTTGGTGCGTATCTGCTATCCGGTGTGTATATCGTTCAATGGGACGAAAGTGGCGTCGTACAACGATTTGGTAATGTGGTTAACGCCTCTGTTCAGCCTGGAATCCATTATCGTCTGCCAGCGCCTTTCGAAAGCGTAATGCTGGTAAATGCCGAAAACGTTGAAAAGATAGAGACAGGAACGCAAGAACTGCTGACAGGAGACACCAATCTGGTCAACATCAATCTGTCCGTCCACTATAAGATTAAAAACAGTGCAGATTATATTCTCAACGTCAGCGATTCGGATACTTTGATTCAATCCAGTGCGGTCACAAGCATCCGCCGGATCGTAGGTGAGCGTAAGATCGATGATATTCTTACGGAGGGTAAATCCAGCATTGAGGCTGATGCAAAGCAGGACCTGCAAAACGCCATGGATATCAACGGAACCGGCATTGAGATCGTCAGTGTTCAGCTAGTTGAGGCTGCACCTCCACAGGCTGTGCTTGCAAGCTTTCAAGATCTGGCATCTGCAAGGCAGGATCAAAGTATCTATATAAACGAAGCGCTGGCGTATCAAAACACGATCATTCCGCAGGCAAACGCGGACGCATATCAGCAGGTGGCCGAAGCAGAAAGCTATAAACAGGAAAAGATATCGACCGCCCAGGGCGATGCCACACTTTTTGCACAACGTCAGGAAGCCTATTCGACTTCAAAGCGTGTAACAGAGTTTAGGCTTTATATGGAAGCGATGGACGAAATTCTTCCAAATGTTCAAAAAATCTTACTTGGAGGCAATGTAAACATCAATAATGCCGATCTTTGGATTTCAGGCAAAAAAGCGGCAGAGTAATCAAATATTATTTTTATAATAACGGAGGAATGTCGTATGACAAAGGAAAAACAAACAGTTAGACCAAAAATATTACTTGGTATGGGTGCAACTTTGCTTCTGCTGCTCCTGACACTTGTCGTATATCAAGTTGATACGACCGAGTTTGCGATTGTAACACAGTTTGGCAATCCCATCCGTGTGGTGGAATCACCTGGCCTGCGGGTGAAGTTACCTGATCCTATTCAGTCCGTTCAACGATTGGATAAACGCGTTCAGGTATATCAAACAACCTCGATTGAACTTCTAACCTTAGATAAAAAAAGCGTCTCTCTGGATTATTACGGGACGTGGAAAATTACTGATCCCGTGGCTTTTCTTAAAACGGTAAAGGATAAGATCGGCGCAGAATCCCGGCTGCTGGATGTCTTCTCCTCCAGTCTGGGCGTACAGCTTGGTAAATATAACCTTGATCAACTCGTCAATACCAATCAGGAACAACTCAAGCTGGACACCATTTTAAACGACACCACGGTGTATGCCAAGGAGCGCGCTGCCGAATATGGAATTGAGGTCGTCGACGCGCAGATCCGGGTGCTCAACTTTCCAGAAGCCAACAAGCAGAGCGTGTATGACCGTATGAGTGCTGAACGTGAGCAGATGGCGCAAAAGTATCGCTCGGAGGGTAGCGAGGAAGCTGCCAAGATTCGTGCGGATGCTGAAAAGGAGCAGCAGGTAATTCTAGCCGAAGCCTATGCTCAGGCGCAGCAGATCAAGGGTGAAGGCGACGCGGAAGCAATCCGAATTTACGGAGAAGCGTTCCAGAAGGACCCTGCATTTTACGAGTTCATCCGTACCCTTGAAACTTATGAGAAAACAATTGACGGCAATACGACACTAATTCTGCCGTCCACGGCAGAGATCTTAAAATATTTGAGCGGTTCGCAGAACTGAGGTGGAAAAATGTCTGATCCTACGAAAAAGCCCGGTGATAATAAGAAAAATATTTTTAAGTCCTTCAAAGAAAAAACAGCACAGATCAAGGGGAAGCTAGCCATGGTTCTTAGCGGGAAAGCCCCTTCCGATAAAAGGAATAGCGTATTAACTGATCTGAAAAACGCCTTTCACCATATTAATCCAAAGAAAGCGGTGTGGTCGGTGATTGGAGCAACATTAGCAATCTACTTGCTGACGGGACTGTATGTGGTCAACCCCGGTGAGCAGGCGGTTATTCGGCGATTCGGTACTCCACAAGTACAGCCAGTAAGTGAGGGTCTCCATTACCGTCTGCCGTATCCCATAGACACCGTTGAAAAAGTGAATGTTTCGGAAGTGCGGCGCGCAGATATTGGTATGACTCTTCCGGATCACCTTCATCAGGATGATGATGCGCCACAGGCAATCCAACTGTTGACTGGAGATGAAAATATAATTACCTCTCAGGCAATCGTCCATTATAAGGTCAGCGACGCGGCCAAATTTCTCTACAACGTAAACGGAAACAGTGAGCAGCTTGTGCGTTACAGCGTCGAAGCAGCACTGGTTCAGGCTATGGCCAGCACACCGGTGGACGATATCCTCAGCACGGAGAAGGTAGCAGCGCAAAATGCGGTGATGCAACTGGCACAGGGGGCACTTGACCGTTATGATGCGGGTATTCAGATTACAGCTTTCAACATTCAGGAAATTGTTCCACCCGACGCGGTGTCCTCCTCCTTCCTTGATGTAACAACAGCGAAAGAAGATAAGGAGACATCCATCAACGAGGCAAACGGTTATGCCAACAGCCTGATTCCACAGGCACGTGCTGACGCTAACAAAACAGTTTCCGACGCAGAAGCATACAAGGCCGAACAAATCTCACGGGCAACCGGCGATACGGAAAAATTCCTTAGTATGCTGGCTGAGTATCAGAAAAACTCGGCAATCTATACCGCAGACACCACCAAATATCGTCTGTTGCTGGAAACGCTAGAAAAAATTCTGCCAAATGTAAAAATGTATATAGTTGATTCGGCAGATGGCAGAGTAAATGTCAAGCTATTCGACGAAAGCCTTTCCGGCAACACTTCTGTTGGTGTCGGTGATTAGTTTGCCAGATTAAATACTTACGCTTGCACATAATTTAGGTAATAAATATTAGGACATAGCCTAATGGCAAAAATTTGAAACAACAGAATAAGCAAGGGCAAACCCGGTGAAAGCCGGTGGCGCAAAGTTATAGGGTCTAAGGCGTTGTTTGACGCTATGATAGCCTGGCTGCCAAAAACCGCGCAGGGCTTGCCCTCTCTAAACAGAGGGCAAGCCTTTGCTCTTTCTTACGGCTTTTGACGGATCATTTGGATATCGGGATACCGGCTTTCGCCCACCGCGGAAGAAAGAGGTATCTCTATGAGTAGCAACCGTTACCTTCCCGCATGGAGGTGTAGTTAAAGACGGCGCAGTTCGTCTATGTCACCCTCTACATATACAATTTCATAAATCAACTTTAAAAAAGTCAGTAGTTTGCCATAGGCAGCCTACTGGCTTTTTTTATTCGACAAAAATCTATTCACAACGACTGGATTTTACAGAGTTTTACAGTCTGTTTTTATATATAGCGGCTATCGTTCCTCACTGCCGCTCTCCTCCGCTTCTGACATTTTGACTCACCATCAAAATTTCAGAAAACGGAGGACAAGCCATATGGCAGAGAAAAAAGAATATCGAATCAAAGTGCAGGGTCAACTTGTGCCGGTCAGCGAAGAAGTCTATGTTACCTATCACCGCATGAAGCGCCGTGAAAGCTATCTGGAGGAAAGAGATACGGCAAACGGCGTTTTTTATTACAGTGCCATGGATACGGCGGAAACTACAGGCGAGGATGGGATTCCGGACCTTGTCTCTCCCCGTGTGGAGGATGTGGTCGTGGACAAGCTCATAGCGGAGAAGCTCCACCGATGCCTTGCACAGCTTTCTAAGGAGGAACAGGCTTTAATCTTTGCCCTGTACTTTCAAGGAAAATCTCAGTCGGAATTGGAGCGGGAAACCGGTATTAAGCAACAAACTATCAGCTACCGTGAACGACAGATTCGGCTGAAGCTCAAAAAAATGATAGAAAAGTAAAAATATTTTTTTGTAGACCCCCTCACGAAATCGGCTTAGTAGTGAGGGGGTTTTTCTATTCACCCTCACTGCTCTTTGAAAATTTCATATCCGACGACCTAAATACGTTAGCTGACGGACCCCGAAAAGGAAAAGCGACCCCGGAGGATGCGCCAAGACCACCTGTAGGCAGGCAGTAAGAAAACGAAAACACCCATTTTCTGTTCGTTTGTTTCTTTCTTTCTGCTCCTATCAAAGACGGCCAAATAAGGTGCAAAGCGGTATCCATCCGTCCGAAAAGCAGGCTGTGGCAGCCTGTTTCGCAATGACCCCGTCAGCCTATATTGATACTTCTGTCCAGTCACAGCCCCCCTTGATCGGGGGATCACGCAATGAGGGCAGCCAGCGGAGATCCCGGTGGAGGTGAGATTCCTATGATGCGGTGAAGCCAACCGCAGTTCAGGCCGTCGCCTTTTGAGCTCTTATACACCAGAGCTCTGTGTGCTTGGGGAATAGTGTTGAATTAAGCACCGTTATTACAGAAAAAAGACTTAATGTCAGAAGCAATGGGGATCGCCCTGCCTGCAGATGCTCTCACAGCACAGCAGATCATACAGGGCGGTCCCTATTTTTGTGCCATTAAGAATACCGGCATAGGAAAAGAGGTGTGTATTTGAAACAGTTCCAAAAGGTCATTTTACGAGGCGATATCTACTACGCAGATTTAAATCCAACGGTCGGCTCGGAACAGGGCGGTGTGCGGCCTCTTGTCATTCTGCAAAATAACATCGGAAACCGCCACAGTCCCACCGTGATTGCCGCTGCCATTACCGCGAAGCCGAAAAAACCGCTCCCCACCCATGCAGCCATTGGTCATGCCTGCGGCCACTTAAAGGAGTCCTTTGTGCTTCTGGAGCAGATACGCACCATCGACCGCAGCAGGCTTCGGGAATATGTTGGCAGGCTGGATACGCAAGAAATGAAAAAAATTGATGAGGCACTGGCAATCAGCGTCGGGCTTGCTCCGGCGCCTATTTTATCAGGGAGGGAAACGCCATGACAAACGCACAGATATCCGATAATCTGATGTACGCTGCCGCCCTGCAGCAGCTCACACGGCTTGCAGCCGTCAAGGGCATGACCAACAAGGAGCTTGAACAGGTTAAAAAAGACTTGGAACGCAGGCTGCGCCCCACCATTATTGCTCCCTGCTGAGTCCCGGAATTGTTTTCTGAATATTATCAACTATTCGGTAGCTATATGCCGGGAGGTGTGGTAGTGTATGTCGTTGAAAGGAGGGAAAAAAGATGTATCAACCCAATTCAACATCGGCAGAACCGCCCAAAATCACATTGATACAGGCGAGAAAGCCGCAAATTGCAAAGCTCCGTGTGGCGGCATATGCCCGTGTGAGCAGCGACTCGGAGGATCAACAGAACTCCTACATCGCGCAGGTGGATTATTACACCCGGCATATTGCCTCGCAGGAGAGCTGGGAGTTGGCGGATATTTACGCTGACGAGGGAATTTCCGGCCTTGTAGCAAGCAAGCGGGATGAATTCAACCGCATGATTCAGGACTGCCGGGACGGAAAGATTGACCGCGTCCTCGTCAAATCCATATCCCGCTTTGCGAGAAACACCAAAGAATATATCCAGTATGTGCGGGAGCTTCTTCGGCTGGGCATCTCCATCCACTTTGAGAAAGAAAACATCGACACAGGCAAGATGACGTCGGAGCAGATCGCCACCATCTACGGCGCTTTTTCACAGATGGAGTCACAGAACCACTCAAACAATATGCGGATCAGCGTCCGCATCCGCATGGAAAAGGGCGACTACCTCTCGCCGTCCGAGCCTTACGGCTACCGACTGGAGGGGCGCACCCTGATGATTATCCCCGAACAGGCCGAGGTGGTGCGCCGCATTTATGCCGCTTATCTCAGCGGTCAGGGAAAGAGTGACATCGCAGACGATCTGAACAAGGCAGACGTCCCCCGCACCAAGGGGCGAACTGTCTGGCACCCAAGCACAGTGGCATACATCCTCACCAACATCGCCTACACCGGAAATATGCTCTGGCAAAAGAGCTTCGCCACCAACGAAATCCCGTTCCGGCAGGTGCGCAACAAGGGTGAGAAGCCGAAATATTTTGTAGAGAACTGCCATGAGGCGATTATTTCCAAGGAGGACTTTCAGCGGGTGCAGGCGTTGATGGAAAGCCGACGGAGGCAGACAAACGGAACGGTTTCCTCCGCATTTCTGGCAAAGAAAATCCGCTGTGAAGGCTGCGGAACCCTGTTCCGCAGAAAAAGCGTCAATGAAAAGGTCTACTGGACTTGCCGGAGGCATGACCGTGATAAAGACCTTTGCCCCACCTCACAGATACCGGAGGAACAGATTGTCATGGCAATCCTCCGCATGTACCACAAGCTGAAACGGCATCGCGCGCAAATCCTGTCCCCGGTCTTATCTCAGCTGACCGAGCTTCGGGAAAAGGAGCTTCGCTCCAACCGCAGAATCAATGATATCGACAAAGAAATCGCCCAGCTCACCGAGCAGAATCTCGTTCTTGTTCGACTCAAGTCGAAGGGATACGTAGATTCTGCTCTTTATTTATCCCAAACCGGCGAAATTGACTTTAAGCTCCGGGAGCTGCGCCGTCAACGCCGCCGCATCATGGAGGCCAACGGTGAGGACAGCCAAATCAAAGCCACCCAAGCCATGCTGGATTATCTGGAGGACAGCCCCGAATATCTGGAGGAACTCACGGAGGAAGTGTTTGAAACGCTGGTGGAGAGCATCACCATCTCTTCGGAAACGGCGATGAGTATAAGCCTTTACAACGGGCTGATGCTGAAAGAAACCATGGAAAGGACGGTGCGGTAATATGGCATGGCAGAGAAAAATCCCCTTCGGGTACACCATGAAAAAGGGAGAGATACAATGCAGCCCCACAGAATCGGCGGCGGTCAAAGAGATTTTCAGGCTTTATGCGGACGGCATGGCCTACAGCAAAATTGCCGCTGAAATGATGCGCCAGGGGCTTCGTTACCACAGCCACACGACTGAATGGAACAAGCACATGGTTAAACGCATCCTTGAAAACGAACGCTATCTTGGGGAAAAGGAATATCCCCCCATCCTTGAGCCGGAAGCCTTTCTGCAGGCCCAGCTTGTCAGAGGAGAAAAGAATACCTATACACCCTGCCCGGACTACATCAAGCCCATCCGTGAAAAGGCGGTCTGCGGCGTGTGCGGTGGCAGGATGCTCCGCGATACCAGAGCTGGGGGAAAGCCCCGCTGGTACTGCGAAAAGGAGGGCTGTACCAACCGCCGTTACATAGAGGACGAGGACATCCGCACAGCCCTATCCGAAAGGCTGGATGTGCTGGCGCAGACCCCGAGCCTCTTAGAATGGTCCCTGCCGCAAAATACAAATGAGACGACGCTGGAGGCGGTACGCATCCAGAACGAGGTCATCCGGGAGCTGAACAAAGCGGAGCCGGGACCGGAGTACACCAAAATGCTGATACTGGCCTGTGCCGCCGAGCAATACAGCGGACTGCCTGATTCTATGCCTTATTATCAGATGCAGAGACTGAAGGAAAAAATCCTCACACAATCTATCAATGCGGAACTTCTCAGAGAGCTTTTTACAACCGCAGTACAGGAAATCCAATTTACCGCCCACGGCGGTCTCCGCTTGCAGCTCATCAACGGAAAATCCCTTGAAGCAGATGGAAAGGAGGATGCAAAGTGCCCGAAAGCGCAGTGAGAAAAGTCACGGTGATTCCCGCAGATCCCAAGCACAACCAAAAGGATATCCGCAAACAGCGCCTGCGGGTAGCGCCCTACTGCCGTGTTTCCACCAGCTCCGAGGAACAGCTCGACAGCTATCAGG
>NZ_DAMBZJ010000017.1:11803-14011 GCF_032060045.1 Oscillibacter sp.
CCGAAAAAATCGCCGCCCAGCAGGAGTGGACCATGGTGGATATGTTTGCGGACGAGGGTAAAACCGCAACCTCTACCAAAAAGCGCAAGGATTTTCTGCGGATGATCAAAGCCTGCGAAAAGGGCAAGGTGGATCTGATTATCACCAAATCGGTGTCCCGGTTCTGCCGGAATACACTGGACGGTCTGGATTATGTCCGCAGGCTCAAGCGGATGGGCGTGGGTGTTTTCTTCGAGAAAGAAAATGTCAACACCCTCTACATGGACAATGAGATGATTCTCACCTTTATGATGAGTCAGGCACAGGCCGAAAGCGAGTCTATGAGCGGAAACATCCGCTGGGGACACCGCAAAAATTTCAAGGACGGCAAGGTTTACTTCCATTATGCTGGATTTTTAGGCTACCGCAGAGGCGAGAACAATCTGCCTGAAATCGACCCGGAGGAAGCGGAAATTGTCCGCAGGATTTTTTCACGGTATCTGATTGGGCACAGCGTAGCAAAAATCATCGCAGACCTTGAGGCAGATGGCATCAAAACGGCGCGGGGGCATAAAAAGTGGAATGACGGCGTTATACGGGGGATGCTTCGAAACGAAAAATATATGGGGGACGCTCTGCTCCAGAAAACCTACATCGCAGACCTTTTTACCCGCCAGACTAAGAAGAACACCGGTGAGCTCCCCCAATATTACGTGGAAAACAGCCATCCCGCCATCATCGACCGGCTGACCTTTCAGCGGGTGCAGGAGGAAATGGCACGGCGCTCCAGCCTGAAAAAAGTCAGTACAGCCGCCAAGACCGAGCTTGCCAAATACAGCGGCAAATATGTGCTGACCGAGCTGTTATCCTGCGGGAACTGCGGCAGCCCTTACCGCAGGGTGACATGGACTAGACCGGAGGGTAAAAAAATTGTCTGGCGGTGCATCAACCGTCTGGAGAATGGTAAGAAGTTCTGCAAGGACGCCCCCACGCTGGAGGAAAGCCGGATTCACACTGCGGTGGTCAGTGCCATGAACGAAATGTTCAGTCAAAAGAGCTTGAAAGCGATTCTGCAGGACAGCATCCGAACAGCCCTTTTGCCGGAGAACGGCGAAACCAGCCTCGCAGCCATCGACAGCAGGCTGTCCCAACTGCGGGAACAGCAGTACAGGCTTCTCCAGCTTGCTGCCGCCGTGGGAGCGGATTCCACCCAATACGACGAGGAACTGAAAAAGGTCAGCATGGAATTCTCCGCACTGGTGGCCAAACGGAGCGAGCTGGAGAAAAATAAGCAGAATACCGAACAGGCGGATGAACGGGCGGAGCAGCTGGCCGCCGAGCTGGAAGCGGTGGACACCGGCATCACCACATTCGATGAGGTCACGGTGCGGCAGCTGATCAGTGCCATCACGGTACTCAGCGAAGAAAAACTGCTCATCCGTTTCAAGGACGGAACGGAGATTGAGCAGATCATATAAGGGCAACGGTAATCAGGTGCGGGGAAATATCCTGCGCCTGATTTTCTATATCCCATAAGTAGCTGAACACAAATTCAAAGCATATCAGGAGGAATGAAAATGTTTTTCGATTACCAAAAAGCACAGCGGATGAAGGAGCGGTATCCCAGCGAAACCCGTATCCGCCTCGACAGTATGGACGATCCCTACGCTCCCATTGCGCCGGGTACGGAAGGGACGGTAGATTTTGTGGATGACATCGGCACGCTTCACTGCACCTTTGACAATGGGCGCACCCTCGGTGTCGTTCCCGGAGAGGACAGCTTCTCGGTGCTCTCGCGTCCAGCACCGTCTGAGCCGGAGGAAAGTCCCACTCCGCAGTTCGGCATGAGGATGGAATGAAAGGAGGATGCACCGTGAAACGGATTACGACAGATGAACTTCGCACCATGACAGACCGTGAAGGATTGATTCTTCAAGGCTGCGGCGGGGAGCTTTCAGAATGGGTAAACGGCATCAACGAGCTGCTGACGCAGGAAGGCATCCTGCAAAACGGTGATATCTTCAAGGATGTTTTCGCTTTTGAGCATGACGGCTGCACCAATCTGCTGTTTTCCATGGAAAATGTGGATTTGCATATGGGAAAGCTCGCCATATGGCGTTTGCAGTCACACAGTGCTTTCGGCGGCACTTGGCTGAGTGATTATCTTCCCAACCGGCTGGGCGTTCATATGGATGAAGCAACTGCACCACAGGACGGCGGCCTTGAAAT
>NZ_DAMBZJ010000017.1:14021-28484 GCF_032060045.1 Oscillibacter sp.
AAAGCTATTAGTATTTCTCAGCGTTTCACCGGCGGAGCTTGCTCTGCCGGGTACATAAAAAACAGGCTCCCACGGAGCCGGAAAGGAGAAGCCTATGAAAGCATTGAAAAGGAACAGTGCCCTGTATCTGGAACAGATTACCTCTGCGGTAGCTGAATGTTATGAAAAAGATGAACAGCCCTCCAACCGGGCGTTGTTGGAGCTTTATACACGGATGGGCCAATGTATCTGCTGTCAGGGTGAAAAAGCGTTTATTCCGCATTTGGCTGAAATGCTCGCTGACCGATTTCCCTCGCTGAAGGGCTTCTCTCTTCGCAATCTCCGCAAAATGCGTGACTTTTACCGCACTTATGAAAACAGCCCGGCTCTTATGAGCAGGGCACAGTCCCTTGGCTGGACACAAAACGCCGTGATACTGGAGTGCTGCGAAACCGATGAGCAGCGTTCATTTTATATTGACCTTGCGGCGGAACGGAACCTTTCCAAGCTGTCGCTCATGAATGCCATTCAGGAGGATGCCTTTGCCGATACCCTCCATGTAGAAAATTGCTCCGAAAACGTGGAACCCAGCTGCGCCCCTGTATCCCGATGAAGCAGTAGACACCACTGCAATCGCTGAAACGGCGTGTGGGCCGTTTGTGACAGCGTGCGAGCCTCCCCGCCAAGGGGATGCTTTGCACCCAAGCATTGACAGCGGCTACAGTGAAATCCTCGTAATGCTTCCAACCGGAAAAAGAATGAAAAATATGCGTAAACAGTCCATTTCATGCTGGCAGGCTTACCCGTTTCTGGAGCGCTCCGCTTCGCCAAAACCATTGGATCAGAAACAAATCATCCATTTAAAGCCGCCGCCCGATATGATTCAACCGAAGAAGCTCCCGTCGCCTTTCAACAGGGAGCAGAGCAGGAATGATCAATGGCGAGTACACCGAACGCAAGCAGTTGCATAATTATTTGAACACGGACATGAAAAGCTTAAGGATTTATGGTATCATTAATTTGGCAAATGCCTGCGAAAAATCTGATTTATTTTGAGGACTTGGCGCTCTCTTTGGAGAAAGATAAGAAATCTTTTTTCCACGGTGTCCACATAATTAACGTCAGAAATGGATGTCCTGCGGTGAAAACCGCAGGACATCCGCCATTTCCGGGCTTTTTTACCCTCAAAATGCCCGTCAAAAAAGAGTGCGTTTTTAAGGATATCATAGGGGTGATTTGGATAAGCCCATGGATTTGAACTCTCACCTATGCCCTTTTACGGCAGAAAAAGAATAAATGGATACCGTCAGCGCCCTTTCCGATACGGCAGCAAAGCCGAAAAGAAAGCGGCGCTATATATATAATCCTGAACTAATAGAATAAGAGAACAATTATTGAAGCCGGAGAATCGGAGGGCGGAAACGCACTTTCATTCTCCGGCTTTTTTGTTTTCTGGAAAGTTACCGCGCCCGGTACGGCACCGGCGTACCCATGGAAGATGACAATTCCGGTCTGTGGGAGGACTGGACGTCGGATCAAAAAGACGACTTTTATTCCGATTTACCTGTCGGAGAAACAGGCACGGAGGTTGTCCGGCTGGGGGTTTCCCGCCCTGGCGGCCTGTATTCGTAGAAGCTTCGCGGACAGGGAGATTACACCTACTGCAGCTATCTTGTGCAGTGGGTGTATGCCTATCTGGTGAAAACCCGCCACATCGGCCGGGAGCTGGTCAGCTTCTTTGCAAAGCAAACGCTCCTCTATGAAAGCTGCGAAAAATCCAAAGACGGCACGAAGGAATATCACAACGCAGTGTTTGTGGGTTTAGATGAAAACGGTACGCCTCGCCATGCGCATAAGCACGGGATTTGCACCTTGGGGCAGGCATTTAAAGGAATGTGGATGGCTGCGATCCTTGCCACAACGTTCACTGGCTTGGAAAAAGCGATGCGCTGTGTCTTTGAAGTGGCCAAGCGGCTTTGAAATGCGGATGGGTTAGAAAAAGGTGGAGCAACCAATATTGGTTACTCCACTTAATCTGTCTCGATTACCATTATCAAGCTAAAGAAATTTTAGCTATTTAGTAGCAAGTCAATGCTTACTTGCTGTTTACAACGCTATTAGCAAATCCCCATTCAGCCGGAGTTGTGGAGGCAGGGGGAACATACTTACCTTGCCGATGATGTGGCAAAGGCCAAGGCGGAGAAATATGCCAAAATCATCTCCAAGACCATTATAAACCGCCAGCGGTGAGAACTATGGGCAGAACCAGTTTTTCTACGATGCCGCCGAGGGACTCCTGTCTTCCATCATTCTGATGATTGCAGAATATCTGCCGCCCACCAAGGTGGATCGGAGCGCAGCCTATGCCGCCCGGTACATCGCTAAGAATATTGCGCCCTGGGAGCGGCTGGGTATGGTTTCAAAATTGAGAGCGGAGCCTTGACAGCCCCGCTCTTGCAATTTAATCACCGCAATAAATATTGATGGCATCGCGCAGAAACTCTGCACAGCCGGGGGCGATTTTATCGTAGTACGCCTTGAACCGTTCATCCGCAACATACAGCTCACCCAAGCTCTTGTGGTATGCCTTGCTGTATTCAGGCTGAAAAACGGTGAGCCATTTTCCGTGAAGATTACAGGCTCTCTGCGCTAACTCTCCGGCAGGATCGCCGGACTCAAGGGCAGCCTTCAAAGTATCCTCCGCTTCCTGACGAAGTTGTTCGCCCTCGGCATAGCGCTCATAGGTCATGCCCTTGATTCTGGCGTTTGCGCGGTCAATCGCTGCATCACCGTACTTTTCGCGGATTTCTGCGCCGTATTGATGCTCGTTTTCATCAATCATGGCTTGCTTGAAGCCCTCAAATTTTTCTTTATCTGACATGATTTGTTCACCTTTCATGGCGGCAATGGATTTTGTGACAGTTGCGATTAATGTGTCCAGCCGCTCTCGTTTTTTACTCAGCTCGGCAAGATGGCTCATGAATGCCTGCTCTCTGTCAAAATCGGGAACAGACAGGAGCTTCTTAATGGCCTCAAGGGGAAACCCCAGCTCTCTGTAAAACAGAATTTGCTGAAGCGTGTCCAGCTCCGCCTGCCCATAAACACGATACCCCGATGCTGCAATCCTCGCCGGCTTGAGGAGTCCAATTTCATCGTAATACCGCAGGGTTCGGGCGCTGACGCCCGACATTTTTGAAACCTTATTGCTTCCATATTCCATCTGCTTTCACCTCGCAAGCTCAGTATAAACTATTACGTTGCGTCAAAGTCAATATCTTTTGAAAAAATATTCAGAAGGGAAAGATGACCAAATTAGTAATCTGTGAAAAGCCCAGCGTAGCAAAATCTATCGCATCCGTCCTCGGCGCAAGGGAGCGTGAGGACGGATGTATCTCATTCGAACAATCTACTTTGGCATTCTCAATGAAGCAAATTTTCTAGAGCAACGCTTTGCATATTTCCAACAGACAACTGCTCGCTTTTATTGATAACTCTATATTTTACCTAACTAAGAGCGTCAGGAACCATCGTCAGATATTGACGATGGTTCCTGCTAACTACACTAACAACTATGGAGAATACCGTGAAGAACAGAACCGTAAAAAGTATGGCAATTGTGGTGGTCATAATATGTTTATGCCTATCCTTGATGCTACTGTTTCATACTGCCATAAATGCCGCCGACCCATCGCCAGAGGACCCAGAGGATTATCCCTCGGTTCTTCAATCCCTGCAATATCCGGGTACTTCCGCTCTGGCTCTTTTTCCCGATGAGATTCCGGAGTCCGCTGAGGAATTATATTTTTCCTATGACTCTGATATTTCGTAATATCTGTATTCCGGCGGATTCTTTACAAAACGAGAAAAGGGGTATAACATGCTGGCTTTGAAATTATGATGCGGTTACGAAACGGTATTGCAGGAGTCGCAATATAGATCTTTTCTAAAGAGAGGTAGCCATTATGATAACATCGGCCAGGCCCTTGATCAGTGGCAATTCGGTCTTAATCGAAATTGATCCCTCTTTCGTCCATACATTCAAAGTGTACTTGGGTTTCATCAATTTTGATTCTAATAAGGTTATTGCTGTATTTATCGGCCAGTGAACGCATTTTTCCTAAAACGTCGTTTTGCGTCAGCTTCAGCATATCGTCCAGCGGAATTTCATCCCAAAATGCTTGAATGGCGTTTATCATGCCGTTGATGGCGCGGTCACGCTCTCCTACGGTCAGCTTTTCCTTGTCGATGATCTGATAAGGGAGCTGATAATAGAGGCTACACCATGCGGAATTGCCGCCCTCGCCTGTTTCCTTCCAAAGCTGAGTACCGCCTACACCCGGGTTCTCCTCTGGATGGCCAGTGTTCAGACTTTGGATCATACGGAAGTTTTCTTCATTGGAAAGCATCGTAGTCAGCTCCACAAAAGAGCGTTCCTCGTCCGTCAAAGTTACTTGATAGTCATTCCGAGCGGCATCCTCACGCATCCGCTCCGAGCCGTCATAATGTTCATTGGCCCAGTCCAACACAGCGGCGTCGAAATCCGCCACGGTCATTTGCTGGTAATCCGGGGTTTTGAGCGCCAATAGGGAAGCATAGTCCTCCTTGGTGCCATATCCGTTCTGCCGCGGCTCTTGTTCGTCAGAGCTGGTTCCAGTCAGGTCATTTGCAGGTTGATCGGGTGCATAACCAGCAAGCGGCATGAATGTGAATTGCATGGAAATTTGCAGGCTGTCGGAGCTGTACTTTTGAGCAATACTGTCGATTTTAGGTTGAAGCGTAGCCGTCTGGTCAGTTTGAAGTTCCTCCAAAGACAGTCCTTGCAAAAGCGTCGGGGCATCATTCACGATACCAAGCCGCGCATTGTCGTATTCACGGACGGTCAGCGTCTTCGCATCCAGTATCGTCATCGTAAAATTGTATTCCAGCACAGCGTTGTCCGATGCGCCGTAATTCGTCGTGGAATAGCCGCCGAAATCCCTCGTCTGCCATTTTTCGGCAGTGAGTGGCTCCAGAGTATAAAAGAAAAACGCAGCATCCTCATTTCCAGAATCCGCCATTTTGGAAAACATATTGTTTTGCGAAATGTGCTCCAGCGTCTGCCTGTAATCGCCGGTATCCATCAAAGTCCACGCCTTTTCCTGATAGTCCGCTACGGTCATATCCCGGTAGCCCTGAAACTGAAAGGCGTGCAGTTCCTGACGTTCATAATCGCCGAAGGTGTGACCATCCGATGGGCCGGCGCCGCTGGATGCAGAGGTCGCAAAGGCAACGGTAAGTCCGGCAACTAAGGCCACGGCTACACAGATCGCAATCAGCGATGTTTTCTTGATTTTCATGATCGCCGTCACCCGTTCCTCAATGGCGTTTTTGCTAAAGCTGTTGCACAGCGGGGTCAGGCCACTTTTGGTCTCCTCCATACTGATGAGCGTCCGCGCATAGGTCGCTTTATTCTCCTCCCCAAAGAGCCGAACAACTGCCTCATCACAGGAAAGTTCAAGATCATGATTGGCGAGGATATACATGGCCCACACCAACGGATTAAACCAGTGGATGCAAAGCGCCGCAATTAGAATTAGCTTTGTCAAGGCGTCAAAGCGCCGGATATGCGTGTATTCGTGGGCCAGAACGTATTGAAGCGATTTTGTATCATTCCAATTTGTGCCTTTTGGCATTAAAATCACAGGGCGGAACACACCATAGGTGAGCGGCGCGGAAATTCCGCTGGATTGCCGAATGGTGATAGGGCGGCCAGTTTTGTGTGCGGCCAACCAGCCAGTCGAAAACGAGTTTTCGACTGGCAGAGAAGTTTGAAACTCTCGGCGGCATCTGATATACGAAATTGCAAAAAACATGAAGCAGGCGAATGCTCCAGCCGCCCAAACCACCGCCCAAACAGAAACAGTCATTCCGGTTGTTCCTGCATCAGATACGCTTGGTATCGTTGTCATCATCCGGTTTGGAGCAGTGGGGAAAATTTTTGCGGCGAGGGTGCGCTGTACCGCTTGCATAGCGGGCGTGCTGCGCTCAATGGCCGAATATGCGCTAAACATCGACGGCAAGGAAAACGGAATTAGTAATCGCAGCAGCGCAACGCCCCAAAGAGCCAAGAACGTCTTTTTGGGCAGCTTGTTAATTGCCAGCGCCCGAGTGACTATAATCGCTAAAATCAAAATGGCTCCGGCAAAGCTCATTTGCAATAGGCTCGGCAGAAAGTTTCTTTCTGCCAAGAAGTGCTGCAAACAGTTTGTCAGCAGAGCCATCATATATTTTGTCAATCAGTTCATTTGTTTCCGTTTCCTGCACATCCTCTTTTGGAATAAGCGGATGGCACATAAAGTTCGGCTCGGAACGCTCAATCGCACCTTTTTTGATGCACCGCTTGATAAGCGTATACGTTGTATTCACATTCCAGCCGAGAGCATCCGTTAGCACCTCGGCAATATGTCGGGCGGTTGTATCACCCTCCCTCCAAAGCACATCCATTACTTTCAATTCCGAATCGACAAGTTTTACTTCCACGAGTAAGCATCTCCTTCTGTAAGACTCTTGTAGTACCCTTGGCAATATACTACAACTGTCTTACCTGGATGTCAATACTACTGTCGTCTTATTTCTTCCGATTGTTCAATGTATCATTTCGGAACGTGAAATAAAAGAGTCTGTGACATTGCCGCGCGGTATATGAGGCGGGCTTTTCGCCCACACGGTACTTTCATCAATAATGGCATAATCCCTTGCGTGAGGGCTGCAACAAAAGCCGCGGGGCAGAGATACAGGATGCTGTAATCGCATCAGAAAAGCATGACGATCTCTTATTTTTGTACTATGATCGTTTTACAAGGGGGTGACCGTATGCAGTTTGGTTTAAAGTCACAGATGGCTGGCAAAATCATCCTAGATTGATTTTGCTGATGTGCTTGGCGAAATTACTGGGAGGTTCATTTTTAATTATGAAGAAAAAGCGTGTGCGTACGATTGCTCTGGTTTTAATGGCGACGATTCTGCTTGTGGGCGGAATATATGCTGTATTCGTTTCCACACGCTTCAGCACCTTTACAACGTATGTTCCTTTTTCTGGACAAGTCTTTTCAATTAGCCCTGATGATATAATTGAAATTTCCATTCAAAACGGCTCAAATGGACAAACAGTTTCCATTTCAAACAAGTCTGACCAACAGGATTTATTGGACAAAATCAATGGACTCCGTTATAATGCGTGGTTCCCTAAAATACCTGTAAAAAAGGCGGTTGGTCCTATAGGTTAATTTTGCAAGAATATGGAACAAATACCGTATATAGCTATGAATTCAGCCGATCGTGGATAACGGTTAACGGAGTCTTTTTTTTCGGCGATACGGATTTACTTGCATATTTAACTTCCTTGGTATAACCATTTTTTCCATTCTGAAAGCAATTTGAGTGTGTACACACCTGCGATTGGGGCGGCCCTTTTGGGCCGCCTCAATCACTTATTGGAGTGGCTCCTCGGACTTGGTGATGGACGATTAGAATAAAAGAAAAGCGCAGAAGGCATCAATGCCCTCTGCGCTTTTCCTTGCGCTTTTGCTGCTTGAGCTGGAACTGACGTTCCGCTTCGGCTTCGCGCTGCTCCCTTGACCGGGTCCTGCGTTCCAGCTTGCCCTGCTCCTGCTGGAGCTTCAGCGCCTGCTGGGCCTTGGTACCGATGCCGGAAACCTGGATGGCTTTTTGCGCCTCACGCTGCCGCCGCTTTGGATTAATCCGTCGTTCCTCATCTGCGGCAGCCTCGAGGGAGGGACTGAATCGGAGCGTGTGAAAGTTTGCGAGGAAGTACGCATAGACCGCGTAATCCTTCGGTTCCGCGCCGAAGGTTACCTTGGAAACCTCGTACTGCCCGTCATCCTCACGCTCGTAGAGCCCCACCCAAAAGGGTTCCTCGAAAAAAACCGTCAGCTTCGCCTTGCTCATAGGGATTCCTCCTTACAGATACTCGGCAAAGAACGGACAACCAAGGAGGCAGGTTACTGATACCCTGATGGGTACTCCCGGACTACCTACCGGGACGTGTTTTTATCCTTGCAGTTTTATTTTACCACTTTTTAGCAGAGCGTCAAGGTGCAAACCCTGACGTGCATTTACCGATGCCCTGGCCGATGTTGGCGGCGGCAGAGTGACGTATATCGTCGGTGCTATGGGTGTAAATATCCAGCGTGGTAGCTGCTTTGGTATCATCTATTTCGCAACGCAGCTTGCAAAATATGAGCATCAGAGTCCGTCGTTTATGATAGAGTTATCTAAAACAAAGGTTTCCGGAGCCACTGGCTCCGGAAACCTTAATCTTTTTAATAATCGCATCAATTATATACTATAAATGAACTGCATAATCAATATTGAAGTGGAGGAGGTGCAAAGATACCTGAGAATGAGTTTTCCTCGCGAAAGAACGGGTGCGGATGCCGCTCAAAACCCAAAGCATCTGAATGAGTTGACCGCAGACGAACTGTCAGATGTATTGTCAGATATGTGGGATGCAATGGATGAAAACAATTATGATCCCGCACAGATGGACGCATGTCTGGCTGAATTGGAGAAACGGGACTTTGATGTTGATGCGTCTTTAGCAGCTTTTCAAGAAAAGCACGCTCGGCTCTTTGAGCAGACACCGTCCGTTCAATTATCCACCGCAGCAAAACCTGCACACCGCCGCCGTTGGCGCACCTCTCTTGTCGCCGCCATTGTTGCTGTTGCCATTCGACAATATGCCTCTGCGGAAGATGCCAGCATTGGTATTGAAGCGTTTGAAAAGGATGCTGCTAACGTAACAAAATACGAGTGCAATGGAATCATACATTATATTTTGTCGAACAATTCCGAAAATGTTGCAACATGGACTAATGGTGCTTTAGTCTGCTTAATTTTGGGAGGCATGACGGTTGGTGAGTTAAAGCAGATGGTGGATTCTATTTATCGAGAATGAGTACAACAGATGAAAACACAATTGAAGCATATTATTGCATTGGTTTGTACATTTGTTCTGTGCGCTGGCTTAACCGTTCCGACAGGGGCAATTAATATGGATCATGTTATTACTCATCAAGCAAGTGACCAGCTTGCCTATTATGCAGCGTATGCCCTTACATCTTCAGGTGGAAACGGGTATCTGATAGGATTGTTGGTATTGCCGTTGCGATGCTTGGAATGTTTCAAAAATCCAAATAAAAAGGTGCCTATCATTTGATAGACACCTTTTTTGTTTGCTTATTTGGCTTTGATCTGCAAACCAAAATATCCATTGAGAGGAGCGCTGTAGGCGGAGCAATCATCATATTCGTAAGTAATTGCTGGGGGATAGTATTAGGCCAAAAATCGCAGTATTGCCACAACGCGGTAGAAATGTTGTGGGAAGAAATGCTATACTGAATAACGCAGTGGACAAAGTGAGCATCCGATTTCGAGACCACATATTTTTTGTAGAGGCAGGTGCAAAAGATGATAACCACACGACCCATGGCAGCGGAAAACCTTGCTCTTTTCAAGAAATGGCTGTACACGCCCCATGTTGCAAAATGGTATCAAGATCCCCTTGATTGGATTGCAGAGATTGAGCAGCAGGATACCGCATTTCATTGGATACACCACTATATAGTGGAACACGATAACCGGCCAATCGGTTTCTGCCAGTATTACGCTTGTGCCGACAGTGACGAACCATGGGCGGGCTATACGGTGATGGGCGGCTCCTACAGCATCGATTATATGATTGGAGAGATGGACTGTGTGGGGAAAGGCTTTGGGAAGCAAATTGTACTGACGCTGATTGAGAAAGTCAAACTGCACATGGATGCAAAATGGATTGTTGTGCAGCCCGAGACGGAGAACAAAGCCTCCTGCGGTGTGCTTCGCTCCTGCGGCTTTGTATATGACACCGAGAAAGACATCTATCTGCGCACGCTGTAAGCAGATACGCTTTTTTGATATCAAATAACTCCATTTGCAGGAGGGAGACAACATGGGGAAACAAACCGAACGTTCGAAAAAGACATACGACCAAATGGCGGCTGGGTACGACACCTCGCCCGAGGGCTATTACACCAAACCCCACAAAGCGGAGCTAATCAAGCAGGTCATCCTCCGTGACGGAGACCGGATTCTGGATGTCGCCTGCGGCAACGGCACACTCTTAGGTGCGCTTTCCAAGAAGGCAAGCATCCATGCGTTTGGTGTGGATTTGTCTGAAAACATGATTGCCGCCGCCAGAGCGCGCCATCCAGACTGCACCTTTGTGGTAAGCTCCTGCGTCCCCCTTCCCTTTGAAAACGAAAGTATGGATGTTATCACGGTGTCCTGCGCATTCCATCATTTTGAAGGCCCACGTGCTTTTGTAGGTGAATGTATGAGGGTTTTGAAGAAAAACGGAATGGTTTACATGGCTGAACCATTTTTCGCTCCTGTGATACGGTGGATTGCCAATACAGTAGTGTTTCCGTTTTCCAAGTCGGGCGATGTCAAGGTATACAGCGAGAGGGAGCTGCGCGTGATGTTTGAAGCTGAGGGATTTCGCGGCGTAGAAATCTACACAAAAGGCTCCGTGCTGTTCTTCTTAGCGAAAAATAATGCAAATTGCACTGGAGAGCTGCTGATGGACGCTATTGAGATTCTCTAACCGGGCGGAGTTCCGGGCATGGCTGGCTGAAAATTGCATTACCAGCGGTGGCGTGTGGCTGCTCTTTGGCAAGGTAGGCGGCCCCAAAACAATTACGGCAAACGACGTTCTTGAGGAGGCTCTCTGCTTCGGCTGGATTGACGGCCAGATGCAGAGTCTGGATGATAAGACGTATAAAAAATATTTCTCCCAGCGACGAGAGAACAGCAAGTGGTCGGAGAAAAATAAGGCGCTGACCGAAAAGCTGGAGCAACAAGGCATCATGACAGACCACGGCAGAGAAAAAATAGCCGAAGCCAAGCAAAACGGACATGCCGTCAAAACTCCGGCTGTGACAGATGAGCACCTTGTCATCACGCCGCACGGAAAGTCAAGAACGCCGGTCACCGGACAGATAGAATCATCACATACGGAAGGAGGTTTGAAGATGGATTGGATTACGGGGATACAGCGTTCCCTGGATTACACGGAAGCGCATTTGACCGAGAAAATCGACTATGAGATGGTGGCGAAGCAGGCCTATTCGTCCGCCTTTCATTTTCAGCGGGTGTTCAGTATGCTCTGTGGATTTTCACTTGGCGACTATATCCGCATGCGCCGCCTGACGCTGGCAGCCGAAGACTTGCTGAACTCCGGTGATAAAATCATCGACATCGCGCTCAAGTACGGCTACGATACCCCCGAGAGCTTCTCCCGTGCATTCCAGCGGTTTCACGGGATTTCTCCAACGGAGGCGCGCCGGGGAGGTACAATCAAATCTTTTTTCAGACTGTCCGTAAAACTGATTTTATCGGGAGGCAGTACCATGGACTACAGAATTGAGAGAAAAGACGCATTCCAAATCATTTGCAAGAAAAAGCAGGTCACAAAGCACCAGGGGGACATCGCTGCAACGGACATCCATGCATTTTGGGCCGAATGCACAAAGGACGGAACCATCGAAGACATTTGCAAGTATGGCCGCTTTGACAAGCTGAACGGCGTGCTGGGCGTCTGCTTCTCTGGGGACATGACGGACTCCGCTTTTCCCTATGGCATTGGCGCGGAGTACAATGGTGCTCCCTTAGGCAATGAGGGGCTTGAAATCGTCGTTATCCCCGCCCACACATACGCAGTTTTTCCGTGCAAGGGCCAGATGCCCGAGGTATTCACGACCACCTATCAGCGCATCGTCACCGAGTTCTTTCCCCAGAGTAACTACGAATACGGCAACGGCGTGGAGCTGGAAGTGTACCCCTCCGCGGAAGTGGACGACCCCAATTACACGTGTGAAATCTGGGTTGCAGTCAACGAAAAGAAGTAAAACATGAACGTTCAGGGCTGGGCAGTTGTTAACTGCCCAGCCCTGATTCGTTTCCAATCGGATGTCCTGACTTCTATTTTATCTTTGGCGTTTCACGTTCCATCTCCTGATAAACAAAGCAGTCGGAAAGATGGTCATTCACCATACCGGTAGCTTGCATAAACGCATATAGAATGGTTGAACCAACAAACTTAAACCCCATTTTCTTTAGATCTTTACTGATTTGATCCGAGAGCGGTGTGGTTGCAGGTGCATCCTCAATGCGTTTCCAGTGTCCTATTATCGGGGTGTTATCTACATAACGCCATATGAACGCATCAAAGCTTCCGTGCTTTTCCACAACCTCCAGAAATTTCTTGGCATTGGTGATCGCCGAATTAATTTTTAAACGGTTTCGGATAATTCCCTCGTTTTGCATTAACTCCTCGATTTTTTCTTCGCCGTAAAGAGCCACCTTTTGTGGGTCAAATCCATCAAACGCTTTCCGGTAAGCGTCCCGTTTCTTAAGCACGGTGATCCACGAGAGCCCCGCCTGCATTCCCTCTAAAACAAGCATTTCAAACAGTTTGTTATCATCGTGGACCGGCCGTCCCCACTCATGGTCATGATAATCAATATAAATAGGAATATCTCCTGCCCAGGGACATCTGGTTTTTTCGTCCATTAAATTTTCTCCAATCAAACGTGATCCATTATCATTCATTATAATGAACCATTCAAATCGAAAATATTGTAGCATGAAATGTGTATTTTGAAAAGCTGTCTCCTTAAAATACTTGCAATCAGGCAGAATTGCCAGCTTTAATTGAGAATATTCACTTTAAAACCTTTTCGCCATTGGCAAGTTTTTGATTTGCAAATAACTATATTAAAATAAGTTATATTATAGTTCGGCGACTTGAGAAAATTCTGAGATTTATTAGAGAAAATAGAAGCCATGCCCGGAAGGAGGGAACATGGTGAGTTATAAAATTCTTTTGGTCGATGCTGAAAAAGGAATTGTTACTTTCATGAAAAAGTTTTATGAAAGCAGAGGAAACCGCCATTACAATGAATGGAGAACAAAGCAAGCGATTATTTTCAGATGAGGCAAGCGACATAGACCTTTTATTCTATATAATGAATATGAAAAGCAACCTGCTGGATCCAGCAGGCTGCTTTTTATCACGGATTATTCGCCAGGAATATTCCAAGATTGAAGTTTCTATTTCAAGTCCGTTCGTCAGATTTTCATATTTGTCTGCGCGTGGTTTTCACTGACTGCCAGCTTGGCAAATTTTATTTTTTCTCTGGCCTAATTGTTTGCAGGGTACTATAATGGAAAATGGTACCAATACATACGGGGCGCCTCGTGATAAGGAGAGTTCCCTATGGACGCTACGTTAGAACTGGCCCTTGAGATATTCACTGTTCTTTCGGAGATCGACCAGCGGCACGTCATTGCTCTCGCTGCCGCTTTAGCATTTCGGCAATAATCATGTTCTGATTTTCCGGCGTCAATTGCACAAAAATTCGCGCGAATTCATCAGCAAGGCCGCTGCTCTCCGGAGTGGCGGCTTTGCTAATTTTTTCAGTTGCTGGCAAGGAAGCCTTCGTCTTTGACCCCTCTCCAGTAAGCAAATATTCGGTAGTAGTATTCAGCACATCAGCAATCAGAGAAATATACTTGGTATATGACATTGCTCTGCGAGTGCGCCATGTGCTTACAACCTGCGGGGTTTGTTTGATCTTCCGAGCAAAATCTTTTTGCTCCATGCCCGACTCATCAAGTAAAGAAAATATCCGGTCAACGGTGTCCATATGCAGCATCTCCATTATGGTGTTAAAAATATTGACTATTATTTGTTTAAAATCAATAAAATATCAAAAAATGATAATTACGGGTTGACAATATCAAAAATTAGGATTACAGTGTAGTTACAAGATAACTTACCACACGGAAATACGCGAGGCATAAGCAGAATAAGATTGGCGAATATGGCGGCTGCCCGATAGGGCCTGAAATCGGGGTTTACCCGAAGCGGGGACTCATGGGTTTAAAGATTGCTTACCATGTTAATAATCGAAACGTTTAGATACCAAATTTTTAATCACATCTATGTCCACTAAAAATTAGTTTTTAGCCATTTTATCATCTTAAAGGAAATGTTTCAAGTGCATAGGCGAGAAGAAGTTATGTGCAGATCAAAAAACAGTTAAAAACACGCAGTTTCGCTTGCTCTTAACTCGGGACGCATCGGTATCCCGTGCCTATAGGACAGAGCGTTATATGAGCCAGGTGGATGAATTTACATACTGAAATCAAACAGGGAAGTTTGTGCTAAGGAACGAAAGAAAGGGATCGAAGTGAATGCAAGGAACGCTAAAGCGAAAAAAGAGGACATATGGCTGGTTTGTCCCCGGTGTGGCAGAGGCAAGGTGTTGAAGCTGAACCCGGGAACCAGAGCAAAAGACCTGACAGTGTTTTGCAAGGTCTGCGGCCAAGAATCCATTGTAAATATAGACGAGCGCCTGTGCCTGAGTGCCTGTGCCACATGAT
>NZ_DAMBZJ010000017.1:28494-30579 GCF_032060045.1 Oscillibacter sp.
GAGACATGCTGGCACAGGCACTTTTGTTTTACAGCCTATATGGTATTGCTGGTGGAGGTCTGGCCACAGTCAGAAGTCGGCATTATCAAACGTTGGCACCATGGCAACCAAGGCAGGCCCCAGACTTCTCCGGCGAATACCGGAGCTAACGAAGAACTTCTCCGCATAGCGCAGGGTGTGCAGGAGTAGGTAAAAAAACAATATGGAGGTTTTGAGTATGATTTATCAGAAATTGCCAAACGCAAACGATCTGCCGCCAAACAGAATGGCGAGAGGACAGACGCTCCCTGAAAAATCTGCGGACGCCGTCCGCGTCAAGCCGGAATAAAACCGCACACATGATTACATCCAATGATATTATAGCGGCCGTAAGCGGTGCGGTGGAGAAGCTGTTTCCCAGCGAACCGGTCTACGAAAACCTAGTTCCACAGGATTTTTCACGGCCCTGCAATCTGGTGGAGCTAATCGGAATCACCCTGGGCGAACTATCCCCCGGCGGCGTGGAGCTGCTGTACACCTATCGCATTACCGATTTTGTGGAGGTGGACGAGCGGCACAACAGTCACCTGCCGCTGCTGGACCTGCGGACGATGCTGCTGGTGGGCCTGTTTGCCAAGGGGTATCTGAAGGCCGGGGACCGGGCGCTGAAGGTGCGCAGCTGCACCACCGCCCACAACCTCGACTTTACCGAGACAACGGCAATCCTTTCTCTGGCATACAGCCGGACGGATTTTGACCCGGCGGCGGTGCTGCCGACGATGGAGCAGCTGACGCTGCAAACAAACACGAAGGAGGACACAAGCATATGAGCACTTTAACCATGCCTGGCATCGACATTGTATTTAAGCAGGCCGCGTCCACGGCGCTGGCCCGGTCCCAGAAGGGGACGGTTGCGCTGATTCTGCGGGACGCGGCGCTGGCGGAAACGAGCTACACCCTTACGGCCCCGTCCCAGCTTCCCGCCGCGATGGGAACGGAGAATCAGGCGGCGGTACGGCGGGCGTTTCTGGGGTATGTGAAGCCCCCGAAAAAGATTCTGGTGTATGTGGTGGATAAAGAGGACGCCATTACCGCCGGGTGCGCGGCCCTGAACTGGCTGTCCACCCAGCAATTTGACTATCTGGCGGGGCCTGCTGATCTGACCGCTGCGGAGGCGGGCGTACTGAAGGCTTGGGTCGTTACGCAGCGGAGTGATAACCATGCGGCTTACAAGGCCGTACTGCCCAATCTTGCGGCAGACAACGAAGCGATGGTCAACTTTACTGCCTCGGGAATCGACATCGGCGAGGCTGACAAGCTTACAGCCGCCGCCTACTGCGGGCGGATTGCAGGACTTCTGGCAGGCACGCCCATGAGCATTTCCGCAACCTACGCCCCGCTCCCGGAGGTCCGGGACGTGGAGCGACTGACCCAAGCGGCTCTTGATGCCGCTGTTGGTACCGGGCAGCTGGTCCTGTTCTGGGACGGGGAAAAGGTGAAGACCGGCCGGGCCGTCAACAGCCTGACCACCGTCACCGGAAAGAGCGACGAGTGGAAGAAAATCAAGATCGTGGAGCTGCTGGACATGGTGCAGCACGATCTTCGGGGAGCCATTGAAGATTCTTACATCGGCAAGTATGCAAACACCTATGAAAACAAGCTCCTGCTGGTGACGGCTATTACCGACTATCTCCGCTCCCTCGCCCGGGACGGGCTGATTCTGGAGGACTTCACCTGCGGAATTGACGTGGACGCGCAGCAGGCGTGGTTGGAGAGTCAGGGGACCTCTACCGTGGACATGAGCGAGCAGGAAATCAAAGAGGCGGGCACCGGGACCCGTGTGTTTTTGGCGGTGGTGATCCATCCCGTGGACGCCATTGAAGACGTCAGCGTGGGCATCACGCTGTAAGGAGGATTGTATGGACGGATATAGAGTAATTAACGGCACGTTTGGCAGTGTCTGGGCCGACGGCAGCGAGGTGGCGGAGGTCAACGCGTTTCAGGTGAAGATTGCCAAAAACAAAAGCACCCTCAACTTCTGCCGCCAGATGGCGGAGGACAGCAAGATCACCGGCGTAAAAATTACCGGAAGCATGACGCTCCACA
>NZ_DAMBZJ010000017.1:30589-37226 GCF_032060045.1 Oscillibacter sp.
GATTTACAGCCGGGGCAGCGACGACGTGGAGCAGGTGCAGGCGGGCCGCGATGTGCGCAAGACGCTGGTGGGCGCGCTGGCCGACCCGGACGCCTTCGGCGCGGAGCGCATCGCCGTGTACGGCGTGAGCTATGACGAGGTGACGGTGATGGACTGGGCCGCTGCCAAGGAGGGTAGCATCACCATTCCCTTTACCGCCACCCGGGTGGAATATCTGGACAAGATTGAGGCGCAGTAATATGAGCGACGATTTGAAGAATCTCAGCGTGCTGGAACTTCTGCTGAAGCCGGAGCTGCCGGACGTACGGAAAGTGCTGCCGGAAAAGCAGGTGGAGGTGGCCCGGCTCAGTGAGCTTGCGGGGACCCCGGTAGTGTTCACGCTGCGGGGCCTGAGCTATGATCAGGTGCGGCAGGTGCAGGAAAAGCCCCGGAGCGATCAGGCGGCCTTCGGCGTGCTGTATGGCTGCGTCAGCCCCAAGTGGGGGGATGCGGCGCTGCTGGATAAGAACAAAGGCATCGCCACGCCGGTGGACGCCATCAAGGCGCGGCTGATCTCCGGGGAGATTGACGAGCTGTACATGGAGATTCAGCAGCTTTCGGGGTATCTGCGCAGGACTCTCGGTGAGGTAAAAAACGGCTAGAGGCGGGGGACGACCCGGAGCTGTCATTATTGTTTTACCTGTTCCGCGACCACCACTGGCCGCTCAGCGAGCTGAAACGCCTGTGGGAGGCGCGGGACGGGTGGCAGGAGATCATCCGGGAGTTTTCCGCCTTTGAGTGCGAGCTGCACAGCAGGTGATAAAAAAGCCGCCCTCCCGGCGGGGAGGGCGGCGGCAAAGCCAACAGAAACGAGGTGAGGCGCATGGCGGAGATATCCATTTCATTCAAGGCGAGCGAAAACGTCAGCCAGGTTATGCTCACAATTACCTCCAGCGCGAAATTGCTGAGCAAAGAGCTTGAAGAACTGGAGCGGCGCGGCAAGACGCTTCGGTCCGAAAACGATAAATTACAAAAAAAGTTCGGTCTGCTGAACGAAGAAATCATCACGGTCCGGGATTCCGTCAAAGAGGCCGAAAAAGTTTTTAAGATGACCGGAGACACAACTGACGGCATTGAGTTATCCAATGCGGTGGAGGAATACGAGCGTCTGGTATCCGCGATCAACGAGACGAAAGATGCTTCCGGAACCATGACGGACGCCATAAAGAGCAATGCAGATGAAATGAAAAAGCTCCTTGACAAAGCCACTCAGGCAAGCGGAGGTGTCGAAAGCGGAGAATCCATGTCAAAAGATTCTGAAGGCAATTTGGTCACCAAATTGGCAAAAACCAAAGTGTTTGAAAATCTGGGGAACAGCGTTGCGGATATGGCTGGTACGCTGGTTGGGAGTGCATTGGGAGAGTCGACGGCTTCGGCCGTAGGCAAAACTCTGTCTGGGACGTTATCGGGGGTGGCGGCTGGAGCGAGTCTCGGAATCCCTGGGATGATTGCGGGTGGAATCATTGGCACATTTACTGGTGGATTAAATGCATTAAATGAATCTTTTAAGCAACAGGACGACGCGTTTAAGGAATATTACAAAAATCTGTATGAAACGGGAAAAGCTAAAACGGCGGAAGATCTTAAGGCCGGCATAACGATTGCCATAAGTCAAGACCCGGAGTACGAAGCAAAAGTAAGCGCCCTTGACAGTACGCTGAATGAAATTAAATCCGCGGGCGGTAAAGGTTACATAGAAGAGCGGCAGGATTCTATTGACGCAAGCCTAAACGCCTACGACGGGGTGCTGGGAGACAAACTGGCGGAGCTGAGCGCCGTGGGTGGAACGGTGCAGGCATATGGCGAAAACATGCAGGACCAGTATCAGCTGGAGGCGCTGAGCGCATTACTGCTGGGGGAAAAGACCACTGCCTTCACGCCGGAAGACGCGGCGGCTCTGGAGAAGATGCGGGCGCAGTATCAGGCGGCGGAGGAGGACTGGAACAACGGCAGCATGGAAGCCGGGCAGGAAATGACCAGGCTGAAGGAGCAGGCCGAGGCTCTGGCTACAACGGCGTTTGAATCCAGCGAGTGGTCGGAAAAGCTGCATGAGGCGGAGTTGGACCAGATTGAAGCCACACGAAACTTGACCGCAGGAATGTCGGCAACCACACGCCAACTGGAGATTAGCAATGAATTTTCAAAAGGGCTTGCCGGCAGCGGAGACTACGAAACCACAGGCCGCGTTACTGGCCGCTCCGACAACACGGAAGCACACAATCAAGACTATACGTCTCCGTCAAGTGGCATTTCCGGTCGCTCCAACACTTGGGACAATAAAAGCTCCAACACGTTGGAGCATAAAGGCTCCCGCCCCTTTGGACTCCAGGGGAAGCTGGAGACGGAGCGGAATCTGCTTCATCAGGACGAGACGGTAAAGAAAGCGGCGAAAAGCCGCGCCGAGGGTGGAGCGTCCGGCCTCAAGGTTGAGTTCACCGGGCCTATCACCGTTCGGAAGGACAGCGACTTGAACGAGGTTGCGGACCGGATTTATAAACAGCTTCTGATGGCACGACTGAGAGCGGAGGGTTAACGGTATGCAATTTTGCTTTCGGAGCGTAAAAACCAATTTAACGCTGAATATGCCCGTGACGCCGGACCGGTTCATGGTGGAGGCCGGGCGCAGCGTGACGGTGCTGAACATGGCCCAGACTGGTCAGGCGGCGTTTTCAGGATTGTCGGCTTTGTTTAATGAACAGCTTGAATTTCTACTGCCGTCTGAATCTCGGAATTACACGCAGGGAGAGTACAGCGGGGACCCTTACGCTGTGGTGGACACACTGGTGAGCTGGTCGGAGGCGGGGGAAGTGCTGCGGCTGATTATCACCGATACGCCAGTTAATGTGCCCATCTTACTCGGGCCTGTGCGTTACGGTGAGCAGGACGGCACCGGGGACGTCTATGTGACATTGTCCATGCGGCGCTATCGGGATTTAAAGGCGGAGACGGCGGGCGTCACTACCGAAACCGGAAACAATTCCCGCTCTCCTGCGCGGGCGGAACAGACGGAGCGGGTCCATACGGTGGTGAAGGGGGATACCCTGTGGGGGATTGCCCGGAAGCAGTATGGGAACGGGGCGCTTTGCTGGAAGCTGGCCAGCTACAACGGAATGAAAAATGCGAACCTGATCTATCCAGGGCAGCAGGTGAAATGCCCGGATAAGGGCAAATTATGAACGCATCCATCGACTCAATCCTCCACAAACCAGCGCAGCGTTTGTGGAGGAAGAGGACGAGCGCCGGAATAGGCGAGCTTTGGCCGCAGGCTGAAGCAGGGAATATGGAGGAGGTGAGGACGAGGTGGCATTTGATGACTTGCTAAAAATCCGAACATGGAGTCTGGACGGGAAAAAGACGGAGCACATCACGCCGTTTGTGCAGAGCAAGGCGTGGAGTGGGAGCTACACGGACTGCGCCCGGCAGCTTTCCTTCAGTGTGACCCCGGAAGCACTGTGCGAGCTGGGTGGGCTGACGCGGCTGTACCATGAAGCGGACATCCTGTTTTCTGGGCACATCGTATCCCGGCAGCGGGACAGTCTGGGGGAAACCGTGGACTGCACGGCGTTGGACAATGGCCGGTTTTTGAAACGCAACAGCACCTATTTGGCGGTGCGCAATCAGACGCCGGAGGCGGTGACACGGCAGCTCTGCCGTGAGTTTGGCATCCTGACCGGCAGTATTGCGGCAACGGAAGTTTCCCTCAGCCGCAACTTTCTGGGCGTGAGCCTGTATCAGATCATTCAGACGATGTACACGTTGGCGTCGGAGCAGAACGGGAAACAGTATCAGATTCGCTTCTTGTCCAATCAGCTTCAGGTTGTGGAAAAGGCCATCGGGGCGGACAGCCTGCGGCTAGTTCCGGGGAGCAATCTGCTCTCCTGCACCAGCGCCGACAGTCTGGAAAAGCTGGTGACCCGGGTTGGGGTGTATGACGACAACAATAAGCTGACCACTCATTTTGACAGCCCTAATAATTACGTGGCGCTGTACGGCCTAATGCAGCAGGCCATTCAGGCCACCAACAGCGAAAAGCCGGAGACGACCGCCAAGCAGCTTTTAGAGGACAACGGCATTGAAACTACCATCACGGCCCAGTGCATTGGAAGTCCCAAGCTCATCACTGGCAATGCGGTGGTGGTGGAGGAGTCAGTCACGGGGACTTACGGCCAGTTTTGGATCACGGCGGACAGCCACAGCTTTTCTGAAGGCGTGTATCGGACCAAGGTATCGCTGGATTTCCGCAACCTAATGGATAAGCAAACGGCGGGCAGTGTTCCCCAAAAATAAAAAGATGACCGGAAAACCGGCCACCTGTCTGCTGTTTGTTATCCATCACCGCGCTCAAATCCAAGATAGCGTGTACCTTGAAAGGTCAGCTTCCCAGTATCCTGCTCCGTCAGCATTCCGTACTCAGTGCCCTGAAGGGTGAATTCCATACGGTCACCGCTGGCAACCTGAAAGGTGACGTAGTACGTAGTCGAAGAGGATGTATAAGGCGCATTGTTTGCGCCGGTGTGATGGTGGTGCGATACGTCTGAACGTTTAGCGACAACGGAGGCATCCACGGTAAGCACCGGAGAAGCGTTATTCTTTTTCCACTGCTGAGCTCCTTTGGCTGCCCGTGTAATGAGAATTACAAGCATCACAATAAATGTGGCCCCAATAAATAATGGGACGACACTAAACATAAGACCGCTCAGTCCACCGATGCCGTATGAGAACACAATAACCCCACCTTTAAATAATATTGGTTTTAGAATACCATTCTTACCGGCAAGAAGCAAGGCCATTTGCAAAGGTATCCAAATTGGACACAAGTTGAAGCGAAAAATGCGAAAGGAGCGAGGA
The DNA here is from genome assembly GCF_032060045.1 of Oscillibacter sp. Taxonomy (GTDB): domain Bacteria; phylum Bacillota; class Clostridia; order Oscillospirales; family Oscillospiraceae; genus Oscillibacter. Next base: position 35,477 of record NZ_DAMBZJ010000017.1, read on the forward strand.
CGACATGAAGGGTGATCCATTCAGCGGCCTATACAATCTGATGCGGATAGCCGGGCAGGAGGACGCCTCCACCGGGGCCGCCCGGTTGCGGCGGGGCACGGTGCGAACCGTCTCCCCGCTGACCATCGACGTGGCGGCGACGCCGGACACGCGGAAAAGCTGATGGTATCCGGATCCGGTGTTTCCGGGGCGCTGGACATCTCTGCAAGCTGCCCCATGGGGAGCCATGACAGTATGTCCATTCTTCGTGGCACAGTGACGCTGAACGCCGTGGCTACACAGGACGGTCCGGTGCTAAAGGCGGGCGACGAGGTGCTGCTGATGACGGCGGACGACCAGACATTTTACATCATTGACAAGGTGGTGAGTTGCGTATGAGCGTTATTTTCCCGGCAGTCCAGCCGGAAGCAGAGGAGGCTGCCAGCGTCTTGCCGCTGGCGCAGGAGGTCAAATGGGACTATCAAACAGGCACGCCGGTATTCTCGGCGGGTGCCCCGGTGATTGTCACTGGCGCGGAAGCCGTGAAGGTTTGGTGCTGGAAGGCGCTGAAAACGCCCCGGTACCGCTACGACGTGTACTCTTGGGCTTACGGCAGCGAAGCGGAGGACTTGATTGGGCAGGCGTTTGCGGCGGACGTGAAACGCAGTGAAGCGATCCGGTACGTCCGGGAGGCGCTGCTGGTCAGCCCCTACGTCACTGGCGTTGGGGAAATAGCCGTGGAGTTTGCGGGAGACCGTCTGACGGTGCAATGCTCCGTCAGCACCGTTTATGGGGAGGTGGATTTAAATGTATGAAGATTTGACAGAGGAGCAGGTAAAAACCCGGATGATTGCGCGGCTACAAACGCCGCTGCTCACCGGTGAGGGCAGTTTTACCGGCGACATCCTTGCTGCCACTGCTGTGGAGCTTTGCCAGTGTTATCACGCCATGGATGCCATGGTTCCCGCGTTTTACGTGGATGAGACTAGTGGGCAGTACATTGACAAGCAGGCGGCTGTGGTGGGCATCACCCGCAAGGCAGGAACCCTCGCCGTTTGTTCGGTGACATTCACTGGCACGGATGGAGCCGCCATCCCGGCGGGTGCTCCGTTTTACACGGCGGCAGGACTGACCTTTTATCTGGCCGGAGCCGTCACCATCTCCGGCGGCACGGCCACGGGGACGCTGACAGCGGCGGCGGTGGGCGCGGCCTACAACATTGCCGCAGGAGAAATCGTATCTACCCTGCGCAATTACAGCGGTGTGACTGCCTATGCAAACGGCGCGGCCACGGGCGGCACGGACGCAGAGACGGACACAGCGCTGGTGGAGCGATATTATTCCCGAATGCGCCGTGCGCCCACCTCCGGAAACCCCTATCACTATCAGATGTGGGCGGGAGAAGTGGACGGTGTGGGCTATTCCCGGGTCATTTCCAGGTGGAACGGAGCGGGGACGGTCAAGGTGCTGCTGGCGTCGCCCGAAGGCGGCGCAGTGGACGCGGAGACAGCGAGCACGGCGGCTGCCCACATTGAAAATGCCCGGCCGGTTGGCTCCACGGTGACCGTGCAGTCCGCCACGGCCAGAAGTCTGGCCGTCGGCGCTGACGTCACCATTGACGGAACCACCACGAAAGCGGCGGTGCAAGAGGCGCTGAAAGAGGCCGTGGGGGCCTACTTCAAGTCTCTGGTATCCGGCAGCTTCACCCGCAATCTGGACGCGGAGCGGGACACAGTTGCAGAGCAGACCTACTCCGTCCTTTACAACCGGG
>NZ_DAMBZJ010000017.1:37236-46687 GCF_032060045.1 Oscillibacter sp.
TTTGCTGCTCAGCATTCCAGGCGTGGTGGACTACACCGGTCTGACGGTGGGCGGCGGAGAGGACAATCTTGTCATCGCGGCCGACGAGGTGCCAGTGCTGGGTGAGGTGACGGTCTCATGAGTAATTTGCTGGCGCGATACCCGGCGTATCTACAACGGGGCGCGGAGTTTGCGGACATCCAGCAGGCGTTGGAGACGGAGGTCTTGGCGCTGCGGCAGGCCCGGGATGAAACGATGGAGCAATTGAATGTGGATACCGCCACATGGAGTCTTAAATACTGGGAGCAGGCGCTGGGCATCCCGGTGGAAATTAGCAAAGACATTGATCTTCGCCGCAGCCGGGTGAAATCCAAGCTGCGGGGCGCGGGGGTGACCACCGGGGACATGATTCAGAACGTGGCGGAGAGCTTCAGCAATGGGGCCGTGGAAGTCACGGAGCTATCCGAGCAGTACCGGGTGGCCATCAAGTTTGTGGGGAACATCGGGACCCCGCCCAACATGGACGATCTCACCGCCGCCCTGCGGGAGATTATGCCCGCCCACTTGGGGTGGGATTACGTGATCATTTACAAGACTTGGGATGGGGTAAAGAAGAACGCATGGAATGAGCTGAGCGCTTACACATGGCAACAGGTAAAGGAGAGTGATTTGAATGGATAATACTTCAAATCTGGGCTTGCGGCTTCCCGCAGGCACTGATTATGCCGATGTGGCCGACCTCAATTACAACTTCGAGCAACTGGACGCGGCCATTGCAGCGGCACGGTCGGCGCAGGAGTATGACGACGGAACGGCCTACTCGGTGGGGGACTACTGCACCCACGACGGGACGCTCTACAAATGCACAACGCCCATCACGGTGGCAGAGGACTGGAACGCAGCGCACTGGGCGGAGACGAACATTGACGCGGAGTTTAAGTCGCTGTATGCGGCGCTGGCGGGGAAGGCAGCAGCAACCCACACCCATACTCCGGCACAGATCGGAGCAGACCCGGCTGGCAGCGCGGCAGCGGTGCAGGCCAACTTTGTGGCCCACACGGTACGCACAGATAATCCCCACGGGGTAACGGCCGCACAGATCGGCGCGGCAACCGCCGTCGAACAGCAGGCGATGGCCCCGTTGCTACGGCTGCAAACAGGACTTGGGAATGAGTATATATGGGAAAAATACACAACACACCCTGATGGAACAAAAGCCGTTTACAATAACTATCTACTCTTGCAAAACTCCAACCCAACTACTTTTCCCATATACTATGCTGATTCCTTTACAGTAATATCTGATACCAATGGATTAAAATTTCAGTTGGTGAACCCCTCAACGTTAGGATTTACTACAAACAATGTAGCAACTGGAGACCCCCTCAAGGGAAAATACTGCCTTGTGAATAACTATCCCCCCCTAATGTACTTCCCCCCTGAAGCAGTATTTACAACCCCTAATGGGGCTGGGCTTCAAGTTTTTGTATCTGTATGTACAAAATATGGAGCCCCGACGAATAAAAGAACAGTTCATTCCTATGTGAACTCGACAAACCCAAACGCTTACCCCATTTCTGATGGGTACCTGTACAATAGCCTAGGTAAACTGGGAAATCGGTCTTGGGCATTGTCGGGTTCTTACATGGGAACTGGTGTGTATGGTTCAGCCAACCCAAATGTGCTTACCTTTCCCTCAGAACCAAAGCTGTTTATGGTTCAATGTGCCACATATGCCGGTGACAATTACTTTCCTAGGGGACTCACAATCAATTCTAATTATTGCACAAACTTTATGCTGTGGACCCCTGGACAGAAAAATTACTCCATTCAATCTCAAGGGAGTGCTTCTGCAAACAACTATATTGATTCTGTCCAAAATTCTCTGTCCTGGTATTCTGTAAATAATGCACAGGGTCAAATGAATGTGCTTAGCATGGTTTATTACTATGTAGCAATTGGGGGGTAAGAACTGTATGTATTATGTTTCAAATAATCAAAAGACTCAATATGGGGTACAGTTAACCTACGATTCTGGTCTGGTGTCACTTCCCGATGAGTTTTTACCCGAGTTTTTTAAACCTGGAAAAAAGGCTGCAGGATTTGTAATCCTTGAACATGATGGTACTACTGTAACCTCATGTACATGGAACGAGGATGCCTATCAGAAGTACCTTGCTAATTTGCCGGCTCCAAACCCGGAGAAAATCAGGGAGGAGCGCAGCACAGCCATTAAAGCGGCCTGTGCCGAGGCCATCACTGGAGGCTTTGACGCGGACGTGCTGGGGCGCGGACCTCTGCACTACACCCTGACGGAGATTCAGCAGCGTGATCTTCAGACGCAGTATGCAGCAGTGCAGGCCGGAGCCACGGAGGCCCTTTGGCACGACAGCAGCCGGGTGACGCACGAGGTCTACACGGCGGCGCAGTTTACCGCGCTGTTTCAGATGGGGTACGCCTACATCATCTCCTGCAAAATCCGCTCTGACTGGCTGGAGCAGTTGGCCCACGATCTGGTGGACGCGGACAAGCTCACCGAGGCGGCAGCGGTGGACTGGGCCACGGAGTTGCCAGAGGACTATCGGATGCAGTGCGACGCGCAGATTGCGGCGATGTTGGGGGGCGGCAATGCGTAAGACCGAAGACAGGATTCTTTCCAGCCTGCTGGCGTGCTTCGTAAGAACGGTATACTTCCTCATGGAAGTAGTGCGAAAGATTGCCTAGGATGCCCCCAAAACATCCATTGTACCATGCTGGCGCAGGGGGAATAGAAAGGAACGATCAAAACGGACAACGACACTTTAACCAATATAAAAGTCGGAATTACCGCCATTCTCGCGGCACTGACGGCCTTTTGGGGCTGGTTCGGGTGGCTGGTGGTGGTCTGGGTGGGTATGATGCTGCTGGACTGGCTGATCGGCAGCGCGGCGGCATTTAAGAAGGGAAACTGGAGCAGTGCAAAGCTGCGGGCCGGTGCGTGGCACAAGGGCGGCGAAGTGGTGATTGTGGTGGTCGCTCTGGTGGCGGACTGGCTGATCGGCTTGGTCATCGCAACTATTCCCGGTATCACGCTGCCGTTTGAGTATGCGGTACTGCTGGGACCACTGGTAATCGTGTGGTACATCCTCGGGGAGCTGGGGAGTTTGGCGGAGCACGCGGTAACATTGGGCGCGCCAGTGCCTAGGTGGCTGGTATCTGCGCTGGAGGCAGGGAAAAAAGCCGTGGACAGCGCAGGGGACAAGCTGACCGGCAAAAGATAATCTGCCGCCAGTCGGTGGAAGCCTTACAGAGAAGCTTTAAGAGTCCAACGTGATTCGGTCAACACAAAGCTTAATGGTATGGTCGGCGGAGTAATTAGCGAGTGGGGCGGGGAAAACCCCGCCCCTTAACCTTGAAAGGGAGGATACATATGAAAAGCTTAAAGATTTGGGCCAAGGCGGCAAGTGTGCGGGCGGTCAAGACCGTGGCGCAGACGGCAGTGGCAACGATCGGCACGGCGGCAGTGCTGGGTGCGGTGGACTGGCGCATGGTGGTATCTGCGTCCGTGCTGGCAGGGGTGCTCTCTCTTTTAACGAGTGTGGCGGGACTGCCGGAGGGGAAGGCGTGAGCGTCAAGACCTATTCCAAGAAAAAGAGCGGCAGCGTGAAGCTGTCCGTAAATTTCACCGTGGCGGAGTTCGCCTGCCACGACGGCAGCGACACTGTGCTGATTTCTGGAGAACTGGTGACGCTGCTCCAGAAAATACGGGACCATTTTGGAAAGCCCGTCACCATCAACAGTGCGTACCGCACGGCGGCGTGGAACGCCAAGCAAGGCGGGGCACCCAAGTCCCAGCACCTTTCGGGCACGGCGGCGGACATCACGATTCCCGGCGTGTCGCCGCTGACGGTTGCGCAGTATACAGAGTTTTTGCAGCCGGTTACCGGAGGCATTGGGGTGTATCCGTCCTTTGTGCATGTGGACGTGCGAAATACGCGGACGCGGTGGGATAGCCGCAGCGGCAGTGAAAAAGCCGTGTCCGGATGGCAGGGTTACTCAGAGGCATCCAAGTTGGACCAAGCCGTGGACAAGCTGGTAAAAGCTGGAGTAATTGACAGCCCGGAGCGGTGGAAGGCCGGGGACTGGACGGATCGGGCTGTGGAGTTGCTGTTGATTAAAATGGCAGGAGCACTGGTGTAAATAAATTAAGGCCTCAGCAATTGCTGGAAAAAGCCGCACGGCGTACCGCCCTAAACTTCAAAAAATACCGGTATTGAGTGGAAGCGATTGCTGGTGGCCAGTGTCGTGACTTCATTCTATCAAAGTTCCAAAACAAATAAAAATAAGTAGAGTTCAGCGGGATTGCAACCAGCAGTTGACATATCTTCAGGTCTGGTTGTTGGCAGTCAACCGCGGTTTGTGGTACGATACCATTACTCCGGAAAGGGGGGCATTATGAATAGAGCGGACAGAATACAAAGCTTAAGAAAAGCAAAGGGAATCTCGCAGGAAGAGCTTGCAGAGCAAACCGGGGTTTCCCGACAGGCGGTTTCTAAGTGGGAGAGCGGACAAAGTGTGCCTGACATAGAAAAAATAATCATCATGAGCGATTATTTTGGTGTGACTACGGATTATCTTCTAAAGGGGATTGCGCCAACAAAGAGGGAGGAAGTAAGAAAGAAGCCGGATGCCAGTATATTTTCAATTGTTGCGACAGCCTTGAATTTTATAGGCGTCATCTCCGCAGTGATGATATGGCATGAGGAGAGACTCTCTTCCTCGGTGGCGGTAGGACTGATAATAATCGCGGTTGGATGCGTAATCTTTGCAATTGGGCAGACGATTAGCGATGAAACCACAAAAGTAAGGGCAAAAAAACACTTCTGGGCAATTAACGTATGGATTTTGGGGTTGATTCCGATTTCCATTTGCTTCAATTTGCTGGATGGCTTTTTCGGTGGATATGTGGGCTTAATTGCACCGTATCCTCTGCTTGGCAATTCGTTTGCAACCTATGGTGCATGCTGGTTGCTATATGTTGGAATTTGCGCCGGTGCAGATTTTTATATAATTAAAAAAGCAGCTTGAATTTTTTTGAAGATTAGTTGTGTATTTATAGGTGCTTGCTGCATGGCTAAGTTGCGGCGATGTCGACCGGAGTCACGATATGGGTGGCCTTGCAGCGTTTAAAATACTGCAAGGACACTTGATTTTCAATAGAAACTTGACATGAAATGAGGGCGCGGGGCGAACAGGCATGGCAAAAGTTTTTGAAATAGCAAATTGCTGCTGGAATGTACTAAATAAAAGCAAATAGGAGGAAAAGACTTTATGATGGACCATTGGTTTTTCAAACAGTTTGTGGTATACTCACAAAAACGGGTTTCTTAATTACAGCCGATATTGGAGATTTGCATGAGCTTTCACATTGATTTTGCTTGGCTGCAACAGCAGCTCCCGGAATATCAGTTTCTGTTTTCAGACCTCGCTCCGCACGGGGTGGAACAGATTCAAGCGGTCAACCTGCAGACAGAGAAGCAGGTACTTTCCGCCGTGGACTTGGGCCTGCAGCGAGAGCAAATTTTTTTCTCGGAGCCGGGAAAAACAAATGCGGATTTGCCGCGTCTGTTTGGCACGTGCCGGTTTGTTGCAAGTAGTTGGGATGAGCTGCGGGAAATTGACAAAATTGCCCGACTCCATCCGCGAGAGGGGGCGTTGGAGTCGGTGGGCCTGCGGATCATTCCCCGGCGCTTTGACGACGGGAAGCAGCCCGGATTTCCGGAAGGAATGCTCCCGGAGCTTGCGCAGAAGATAAAAACGCTTCCTGCGATTTCCGTCCGGGGCTGTTTTGTACTGGGGGAAATTGAGGGCCTCCACGGGGAAGAACTGGGGCGATATTTTCGGGAATGCTATGAATTAGCAAAGCGAATGACTGTGATTTTACCCTGCGGTATGCCCTATCTGTGCATTGTGAATGGGGCAGTGGCTGCCTGCCTAAATGCGGCGGAGCACCCGGAGACATTGGAGGCGTTTTTGCGCCAGGCGAAGATTGTCGCCGCCCAGAACCAAACGGCCTTTTACGCGAAGCTGCTGATGACCTGACGGGGCAAGGCAACGTTTCCAAGAATTTTGCCAGAACAGGAAAGCGGGAGCCGGTTTTACCGGCTCCCGCTTAATTGCGCTTTATTCCCTTATTTTTTCCGATAAGGTGTGCCCTCCAATGGAAGGCTCTGACGGAACTTCCCATCCAGCCGATAGTAGGCATGGGCACAGGCCGGAGCTGTGGGAATCATGCAAAGCTCACCACAGCCTTTGGCGCCCAGAGAATAGGGAAGTTGATCCCCCTCTTCGGGACGGCAGAGAATAACCTCCAGCTCCGGGGCCTCTGTTGCCCTCATAAAACCGATGGTTCCGAACTTGCTCTTCGGATAGCCGTCTACGCACTCAAACTTTTCGGTCACGCCATAACCGATGCCCATGATCATGCCGCCTTCAATCTGGCCTTCCACAGATTCGATGTTGACGGGAGTTCCTACGTCGAAGGCGGAAACGGCTTTCGTGATTTTGCCTTCCTCATTCAGCACAATAACCTGTGCGCCATAAGAATAGGAGACGTGGCTGACGGGATTTTCTTTGATTGCGCCTAAGGGATCCGTGAGAGCAGAGTATTCTCCAAGAAATTCCCGGCCCTCCAGCTCAGCCAGCGTTTTTCCGCTGTCCAGCACGCACCTGAGACGTTCACCGGCGCGCCGGGCGGCTTCACCGGTCATCACCGTCTGACGGGAAGCGGTGGACGTTCCGGAATCCGGCGTGCGCACAGTGTCCGCCGCCTCGAAGACAAACAGGGCGGGATCCAGATTCGTTACGTGGCAGATTTCCGTCAGGGTCATCTGTCCGATGCCTTGCCCCATGCAGGAGGCGGAGGTGCGGATGTGGATTTTCCCTTGTTCCACGGACAGCAAAACCCGCCCGATGTCTTTTTTCCCCATGCCGGTGCCGGAGTTTTTAAACCCGCAGGCGATGCCCGCGTATGGATTTGCGTGAAACACGTCCTTCACTGCGTCTAAGCACGCGGCCATATTGGTGTTGGGGTCGGCAGTCTGCCCGTTGGGAAGCACCTGCCCGGGCTGAATGGCGTTGCGGCGGCGGAACTCCCACGGGTCCAGCCCCGCCATCTCTGCCAGAAGGTTGATGTTCATTTCCGTTGCAAAGCAACTCTGGGTTACGCCAAAGCCCCGAAATGCGCCGGAGACAACGTTGTTGGTATAGACGGACATGCCGAAAATGTCAATGTTCTGATAGTTGTAAGGTCCCGCCGCGTGGGTGCAGGCCCGGTGCAGCACCGGCCCGCCCAGAGAGGCGTAAGCTCCGGTGTCCGCAATAATAATGCCCTTCATGCCGGTGAGGATGCCGTTTTCATCGCAGGCGGTGGTGAACTCCATTTCCATAGGGTGGCGCTTGACATGGTAGTTCAAAGATTCCTGCCGGGTATACTTCACCTTGACTGGCTTTTTCGTGACCCACGCCATCAGTGCCGCGTACTGCTGCACCGACATATCCTCCTTGCCGCCGAAGCCGCCGCCCACCAGCGCCGCGTGACAGTGCACCTGTTCCTTGGCAAGTCCCAGCATCTTGGCGCATTCCCGCTGCACGTCATAGACAGACTGACAGGAGGTGTAAAGCAGGAGGCCGTCGTCTCCCTCGGGCATGGCGACGCAGCATTCCGGTTCCATAAAACCGTGCTCCTGCCAAGAGGTTTTATATTTCCGTGTGACCACGTATTTGGAGTTTTTGATGGCCTCGTCCGCGTTGCCCCGGACCAGGTTGGCCCGGCTCATCACGTTGCCGTCCTCGTGAATCATGGGTGCGTCGCCTCGCAGGGCTTCAAAGGGGCTGGTGACGGGCGTAAGCTCCGTATAATCCACCTCTACCAGCGCGCAAAGCTCTTCCAGCTTATCCTGCCTGTCGGTGGCGACCACCGCCAGGACGTTGCCGACATACCGGGTGATGTCACCTTCGCCCAGTATCACGTCCCAATCCTGCTTGATGTGGCCGATTTTGTTGCAGGGAACGTCTTGCTTCAGCAGAACTTCCACGCAGTCTGGGTGCGCAAGGGCGCGGGATACGTCAATGCGGTTAATCAGGGCGCGGGGGAACTTAGAATAAATGGGCTTGGCGTACAGCATTCCCGGTATGGCAAGATCGTCGGCAAACAGGCCGGTCCCGTTGATTTTTTCAGCGGCATCAATGCGCTTTGCGTGCTCGTCCATATGCAACAGGGAGGGGGCAGAGGGAATTTCCCGTTTTTCCCGGAAAAAGTCGGCCGCCATCAAAATCGCGTCCTCAATTTTCTTATAGCCGGTGCAGCGGCACAGGTTGCCCTTAATGGCCAGCTTCACATCCGTCCGGGTGGGATTCAAATTGCCGTCCAGCAGGCTTTTGGCCGAAATAATCATGCCGGGGATGCAAAAGCCGCACTGCACCGCGCCTGCGGCGGCAAAGCAGTGCTCATAGACGTTCATTTCCTCCGGGTCGATGCCCTCCACGGTCAGCACGTGCTTTCCCGCAAGCTTGCTTAAAGAAACCACGCAGGCCTTGGTTTTTACGCCGTCCACCAGCACGGTGCAGGTGCCGCAGGCACCTTCGCTGCATCCGTCCTTGGTGGCGGTCAGGTGCAAATCGTCCCGCAAAAACCGCAGAAGTTTTTTGTCGTGAGGGGACTCGTACTCTTTTCCGTTAATTGAAACAGTAAACACTTCACTCTTCCTTTCAAAAAATCCGCCCGGGGTTGGTACCGCGGGCGGATTTGTGATGGGTTAAATGCCGAACCGAGTTAAAAACTCGTTCAGAAGATTCATGCACACGGTCTTGCGGTATTCCGCCGACACACGGCCCCGGGTGAGAACCATTCGGTCCCCATAGGCCTTTAGGTACTCCGTTTTCAGTCCGCGTGCTTCCGCCAGGGTTTTACCCAGCAGGATGGCTTCCAAATCGCGATCGCGCAAAACAGTGTCCGCCACCGCGCCAAACGCGGCGGCAATGTTGGAAATTTTTCCGTCCTGCTCGGCAAACACGCCTGCGAAGGACACCCGGGAAATGGCCAGCGCGTTGCGTCCGCCGACCTTTTGATAGAAATACCGGTCCAGTCCGGTTTTGGGCAGAAGAACCTCCACAATCAGTTCGTCGTCGGAAAGGTCCAGCTTTTTCCGGCCCAGATAAAATTCCTCCACGGGAACAATGCGCTCACCTCGCAGGGATTGAAGCCGAACCTTTGCATCTGCCGCAAATTCAATCAGAACAGAATCCGCTTTGGCAGAGCCATTGCCCAAGTTCCCGCCGAAGGTACCTGCGTTACGGATGGCGGGTGCGGCAATTAGCGCCACGGCGTCCTTCATCAGCTGGGGAACGCGGTGGTCGTCGAGCGCCTGCGTAAAGGTGACGCCCGCGCCGATGCGGAGATAGTCTGCATCCTCGGAGATTTGCTGCAATTCCG
>NZ_DAMBZJ010000017.1:46697-69467 GCF_032060045.1 Oscillibacter sp.
ACTTTATTTAAAAACAAATAGGTTGCATTGGGGCGATTTTCCACCATCAGGTCCGTCCCTCCGGCGTAAGGGACCACGGTATGGGACGCGCGGAGGTTTAGTGCCTCGTCCAAAGAGGTGGGAGCATATCCGTTTACCATAGTCCGTTTCCCTCCTTTGCAGCGGCGGATACCGCGTTGATAATGGCGTTATATCCCGTGCAGCGGCAGAGGTTTCCGGAAAGGCCTTCCCGGATTTCGTCCTCCGTGGGGTTGGGAATTTTGGAAAGCAACGCTTCGGCTGCCAGCACCATGCCGGGGATGCAGAAGCCACACTGCACGGCGGAAACCGCCGCAAAGGCTCGGTCCAAAACCGTGTAGCGTTCCGTTTCCCGGAAACCCTCCATCGTCGTGACGGAGGAACCGTTTACCGCGCCCATGGCCACACAGCAGGAGTTGACCAGCACACCGTCCATCAAAACGGAGCAGGCGCCACACTCGCCCTCCTTGCAGCCGCACTTGACGCTGGTGGTGCGGTAGGTATCCCGCAGAACGTCCAGCAACCGGTCGGAAGCATTGCCTTCGTAAGATACTTCTTGTCCGTTGAGGACAAATCGAATCGCATCCATCTCTTATTCAGCCTCCTTCATCATCACGTTCAAAGTGTCCTCGGCAGTGAACGGCGCATGGTGCAGCGATGCTCCATTGCCCAGCGCCTGCTCCACGGCGGCCACATAGGCACCGGGTGCGCCCACGAGAGGCAGCTCGCCGGCGCCCTTTGCGCCGTAGGGGCCGTCGGGGTATTGCTCCACATGCAGCATACACTTCAGGTTCGGCACATCCTTGGTGGTGGGAATCAAATAGTCGGAAAAAGAATTATTGCGGATGCGGCCTTGATTGTCATAATCCATTTTTTCAATGGAGGCATAGCCAATGCCCTGCAAATAGCCGCCCTCCATCTGCCCGATGACAATGTTGTAGTCGATGGGCGTACCCACGTCGAAGGAGCCATAGGCCCCCAGAATCGTGGAGATGCCCGTGCAGGTGTCCAACTCCACCTCGATAGCGCCCACGCCCCATGCGTAGGTGGGGTAGGCGTCGCCCTGAAATTTGTCCAGATAGAACGGAATCATAAAATCAGGTTCCCTGAAATGCTCCTCCACAATCTGGTCCTCGCCTTCCTTCCACTGGGTGCGCAGCTTGATGGCGGCGCGACGCAGCAGCTCGCCCACCACCATCAGAGAGCGAGAGGCAACGGTGGGGCCGGAATCCGGCACGCGGGCGGTATCGGGGTGGTTGTAATAAACCTTTTCCAGCGGAAGGTTCAGCTCGTGGGCAACGATTTTGGGGAAGGTGGTCCGCAGACCTTGCCCAATTTCACCGTTGGAGGCCAGAACCTCCACCGTGCCGTCCGGGTACTTGTGCAGCTTACACACCGCCTTGATGTGGTCCCGCTCGCCGGAGCCGGTGAAGCCCGCCCCATGGAACCACAGCGCCATGCCAATGCCCTTGCGGTATCTTCCAGTCTGGGGTTTCTCGTACTCCAGATGCTTTCTGCGGAAGTCACAGGCCCGGTCCACCTCGTTAATCATTTCGGGCAGGGGAATGGGGAAGTGATATTTGCCGGAGGTGGAGGTGGGATCTCCCTGCCGGGCAAGATTGGCTTCCTTGAACTGGAGGGAATCAATCCTCAAATCCCGGGCAATGTGATTCATCATCATTTCCACGGCAAAGAAAGTCTGGGGTGCGCCAAAGCCCCGGTATGCGCCGGAGGGAGTGGTATTTGTTTTCAGGGCGCGTCCGTGGACGTGTAGATTGTCAAAGCTGTATACGCCGCTTGCGCAGATAATTCCCCGCTGCAACACCACGGGGGATAGCGTGGTATACGCCCCGGAGTTAAACTTCACGTCGATGTCCATGCCCGTGACCTTGCCGTCTTTCACCGCGACCTTGTAAACGCACAGCGAAGGGTGACGCTTGGAGGTAAACTCCAAATCCTCCCGGCGGCCGAAGATGCAGCGGACGGGGGCGTTTGCCTTTCTGGCCGCCACGGCCACCTGACAGCCCAGAATGGAGGGAAACGCCTCTTTTCCTCCAAAGCCGCCGCCGGTCACGTCCTGAAGAATGTGCACCTCGTCGGGTCGGCTGCCCAGCGCGCGCATCACCGCGCCATGGACATAATAGGCGCATTGCATGGAGCCGTGGACATACATATGCCCGTTTTCCTCCGGTTCCGCCATCATACCCTGAGGCTCCAGATAGGTCTGGTCCTGATAGCCGGTGGAAAATTCCTCCTCGTAAACCTTGTCGGCCTCAGCAAAGGCCTTTTCAAGATTACCCTTTTCGTACTCATAGTTAAAAAATACGGTATCGGCCTTGCGCAGGTCCAGCATGGGCTCTAGCTTCTCATAAGAAACCTTGATTTCCGATAGGATCCGGTCTACCACCTTCTCCTCCGGTCCAACCACCATGCCGATAGGCTCTCCGATGTACTCCACTGTGTCTCGGGCAAACACCGGGGTGTCGTCCAACACGATATTCACGTTGTTATCGCCGGGGACGTCGGTTTTGTCCACATAAAAATACCCGTCCGGCAATGAGGGAACTTCCACGCCCAGCACCTTGGCTCTGGCCAGAGTGGAGCGAAGGAATTTGCCGGTTAAAACGCCGTCGCCAGAATAGTCTCCAACATAAACGGAGCGCCCGGACATTTTCGGTGCGTGGTCTTTTTTAACCACTGACTCACTGATCTTTTCCATCTTGTAATCCCTGCCTCCTCATTTTAAATTCGTAGTCCTGTTTGCAGCTTTGATAGTCCTGCTGCGTATCCAGATCAATCCATACGCCTTCGTCGTCTACTGAGACGGTCTGAATGAAATCTTCATGTCGGTGCCATAACTGACGCAGTCCACCATCGCTTTGAAATGAAAGAATCTCCGGAATCATACGCGCATCCACCAGCGGAGGGTGCTTCCTTGCCCCGTTCAGCGTTGGAAAAATCACGCTGACGCCATTTGCGGGGCGTGCGGAGAGCAGCTTGCGGAAGGTGGACCTGCGCACCACCGGCATATCGCCCGGCAGCAGGAAAAATGCATCGCACTCTGGCATGGCCTGACAGCCGATTTGAATGGAGCGCAGCATGTCGGTGCTTGCAAAGTCTGGATTTGGAACGGAAACGACGTCTTTCCCATAGCGCCGTCGAAGTACCGCGTCCACCTCCGCACCCCGATAGCCCGTTACAACCACCACGGATTGGGCGCCGCCTGATAAAACACTGTCCACCGTATTTTCAATCAGTGTTTTGCCTCGCAGTGGCATCAGCGGTTTAAACTCGCCCATACGGGAGGAAAGTCCCGCCGCAAGTATCAGTCCACAGACAGTGGGAGCCTCATACATAAAAAACCACCCCGTTTCCTCTGAGAGCAGCCCCGCGCCCAATAGAAAACGGCGCGGTGTGTCCACTCTCATTATGAAAGGGATGGTTTTTGTTCGCAACTTCTTCCTGAAAAGAACTTGCCAAATTCCATTATAGAATTTTGGTTGTTAAAAACGTCTCTTGAAACCGGCTTTGGGTGTAATGAAAAATTTCCTCCTCAAACTGCTGATAGGCCAGCAAAAACGCAGTGCCGCGTTCGGTCAGCACGGTGTTCCCTCCGTGTCGTCCACCTTGCCGCCGCTCTACAACCGCATAGCCTAATTCAATCTCCAGCCGGTTGATCATGTCCCAGGCCTTACCGTAGGACAGGGACATGGCTCCGCATGCCTGCCGCATATTGTGCGTGTCGGCAATTAAAAACAGCAGCAGCTTCAGGCGCGCATTGAAAAATGCAAATTCCCGTTCAATGCTCATGCGGATGACGGGGTGCAGAATCGCGTTGTTGTGCTCTGCCAGGCGGTCTTGCAACTGCTCACGATTGTGCACGCTGGTTAAAACGCCTTCATCCTCCACGGGAAGCCATATCCGTCTTGCATCCAGCGTGCGCAGCGCACCACGCAGCCCGTCTTCGCCGCTATAGGCCAAGATTTCCGGGATGATGCTGTCCGACAGCATCACAGGGTGCCCTCCGCGGCGACGGTAGGACGGGGTGACAATTTCGCCCGCTGTATTTTTGAGGCGGATCAGTGTGTCCGGCGTAAACATAGGGACATTCACGGGAGCAAACGCAATTCGGTCACATTTTCCGGACAGGTAACGCAGACCGATCTTCACGGAATCCAGAAGCTGAGGCTGCTCCGGCTGTTCGCTGGAAATAAAGATCACGCCGTAGTTGCTTAGCTGGTATTTCACTTCGTCCTCATCCACGCCAGTAATCACCACAATGGGGAAAATACCGGCCTGCTGGAAGGAAATCACAATTCGCTTAATAACCGGAATGGTACCCACTTTCAGCATGGGCAGAGCGGCTTTTTTGCTGGCCGCCGCAATCAGGCCTCCGAATTTGCTGATTTTCATTTCACAGACCTCGCTTCCCGCTAAAAACCAGCGCAGCTGACGCCGTGCTTTTTATTTATCATACACAATTTTAGGAGCATGTCAATTCTTCCATGAAGCGCAACATGAAGTAACTTCTGAAAAAGCATTTCACAGAGATTCCTCTTGCCACTTCCCCGCGGCTCCCATTTCCTGCTCCGGGGGCAAGCTTTTTGCTTGGATCGGGGGATAACAGCAGACACGCCGCGCAAAAGCGCGGCGTGTCTGCCTTCTTTTCAAGCGAGGGAGCTTCTCCCATGCCGCCGAGGAGCGGCTGGGGGGAAGTGACGTGGTTGTCAGCCGTTCTCGGCCATTTTGCGGTATTTCAAGTAGCGATTTTTCGCGTCTTGTACAGCCTTTTCATAAAGTGCGTCGGCCCGGTCGGGGAAGTTGTTGGCCAGCGCCGCATAGCGGTTTTCACCCATGAGATAGCCCATGATCTTTTCGGTGTCCGGTTCGGGAGAATCCAACTGGAAGGGATTCTTTCCCTGCTCCGTCAGGCGGGGATCATAGCGGTACAGGTGCCAGTAACCGGACTCCACCGCCTTTTTCATCTCGTTCTGGGTGCAGCTCATGCCCGCCTTAATGCCGTGCTCCAGGCAGGGGCAGTAGGCGATGATGATGGACGGGCCGGGATAGGCCTCGGCCTCCCGGATGGCCTTGAGGGTCTGGGCCTGATCGTAGCCCATGGCCACCTGTGCCACGTATACGTAGCCATAGTTCATGAAGATTGCGCCCAGATCCTTCTTGGCAATCTTCTTGCCGCCTGCGGAGAATTTCGCCACGGCGGAAGTGGGGGTGGACTTGGAGGACTGTCCTCCGGTGTTGGAGTAAACTTCGGTGTCCAGCACCAGAAGATTCACGTCCCGGTTCTGGGCCAGCACATGGTCGATGCCGCCGAAGCCGATATCATAGGCCCAGCCGTCGCCGCCCACGGCCCAAACGGACTTCTTTGCGAGATATTCCCGGCTGTCCAGAACAAACTGTACCTCTTCCGTCTTCTCGCTGCGCTCCAGCGCGGCAATCAGCGCATCGGACACGGCGCGGGACTTGTTCTTGTCCTCCCAGCCGGCGAGATACGCCTCGATTTCGGAGGCGGCGGTTCCGGCGGCCTTCAGGCTCTCCAGCCGTAGGAACAACTCCTTGCGGATGGCGTCCTGCGCGTGGAAGAAGCCGAAAGCAAACTCGGCGTTGTCTTCAAACAGAGAGTGCTCCCACGCGGGGCCAAAGCCACGCTGGTCACGGCAGTAGGGCAGGATGGGTGCGCCGCCGCTGTACGCGGAGGAGCAGCCCGCAGCGTTGCCGATGTACATGTGGTCGCCCACAAGCTGGCTTACAAGCTTTAAGTAGGTGGTTTCTGCGCAGCCCGCGCAGGCGGCGGAGAACTCGAAATAGGGCTTTGCAAACTGAGCAGACTTCACGCTCTTGTCGCTGACCACGTCATTCTTGAGGTATGCTTCGTTCATGGCGACTTCGTTGAAGTTGGCCTGCTCCGGCTTCATCTCCTCAAAGGGCGTCATTACCAGCGCGTCGGCCATTTTCTCATTCTGGTTGGCGGGGCAGGCCGTCAGGCACACGCCGCAGCCCAGACAGTCATAGGGAGAAACCTGCACGCGGAAGGAATACTGGGGAGCATCCTTGCCAAGGCCCTTGGCGGGCACGGTGGCGAAGGAAGCGGGCACACCGGCCTTCTCCTCCTCGGTCAGCAGCACGGGGCGCAGCGCCGCGTGCGGGCAGACCATGGAGCAGCGGTTGCACTGGATGCAACTCTCGCTGTTCCACTTGGGAACCGCAGTGGCAACGCCTCGCTTAGAATAAACGGAGGTTCCGTTTTCCCATGTGCCGTCCAGCACGCCGTACTTTTTGAAGACCGAGATGGGCAGCTTGTCGCCCTCCTGGCGGTCCATGGGTAGAACAATGTCCCGCACAAAGGGAGTGGTCTCCAGCTCTGCCACGGGTGCATCCTGCGCAGTGACCCAAGAGGAGGGGATCTCCACCGCCACGGCGGCGTTCACGCCCAGGTCCACGGCCCGGTCATTCAGGTCCACGATTTTCTGTCCGGCCTTTTTAAAGTAGGAGTTATAGTTGTTTTTCTTCATGTCCTCCACGGCCACGTCCAGAGGAATCACCTTGGTCAGGGCAAAGAAGACCGCCTGAAGAATGTTGTTGGTCCGGCCGCGCAGGCCAATTTCTTCGGCAATCTTGGCCGCGTCGATGATGAAGAATCGGGCGTGCTTGCTGGCAAGCTCCCGCTTCAACTGGGCGGGGAGGCGCTCATCCAGCTCGGAAACCGACCACGGACAGTTGAGCAGGTAAATTCCGCCCTCCTTCAGGTCTGCGGCAGTATCGTATTTATTCACATAGGTAGGTGCGTGAACGGCCACAAAGTCCGCGGAGGAAACCAAATAGGTGGAGCGAATCGGCTCGTCGCCAAAGCGCAGGTGAGACTGGGTCAGTCCTCCGGTTTTCATGGAATCGTAAGAGAAATAGGCCTGAGCATACTTATTCGCCACCAATCCGATGGTGGTGATGGCGTTCTTATTCGCGCCCACCGTGCCGTCGCCACCAAGACCCCAGATTTTACAGGAGGTCTGACCGGCGGGAGACAGCTCCAACTCCTGATAATCCAGAGAGGTGTTGGTCACGTCGTCATTAATGCCGATGGTAAAGTTGTTTTTGGGCTGGCCCTGACGGAGGTTATCAAACACGGCCACAAACTGACCGGGAGTGGTATCCTTGGAGGAGAGACCATACCGTCCGCCGACAATGCGGATGTCGGTCCGGCCCGCCTGATTCAGGGCGGTGACCACATCGAGATACAGCGGCTCGCCCACGGAACCAGTTTCCTTGGACCGGTCCAGCACTGCGATTTTTTTGCAGGTAGCGGGAATGGCTGCGGCAAAGTGCTTCACGGAGAAAGGACGATACAGCCGGACCTGAAGCAGGCCCACCTTCCGCCCGTTGGCGTTGAGGAAGTCCACCGTTTCCTTTACCGTCTCGGAAGCGGAGCACATGATGACGGCCACTTCTTCCGCGTCGGGCGCGCCGTAATAATTGAAGAGCTTATAATCCCGGCCCGTCAGCTTATTGATTTCATCCATGTAATGCTGTACGGTTTCGGGTACGTCGGCGGCCTTTTCGTTGGCCCCTTCCTTGCACTGGAAGTACACGTCGGGGTTGACGTTGTTGCCCCGGTTGGTGGGATGCTCGGGGTTGAGGGAGTTCCGGCGGAAAGCACGCAGAGCGTCGGTATCCATCAGCCCGCGCAGGTCCTCATAGTCCAGCGCCTCAATGCGCTGCATCTCGTGAGAAGTGCGGAAGCCGTCAAAGCAGTGCATAAACGCATACTTGGAACGGATGGCCGACAAATGGGCCACCGCCGCCAAATCCATGCACTCCTGCGGAGTGGCGGACATAAGCATAGCGTACCCGGTGGTACGGCAGGTCATAAAGTCGGTGTGGTCGCCGAAAATGGAATGATGGTTGGAGGTGACCACCCGGGAGGCGATGTGCAGCACGTTGGGGAGGAACTGGCCGCCCATGGCGTACATGGCGGGGATCATCAGCATCAGTCCCTGTGCGGAGGTGAAGCTGGTGGTCAGCGCGCCGGCCTGCAAAGAACCGTGGCAGGTACCCGCTGCGCCGGCTTCGGACTGCATCTGAATTACGTCTACCGTAGATCCAAACAGGTTTTTCCGACCCTTGGCGGACCATTCATCCACCTTTTCTGCCATGGGGGAAGACGGGGTGATGGGGTAGATGGCTGCAACCTCCGTAAACGCATACGCCACATGCGCTGCGGCCGTGTTGCCGTCCATCACCGTAAGCTTTTTACTCATGGTTTTTTCCCTTCTTTTCCTTTTTTCGCCCGCTTCGGGTGTTTTTAAAATGAAACGGTCGCTCTGTTACGGTCCTGTTTTGTTCCTATATAAGAACGGTGTTTTTAATTAGGACTTTTACTATTCAGCTTTAACATAGATTTACCGTTGTGTCAATAGGAGAATTCCTGGTTTTAAAACTTTTTGGAAATAAGTTGGTTTTTTTGTGGCCCACCACCCGTCTCGTAGGTTCCAAAAGAAACAGTTGCAACTTCCGCTTGTAACCTGCCGTCCGCTGTGCTAAAGTGTTGAAAGTATAAATGACACTGAAATGGAGGCACAGTCTATGCCGCAGAAGCACCGCTCTACCGCCCGGGTGCTGGATATTTTGGAATATCTTGCGCTTTCAAAGGACGACGGAAGCACTTTAACGGAGCTGTCCGTGGCGCTGGATGCGCCGAAGAGCAGCCTTTTTCCCATTCTCCACACACTGCTCAGTCGGAAATACATCTGGCTGGATCGCCGGACAAACCGGTATTATATCGGCATCAGTGCCTATGCGCTGGGCAGCAGCTTTGCAGCCAATCAAAGCACGATGGATTTCATTTTGCAGGTGATGGAGGCCGTTGTGGAAAGTTGCGAGGAAACCTGTCAGATGGGCGTATTGGATCGGGAAAAGGTGCTATACATTCGCAAGGTGGACTCGCCGCAGCCCATCCGCATGATTTCCCATGTGGGGAACCGACTGCCAGCCAACGGAACGGCCATTGGAAAGGCGCTGTTGAGTGGCCTGAGCGATGAAGAGGTAAGAGCGCTTTACGCCGACGGATTTTCCCGTCTGACGGCCCATACCGTCGTGGATTTCGACACGTTGCTATCCCAGCTTGCTCAAATTCGAAAAACGGGCGTTGCGTGGGAACGGGAGGAATCCGCGGAGCAGCTATACTGCTGGGCTATTCCTCTGTGCAGAGACGGGCAGACCTTTGCCGCCCTCAGCGTGGCCGTTCCGATGTTCCGCTGCTCAAAGGAGAAGGAAGCGCTGGTGCTGGACTGTCTCACTCAGGCCAAGCGGGAAATTGAGCTAATTGCCGAGGCCCGGGGGTTTCTTCCTGAGTCAATTTAAACCGTTTTAGCGACGCAAAGGAAAAAGAGCAAATGCATAAAAAAGCTGCACGGAGCCTGTCCCTGTATCTATGGGGCAGGCTCCATGTATATTTCGATAATTAAAATTAACAAAATCAGATTAAAATGCTTACCGCCCTGGGCCTCCATCCGTTTAATGTCTCCGGAGACAACGGGGTGATAGGCAGAGAGCCATTTGTCTCATCCCTGCTTGCAGCGGCGTCATTTCCGCGGGAACAGTTGTCCAAAATTCGCATTTCAGGCGGGGGATGGCAATGGCCACATAATCGCCTTTTTTCAAGGAAACGCGTGAGGAATTACTGATTTCTTGCGCACATAAATCTTTCGGTGCAGTACCAGATCGTCGTGATTCTTGTGCAGTTTTTTTCCGGTTTTGAAGCTGACAGGGCGGACCGGAAGGTGGTTGTGCAGGTTATCCGTGTCGCAGTGAGTAGCTACCAATACCTCGTAGTCGGGAAACTGCCGAACGCTATGCTTGCCCCTCCCAACGGGAGAGTATACATACTGTGCATCGGACGCACCTCCAGTGTAATAATGAATCGCAATTTGAAATCTTCCATTACTGTGCTATCATTATCGTACAGGCAAAATCCGGAGTACACAGGGAAGCGCAAATCACGGATTTTACCGGAATTCGATTATTTGCAGAAAAGAAAAAAACATGGCGCAGTATCCACACATTCGCGTCTTTTACGGCAGCGACGGGCTGTTCCATTTCATGTCATTTACCGATGGGTCACATAACGGGCAGTACGCGGAGAAGCATATCGGGCAGGGCTTAATTGATTTTGTCGAGCTGGACTTAAGCAAGTACCGGCTGGGGCTGGCGGGATTATGTAGAGGGTATAATCTCCGGCGGGGAAATGCTGGCAAGGGTGAAGATGGATTAAAATGAAAGAGGGAAACGATGAAACGAGTAATCATTGTGGAAGACGACCGTAATCTGAATCGGGGCTTGTGTCTTGCATTAAAAGATCAGGAGATTCAGATTATTCCGTGTTTTGATTTGAAATCCGCACGCAAGCAGCTTGCCAATTGTGCACCAGAGCTCATTTTGCTCGACATTAATCTTCCCGATGGCAGCGGGCTTGCCCTGCTTCACGAAATCAAAACGGGAAGTAACCCTGTTCCGGTGATCTTATTAACTGCCAATGATACCGAAATGGATGTGGTGACGGGTCTGGAGCATGGTGCGGACGATTATATCACCAAGCCCTTTCGCCTGGCGATTCTTCGCGCGAGGGTAAAGGCGCAACTGCGCCGTGACATGACCCATATTCCCAAACCGTCTGTCATTGATATTGACGGCTATCGGTTTGATTTTGAGCGGATGGCTTTCTATAAGGCGGGTATTCCTGTGGAACTGAGCAAAACGGAGCAAAAACTCCTCCGCCTGCTGGTGGATAATCAGGGAACCACTCTAAGTCGGGCAGTTCTCCTGGATAGAGTTTGGACAGACGGAGCCGATTATGTGGATGAAAACGCGCTTTCTGTCACGGTCAAACGGCTGCGGGACAAGCTGGACGCTGCCCAGTATATCAAAACTGTCTACGGTTTGGGCTATGTATGGGAGGTGAAGCAGGATGGATAATGAGAACGTGCTTCCGCTTATCATCATGCTGGTCGCTGTTTTTCTGTGCGCGGTACTGGTGCTGCTCGAGCGCCGAAACACAAAGAGAGTGATGAAAACATTGGGTCGAATGCTGGATTACGCCATAGACGGAAGCTTTACGGAACACACCTTTGACGAAAGTTTGCTTTCCGCGGTGGAAAGCAGATTGTACCGATATTTAACCACTTCCGCAGTTTCTGCGCGCAACTTAACTGCGGAGAAGGAAAAAATCAAGGAGCTGTTGGCGGACATCTCGCATCAGACCAAGACGCCAATTGCGAATATCCTGCTCTATGCGCAGCTGCTGGAGGAACAGAATCTGCCGGAAGAGAGCGCAGCTTGTCTGACCGCCCTGCGGGGGCAGGCGGAAAAACTAAGCTTTTTGATTGCCTCTCTGGTGAAGCTGTCGCGACTGGAAACAGGCGTGATTACCCTTCGCCCGGTATCGAATGCCATTGCACCGATGCTGGAGGAAGCGGCGAAACAGTTCGCTCCCAAAGCCGCGCAAAAAAAAATTCAGATGACTGTAAACGCCACGGATGCCCGAGCGGTATTTGACTATAAATGGACCACAGAGGCGCTTTGCAATCTGCTGGATAACGCCGTGAAGTATACGCCCTCCGGCGGCAGCATACGACTTTCCGTCGAGGGATATGAACTGTTTTGCCGCGTTGACGTAGCGGATACGGGAATTGGGATATCAGAAGCGGAGCAGGCAAAGGTGTTTTCCCGCTTTTACCGCTCCCAAACCGTCAGTGAGCAAGATGGCGCTGGGATCGGATTATATCTGACCCGTCAGATCTTAGCCGGACAGGAGGGATACGTCAAAGTATCTTCGGTTCCCGGTCATGGGTCGATTTTTTCCATTTTTTTGCCCAGACAGGCCTGAATTCTTACAGAACTGTTAGAATTGCCTGTCTACTGGAAAGATTCTGGAAAGAAACGTATGATAAAGTCTGTATCATAGTGAATCATAAAGAATTTATCTTTGGAGGCATTTGGCATGACAATTTTGCAGACTCATGATTTGAAAAAACTTTACGGCACCGGTGAAAACGCGGTTCATGCGCTGGCCGGGGTCAACTTGCAGGTGGAAACGGGAGAATTTGTGGCCATCGTCGGTACATCAGGCAGCGGTAAGAGCACTCTTTTGCATATGTTGGGCGGTCTGGACCGTCCCACCAGCGGTACAGTTACGGTAGACGGTAAGGATATCTTCTCCCTGAAGGATGAGGAACTGACCATCTTCCGCCGCCGCAAGATCGGTTTCGTGTTCCAAAATTACAATCTGGTTCCGGTACTCAATGTTTATGAGAATATTGTCCTCCCCATTCAATTGGACGGCAATACACCGGACTCTGTCTATATCGACAGTATTGTCGAAACGCTGGGGCTTTCGTCCAAGCTGCAAAACCTGCCCAACAACCTCTCCGGAGGCCAACAGCAGCGGGTGGCGATTGCGCGTGCTCTGGCCGCAAAGCCCGCGATTATCCTTGCGGATGAGCCGACGGGCAATCTGGATTCTAAAACCAGTCAGGATGTATTGGGCCTTTTAAAGATTACAAGCCAGAAGTTTTCGCAAACCATTGTGATGATTACCCATAACGAAGAAATTGCTCAGTTAGCCGACCGCATCGTTCGTATTGAAGACGGCTTGATCGTCGCTCGATAAGGAGGTGTGTAGCATGAAGGTAGCCAATCGAGCATGTATTCGCAGACTGAGTTTAAAAAGTATGAAGGCGGCAAGATCAAGAAATCTGATTGCCATTTTTGCCATTGCCCTGACCGCTGTGCTGTTTACGTCTCTATTTACAGTGGCGGCGTCCATCAACTATTCCTTTCAGCAGGCCAATTTCCGGCAGTGCGGAGGCTGGAGCCACGGGACGTTTAAGTACATGACCCATGAGCAGTTTGATGAACTTAAAACCGATTCCCTCATCAAACAGTATGGGCTGCGCCGTTTTGTAGGGATGCCGGAAAAAGCACCCTTCCTTAAATCCCATGTAGAGGTTGGATACAGCGACGCAAATCAGGCGCATTGGATGTACTGTGACCCGGCAGAAGGCCAGCTGCCCGCCGAGGGCACCAACGAAGCCGCCACCGACACGCGGGTGCTGGAGCTGCTTGGCGTTGAGCCGGTCGTGGGAAACGAGTTTACCATGACCTTTGATGTGGGTGGAACGGAGGTAACGGAAACCTTTGTTCTGAGCGGCTGGTGGGAATATGACGAGGCGGTTTTCGCAAACCATGTCCTCATCCCTCATAGCCGTGCGCAGGCTATCTATGATCAGGTCGGCATAGGAAACGGCATCGGTGATGACGGGATGACCGGTTCCTGGAATATGGACGTTATGCTGGGCAGCTCGTTGCACATCGAACAGGACTTGAGCAAAATTCTTGCAAATCACGGCTATCAGACGGAAAGCCGCTCGGCGGGGGACGATTATATCGCGACGGGTGTCAACTGGGGCTACACCGGCGCTCAGCTTACCAACAGTATAGACCCCGCTACCGTTGCCGCAATCGCGGGGCTTCTGCTGATTATTATTTTTACGGGTTATTTGATAATCTATAACGTATTTCAAATTTCGGTTTCAAGCGATATCCGTTTTTATGGTCTGCTGAAAACCATTGGTACCACCGGGCGGCAGATCAGGCGTATCATTCGCCAGCAGGCACTTTTGTTGTCCTTGATCGGGATACCCCTCGGGCTGCTGATCGGCTATGGCGTTGGGGCTTGGTTGAC
Source organism: Oscillibacter sp. (assembly GCF_032060045.1). GTDB lineage: Bacteria > Bacillota > Clostridia > Oscillospirales > Oscillospiraceae > Oscillibacter. The sequence goes on from NZ_DAMBZJ010000017.1 coordinate 60,466, forward strand.
GCCTGTGGTCTTGTCTCGACTTAACGGCGTCGTACAGGATACAGTATCGGCAAGTCCACTGATTTTCACGGGTTCAGCTCTGTTTGCAATTATAACGGTGCTGATTTCCTGCCGCAGACCAGGGAAAATGGCGGCAAGAGTGTCTCCTGTGGAGGCGGTGCGCTACACCGAAGGGGCAGCGAATAAAAAAGAGATCCGCCGGTCACAGTCAGGTGCATCGCTGCCCAAAATGGCATGGGCAAATCTCCGGCGTAGCCGGGGCAAGACGGCGGTTACCGTCGCGTCTCTTTCTTTGGCCGCCTTGATGCTCAACATGACGGTTACCTTTGCAAACGGCTTTGACATGGATAAATATTTGTCCAAGGTCGTTTCGGATTTTATGGTGGCGGACGCAGGCTATTTCGAAACAGGGGCGTTTTGGGGCGCAGACCGAGCGCTGCCCGAAGCAGCCGCTGCCGCGTTGGAAGCGCAGCCCGGTATCGAAGCGGGCGGTCGGGTCTATGGACTGACCATCCCAGCGGAGGAATTCGTTACTGAAGACTATTACCGTGCCATGTATGGGGCGTGGAACGATGCGGAAACCTTGGATTATCAGGTTGCTGTTGCTGAAAAAAACGAGGAGGGCCTGCTGGCCGACCGGGCACAGCTTTACGGCGTGGAGCAATATGAGCTGAGTAAGCTGACGGTACTGGAGGGAGAGCTATCGAAGCTCCGGGAACCGGGCGGGCGCTATGTCGCGGCGGTCTATTCCGATGACGACTACGGCAATCCCCGTATGGATTCTCACTGGGCAAAGATTGGCGATACAGTCACGCTGCGCTACGTGGAGGAATACGAGTACTATGATCCGGATACGGGAGAAATACTCGACCCGGGCAGTATCCCGGATGACCAGCCCTTCCGGTACAGGGCCAAATCCTACCGAGACATTGACTATGAGGTGGCAGCAACGGTTGTGGTGCCGCATTCCCTCAGCTATCGCTATTATGGTGCTGATGAGTTCATTTTGAACGACCAGACCTTTATTCAGGACAGCGGCACCAGCGATGTGATGTATTATGCCTGCGATGTCAACGATGAGGCCACGGCCGGCATGGAAAATTTCTTGTCTGACTTGACCTCAAAACAGATGACACAGCTCAATTATGAGAGCAAGGCAACCTATGTCGCGGAATTCGACTCCTTCCGAAATATGTTCCTGATACTGGGGGGTGTGCTGAGCTTTATTGTCGGGTTGGTTGGCGTACTCAATTTCCTCAACGCAATTTTGACTGGGATTCTCACACGCCGCCGGGAGTTTGCCATGCTTCAATCCATTGGAATGACTAGCAGACAGTTGAATGTCATGCTGATTTGGGAGGGGCTGTATTACGCTTTGGGTGCAGTGGCCGTGTCGCTGGCTCTCAGCTTGGCCGTCGGACCTCTGCTATCCAAAGTATTGGAAAGTATGTTCTGGTTCTTTACCTATCATTTTACCGCTTTCCCCATCCTTTTGCTGGCCCCCATCTTCGCTGTGCTGGGCATCGCAGTGCCGCGGATAGTGTATCGCACAGTTGCCAGACGCTCTGTTGTTGAGCGACTGAGAGAAATGGAATAGGTGATAGCGTACCCCTTATCAATAGGGTTAGAATATATAAAAACAGGAGGAGTGCCGCTGCACTCCTCCTGTTTTCCGTATTCGGTTTGCCTGACCCACGGCTCACAAGTTGCCTTTATTACTACTCGCCTTTAGCCTGCACAATATTCAACCCTGTTTTTTAGGCTGAAATGCGCCATTCTTTCTTCTCGGTTTTTATAAATTATTGTTCTGGTGGGTTACTATTCTTTTTGTTACTTCTATCCGTTTGCAAGACAACTAAATCATGCCCCTCACATCTAAGGTAAAAGACAAAGTGGCCTTTACCTTAGGAGATTCAGAACATCTGCCGTATGCAAATGAAATGTTTGATGTTGTCTATTGCAATGATTCCTTTCATCATTATCCGGCACCTTAATATTATCTTTTCTCAAAAAATAGGCGCTGGTGATAAAAAGCAAGTGAACAGTTTGATTACCACTTCATTTGTCACGGCAGTATTATTTTCCGTTATTTTAACAATTATCTTGGAGTTTGCATTACCCACAATCTTAAATTGCTATTTGTTCAGTTGACATTAGTTAAGAAAAAACTGTTTTCACTGCATTTCTCACTGATTGATTTTCTTCTTATAAAGCCCGTGCTGAAAAACGCCTTGCCTTCTGTTGTACAGCAGAGTGTTCCCGCCATAAGCACCACCTCTTTAACGGTGGTTATCAGTGGATTTAGTATTACAGCAATTGCAGGAAACCAATACCAGTATTCAAGAGTAGTGTATCTATCATTTTTATATCAACTTTTCAGTTATTAATTAGGTTACCCGCCAAATAAAAAAACGGCGCTTTGGCGGGTCATTCTCCATGCCTGAATGCCTAAAGCATCCCTCCAAACCCGCGAAGTTTGGAGAGATTCTATATGTGTTTTACAGAAAAAAATTAGACAGGCAACTAAAAATATTCGCTTTGTCCGTTGCGGATCGGAAACGCAAAATTCTGAAAGCGTTGTATCAAGAAATGAGAAGCTACACAGAGTAGGCTGTACACAATTATAAGCGTCTGTAAGGCGCATAAACGCCCTACAGTGCCTTTCCCTTGTTGAGGTGGTACACTTTCTTGCATTTATTCTCCAAAGCCTTTTGCTGGGTATGTTTCCGCTTATTTTCTCTGCTGAAAAAGCAGGGCGCGAACGGTACCCCTCTTGTTGTATCATTTGTTTTTATAAACATAGCAAAAAATCCTGTAGATACGCATATCTACAGGATTCTTGCCTTGGAGCTTGTGGTCGGAATCGAACCGACAACCTGCTCATTACGAATGAGCTGCTCTGCCATTGAGCCACACAAGCATATTTTATTTTGTGTAGTTAGAAGCAAACTGTAGCACCGACAAAGCCAAGCTAAGGTAGCGGCTGCTTGGCAACCTAAATATACCCGCCGGAGCACGCTTTACGCAAAGCGCACGGATAGCGAAATGCAGAACCTAATGTAGAATAGCATATTTTTGCGGGAGCGTCAACACAATTCTCCCAAAGCTTTTAAAAGAAAGTGAAGAGGATGCTTTCGAGAATGAATATCGCGGGAAAAAGCGGATAATACGAATTGTATTTTTTGCAGGAAATAGTGCGAAACGCCATGGGCGATTTGACCATCGGAACAACAGCGACGTTGAGAAACGGACCGCCTTTTACAAAAAAAACCAAAATATGACATTGACAGACGGAAAAAACATGGGAGAAAAAGAAGAAATACGCTTTCTTGAAAAAAATAATAATTTACATAAGTCGTTCAATAACTTGTGACTACAAAAAGTTATCCACATTTTCCACAGGGTTATCAACAATGAAAAAAACCTTTGAAATCAATGAAAATTGTATAATTAGAGAAAAATCAAAAAACGGCAATGCACAATATTGGGGATTTTAAAATCCAAGAATAATTTACATAACATTAAGAACTTGAGAAATTTCTACATCGACTCTAAAAATTTCAAAAGCATTTTCTGAAATTGATAGAAAAAAAACGCGTCATGCAAAAGAGAAAGTTGACATCCTTTACAGGTGTGGTCAGTAAATGCACAGGTATTCATGGAATGGCTGCATACTGCAAAAAAATAGAAAAAAACCGCCGGACAATTGTCCGGCGGGGGTGGAATATCAGAAGGATTTCATGGCAGAAAGTGGGGAATGTTTGTATCAGGCGTCCAGCGCACGAGTGGCATAGGCGTTTAGATCCATGCCTGCCGTGTGTCCTGCACGGAACTCGTAATATCCTTGAGCGCCGATCATCGCGCCGTTGTCTCCACAAAGGCTCAATGGTGGAAGATAGAGCTTACAGCCCGCCTTTTCACAGGCATCCTCCAAATCTGCGCGGACCACCGAGTTGGCCGCCACGCCTCCGGCAGCGCACAGAACTTTGTGCCCCGTCTGGGCCAGCGCGCGCATCGCCCGGGGGACCAGCTCGCCGCTGACGGCTTTGGTAAAGTCGCGGGCCAGCGCGGCCCGGTCCAAGGATTGGCAGGACTGCTCGGCACGGTGGGCCAGATTCACTACCGCGGTTTTCAATCCGGAAAAACTCATATCCAGCTCCGCGCCGTCGACGTGGGCGCGGGGGAGGGAATATACGCCTCCCTGAGACTGCTGGGCCAGCTCGTCCATCGGCTTTCCACCGGGATAGGGAAGTCCCAAAACCCGGGCAGCCTTGTCGAAGCACTCGCCGGCAGCATCGTCGCGGGTGGAGCCGAGAATACGCAGATCGGTATAGTCCTGCACATCGGCAATTAGCGTATTGCCTCCGGAAATGGCAAGAGCCACAAAGGGCGGCTCCAGCTCAGGGAATGCCAGATAGTTGGCGGCGATGTGGGCACGGATGTGGTGGACGGGAATCAGGGGTTTTCCCCAGGCAAAGGCCACGGACTTGGCAAAGCTCAGCCCCACCAGCACCGCGCCGATCAGCCCGGGTGCGTAGGCCACAGCCACCGCATCAATGTCGTCCCGCCCGCAACCGGCCTCGCGTAGGGCCTGCTCCGTGAGGGCGGCGATGACCTCCACATGCTTGCGGGAAGCAAGCTCAGGGACTACGCCGCCATACAGCGCATGCATTTCCGCCTGTGAGGCAATCACATCAGACAGCACCCGCCGTCCGTCTGCCACCACCGCCACAGCGGTTTCGTCGCAGGTGGATTCAAAAGCCAGAATGTTCATCGGTTCCTCTCTTTTCAGCAGAGTTTACTGGTCCCAGGGCACCACCGGCAATGGGGGGGCGTCCGGATTCAGGGGAATGCGCATGTACTTGGCGTACTTTTCGACGCCGAAGCGGCTTTCATAAATAAAGCGGTGCTGAAGAATCAAATCCTCGTCACTGATGGATTCGTCGGCCCAGTATAGGGTTTTGTAGCGCACGCCGAAGGCCTCGGAGTCATAGCCTGCCAAAAGGGCGCGGTTTTGGGCGTAAAAGCCCAGCCGCCGCTCTGCGATGGCGGTGTCCGGGGCCTCCGCGGGAGACTCTGACTCCGCGAGAATGACCCATCCCGCGTAAAGCTCTCGCATCAAGCGCAGAATTTCTCCGCCCACGCCTCCGCCCCGCCGGTCTGGGGAGACGCACAGATAATCCAGCAGCGTCCAGCCGGGCACGCCCACCCACAAAAAACAGGCGCCTGTAATTTTGCCGTTCTCCACCAGCACCAGCGGGTCGTAGCACCCGTCCTCCAGCATCTCCGTCATGGCCCGCAAGGGCTTTAGCTCGGCAGGCGGAAAGGCGGGGCGCAGAAGGGATTCATAGACCGCCTTCAGTTCCGGAAGTGTCGCCGTTCTCAGTTCCATAGTCAAACTCCAATTTCATGATGAGCGCGTCCTCTTTTGGAAGCTCATAGTAATTTTTTCGCCGCCCCACGGTGCGGAAACCGTGGTGTCCGTAGAGTACGATGGCCGCTGTGTTGCTTGGGCGGACCTCCAGCGTTAAAAACGACAGACGATTTCCCTCTGCAAAATTGATAAACACCTGCAACAGCTGGGCAGCCACGCCCTTTTGCCGATCCTCCGGCCGGACAGCCACGTTGGTGATATACCCCTCGTCCAAAATCACCTGAAGCCCCGCATAGCCCACCACCCGATCGGATTCATCCAGCGCGGTGAGGAAAGCGGAGCAGGCGTTGTCCAGCTCCTCTGCCAGCATATTCCTGGACCAGGGGGCGGAAAAGCACACTTTTTCCAGCGCTGCGATCTCGTCCAGATGTTCAGAAGACATGGGGACAATGCGCACCTGCTTTTTCTGTTCCATAAAAGGTTCTCCTTATTCAATGCATCAGGCCGGGACCTGCGCCCTCAACCCTTGGCCTCCAGCCAGTTTTTGCCCCAGTGGGCGTCAGCGGTGAGCGGGACGGACAGTTGAGCCACGCCCTCCATTTCCTCCTTCAGCAGAACAGAGGCCTTTTCTGCGTCGGCTGCGGAGCACTCCACAATCAGTTCATCGTGAACCTGAAGCACCAGCCGCGCATCGGGAAGCTCTGCCTGCAACCGCTTCCACACGGCAATCATGGCCAGCTTCATGATGTCCGCAGCGGTACCCTGAATGGGCATGTTCAACGCCACCCGCTCGCCGAAGGAGCGGAGGTTGAAGTTGCTGGAGGAAAGCTCCGGCAAATCCCGGCGACGGCGGTACAGCGTTTCCACATAGCCGTCTGTCCGTGCCTGCTCCACCACGCGGTCCATATAGGCCCGTACGCCGGGGAAGGTGGCAAAGTACGCGTCCATATACGCCTTGGCCTCTTTTTGGGTGGTTCCGATGTCCTGACTGAGCGAGAAAGCGGAGATACCGTACACAATGCCGAAGTTCACGGCCTTGGCCCGGCGGCGCATCTCGTGTGTCACGTCTTTGCGGTCCACGCCGAAGACACGGGAAGCGGTTTCCGCATGGAAATCCCCTCCGGAGAGAAAGGCAGCGCGCATCCCCTCGTCGCCGGAGATGTGAGCCAAAAGGCGCAGCTCAATCTGGGAATAGTCCGCGTCCACCAGCACATTGCCCGTCTCGGGGACGAACATCCGGCGGATTTCGCTGCCAAGGTCCGTCCGGGTGGGGATGTTTTGCAGATTTGGCTCTGTGGAGGACAGCCGCCCGGTGGCGGTGACCGTCATCTGGAAATTGGTGCGCACCCGCCCGTCTGGGTCCAGCGCTTTTAAGAGTCCGTCGGCATAGGTGGATTTCAGCTTGGTGAGCTGGCGGTATTCCAGCACCGCATCTGCAACCGGGTGCTCGCCTCGCAGCTTTTCCAGCACGTCGGCGTTGGTGGACCAGCCGGTTTTCGTCTTCTTCCCGTGGGACAGGCCCAGCCGGTCGAAGAGGACCTCGCCCAACTGCTTGGGGGAGTTGATGTTAAACTCCCCGCCCGCCAGCCGATAGATGTCGGCTTCTAGCTCCTCCGCCCGGCGGCGCAACAGCCCGCCGAAGTCGGACAGGGCCTTGGCATCCACCCGGCAGCCGGCCAGTTCCATCTCAGCAAGGCAGCGGCACAAGGGCAGCTCGATTTCTTCAAACAGCTCCCACTGTCCCCGCTCTCGGAGCTTTGGCTCCAGCGCGGAATACAGCGCGTCCACTGCGGAGGCATGGCTGCAAAAGGCGGCTTCCGCTCCCGCCCGATCCCCCAAAAGGGCAAAGGCGTCAGAATCCAGATGCAGGGGCTTTGGTAATTCCTCATTGAAATAGGAGACGAACAGCCGTCCCAAGTCGTAGCTCCCAGCGGTGGCGTCCAGCAGATAGGCGGCCAGCGCTGTGTCAAAGATAAAGCCCTCGGCGGGCAGTCCGTTTGTAAGCAGCAGCCGCATCAAATCCTTTATGTTGTGAGAGACTTTTTTGATACTGCCGGAGAACAGGGAGGAGAGGAGCACATTCCAGTTTCCCTGATAGCGGTCAAAAAACAGTTCCGCCGTCACGGCGGTGTCGCCCCCCGTTTCGCAGCAGACCACCACTCCGGTGAGGTCCGGCAGGGCCAGAAGGGATACATGGTCCGCGCAGTGCCAAAGCTCCAGCAGTTCTCCGGCCTTCGTGGTGGTTGTCACCTGCTCCACCGTGACGGTGAAGGCTTTTTCGTCTTCTGATGGTGTCGGAGTATCCTGCCGAAGGCCAAACCGCTCAATGAGCTTGGAAAATTCCAGCTTTAAAAACAGGGGGTAGGCTTCGGAACTCGGCGCCTTTGCCTCGTTTGCCGACGGGTCAAAGTCCAGCGGCGCGTCGGTTGCGATGGTGGCCAGCCAATAGGAGTGACGGGCGGATTCTTCTCCCTCCGTCAGCCGTTTTAAGGCGGCGGGCTTTGCGTCGATCTCTGGCAGCTTTTTGTAAATCGCGTCGATGGAGCCGTATTTTTGAATCAGGGCCATAGCGGTTTTCTCGCCCACACCGGGAACGCCAGGGATGTTGTCGGAGCTGTCGCCCATTAGGGCCTTTAAATCAATCATGTGGATGGGGTCAAAGCCATATTCCTCTCGGAAAGCCCCCGTGGTCATGTCTTTGGTGGTGGTCTGCCCCATGCGGGTGGAAACCAGCTTCACTTTCGTGGTTTCCGTGATAAGCTGGAGGGAGTCCTTGTCCCCCGTCACCACCACGCAGTCCCAGCCCGCCGCGTCACATCGGCGGGATATGACGCCCAGCCAGTCGTCGGCCTCCCAGCCCTCCGCTTCATAGCGGGGGATATTCAGTGCGTCCAGCACCTCTTTTAAAACCGGAACCTGCATTCTAAGCTCCTCCGGCATGGGCTTGCGGGTTGCCTTGTAATTCTCGTCCGCCTTGTGGCGGAAGGTGGGGGCGTGGAGGTCAAAGGCGACGCAGACCGCATCGGGCTTTTCCTCGTCCCGCAGACGCAGAAGGGTGGTCAAAAATCCATAAATCGCGTGGGTGTATAGCCCGTCCCGGGTGGTAAGGGGGCGGATGCCGTAATAGGCGCGGTTTAAAATGCTGTTGCCGTCGATGGCCATGAGCTTCATAGAGGTGCCTCCGCTCTTTTGAATTTACGGTCGCGCATTGCGCACCGAAGCTGTCTAAAATCATAGTATACCGCATTATTCCCATAGTGGCAACCGTTATGAGTGTTCCCTGAGAGAAAAAACCCGGTAGGAGAATCGCTAGATGACCCGGTGTCGCAGAGGAATAGCAGAAGGAAAACAGTCCGCATTTTTATCAAGAACGCAAAAAAGGGAAAATGCTCTTGAAATCCCCTAATTCCTATGGCAAAATAGGAGAAAGACAGGAGGTGCGCCATGAGAATATCGACGAAGGGCCGCTATGCGCTGCGGCTGATGATGGACCTCGCCTGCCGCCCAGGCAGTGATCCGGTGGCGTTGAAGGACGTGGCGGAGCGGCAGGAGATTTCGCTGAAATATCTGGAGCAGATTGTGGGACTTTTGGGCAAGGCGGGGTTTGTCCGCAGTGCCCGGGGTCCGC
>NZ_DAMBZJ010000018.1:0-19034 GCF_032060045.1 Oscillibacter sp.
GAGAATATAGTATTTACCATTTTCTTTATGCAATGCTCCAGAATATTTAGAATCGTTGTATTCAAACTCATCCCATAGGATGCCATGAAATTCGCAGATTTCGGAAAAGTGCAGCGCAGGAATATCATTGATATTAAAATCTTTTAAAACCTTTGCTGCACATTCTTCCGGTGTCATTTTTGGCTCCTTTTCAGCATTGTAAGGCGTTCAGCTTCTTTGGCCCTGGTTTCTGCACTGATTTCATCAGCACGTGCCGCTACACGATGTTCTTCTTCATATTCACTGGCAGGGAAAGCAATTACATTTTCAATATGCTTCGGCGATTGATATTGCTTTAGCTTACTTTCATCAGTCAGAGTACCACAGAGAGTAACCAGGCTTTCCACTTTTTCTACAATGCGTTGTTGCTCAGCAAGAGGAGGAACAGGAACAACATAATTCTTGATAGTGGATGTTGCCAGTTCCTTTTGCTTTGTGCTGCCGTCCGCTTTATTTTCAATTACGTTTTGGACACATGGAGAAGAAAAATAGTGAAGCAAATACAAGCAGTTAAGATATTGCGTAAAAGGGCGGACCACAGTAACATGACTATCAGCAACTGCAATTCCATAGGGGTTTAGATTTTCTTGATACATTGCCATTCGACCAAGAGTGCCCAACCCCGTGGAATTCCAAAGTAGATCTCCTTCTTGCAACAGACGTTCTTGCCCATAGCTTTCTATGCTTTTAGGTTCAATAAATTTTGCCTTTTCGAGAGAAAAGCCTGTCCACTGATTGCATTTTTGAGCAACTACCGGAATTTGTTCGATTTCGGAATATTGAGGAGACTTGCCACGTTGAATATATGAGCACAAATCTCCAAGTCTTCCCCATTCCCAACTCTCCGGAATATCGAAAGGCTTTTCCTCATCCGCAATTGGTGGGAGTGGTTTTTCAGTTTTGATTTTCTTGTCCTTAATAAGCTGAGCTTTTTCCGCTCTTATCTTCTCAAGCAATACGTTTGTAGGCTCATCGTTTTCATTTTGCTGCACAAGTTTCCCTTGCACAGCATACTGCAAAACTGACTTTTTGAGATCTTGTGGAAACTTAATTTCCAAAGCAGAAAGCTCTTGTTCGTACAGGTCATACTTCTCTACAATAAGCATAAGCTGTTCAATTTTTTCTACAATGCGCTGCTGTTCTGCAAGAGGTGGGAGGGGCACGATATAGTTTTTAATGGTGGTTGTTGCCAATTCTTTCTGTTTTGTGCTGCCATCAGCTTTATCTTCAATTGCGTTTTGGACACACGGAGACGAGAAATATTGAAACAAATACTTGCAACTAAGAAATTGCACAAAAGGCCGGATTACAGTAACGTGACTATCCGCAACCGCAATTCCATAGGGGTTCAAGTGCAATTGATATATTGCAATTCTTCCAAGCGTTCCTAAGCCTGTTGAGTTCCAAAGTAAGTCATTTTCTTGCAATACTCGTTCTTCGCCATAGCTTTCTATACTTTTAGGCTCAATAAATTTTGCTTTGTCTATGGAAAAACCCGTCCATTGGTTACATTTCTGTGAGATCACTGGAATTTTTTTGGTCTCTGAATATTTTGGGGATTTTCCTCGCTGAATATACGAACATAAGTCTCCGAGCCTTACCCATTCCCAATTCCCAGGAATATCAAAAGGCTTTTCCTCATTTATAATTGGGGGCAGTGCCTTTTCGGCCTTGATTTTTTTTTCTTTAACAAGTTGTGCTTTCTCCGACCTAATCTTTTCGAGAAGTATATGAGCAGGCTCATCTTGTTCATTTTGGGTAACAAGCTTTCCTTGAATGGCCAGTTGGAGAATTGCATTTTTTAAGCTTTGTGCTCTCATCGTTTTATTCCTCCAACATGCTCATTAGTTCACCTAAGATAGCATCAATTTTTTGATTGAGCTCTGCTTTTTTATTGTGGTACTGCTCAATAAGCTCTGACGGCTCTAAAATTTCCTCTTCTTCGTGAGGGAAGCCGCATAAATCAATATTGTAGTTACGCTCTATGATTTCAGCCATGGTATATTTTTTTGCCTTATCAAAGCTGTCTTCAGCAATTTCAGTTTTGTTTGCAATCCAATCCATCACAGGGGCGAAGTGCTCATTTTTTATCGGCTTTGTTTTAGAAAAATTCTTATACCCCTCCGGCATATCCATTCGGTAAAACCACGTTTCCTTAGTAGGTCTGGTTTTATCAAAGAACAATATGTTTGTAGTGATGGATGTATAAGGCGCAAAAACGCTGTGAGGCAACCTAATAACGGTGTGAAGATTGCATTCTTCCATCAGCTTTGTTTTAATTGCTACCTTTGCATTATCGGTACCAAACAAAAAACCATCAGGTAATACAATGCCAACTCTACCATTACGTTTCAGACGATAGAGGATTAAAGAAACGAATAAATCTGCGGTTTCGCTGCTTCGGAGTTCTGCAGGGAAATTGCTTTTAATCCCTTCTTTTTCGTTTCCACCATAGGGAGGATTCATCAGAATTACATCAAAGCAATCGCCATCATTACGTTCCTTGTACTCCTTTACACTTTTTTCAAGAGAATTGGTATGGAAAATGTTTGGCTCATCAATATCATGCAATAGCATATTGGTTACGCAAAGCAGGTGGGGTAAAGCTTTCTTCTCTATACCGTAGACACTGGTGTTATATTTTTCTTTATCCTCAACAGTTTTCACCTGTAGGTCAAGATATTTGAGCGTAGAGGTCAAAAAGCCACCTGTACCGCAAGCAAAATCTGCAATTTTATCATCAAGAGTTGGCTTGATAACTTCTACCATGAAGTCTGTAACAGGGCGTGGTGTGTAAAATTCACCGCTTGAACGCTGGCTCTGTAAATCTTTCAGAATGGTTTCATAGATGTCGTTGAATGCGTGCCGCTCACTATGCTCGGTGAAATCAACCTCGTCAATAACATTAATCACTTGGCGGAGCAAAATTCCATCTTTCATATAATTATAGGCATCTTCAAAAGCATACTTAATGATAAGCTCATGCATAGGAGTGGTTTCATCCACCTCCACGGCCTTTAAATGTTGAAACAGTTCTTCGTTGATAAACTTTAAGAGCTTGTCTCCAGTTAAGGCCTTGCCGTCTTTATTATCGACTGCCCAATTTCTCCATCGCAGATTTTCTGGGATAATAGAGGTGTAATTATCTCTGTGTAACTCCCACAGCTGTTCTTTATCGTCATAAATTTTCAAGAACAAAAGCCATGTCATTTGTTCAATTCTTTGTGCGTCTCCATTGACACCCGCATCATTACGCATAATGTCTTGTAACCGCTTTACCATACTTCCCATAGTCATCTACTTCTTCCTCTTTCTACGCTATATATAATTCTTGTTGCAATCCTTTTACTGCCTGCAAATAGGCAGCTCTGCCACCAAATGCTTTTACAATTTTGAGTGAGCTACCAAATTTCTCAAATTCTTTAAGCTCCAAAATTTTGGTGTCGGTAAGCTCTGTGATACGATCATTCATGTATTTTTCCAACAAGGCATCCAGCACCTGTTGTGCCATATCGGAATATTTGTATAAGTAGCCACGTTTTTTTACATTTTTTGCTCGTTCTGCTTTGGTGAGGGGAGGCTTATCGTAAGCGATATGACAAATTAAATCAAAATCATCGAGTTCTTTGTTTCCTGCAACTTCACGCAAGGCCTCCAAAAGTACACCGTGTTCTTTTAATTCGTCAATAATCGCCTGTTTGCGTTCTTCTGAATTCCAAGCATTCAAGAAATCATCAAGGGTAGCAAACTCATTCAAAATATTCTTTTTAGAATAATCCGTGATACTTTCGCTGATAAGTTTTCCATCACTGTCATAGTATTGCACACGTTCGGAAACCACCATAACCAACACATCGTTAACACGATATTTTTTTGGTCTCTCGTCATCATCGCCCTCATATCCCGTGATTGGTGTAAAATCAGTTGGAAATTCTTCGCAGCTGTCATCTTCGACAGTGCTATCATCAGGAGGTACTGGCGATTCATCGGCGGCAGGTTCATAAATTTGAACAGGATCACCATCAAAATTAGGATCAGCAAACAAACGGCTTGCATTTCTAAAATCCATAATGGTGAAATAGAGCTTGCCGTAATCCGGTTTTAAGCGAGTACCTCGACCGATGATTTGTTTGAATTCGGTCATACCGCCATCTTCGCTGAAGTTGTTATCCAAGACGATAAGCTTGCAGGTTTTGCAATCTACACCCGTAGTCATTAATTTTGAGGTGGTCACAATGGTTGGATAAAGACTATCCTCATCAATAAAGTTATCTAACTGTGCCTTTCCTTCTGGATTATCGCCCGTGATACGCATTACATATTTGGGGTTTTGCAAAACCAGCTCAGAGTTTTCATTTATAAGAGCCTGTCTCATACGCTCGGCATGGTCAATATCAACACAAAATACAATAGTCTTTGAAAAGCGATCGGTCTTCTTCAAAAACTCTGTTACTTTTGCAGCAACAGTTTTGGTTCGATCATCAATAACTAAATTTCGGTCAAAATCCTTGATGTTGTATTCTCGATCCTCAAGAACATTTCCATAAATGTCAGTTTTACCCGCCTCTGGTCTGTAACCTTGTAGGTCTTTATCCAATCCGATACGAACTACTTTGTATGGTGCTAAAAAACCATCATCAATGCCTTGCTTTAAAGAATATGTATACACCGGCTTACCAAAATATCCTTGATTAGAAACATCTGAAGTTTCTTTTGGTGTTGCAGTGAGCCCCAAGTGTGTTGCTGTTGAAAAGTAATCCAGAATCTTTCTCCAGCGAGATTCTTCACGAGCACTACCCCTATGACATTCATCAATTACAATTAGATCAAAGAATTCTGGCTGAAATTGCTTAAAAGCTTCCATATCATCGTCACCTGAAAGTTGGTGATAGAGCGACATATAGATTTCATAGGAAGAATCCAGTTTACGATTTTCCACCTTAGTAATAACCTTTTCAAAGGGCTTAAAATCGTTACTAATTGTTTGATCAATTAAGATATTTCTATCCGCAAGATATAAAATCTTTTTCTTTACTCCTGCATGCCAAAGACGATAAATTATTTGAAAAGCAGTCAAAGTTTTTCCTGTTCCAGTTGCCATAACGAGCAAAATTCTATTTTGACCTTTAGCGATTGCCTCAATGGTTCGATTAATTGCAATGCGCTGATAGTATCGAGGCGTCTTATTTTTTCCACCGAAATAATAAGGTTCTGTAATCAAAAGCTCTTGTTCTGTGGAAAGTTGTTCAACCGTTATATATCGATTCCATAAATTCTCAGGAGACGGAAACTCATCCAATGATATTTCACGCTCAATTCCGGTTTTCATATCATGCTCAATGAAGCCATCACCATTTGAACTGTATGCAAAAGGAACATCCAGCATTTTTGCCGCCTTAATTGCTTCCACATAGTCAAGTGCTTGTTGCATTCCTGCACCAACACTTAATTTGTTTTTCTTCGCTTCTATAATTGCTATCGGTACGTTAGGCTTGTACAACAACAAATAATCAATTGCCTTACGCTTAGCCCGTTTTGCTGTTTCACCTCGAACAATGACACGCCCATCAGTAAAAGGGTATTCTGCTCGAATTTGTTTTTCCAAATCCCAGCCGGCGTTAATAATTGCAGGAGTAATAAACTTCATTTTTATATCCTCTTCAGAAAGATGCTTTTTACCATTCATTTATTTCCACCACCCTTTTGCCTTAATTTACGTCCCTGCGTTGTTCTACCGTCCACAGGTTTTTGTGAGTTGCTTGGAATAAGCCATATATCACCTTTTTTTATTGCACCGTCAATTTTTCCGGAGGTACAATAGTAGGTAACCATTCTACTGGTTACGCCCCACAGCTTAGCAGCTTCTTTCATGGTTAGATATTCCATGCAATTCACCTCGAATTATAATTATCCAATATTAGTATATTTCATTTGAGAGAAAAATTCAATCCCCTCCTTGATACAACATTTGCAACCTAATTGTTTTAGTAGCTATTCTGCTGTTTCTGTAGTATTGTGTTTTGCTAAGGAGGTGACACATGATGAAAACCGTAATCGAAGAGTTATTTGACCACTACGGCAACTTTGCCCCAGAACAAGCTTTCCAAAAAGAAATTGATGAAGCACACCAATCGCTAATCCGCAGTTTAGAAAAACCAGAACGAAAGCTGGTACTGCGTATCATTGACAACAAGGACTTAATCGCAGGCGCTCGTGCCCGAGATAGCTTCGAATGTGGATTTTGGCTTGCATGGCGATTGCTCACACAACTTCATATTTATGAAAACAGCCGTTTGCTTGAGAATTCTCTCAAAACAAACGGCTGTTTTTCTATGACAAAGGAGAAAGAAGATGAGAAACCCTGATTTAATAGCAGAATTATACTATGGGAACATAGCACCATTCTCAAAAACACTTGATCGCAAATCTGAATATGGCAAGCTTGTTGGGACAATGTCCAAATGCGAAGATGAACTGTCCAAGGCGGTAGAAAATGACGATGTGCTAAAACGCATATTAGAGCGGTTTATGAATGCACAAGGCGATATCATTGCTAAAAATGCGGAAGAAAGATTTTGTGAGGGTTTTCGGCTTGGGGCTCAAATGATAATCGATATTATCAGCCAGCCACAGACCGAGTTGAAGGATATAACGGATTAGGAGAACACTATGAAAAGGAAGTTATTTACTCTCTGTACGATTACAGCCCACATAGCTATTATCGCAATATTTTATCAACCGTTACAGGCAACACCAGCACACTCTCCACAAGCCACCGTTGTCCCCAATGTTTGCCCTGTGTCAGCGCACCAGTTACCGTTGGGGATAAAACACCCCACCGACAGAAGACAAAGCAGTTGTGAGCGAAGAAACCGCCGAAATCAGCATCCACAGCACGCCTCCAGCGGGAGCCGACTTTGAGCCACCCAAATCAGCTGACAGCACGGAAATCTTGACTGAGAACAGCCCTCTGAGAGATAACCCTACCCACTTCCCGGTAACATCAAAAACCACAGTAACGACAACGGCGCAAGAGCCAAGGATGGGTGATGCCAGAGTTGTGTACGGTCAAAAGCAGGTCTACTTTCTCGGCTTTGGTTGGATTGATGATAACGATGAACCCAATGTTGCAATTTTCGTGGACGGTGATGGTGACATCAATAAAATGGTGGGGCGTATGGATTAGAGCCGAAACCAAGCATTCTCTATCCTATACCGCAACAAAGGCTGCTCCGATTGGAACAGCCTTTGTTGTTTTGCATAGGGAATCGCCGAAACACGTACCCCATTAATCTATCTTAATTTTCGCCAGCATTTCTTCGCCTGTTATTTTCCCATCAAGGTAATCACTGCGAGCCTGACGTGCCATTTTTGCCCACTTGGAAAATTCCTCCGAGGACATGTCCTTACCGCTAAATTCTTCAGGCAACTTACCGTCCGCACGATAACGGCGAGAGTACACCTTGTTGTACTCGGTCAGGAAAGCCAGCAAATAATCGTTTCCCTGCATGCCCTGATCATAAAACAGCTTTGCTCCAACCTGTTTGCAGGTGCGATTACCTTTATAAGGCCGGTCGCAGAAATCCCGCTTACGCTTATCGGTCAACACAAAATAGCGGCTGCACAGTTTGCATCGCTTAACGAACTGTGCATTTTTAAGCATCTCGGTAAATTCAAAATAGAGCATCTCATCCAAATACTCAAACAAATAGTATGGCATCAGACTGACACCCTCGCCATCCTGGTGCATGATTTCCAAAAGCTCATCTGTTTCCCGCAGATTCCAATCATGGATATCCTTAAGCGTACTCATATCCACCTTGCCATTTTTCTTCGGCAGCAGCTCATATTTTATCTTTACAGTAGCCTCGGCAAAGCCGGGGTACTCCGATACGAAATCACAAAGCCGCTGGGACATTTCCTTGT
The DNA here is from genome assembly GCF_032060045.1 of Oscillibacter sp. Lineage (GTDB taxonomy): Bacteria > Bacillota > Clostridia > Oscillospirales > Oscillospiraceae > Oscillibacter. Next base: position 7,966 of record NZ_DAMBZJ010000018.1, read on the forward strand.
CCGAGCGGGTTTCTTTATCTAAACAGGTGGTGACCGCTTTCGTGCATACCTCTTGCAGCTCTAAAATGTGTTCCAACTCATCTAAACATGTTGTCAGCGGTCTGAGCAAGGCGGCCTCAAATTCGTCTTTGGTGCGAATTGGTTCTTTCAAAATGTTGTTCAGTAAGCCCACTAAAAAGAAATAAACATAGCGGTGCTTGTCTGCAATGGTTTCTGCAACATCAAATATTTTGTTTCTGATTGTCTGATAGTTTGCCATAGTGAGCGGAATGGATTTCGTTTCAGTGAGCAATGTTGTATATTCCTCGAAATCCATTTCTACAAATTCAATCAGTCCATTTCCAATAAACTTTTGCGCATACTGCGTCACTTTGTTCGGATAGGCATAAGCCATGGAGTAAATCAGCTTGTCACTTCCCTCAAAAACTTTAATTAGTGGGTACTGTTCCATAGGCACTCCTCTCGCAAATAATCGATTTTCCGCAAAACAGCGTTTCTGCGATTCGCTGTGTATTTCTGTTTCTGGATATAAGACAATGGTATCACAAGGAATAGAAGTTTTCAATATTCAATTTATTGCATTTTACAAAACAAATTGAATTAAGAGGAGGAATCAAAAATGTCAAAGAAATTAGAAACCATGGATGCGGAAACCCTGATGACCACACCCATGGAGCCGCTGAAATTTATTGTCAGCGGTCTGCTGCCTGAAGGGCTGCATGTGCTGGCGGGCTCACCGAAAATCGGCAAGAGCTGGCTGGCACTGTGGATCTGCTTACAGGTGGCAAAGGGCGAAAAGGTATGGGGATTTGAAACTCTGAAAAGCGAAGTCCTGTATCTCTGCTTAGAGGATAGCTTCGCCCGTATCCAAAACAGGCTGTTTGAAATTACCGATGAAGCACCAGCGACACTTCACTTTGCCATTATGAGCGATGCCATCGGCCATGGGCTGGAAAATCAGATTGAAAACTTTATCGGGGAGCATCCCAACACAGGACTGATTGTGATTGATACGCTGCAAAAGGTTCGCAAAACTGTGTCAGCAAATGTGAATCCCTATGTCGCCGATTATGATGATATCAACGCACTGAAGCAAATTGCGGACCGTCACCATCTTGCTATCCTGCTCGTACATCATCTTAGAAAAACAGGCGATGCCGATCCGCTCAATATGATTTCGGGCACTAGCGGTATTGCTGGTGGTGCTGATACAAACTTTGTACTGCAAAAAGATAAGCGAACTGAAAACACGGCAAAGCTGATTTGTACCGGCAGAGATATTGAGGGGCGGGCATTGTTCTTGGAATTCAACAAGAACAATTTTGTATGGGAGCTGCTGGAACCGATTGAAATGGAGCAGCTCATCATACCGGAGGAAATTTTTCTTCTCTGTGATTTTATAAAATTGGCAGGCAGCTTCACAGGGACGGCAACCGAGCTGATAGAAAAACTGAATCTGGATTACAGCCCTGCAATTCTGAAAAAGAGAATCATCAAGCACATGGAACATCTGGGCAAAAACGGTATTCATTATTCGCAGAACAGGACTTTTGAGCGACGGGAATTTACTCTCCGCTATGACGGTAATGACGATATGACGGCAGAATCAAGCCGCCCAAACTTGCCGTCTTTACCGTCAGCACCGTCACGGGACAGTAATCTCGCCGCCGTTGCCTCCTGTTCGCCCCTGTGTGGCGAGATTGACGGTGGAGTGGCATAACTCCACCTAATCCGAATAAAACCGCAAATTGAGCCGCTGTTGCGGACAACTTCCGATTTGCACTTGTTTCCGATGAAGTGTAGGAGTTTCCGCTGCGATTTCTCACCCCTTGGGTGAGGCGAGCAGAGCGCCGGGCTATACGCCGGACACAGCTCGCTCGGGGCAGAAGCCCCGGACCCCACTTTATAGAGCGCCGTTGGCGTAATCAAAATTGAAAGGAGAACCGCCAATGAAAAAGAAACCCTTTGCCTTTCGCATCAGCGAAAGCACCTATCAAACCCTGAAACGAAAAGCCAGGCGCGGCAAGGTTACCATGACCGAATTTTTAGAACGAGCCATAACCGATAAGGAGGTCGTTGTAGTAGACGGGGTACAGGAGCTCATCGGTGAGCTGAAAGCCATCGGCAGAAACCTCAATCAGCTGACCACTCTGGCCAATATGGGAAAAGTGGATGCCGTTTACCTTGCAGAAACCAAGGCGCAGCTAAGTGGTATCTATGAAAAACTGTCTGCACTTTGCGAGGTAAACCGGTAATGGCAACGGTTAACTTTATCCCCTGCAAAAAGCAAAATGCCTTCTCCATGCGAAATGAAATCCAGTACATTCTGCAAGATTTCAAGGTGTGCATCGAGCCGGAGAAAATAAATTGTGACCACACCGTCAACTGCCAGAGCTATTCCGAGAACGCTGATAAGACCGGCTGTATCCGCTTAATCTCCGGAAAAGACTGCTGTCCCGAAACAGCCTTCCAAGAATTTATGGTAACCAAAAACAGCTATAAAAAGGTTGACCAAACGATGTTTTATCATTACGACCAAGCCTTTAGGGACGGCGAAACCATCTCGCCAAAGATTGCACATGAGATTGCCATAAAATTTGCAGAGGATAATTACCCCGATTTTGAGGTGGTTATCGCCACCCATGTAGACAACGAGCATCTGCACTCCCACTTTATTATCAATTCGGTCAGTTTCAAAACAGGAAAGAAATTGCACCAAGGCCCCAAAACATTATTAAAGCTCCGGGAATATTCCGACCAAATTTGTGAGCAATATGGGCTGTCTACCCTCCAGCCTTATACAGGCGGCAAGTCTCAAAGCTTGCCTCTCGGGAATACCGTGCCGCCGCCAAGGGGCAGAGCTGGAAGTTTTCGTTGATGAACGCAATTGATACGGCGATGAAAACCAGCGGCACAAAAGCAGATTTTATTAAAAATATGGAGCGACAAGGCTACACGGTAAAATGGACAGAGAACAGAAAATACATCACCTACACCTGCCCAAACACCATGTCCTGCCGGGATATGAAGCTCCATGACAACCGCTATTTAAAGGAGATGATGGAGCGTGAATTTGAGTTTAGAAGAATTGAAGCAACGGAACGCAGGTTCGAATTCAGTGGAGCTGCCGCCGCAGACAACTCAACCCTGCCCTCTGACACAGGAAAAGCTGGACAACCTGTTTTACAACCAGAGCGTGATTTGGAATGGGATGACCCAGCTGCAGGAGCAGGTAAAATCTCTCCAGCAGCAGAATCTCAGCCTCAAAATACAGCTGGACAATCCGCCTGCGAGGTCGGAGCTGGAGCAAATCAGCAAGAGACTGTTGCAGATACAGCAGACGTTATCACAGGCTGGGAACAGGAAAGATCGCTCTTTTTCTCTGACGAAGTTAAGGCTGCCGCACCTGACATGGACACCGCTGTGGGTAGTAATTCCCATGACCTTGCTGGCATTGGCGGCAGTGTGGTTCAGCTGGGACGCGCTTTGGAACGGCTGGACAACCCTGTTCCCATAAATGACGCCACCGCAAAACCACCGCAGCATACCGGCAGGAAGAAGAAATTAGCGGTCGGTCAAAAGGAAGATGACCACAGCGGACACGATTTTGAAATGAAGATGTGAAGGAGATGCGATATGACAAATGAAAATTTAACAGCACAGCATTATCTGAAAACCAATATCCTCGGCGCTTACGAAACTGCCGACATCATTTGGCAAAGCGATAGCGAGGGGACCTCTCACCGCACCTTTGCAGACAGCTTTGTTTACACAGACGAAACCTCCCATATCATTGAACGGGATATGGTGGTGGAGGACAGAGTGTTCCGCGTGCATTCTGTGTTCCCCGTAAAAAGTGCCTCTACCCCCACAAAAAAGATGCTTTTAGTGATTGAAAACGACCTCGAAAAAGCACTTAAAAACGCTTGATTTCAGTAGACTTGTGGAACCTGTTACGGTATGCTTGGGTTACCGTATTCAGTTTGCCACAACAAGAAGGAGGATTTTTATACGATGGCAAACAACGAAAAATATACCATACTGTACGGCAGACTGAGCCAGGAGGATGACCGGGAGGGCGAAAGCAACAGCATCCAAAATCAGCGGTTGATTCTCACCAAGTACGCAGAGGAAAAGGGATTTGGCAATATTCGTTTTCTGTTCGATGACGGTTTTAGTGGAACAAACTTCAACCGGCCTTCATGGAATGAGATTATGGAGCTGATTGAAAGTGGGCAGGTGGAAACCTTGATTGTCAAGGACATGAGCCGCCTCGGCAGAGATTATCTGCAAACAGGTTTTCTCATGGAGCATACCTTTCCCAACAACAATGTCCGGTTTATTGCGATCAATGATGCGGTGGACACACTCTATGGGGACAACGACTTTGCTCCGTTCCGGAACTTATTTAACGATTTTTATGCGAAAGACTGCAGTAAAAAAATTCGGTCGGTGAAGAAAGCACAGGCTGAGCGCGGGGAACGGGTTGGGACAAGGCCGCCATATGGGTACAAAAAAGACGAGAGCAATCTCAAAAAGATTGTTCCCGATCCAGAAGCCGCCGAAGTGGTCAAGCATATTTTCAAGCTGTGTGCCGAGGGTAGAGGTCCCAAGCAAATCGCAAGGCAGCTCACCGAGGAACAGGTGGTGAATCCAAGCAACTACTATTTTAATCAGACCGGAGTGGCATTGACGAATTTGGATACCACCAGACCTTATAGGTGGAGGGATAACTCCATCGTCAATATTTTGAACGATGAAACCTACCTTGGACATACGATCAGCATGAAGCACACCACCGCATCTTACAAAAACAAGAAGCAGATTATCCGCCCAGAATCTGAATGGCTGAGGTTTGAAAACACCCATGAGGGCATCATCGACCAAGAGGTTTGGGATATCGCTCATGCGGTTCGGGAGCATAAAAAGCGTCCGAGAAAAAATATGGAGAACCCCAATCCATACTCGGGACTAATCTTCTGTGCTGATTGCGGAAAGCCTTTAATTCTGCACCGTGCCCATACCATGGACGAGAGCAAAAACAACTTCGCCTGCTCTACCTACAAGCAGTATGGGAAGGAAACCTGCTCCGCCCACTACATCCGGGAAAGTCAGCTTGCGGCGGTGATTTTGGATGACCTGAAGCGTGTTACCCACTTTGCAAGACAGGATGAAGTGCTGTTTGCAGAGTGCATCAACCGCAAAAACACTGCTGATACGAGGAAAGAAATCACTGCGCTGCAAAAAGAGTTGGAGGGTATGCGGAAAAGGGATTTAGAGCTTACTGCACTTTTTAAAAGGCTCTATGAGGACAATGTGCTGGGGCGTATACCGGATGAGCATTACCGAACCCTGTCTGATGAATATACCACAGAACAAAAATCCCTGCGGGAACGCATGCCGAAGGCTGAAACGAGAATGGATAAGCTCAAAAATTCACTTACCAACGTGGACAGGTTCATTGAAAAGGCGAAAAAGTATACCGACCTTACTGAGCTGACACCGGAGCTGCTTCGGATGTTCATTGCAAAAGTTGTGGTAGGCGAAAAGGCTGAGAAATACTCCCGCACTGCTCCGCAGGATATTTGGATTCACTACCGTGACATTGGGATGCTGAACGATGTCAAGGAGGAATTTGACATTCCCTCTATGGAAGAATTCTACGGGATGGATGATGAAATGCTGTTCAATGACGAACTGCCAGCCGCAATTTAAGGCATAGCAAAAGGCGGACATCCGAGACTGTCCGCCTTATACCCCGCATTTTTAGGCGGTTCACAAAGTATCTTTATGAACACTCGACTAAACGTCTAAGGCGTTTTCCCCCGTTTTTCCGCCGTCATCCGGCGCTCCATTCATGTCCAACTCACCCCGCATCGGTGAGAATTCCCATCGCCGCACCGTTGACCAGACGGTCTGCCTGACGGACTAGATTCTCTCTGGGCAGGACCATATCCTGGTCAAACCATGTTTTGATTAGACCGATCAGTCCATATCCGATAAAGCTGACGAGAAAATCCATTTGCGCTGAAGACACCGTGTGAAACTTTGCCCGCACCAGGCTCACGCCGTTGCGGTAAATCAGCTCCTGCAGCCTGTCGGTAAAATTGCTGGTGGAATTATTGGCAAACAGCGCCTCAAATTCCGGGCGATGTTTTACAATGTAATCCAGAATCGGCTTAAATACCGGCCGCAAAGAGCCGGCCGCCTCAAACTCCGCCATATGCTCGTCAATCAGAAGCTGCGCCTCTGCCAGCATATCCGTTTCCACGCTTTGAAGCAGCGCGGTGGTATCCGGATAATGAAGGTAAAACGTCCCCCGGTTCATATCCGCCCTCTCTGTGACATCTCGCACAGAGATGGCGGAAAACTTTTTTTCCAGCATCAGCTCCAGCAGTCCTTTTTTCAGCAGCTTCTGGGACCGACGCGACCGCCGATCCTCACCTTTTTCCACCATGTTCATGCCCCTTTCACATAAAAGCAAATTTGCAGCCCGCTTTACCTCGGGAATCCTCGCAGACTCAGTCCGGCACAAAACACCCCGGCGGGACTGATAAAAATCAGCCATTTTTTACTTAAAGTACGCAGCGGTTCAAATATGGCCGCTTGCGGATATTATAGTTCAGCACTGTCTAAAAATCAACAAAAATATTTTAATCAAAATTTGTTGATTATTTTTTCTGAAAACTATTGCTTTTTGAAGTGGACCATACTATAATTCTCTCTGGCGTAAAATTAACATAATTTGATTAATAGACATATGTTCATAGTTGAGAGGAGCATTTTTATGATTTACAAATCCCCCTTCCGCATCTCCCGGACGACGCGCGCGCTTGCCCTGACGCTGGCGGCGGTGCTTCCGGCCACGCTGATTCCCGTGGGTGCAGTGGAAAAGATTGGTGATGGCGTGGCGCCGACCTACGACGAGGCGTATTACGCCACGCTGGATTACTACGGCAACCTGACAGAGGGCAGCGTGGTAAAGAGTTACGCCCTCAACGGAGCCACGGCTTTGACCGACTATGGCGTCTACGACAAGGTGGTAAACCTGACCGACGGCACGATCCCTGCCGCGAAAGACGATACCACCACCTTTGATTTCAGCAAGGAGACCGCACCTTCTCACTTTTATTTTGAGGGAAAGACCACTGCCCCCTTTGCCGTCCTGCCTTGGACCATTGCCCTGTCCTACACGCTCAACGGCGTCCCTACCAAGGCGGAGGACTTAGCAGGAAAAACCGGCGTGATAAATATTAATCTTGATATTATTCCAAACAAAAATGCCAGCGACTACGCAAAAAACAATTATACGCTGGAGGCCATGGCTGTTTTCAATCAGGACGATATTCTTTCTTTAAAGGCAAAGGGCGCGCAGGTCCAATTGGTGGGAAATTTGCGCACAGTTCTGTTTTTAGCCCTGCCGGGAGAGGAGCAACATTTTACGATTGAGGTTGGCTCCGACAATTTCTCCTTTGGCGGCATGACGTTTATGATGCTTCCCGCCACACTGGCGCAATTGGATCAGATTGCGAAGCTGAGCGACCGCAAGGATGAGCTGGAGAACGATTACGAAAAGCTGAACAAAAGTCTTGACACCACGCTGGATGCCCTGAATAGCATGACCGGCGGTCTCTATTCCAGCGCCAAGGGTCTTGATGCGCTGAACAAGGCCCGGGGAACTATCTCCGCCGGAAAGGGCGCTATCTACGACGGAATCGACACGTCCAAGCTGGATATGGAAAGTATTGCGGCTCTGCTGGACCCGGTGTCGGAGCAGATACAGGCCGCCAGCGAAACGCTGACGAAGTCAAAGGACCTTTTGCAGACCATGAGCGACACGGCCGTCTCGCTGAAAACCGAGCTGACTCAGACGAAAAACGCACTGAATAATTTGGAGAAAAGCAGCGGCGATCTCCGGGATCTGACCGTTGAGATGAAGCGGCTCAGCGGCAATCTGGAACGCTTGAGAAACGCCTTGACAGATATGGACAGCATTCCCTCCGTCAGCTCTCCGCTGGCAGGTTATGGAGACATTTCCGACCTGTGTCAAGCCCGGGATACCGTGGTATCTTTGGAATCAGCCTATCAAGCCGCAACAAGCGGAGATTCTCCCGCCTTTTCCGGGACGTTTGCAGAGTTTGTTTCTGCACAAGTGTCCGATCCGGAAACATGTCAAAAGCTGCTGGCCGTATACGCCAAGCGTCAGCAGATGGGCTCGGATTCCTTTGACTTTTTGCTGGATAACTCCGGGTCCGTGGATGCAGTGCTAGATGCCCTAAATGGCACCACACAGGAAGTTAACTCGACGCTTAATGGCATTGCCGGTCCCACCGCCGACGTAGTAAGCCGGCTGGCCTATATCTGCAACGAAATGGGCGCGTTGTACAATCTTTTGAACAATGTGGAGGATCTGGCCCACATTGGGCAGTCCGCCACAGATAAGGCAAGCACGCTTCTTGACAAGGTGGGCGCGCTGCAAACTCTTTTGAGTACTTACGAGCCGAAGGCGCAGGAAAGCCTCAAAACGCTGGAGAATTTAAGCGTCACTGCCGCAGGCTCCATCCGCAATGCGGAAACCCTGATTTCCAACACGGAAGCTCTGGCCCGAACCTCTGGTGAGCAGTTGGACGAGGGCACCAAACAGACGCTGGAGGGGCTGGCCTCCTCCCTGCGCCAAACCGCTGCCGCCCTTTCTACCACCAAGGACATCAAATCCGCCAAGAGCAATTTGGACAGCATTATTACCGACACATGGCATGAGCACACGGGCGATGTGGATAACCTGCTGAACATGGACAGTACTGCCCCGGCCCAGTCGCTGACCTCCGGACAAAATCCTGCGCCCCAGAGTATACAGGTGCTGATCCGCTCTCAGGAGATTAAGGTGCCTGATAAAGAAGAGGAAGAATCTGCGTCTGCCGCCGCCGACAAGGGCAGCTTTGGAAGCCGCGTTGGCCAGATGTTCCATGACCTTTGGTCCTCAATCACCAGAATTTTCCACTGAGGGACCGCCATATGAAAGAAGAAGGTGACTTCCTGTGATTGAGAAACTTGCCCATAGGCTGACCCGCAAGCCCAAACTGGTGGCGACCATCGCCGCCCTCCTGCTGATTCCCTCCGCAATTGGCTTTGCGGCCACCCGCGTCAACTACGACATTCTGTCTTACCTGCCCCAGAGCTCGGAGTCCTCTCAGGGAGAAAAGCTGCTGGAAGACCCGTTTAAAATGGCAGCCACCAGCATGCTGATCGTGGAGGATATGCCCGCCGGATACAGCAACCATCTGATTCAGGAAATCCAGGATATCCCCGGCGTCAGCAACGCCATCTGGGTCAGCAGCATGGTGGGGATTCAAATTCCCACCGACTTCATCCCCGCGAACCTGAGAGACATGTTTTTCTCCGGGGACGCCACGATGATGGTGATTCAGTACGACCACCCCGGCGCCTCGGACGAAACGATGGAGGCCATTGATCAGGTGCGTTCGGTATGCAACGAAAAGTGTTTTCTGGCAGGCTTTTCGGTGGTGATTAAGGATACCCGGGACCTAATGGACAGCGAGCTTCCGCTTTTTGTGGGCCTTGCGGTTATTCTGGCGCTGGCCGCCATGTCGATCACGCTTGAATCCACGGTGCTGCCTTTTATATTTCTTACCAGCATCGGGCTTGCCGTTATCTACAACTTCGGCTCCAATATTTTTCTGGGCCAGATTTCCTATATTACAAAGGCCATCGCGGCTGTTTTACAACTTGGCGTTACCATGGACTACTCCATTTTTCTCTACCACCGCTACGAGGAAGAGCGAAACAATTACGAGGACAATCGCGACGCCATGGCAAAGGCCATCGTGTCCGCATTCACCTCTCTTTCTGGCAGCAGCATGACCACCATCGCGGGCTTTTTGGCCCTGTGCTTCATGCGCCTGACGCTGGGCCGAGATATCGGAATCGTCATGGCAAAGGGCGTGCTGCTGGGCATCGCCACCGTGATTTTTGTGCTGCCGGCTCTGTTGCTGCTGTTCGATAAGCAAATCGATCAGCACAAACACAAAACGCTGATTCCAAGCTTTGATAAAATTAATGTCCACATTCTTAAACACCGCTGGGTTTTCGTGGGTCTGACTCTTTTGATGTTTCTGCCAGCCATCTATGCACAAAGCCACGCGGGCATCTACTACAAGCTGGATGAGTCCCTGCCGCAGGACCTCCCCTCCATTGTGGCCAACCAAAAGCTGAAAAGCGACTTCGACATGGGCACGTCCCACTTTGTTCTTATAAAGGATGATATTTCTACCGCAGACATGAATCAACTGGAAAACGCCCTTGAAGATCTACCTGGCATCACGTCAGTGATGTCTTATCACTCCCTTCTGGGCGTGGGGATTCCGGAGTTTTTTGTGCCCGACGAGGTGCGCACCATGCTCAAGCAGGACGGCTGGCAGATGCTGATGATAAACTCCAAATACGCCACCGCGTCTCAGGAGGTGGCCAAGCAATTGGATTCGATGCGGGGAATCCTCAAGCAATACGACCCCGGCGCCCTGATTACCGGCGAAGCGGCCATGACGAACGACCTGATTGAAACCTCCGCCGTGGATTTCAATGTCACCAATTACATTTCCATGGCCGCCATCTTTATCATCGTCCTTTTCGTGTTTAAGTCGCTCACCATTCCTCTGGTGCTGGTGAGCACCATTGAGCTTGCCATCTTTATCAATCAAGGCGTGCCTTATTTTACTGGGGCGGAAATCCCCTTCATTGCCCCCACCATCATCGGCTGCGTGCAGTTGGGCGCCACGGTGGACTATGCCATTTTGATGACCACCCGCTTTCAGGAGGAGCTGCGCTCCGGAAAAAGCCGGGACGAGGCCATTCACATTGCCGCCACCTCCTCCGATCCCTCCATCATCACCAGCTCCTTGGTTCTCTTTTGCGCCACACTGGGCGTGTCCTTTGTTTCCAGCATTGATTTGATTGGGTCCATCTGCGTGATGCTGGCCCGTGGCGCGCTGATTTCGGCGACAGTCAGTATTTTTATCATGCCTTCCATTCTCAGCGTGTGCGAACCTGTA
>NZ_DAMBZJ010000018.1:19044-29413 GCF_032060045.1 Oscillibacter sp.
CCCCGCCGGTAAAACCCTCCCGCGTTGCAAAAGCGCTGCAAGCTGCCGCAGAAAGGCTCCCCGCCGGGAAAAAAGCAGCCGCAAACGACGGCGAAAAATTGCAGCCAGAAAGCCAACTCACCTCCACCCAACCGTCTCCCTCTCAGCCTACGTCCCAAAAAAGCATTTCTAAGAAGGCGGCCATTTCCTCTGACAAAGCATCTGAGAAAAAAGAGCATTTTGCCTTATTGAAACGCTCACTTTTCCGCCGGAAAACGAAAGTACCCACCGATTCCGTCAGTAAATCTGCTCCCGAAGGCGCGCCTTTGGAACACGCGGATGCAAACAAGCCAGAAGAAAAAGAGCTTGCCAAAAACCATTAAATTTTACACGCGCTTTCGCCTTCTCGCGAAAAACTGGCCTCCTCCTGCGCTGATTGCGCGGGAGGAGGCCTTCTTAACGGACAATGCCCTATCTGACAGGAGGAATTCTACTGCACCCCCTTCCGCAAATCACGCGGAAGAAGGCGTTCTAATAAACGGTTTTTCGCTGCTCTTTCGGCATTTCAAAAGCCACTCGGCGAGGTCTTTCGTGCAGTCAACTGAAAGGGCGGACAGGTTTTCTGTCCGCCCTCTAGCAAAATTGATATGAAATTGTTATTTTTTCTCGCAAATTCGGCGTAATTTACTTTCCGGGATCCTTTGATTTCAATCGGCAGGCAGTTTCTCAAACGCCTCGTCCAGATGGAGGACCACCTCTACATACTCTCCGTCCCGCCAGAGCTTCATGGGCATGTCATCGCCAATGCGGAATTGGCGGCGGACATTCATCAGCATATGCCGCTCGGTCACGGCCTGCCCACCTGCGGAAACAATCACGTCTCCACCTTTCACGCCCGCCCTGTCAGCGGCAGAGCCGATACTCACGTCCTGTACCTCCACGCCCTGCGTTCCGTCAGGCAGAACTTTGGGAATACCTATGATCGTGATGCCAAGTCGTGGCTCAGGAAGCACTTTCCCACTTTCCAGAATGTCATTCACCATTTTCTGCACCGACCGCATGGGCAGCGCAAAGCCCAGCCCCTCCACGTTAGAGGAAAAAGACATCATCTTGATGGTGTTCACGCCCACCACCTGTCCGTACACGTTGATGAGCGGGCCGCCGGAGTTTCCCTCGTTCAACGCCGCATTGGTCTGAATCAGCGTCATGATGCGGCCTGAAACGTCCACATCCCGGTTAATGGCCGAGACAATGCCGTCCGTCAGCGTCCCCCGCAGCTCCACGCCCAGAGGATTTCCGATGGCGTATACCGTATCGCCCACCATCAGTGCATCGGAATCGCCCATCTCCGCCGCAGGCAGACCTGTGGCATCCAGCTTTAAGACTGCCACGTCGTTTCCGCTGTCACCACCCACATAGAGCGCCTCAAAAGTCCTGCCGGAGGCCAGCGTCACGCTGCAATCATGGCTTCCCGCCACCACATGATAATTGGTGAGAACATACCCATCCTCCCGGAAAATCATGCCCGTGCCCACCGACGCACCCCGGTCCAACTGTGCGATCACCGTCACCACCGCGGGGTTCACCCTGCGGTAAATTTCCTGAATACTTTGCGCGCCGCTAGGGGCAGTGGTCAGCTCCATCACCGCGCCCTGACCGTAGGGATAGGTTCGAATGGAGACCTCCTCCTGATCCCAGTCCTCGTTTTGCAGGTATTCGTCCTTGGGGGAAGAGGGTGCAAAGTAAAAAAATCTCCCATCTAAAAAGAGTGCTCCCACAGCCAGCCCTCCCGCAATGGCAAGGCAGATCAGAAAAATCCACAGTCCTCGTCTTCCCCGGACCCGTTCTTTAGAAACCGGCGGGGTCAAAATTGGCCCGATGACAGGGGCGCTATTCGGCAAAACTGGGAGCGTCACCCGGCCCGGCAACCGCCGAGGCTGGATATAAAGCTCCACCACCTCTTTTGGCTGGGGTAGGGGCGGATAGTATTCCACCACCTCCCGGGGGTCAGCCTGAGAGGGCGTTACTCCACCCCCGTCCTGCGCGGCACCTTGTTCGTCAGGGGGCTGAATTTTAAAAAACTGGTCGTTCATCTGCGCCTCGTTATTCCGCGGTCAGGGAGAACGAAAACTCGGTGACGCCGTTCTCGCTGGTCACATTAATTTTTTCGCGGTGTTGCTCCAAAATGGTTTTGACAATATATAGTCCCAGTCCCACGCCGGTTTTATCCTCGCTTCGGGACTTGTCGCTCTTATGAAACCGCTCAAATAAAAGCGGCAGTTCCTCAGGAGGAATGGTGTCTCCCTCGTTCCGCACGACGACACGGGCTTTGCCGTCCTGCCGGGCCACGCCCAGATACAGCACGGAGCCGGGCGTCGCGAATTTTGCCGCGTTTTCCAACAGGTTATAAATTACCTGGGTGATCATGTCGTTGTCCCCCAGAACCAAAATCGGCTCTTCCGGTATGTCTGCGTCCACGTCCAACCCACGGTCGGTAATTTTCTTTTCCATGGAAATCAGCACCCGGCGCATGCTTTCGCAAAGGTCAAAGTGGACCCCGCTTTTCATGGGATCGATGGCCTGAAGCTGGCTCACATCCAGCATTCGCCGGACCATGCGGCTCAGTCTGCGGCTCTCCTCCGCGATAATTTGCAAATACTGCCGTTCGCTTTCATAGGGGATCGTCCCGTCCAGAATGCCGTCGGTATATCCGGCGATGGTGGTCATGGGTGTTTTCAGTTCGTGAGAGATGTTGGCGATAAACTCTCTGCGTTTGCGCTCTGTTTGCAGCAGCGTTTCGGCCATGTTGTTAAAGGAAACCGCAAGTTCACCGATTTCATCGTTTCGCTCGGTATCTCGCATGCGGATGTCAAACTCCCCGTCGGCAAACCGCCGGGTGGCTACCACCATCTCCCGAATGGGCCGAACCTGCCGCATGGCGGTGACAGAAGAGGCCATAAACGCCACCATCAGCACCACACAGGCGGTCATGGCAAACAGCCCGATAAAGCCCTGCCACATTTTGTCCAGAGCCGAATTGAGCACGGACACGGCAAACACTGCGCCCACCTGTTTCCCCGCCGCATCTGCCACCGGAACGCCCACCACAAGGTGTTTTTCCGAATATACACCATCCAGATTGGAGCGTCCGGAACTCGCCCCACGCGTCAGGGTTTTGTCCATCAGCTTCTGAGGAACGGTGACAGACAGTCCATCCAGCCCCTCGTCGGTGGAAAGAAGCGCATGGCCCTGCGTGTCACAGACAAGGAAGTTCAAGTCGGAAATGGACGCGGCAAAGCCCGCCAACGTCAAAAGTTCCGTTTCGCTTGAAAACCCGCCGCTGCTCAAATAGCCAGCGGAGAGGCGGGCCACTACGCCCGCCCGGGTTTCCATATCGTTGACCCGCTCCTGACGAAGAAAGTTATAGCCCAGCGCGGAGTAAGATGCCCCCAACAGCGCCAGCGTCAGCAGCACAGTGCCCATAGTCAAAAGCATCTGGCGCCAATATAGCCCCGGGAAGCGCTCGCCCAACCGTTTCATGCCTTCTCCGTCTGCTTTTCCGCGCCCATCACTTCGAACTTATAGCCCACGCCCCAGACGGTTTTCAGCGCCCACTGGTCGGACACGTCTTCCACCTTCTCCCGCAGGCGCTTAATGTGCACGTCCACGGTCCGGCTGTCTCCGAAATAGTCAAACCCCCACACCTCGTCCAGCAATTGGTTGCGGGTATACACCCGATTGGGCGTGGCCGCAAGATGATACAACAGCTCCAGCTCTTTGGGAGGCGTGTCCACTTTTTTTCCATTCACGATCAGCTCGTAGGAATCCAGATTTACCACCAGCTTGTCAAAGGTCAGCTTCTTGGACGTGTCGTTGGGAATCTCCGTCCGGCGAAGAACCGCATTGATTCGTGCCAGCAGCTCCTTCATTTCAAAGGGTTTGACAATATAGTCGTCCGCACCCATCTCCAGGCCCTGAATGCGGTCGAACACCTCGCTCTTGGCGGTCAGCATGATAATTGGAACTTTGCTGGTCTCCCGGATTTTCGCGCACACGGCCCAGCCGTCCATCACCGGCAGCATAATGTCCAGCAGAATCAGATCGGGCGCCTGCTTCTGGAATTCTTCCACCGCCCTGCCGCCGTCTGCGGCGATGCGGACGTCAAAGCCCTCCTTCACAAGATACATGTGGATCAGGTCGGAGATGTTGTGATCGTCCTCCACAACCAGAATGTTTCGCGCCATAGTCCTGCCTCCGTACTTTTTTAAACTAGGGGGATCTCCCCCGCTCTATGTTGTCCATTATATACGCTTTGGCCCTAAGATGTTGAATTTTTTGTTAAAAACGCGCCTAAAAGGCCGTTTCTGTCATGGCGGGCAGCCGATCCGCCTCTTCTGCAGCAGAGGCGAGAAATGCCCGCAAAGCTCCCGCGGTCACGTCGCTCCCCAGCCACACGGACACAGAACTCCGCCGTTTGCCGATTTGCTTCAGAAGTGAGTTTGCTGCCCCGGAAGAGCCAAGTCCGTATTCCGCGCGATCAATGATGGGATTCAAAGGGCAATAGCCCGCCGCCCGGAGAGCGGCCGCGTCTCCGTCCGGTTCATAGACCAGGCGGGTTTTCATCCCAGCTTCGGCAAACAGAGTCCGGTTCATGGCGGCCAGCCGCTCCGCCGCCCCCGCCCCAAATCCAGGAATCAAGCCCACGGTGCTGCCGGAAGTCGCAATACGGCGAAGCTGGTCCCCGCTGCGGGAAAGAGCTTCCTCCGTGAAATAAAAGGCGGCGTGGAAGCCCCGGCTCTCCAGCGCGTCCAGCCAAGCAGCTACAGTCTCCGCATCCTCTGCCAGAAAGCATAAATAGATCGACTTCCCGGAAGAGGCGGGGTCCTCGCCTTCTGCTTCTCCCTTTTCTCCGGTGTTTATGTCCGTCGGGTTGGTGGTGCTCTGTTTTTGATACTGCTGATATTTGGCGTCCAGTTGGTAGGAGGCGGTGTCCGTAAACATGCTGTCAGGTAAAACGGCAGAGGCGCTTTTCACCCGGATCAGGTAGCCATGGTTTACGGGCGTATTGCTATATACGCGGCTGAAATAGGACGCCACAGGTGAGGCCGCCACAAAGGTCACCCCGCCCCGAGTCACGCACACATGGTCGTACAGCTCTCCCTGCCCAGTAGTGCCGGAACCGGTGGCCACATTAAACACCAAAGACCGGCTGGAATCGTACAGCACCAGCGTCTGGGTGACAACATTAAACGAATAGCCCAAGCCGGATTCACGAAACACCGTGGCCGCCACGTACAGATATCCCCCAAACCAGAAGGGCATGGTGGAGTCCTTCAAATCCAGAACCCGCTCGTCCACGGCGGTAAAATAGACGGAATCTTCCGCTAAAACGGGGGGACAAAGGGTCCCCAGCAGAACCAGCGCCAGCAGCGCAGCGGCAAGTCTCTTTTTCACGCGGCGTTCACCCCCCCTGTTCTATCTTTCCGCAGCAGTTTTTCTCTATTTTAGCACGCATTCGGCGGTTTTGTAAAGCATTCCCGCGCTAAGAGACACGGACCTTCCTCGCAAATCCAATCTTGCGCTTTGCTCGGGAAGGCAGTATAATGAGGCATGACATCCGCCCCCGTTTTTTTCCATTCCAACGGGCGGGTGTTTAGATTTGACGGTTCTTCCGCCCAAAGGGCGGAGGCCCATAAGGAGTTCGCCGTACCCATGGTTAAAAAACGCCATCGCCGCCGTATTTCTCCGCTTCAGCGCCTTCTGTTGGCGCTTGTTGTCATTCTGTCCGTTTTTGTGGGGCTGACTCTGACCTACAAGGCCATCGTCCGCCCGCCCCAATTGGAGGATAAGAACGGCGCAGGCCTTCCCGCCTCGTCTCAGGCCTTCTCCTCGGCAGATCTGGCTTCACAAGATGCCGACCAGCTGGCCCTTGCGGCAAAGGCCGCCCACTCAGCCCGAAAACCCGACTTTTACACGATTCTCGTCTCCGGCGTGGACGATGGAAACGGCGGCAGCGACACCAACATTCTGGTGGCAGTGGACGCGGGGACCGGCCAGATTTACGGAGTGAACATCCCCCGGGATACCAAAAGCCGCATCCATGGCAAGAACTATAAATTCAACGCCGCCTACAACATCGGTGGCTTGGATCTGGCGGCGGAAACGCTGTCCGGGCAATTGGGGATTCCGGTGGACTACACCGTGGAAGTCAGCCTGAAGGCCTTTTCCGCGCTGGTGGACGCCATCGGGGGCGTGGATTTCAACATTCCCGTGGACATGGATTATGACGACCCGATTCAAAACCTGTCCATTCACTTCACCGCCGGAATGCGTCATCTGACTGGCGCGGAGGCGCTGAAGGTGGTCCGCTTTCGCCACAACAACGACGGCACCGGCTACGGCAGCGAGGACATCGGCCGGATGAAAACCCAGCAGGATTTTTTAAAGACCGTGGCAAAGCAGATCCTGAAACCGGCTAACCTCACTAAGATTTCTCAATTTTCACGGATTTTTCAACAGTACGTGAAAACCGATCTGGAGCTGGGTGAGCTTGCCTGGCTGGGGCAGGAGGCTTTTAACATGGGTGCGGACAACGTGAATTTTTCCACCCTTCCCGGAGAGTGGCACTCGCCCTACATTTATCTGAATACCGACGAGGTGCTGCAAATTATCAACGAACACCTCAACCCCTATGTGGAGGACCGGGTTTTGGCGGATCTGAACATTCTGTCCTGAGCGCGGTTGCGCGATGAACGAAAAAGAGGAGGCCCTATGATACATCTGAAGCTGCGCCTGCCGGGGTTGCTGCTGGCGCTTGTTCTGGCAGTCAGCCTGTACATTCCCGCGGCGGCGGCTGAAAATTCAGCGGATAATTTTGTCCGCGGGAAAACTTATGCCGGGGAATTTTCCGACGTGACCCCCGATTCGGTTTTCCACGACAACGTGACGGCCCTGTATGAATACGGGCTTTCGGTGGGCAAGAGCGACGGCACTTTTGGCCCCAAGGACGGCATGACGGTGGGGCAGATTGTGATTTTTGCAGGCCGCATCCGCAGTCTGTACGCCACGGGAAACGCCGAGTCCGGTGCGGCCGCTTTCCAAACCGAGGGCCAGTCGGCCTATGAACCATATCTCGCCTATCTTCAAAGCGTGGGTGCGCTTGCCTCCGAGTTGGACGGACTTTATAAAGGCCCCGCCACACGGGCGCAGACGGCCCATGTGCTGGCGGCTGCTCTTCCGGCGCAGACGCTTCCCGCCATCAACGACGAGCTGGTGACAAGAGCATATGCCTCCCGTCAGTTTATCACAGACGTGACGGAGTATACGCCCTATTACAACGATATTCTTGCGCTTTACAGAATCGGCGTGTCCGCCGGGTCCGACAGCGCGGGAACCTTTGGTCCTGAAAACGCAGTGACACGCGGGGCGGCGGCCGCCATGCTCACCCGGATAATGGACCCCAATTTGCGTCTCACGCCTGCATGGACTGTGCAAGAGACCCCCCAAGCTCCGAATTACAGCGTGGCGGGCACCTCTTGGGGGGATTTGGTAACTGCAAACGCCACCTATTTTCCCGCGCCCTCCTCGCAGGAGCAACTTGCTTCCAGCGTCGCCTATATGCTCTCTCAGGAGACAAACGTGCTGGAGCTGAATTACGGCACGTACATTACCTCCGCACAAGCTGGCAACGTAATGAACAAAGCGCTGGCCGTCGTAAAGTCTTACTGCGAGCAGATGTACAACTCTGTGCAGTGCACCTACGAAACCATTACCGGGCGGGTGACTCTGACCTTTTCCGCCGTGTCGGCGGAGGCAAACCTTCCTGCCTATCGGGACTATACCCTTCAAGCCGCCATCGCTCTGCACGACCAGTTGTGGGCCGAGGGCACAATCACGGCAAATATGACCCAGATGGAGAAAGCCCGCGTTTACTTCAAGTGGATTTGTGACAACTGCGTTTACGACACCACCGCCGGGCCCAACTCCCTTTCTCACATCGGCTATACCCTCTTTCGTCATGGAACGGCTGTGTGCGACGGGTACTCCGGGGCCTACAACCTGCTTTTAAAGCTGGAGGGAATTGACTGCTATGCCCTGTCCAACCCTGACCACATCTGGACGGTGGCTACTCTGGACGGCACGTCTTATCACATTGATACCACATGGGGCGACGACGCAAACGGCGTGGACTACCGCTATTTCGCCATGACTGAGGCGCAGTCCCGCAGCTTCCATCCGTGGTAAATGCATAACCAAAGCCGCGTCGGAGAGCATTCTCCGGCGCGGCTAATTTTATAGTAGGCGCGGTCTGATCGGCAGATTCTTCGCAAAAAGACGGTCTTCCCTCAAAGAGGCCGCCGCCCCTCTTCCAACCTATGTAGCTGGTGCAAAAATTCCTCCGGCAGCGGGCAGGTAAGCTCCACCGGCAATCCTGTGCGGGGATGAAGAAACCGGAGCCCCGCCGCGTGGAGACACTGGCCCTGCAATCCCGAGACGCGCTTTTTCGCACCGTACACCGTGTCCCCCAGAATGGGGTGCCCCAAATGCGCCATGTGAACGCGAATCTGGTGGGTGCGCCCCGTCTCCAGACGGCAACGTACATGCGTGAAACCGGGATAACGGGCAATGACCTCCCAATGGGTCACGGCCCGGCGGCCACCCTGCACCACCGCCTGCTTTTTCCGGTCGGCGGGAGAGCGGCCAAGAGGCGCGTCCACCGTGCCGGAGTCCTCCCTGAGATTTCCCACCACGATGCACTCATAGGTCCGGGCCAGCGTATGGTCCTGAAGCTGGGCGGAAAGCCGGCCATGGGCAAAATCATTTTTCGCGGCGATGATGAGGCCTGAGGTGTCCTTATCAATGCGGTGGACAATGCCAGGGCGCAACACCCCCCCCACGCCGGATAGCGAGTCGCCGCACCGATTCAGTAGCGCATTCACCAGCGTGCCGCCGGGATGGCCCGGCGCGGGATGGACCACCAGCCCCCGGGGCTTGTTCACAACGATCACGTCGCCGTCCTCATACACCACGTCCAGCGGAATATCCTCCGGCAATGCTTCGGATACCTCCGGAGGAGGCAGCTCCACCGTCACCGTCTCTCCCCCGGCAAGACGCAGGCTCTTGGCAGGCCTTTTTCCGTCTACCAGCACCTTCCCCTCCCCGATCAGCCGCGCGGCGGCGGAACGGGTCAGCCCGGGACCCTTGGCAGCCAGAAACGCGTCCAGCCGCGCCGCGTCCTCAAGACTTGCTTTCAGCGTCAGCGTTTCCATTGGCGGTTTCCTTCCCATCGTATTTCTCATAGAACCACAGGTAGTATGCCGCTCCCAGAATCGCCCCGGACACAATGCAGATGTCTGCCACGTTGAACACGGGATAGTGCATAAATTGAAAGTTAAACATATCCACCACATACCCCAACCGCGCCCGGTCGAGGATGTTGCCAAGGCCCCCGGAGATAATCAGCGTGGCGGCGGCCAGCCCCAGCGGATGGCGGACCAACTTTTTCGCAACGGCAAAAATGACCGCCATCACGATGGCCCCCGTCAGCCCCAGCAACAACCATCGCATTCCGGAAAAGCTGGACCAGGCCGCGCCGTAGTTATGAACACGCAGCAATTCTAAAAAACCGGGAAGCAGCGGCGCAGACGCGCCCAGCTCCAGATGGACCGTCACCCAATATTTGACCCATTGGTCCACAGCTAAAAGCCCTGCGCCGGCAATAAGATAGAGCATAAAAGACCTCCCTGCGCGGTATGCGCCGATTCTCTGAAAGATTCATGCCCTATCCTACCCCATTTTGCCAAAAAAAGCAACTTCTCTGTAAGCGTGTTTTTCCGGGGGGCGGAGCCTCGCTGCGGGAAATGCGGGTTGTGCTTTTTTTTGTTTTGTGATAAGCTAACGTGGATAAATTATCGATATTTTCAGGTTTTGGAGGATTTGCCCTTGGAACGCAAAAACGTTACCATTGCCCCGGAGGAGATTGCGCGCCAGCGGGGCTTTACGGAATTGATCCGCACCATGCTTGTGGCGCGGGAAAGCCTTCCCGTCGCCTGCGTAGATACCTTCGGTTGCCAACAGAATGTGGCCGACGGGGAAAAGCTGATGGGAATGCTGAAGGAGATGGGCTTTTCCCTCACCGACGAGCCCAAGGAAGCCGATGTGGTGATTCTCAACACCTGCGCCATCCGGGAGCATGCGGAGCAGCGGGTATTTGGCAATCTCGGCGCCCTGACCCACACGAAGAAAGCCAACCCCCAGCAAATTATCTGCCTGTGCGGCTGCATGGCGCAGGAGGAACGGGTGGGCAAACGGGTGAAGGAATCCTACCGCCATGTGGACTTGCTATTCGGGCCTCACGCGCTGTGGAAATTCCCGGAGCTGTTGTGGCAGG
>NZ_DAMBZJ010000018.1:29423-44266 GCF_032060045.1 Oscillibacter sp.
AGTCTCACGGGCGGGTGTTCGCCGTGGAGGATGAAGTCGGCAGCATTGCCGAGGGGCTTCCCACCCTCCGTCAGGAGGGGGCAAAGGCCTGGGTTTCCATTATGTACGGGTGCAACAATTTCTGTTCGTACTGCATCGTGCCCTACGTCCGGGGCCGGGAGCGCAGCCGCAGCCGGGACGCGGTTTTGGCCGAAGTACGTGAGTTAGTGGAGGCCGGGTACAAGGAAATTACCCTTCTTGGTCAAAACGTAAATTCCTACGGAAACGACCTTGGCAACGGATATGACTTTGCAGACCTGCTCTGCGACATCGACCAGATTCCCGGGGACTATCTCATCCGCTTCATGTCCAGCCATCCCAAGGACGCGACGCACAAATTGTTTGACGTTATGGCCCGGTGCCCCCACGTTGCAAAGCAGCTTCACCTTCCCTTCCAGTCCGGCAACAACCGGGTTCTGAAAGAAATGAACCGGCGATATACCCGGGAGCAATATCTGGAGGAAATCAACTATGCCAAGGCGAAAATGCCCAATCTAGTGCTTACCAGCGACGTGATTATCGGCTTTCCTGGCGAGACGGAGGCGGAGGCCATGGAAACCGTGTCTCTGGTGGAGGACGTGGGCTTTGACGCCCTGTTTACCTTTATTTACAGTCCCCGCCCCGGCACGAAGGCAGCCGAGCTGCCCGACCCGGTGCCCCGCAGCGAAAAGCAGAAGTGGTTTGACCGGTTGCTGGAGGTGCAAAACGCCAAGTCCGCCGCCGCCCACGCCGCTTACGTGGGGAAAATCGAGCGGGTTTTGGTGGACGGGGAAAGCGGCGATGACACGTTCCCCCTCTCCTCTCGGACAGAAGGAAACCGTCTGGTGCGGATCAAGGGAGACAAGGCCCTCATCGGGACCTTTACGGATGTCAAAATCACCGACAGCAACACTTGGGCACTTTATGGAGAGACGGTCACGGTTTGAATGTCGTCCACGGCTTCTTGCCGTGAGTTTTGAAAGGAGCCAATCTCATGAAGATTACAACCTTGCTGGAAAACACCTCCTGCCGCGCTGATGTGGTGCACGCCCACGGACTGAGCCAGTATGTAGAGATGAGCACCCATAAAATTCTTTTCGACATGGGTCCCGGTCCCGCCATTGTGGACAATGCCCGCGCGCTGGGGGTAGATTTAACCCTGGTGGACACCGCTGTGCTCTCCCACGCCCACGACGACCATTCCGGGGGCCTTGCCGCGTTTCTTTCCATCAACAAAACCGCGCAAGTCTATCTCAGTCGCGCGGCCATGGGCGACTATTACGCCATGGATTCTGGAAAAGCGCCAATATTCATCGGCGTTCCCGAAGAGGTCAAGATTTATGAGAACCGGCTGACGTTCACGGGGGACGAACTGGAGATTGACGATACGCTTCGGCTTTTCTCCGACGTTAAAACCACCGATTACCGTTCCCACGCCAACGATAAACTAAAAGAGAAGCAAGGCGAGGAATACGCCATGGATGCGTTCCGGCACGAGCAGAACCTTCTAATTTGCGAGGACGGCAAGGCCGTTTTGCTTGCGGGCTGCTCCCACCGGGGCGTTGTGAACATCCTGCGCCGGGCGGAGGAGCTTTTGGGCCGTTCGCCGGACGCAGTATTTGCCGGATTCCATTTGCACAATCCCGGCACCAACGAGACTGAGCCGCAGGAACTGGTAAAATCCGTGGGCCGGGAACTTTTGGCCCGGAAGAGTACGGTTTATTACACAGGCCACTGCACCGGGCAGGAAGCGTTTGCCATTTTGAAAGAGCAGATGGGCAATCGGCTTCACTATATGACCGGCGGCGGAACTGTGGTAATCTGATAGAACGAAAAATTTTACAGGCCTTGTCCCGCGTTAACGGGACTAATGGATTATAGCTTAGAAAGAGAATGAGGTGACCCATCCATGGCGGAATTGACCCCCATGATGAAGCAGTATTTGAAAATCAAAGAGCAAAACCCGGATTCAATTGTGTTCTTCCGTCTGGGGGACTTTTACGAGATGTTCGACAGCGACGCGCGCACCGCGTCAAAGGAGCTGAACCTGACTCTTACCAGCCGGGATAAGGACCCCAACAAGGCCCCCGAGGAACGGGTCCCCATGTGCGGAATCCCCTATCACTCCAGCGACGCGTACATCGCCCGGCTGATTGCCAAGGGCTACAAGGTGGCCATCTGCGAGCAGATGGAGGACCCCTCCACAGCCAAGGGCTTGGTGGAGCGGGGCATTATCCGGGTGGTCACGCCGGGAACGGTGATTGACGCGGCGTGTCTGGACGAGAAATCGGGCAATTTCCTCTGCGGAATTTACCTCGACTCCAAACACGCCGGCGCGGCCTTTTGCGACATGTCCACCGGGGAAACTCATGTCACGTCTTTTTCAGGGAAGGACCGGGCAGAGCACATTGTCAACGAGCTGGGCCGCTTCTCCCCCGCTGAGGCGGTGGTAAACGATGGGGCCTTTGCCGAGGAGTATTTGACGGAGGCTTTGCGGGGGAAATTTAACTGCCGGGTGGAAAACGGCGGAGAGGGCCGCTTTCTCCCCGGAGAAGCAGAGAAAAACATCCGCACCCAATTTGGCGAGAATGGTTGGCAGAGCCTGCCCACAGACAATCCCGCGGCGAGCATGGCGCTGGGCGGCCTTTTAAAGTATCTCTATGAAACGCAAAAAACGGACCTGAGCCACATCAATCGGCTGGATTATTACGAGCAAGGTCGGTTTATGGAGCTGGATTTAAGCTCTCGCAGAAATCTGGAGCTGACGGAGACGATGCGGGGCAAAGAGCGGCGTGGCAGCCTTTTGTGGGTGCTGGACAAGACGAAAACCTCCATGGGGGGACGGTGTCTACGGGGCTGGCTGGAGCGGCCCTTGCTCTCCGTCACCGCCATCAACAGCCGTCTTTCGGCCGTGGCCGCGCTGGTGGACAACACCATCGGCCGCGAGGAGCTGATTGCCGCTATGAGCGGGCTGGGGGATTTGGAGCGACTGATCGGCCGCATCACCTACGGCACCGCCGGCGGGCGGGACCTTACCGCCCTGCGCTGCGCCATTGAAAAGCTGCCCGACATTGCGGGCCACCTTTCCGCGTTTTCCGATCGGCGCCTGCGTGAACTTTCGGACCTTTTGGACCCGCTTGCGGATGTGGGGGCTCTCATTGCCGCCGCCATCTGCGACGAGCCACCCTTTTCCGTCCGGGAAGGGGGCTTCATCCGGGACGGATTTGACGCGGAGGTAGACCGGCTTCGCAGCGTGATGAACGGGGGCAAGGGATTGCTTGCGGACATTGAGGCCCGGGAGAAAGAAAAAACCGGCATTCGGACGCTGAAGGTCGGCTTCAACAAGGTATTCGGTTATTACCTCGAGGTCAGCAAGTCCATGATTGACAAGGTTCCCGACAGCTATATCCGCAAACAGACCACCACAAACGGAGAGCGATATGTCACACAGGAGCTAAAGGATTTGGAGCGGGAGATTCTCACCGCCTCAGAGCGGGTGACAGCGCTGGAATACCAGCTTTTTACCACGCTGCGGGAAAAAATCGTGGTTGAGGCCGCCCGCATTCAACAGACCGCGGCGGCCGCCGCGGAGCTGGACGCGCTGGGCTCTTTTGCAAGCGTCGCCGCGCGAAACGGCTATTGCCGTCCCCACGTAGACGAGTCGGGCGTGATTGAAGTTACGGGAGGGCGGCATCCCGTGGTCGAACAGGTGCTGAAAGACAGTCTGTTTGTCCCCAACGACACGTTTATGGGCGAGCATGAGCAGCGGGTGGCCATCATCACCGGCCCCAACATGGCGGGTAAATCCACCTATATGCGTCAGGTGGCCTTAATTGTGCTGCTGGCGCAAGTCGGTTCCTTTGTCCCCGCCGCCGCCGCCCGCATCGGCGTGGTGGACCGGATTTTCACCCGCATCGGCGCCAGCGACGATCTGGCGGCGGGCCAGTCCACCTTTATGGTGGAGATGACGGAGGTGGCGGACATTCTCCGCCACGCCACTCAAAAAAGTCTGCTGATTCTGGACGAAATCGGCCGGGGTACCTCCACCTTTGACGGCATGTCCATCGCCCGGGCAGTGGTGGAGCACTGCGCGGACCCCAAAAAACTTGGGGCCAAAACTTTGTTTGCCACCCACTATCACGAGCTGACGGAATTGGAGGACACGCTTCCCGGCGCTGTGAACTACAACATTGCCGTGAAAGCCCGGGGCGAGGATATTATCTTCCTGCGCAAAATCGTCCCCGGCGGGGCGGACCGAAGCTACGGTATTGAGGTTGCCAAACTGGCGGGGCTGCCCGACAAGGTGGTAACCCGGGCAAGAACCGTTTTGGAAGAACTGGAGGCAGAAAACGGCGTGCAGTACATAAAGCCCCGGCAGGAGGCTCCTCAAGTGTCTTTGGACGCGGTGGGCGAGGGCGAGGTTTTGGACACGCTGCGCCGCTGCCAGCCGGATACACTGACCCCCATTGAGGCCATGGGCCTTTTGTACGAACTGAAGCGCAAGCTGTCCTGACGACGCGCAAAAGACACGAAAAGGAGAACTACATGGCAAGACAGCGCACCAACGCAAATCTCTCTTCCGGGGAAGTAACGGGCGGTACGATTTTCTTTGTGATCTATCTGCTGGTTCTCCCCTTTGCAACAGACCCGCTGTTTCGGTTTGCAGAGCTGCTTTTGGACATCAATATCAGCTCCGGAATGCAAAGCGCCATCTATTATTACGTGCTGTTTGCCGTCACAGCGATGATTTTCCACGGCCTTTTGGGCCGTTCCACCCGGATGCTGGTGGACAACGCGTCTCTGGCCGCGAAAACTCTCGGCATAGGTCTTGTGGTGCTGTACGGCCTGAACGAGCTGGTCTATCGCCTGACCCACGCGCTGATAAACAACCAGACCAATCTGAACGACGTCAGCATTTCGGCCCGGATCGACACCGCCCCCTTGAGCACGTTGCTCATCGTGCTGTTTCTGGCCCCATTTGTGGAGGAATTTCTCTTCCGAGGGCTTGTTTTTGGCGGCCTGCGCAACCGCAGCCGCACGGTGGCCTATCTTGTCAGCAGCGTGTTGTTTGCATTTCTACACGTGTGGCAATATGCCTGGGGAAATCAGGACGCGGCCTATTTCTGGCTGATGCTTCAATATCTTGTGCCCGGTGCGGTGCTTGCCTGGGCCTATGACCATTCGGGAACCCTGTGGACTTCCGTAGCGCTGCATGGGCTGGCCAACGCGCTGAGCGTGCTGGTCTCGCGGCTTTAAGCGGACGAATTAGAAAGGCTTTGCTATGACAATTCCCCACATTCAACAACTGGACCCCCATGTGGCGGACCTGATTGCCGCCGGCGAGGTGGTGGAGCGGCCCGCCAGCGTGGTGAAGGAACTGGTGGAAAATGCCGTGGACGCGGGTGCCTCCGCCGTGACGGTGGAGCTGCAAAACGGCGGGATGCGCCTGATCCGCGTGACGGATGACGGCTGCGGAATCACCCGGGAAGAGCTTCCCACTGCGTTTTTGCGCCACGCCACCAGTAAGCTCCGCGCCGCGGAGGATTTAGCAGGCGTGGGCACGCTTGGTTTTCGAGGCGAGGCGCTGGCGGCCATCGCTTCGGTGAGCCGGGTGGAGATTTTCTCCTGCCGCCGGGGTGAAACCGGTGCATCCCTCCGTTTGGAGGGTGGCAAGGCCGAATCGGTACAGGACGCGGGGGTTCCGGAAGGGACCACCATCGCCGTCCGGGATTTGTTCTTCAACACTCCGGCTCGGCTGAAATTCATGAAAAAAGACAGTGCGGAAACCGCAGCGGTGAACGGCCTGATGCAACATCTGGCCCTGAGTCATCCCGAGATTTCCTTCCGCTTCATTAAGGACGGGACCGAGGCCCTCCACACCCCCGGCGACGGAAAGGCGGACTCTGCCATTTACGCCGCCCTTGGCCGGGAATTTGCCCGCACGCTTACCCCCGTGGAGGGCCGAGGCGGCGAAGTATCCGTCTCCGGTTTTGTGACAAAACCGCTTTTGGGCCGGGGCTCCCGCTCTATGCAGACGTTTTTTGTTAACGGACGGTTTATTAAGTCCCAGCTTCTCACCGCCGCGCTGGAGGAAGGATATCGCAATCAGTTGATGAAGGGGAAATTTCCTGGATGTGTGCTGCGGATTGACCTCCCGGTGACAGAAGTGGACGTGAACGTCCACCCTGCCAAAACCACCGTGAAATTTTCAAGGGACCGGGAGGTGTTCGACGCGGTGTATCACACCGTGCTGGACAGTCTGGCGGCGGACGGACTGCCGCAGGCGACGCCGCCCACACCGGAGGCAACGATAAATCCCCGGGGGGATTTTTACCAGACCATGGACGCAAAAGCCTTTCGTCACAGCGCCCTTTCCGGAGGCCGCAACACCGAAACCCAGTGGCGGCCCGCCGACCAGGCGCAAAGCCCGGAGAAAAAGCCATCCGTTTTTGCCGGATGGAACACGGAGCGGTCCGCCTCCATCCGCGTGGCTGACAGCGCCCGCGAAGCGTTTGCATACACGCCTTCCCGTCCGGTTGATCTTATCGTTCCTGTTTCCGGCGGCTTTGCCGCAACGGAGGAACCGTCGGGCGAGACTTGGAGTCCGCCGACACGAACGAAGGAGCGTGAAACCGAACAGCCCGTGCCCCCCTCCAAGGAAACACAACTCGCTTATCAGTCCGCCGATTCCGCGCCCGCAGAGCCACAGGAATCGGAGAAAAAACCCTTTGTCCCCGCCATTCCCATGGAGCAGGAGACTTTGACCCTGCCGGGAGAGCGGATGACCCAGGGCGGGCTGGAGGCTCCCTGGCGCATTGCGGGCGAAGTTTTAAAAACCTATATTGTCTGCGAGGACGAACACCAGAACGTGTGGCTGATTGACAAGCACGCCGCCCACGAACGGGTTAATTTTGACCGCCTGATGGCATCACAGCAGCCCCCTATGCGCCAAACTCTCATGCGCCCCGTTGCGGCGGAGCTGTCCCGGGAGGACTGTGCGCTGCTGCTGGAAAATCTTTCGCTGCTGGAATCTCTGGGCTTTACCTGCGAGGACTTTGGAGACGGGTCGATTCTTGTGCGGGAGGTCCCGGCAGATCTGGACGCAGCGGACATTCCCGCCACGCTGGAGGAGCTGGCGGAAAATCTGCGTGCTGGGCGCAGTCCCACGGAGAAGCGGCAGAATCTGCTGCACACCATCGCCTGTAAGTCCGCCATCAAGGCGGGCTGGGACAGCGATGAACGTGAGTTGCGGGCGCTGGTGGACAAGGTGCAATCCGGTGAGATTCAATACTGCCCTCACGGGCGGCCTGTGAAAGCACGGATGACCAAATACGAGCTTGAGAAAATGTTTAAACGGGCATAGGCAGAAAGGAGCAATTGTATGGCGAATCGTTTTGTAAAAATAGAGCGAGAGGGAACGCTCAACGGCAGTGAAATCTGGGTGGACCGGGAGACGGGCGTAAACTATTTCTTCCACTTCAGCGGGTCCGCCGCTGGGCTAACGCCTCTTTTGAGTGCCAACGGAACGCCCTTTGTCACTCCGCTGGGCCGGGAAGATTGATATGGGGGAAAAGCTCATCTGTGTGGTGGGCCCCACTGCCTGCGGAAAAACAAAACTGGGTATCCTGCTGGCCCAAAAATACAACGGAGAGGTTATCTCCTGCGACTCTATGCAGATTTATCGGGGCATGACCATTGGCACCGCCGCCCCCAAGCCGGAGGAGACGGAGGGAGTGCCCCATCACATGCTGGCCGTGGCAGACCCGGAAGAGAGCTGGTCCGCCGCCCGGTATGTCTCCGCCGCCACACCGATGGTGGAAGACATTTTGGCCCGGGGCAAGCGCCCTGTTTTGGTCGGCGGCACCGGGCTGTGGCTGGATGCGCTGCTGCGAGGCCACGACTTTGCCCCCGGCATGGCAGGCAGCGCGGTCCGTTCGGCGCTGGAAACCCGGCTGAAGCAGGACGGCATTGCCCCCCTTTTGGAAGAGTTGCGCCGTGTGGACCCCATTTCCGCCGAAAGACTTCACCCCGCCGACGAAAAGCGCATTCTCCGCGCATTGGAGGTCTTCCACGAAACAGGGCAGACCATCTCCGCTCACAACGCCGCCGAGCGGGCGCTTCCCCCCAGATTCGACGCGGTGAAAATCGGGCTGCGGTTTGCCGACCGGGCCGATATGAAGGCCCTGATTGACCGCCGGGTGGACGCCATGGTGGAAGCGGGGCTTTTAGACGAGGTGCGCGCGCTTTTGCGCCGGGGCCTCCCCCGCAGCGCCACCGCCATGCAAGCCATTGGCTATAAAGAGTTTGCCGGGGTTCTGGCAGGCGAAAAAACTGAGGGTGAGGCCGTGGAAGAGGTAAAGCTCCGTTCCCGGCAATACGCCAAGCGCCAGCTTACATGGCTGCGCCGTGACCCATCCGTCCATTGGATTGAATGGGAAAAAAACCGAGATTTTGTCCGCGCCATGCAGATTTCGACTGAAATTCTCTCCGAGGAGGGCTTATTCTAGGTCCAAGGCGGACAGAGAACGCTCAGTCCGCTTGAAAAAAAGAAAAGGAGCGGATACATATGCAGAACAAATCAAATTTGCAGGACATTTTTCTCACCAAGGCCCGCCGGGATCGAGTCCCCGTCACGATGTTTTTAATGAACGGCTTTCAGATGCGGGGAATTATCACAGGATTCGACTCTTTTGTCGTGGTTCTGGACTCCGAGGGCAAGCAGCAAGTGATTTACAAGCACGCCATTTCCACCATCGCCCCCGTGCGAACGGTGGACTTGAACGAGGAATAACTGGGCGGAGAAACACCGACACATCCCGCCCAAGAGACAAAGAAGGTACCTATGAAAAAACGCAACGCCCCGAAAATCGAATCCGTCAGAGGCCCGGAAGCGGAAGCGGCCGGGAAAAAGGGCGGGTCACTGGGCACCAAAACTTTGACGGTCTTGATTTTCTTGGCGGTTTTGACCTACTTTGGAATCAAGGTCTATGAGGCGTATGCCGACCCGTTGATTACCGCCGTGGCCTATTCCTATCAGGTGGAAGACACCATCTCCGTCACTGGCTTTCTGGTGCGGGACGAGCTGGTGCTGCCCGATTCCGGCGGCGGGTTGCTGCGGCTGACCCGATGGGAGGGCGAGCGGGTGGCCGCAGGCGGAAAGGTGGCGCAGATATATTCTGACCAAGCCTCCTTAGAACGCCAGACGGAGATTGACAAGCTTCAAACCCGTCTCGACCAGCTAAACTACGCGTCTGAGGCGGCCTCCGCCAGCGAAGCGGCGCTTCAACTGGACAGCCAGATCGCAGAAACACTTGTAACCATGCGCCGGGCCGTGGCCGCCGACCGGCTGGACACGGCCACAGGCAGCGTGTCCGAGCTGGAGGCGCTGGTCCTGCGCCGGGATTACACCTATACGGACGCGGAAGAGCTAAAGACTCAAACAGCGGAGCTGAAAAGCCAGCTCACTGCGCTGAAGGCACAGTCCGCCGGCTCCACCCGGACGGTAAAGGCCCCCAAAGCGGGACTATACTCCGCTGTGGTGGACGGCTATGAAACCGTTTTGACGCCCGCTGCGTTGGACACACTGACCCCCTCCGCCCTTGGCAGCCTTCAATCCTCAGGAACTAGCGGCGACTTAGGAAAGCTGGTGATGGGAGACACCTGGTACTTCGCGGCTGCTTTTTCCGCCGCCGACGCAAAAACCCTCGTTCCCGGCGCCACGCAGACACTGCGGTTTGCCAAAGGCGTCGACCGGGATTTGAGCGTCACCGTCCAGTCCGTCAGTCAGGCGGAAAACGGGCGGGTAGCCGTGGTATTTCGTGGGCGCTCTTATCTGGCGCAGCTCACACTCCTGCGCCGTCAGTCCGCTGACGTGATTCTCTCTTCCTATTCGGGCATCCGGATTCCTCAGCAGGCCATCCGGGTGGACAAAAACGGCACTGCCGGGGTTTACTGCATCGTGGGCGTGGAATCCTGCTTTAAGCCGGTGACGGTTCTATGGTCCGGGGACGACGATTACGCCGTGGTCCGCGCAGACGGGGTTGACAAAACCGCCCTGCGCCCAGGCGACGAGGTGATTCTTTCTGCCGAAGGGCTGGAGCATGGCACTGTGGTGAACTACGCTGGCTAGAGAAAGGAAGGCTTTTATGTCCATTGGAGAAAACGTTGCGCGCATACGCGCCGAAATTGCGGCCGCTGCCAAAGCCGTGGGGCGGGATCCGGCAGAGATTACGCTGGTTGGGGCCAGCAAAATGAATGACGCCGCAGCCTGCCGGGAGGCCATTGCCGCTGGGATCGACGCGCTGGGAGAAAACCGGGTACAGGAGCTTGTGTCCAAGCTGGCGGAAAACGCCTATGACGGCGCGCCTCTCCACTTTATCGGCCACTTGCAGCGCAACAAGGTGCGTCAGGTGGTGGGAAAGGTGGCGCTGATTCAGTCCGTAGGCTCCGACGCGCTGTTGGAGGAGATTGAAAAGCAGGCGGAAAAGCTGGGAATTGTGCAGGACATTCTTCTGGAGGTGAACGTGGGCGGCGAGGAGGCCAAAAGCGGCTATGACCCCGCGGATAGTTTCGCCGCCGCCCAAAAGGTGAAGGAGCTTGCCCATGTCCGGCTTCGGGGTCTGATGACAGTCCCCCCCATCGAAACAAAGCCCGGGGAGAATCTTGCAAATTTTGAAAAAGTAGACAGGCTTTATGTTGACATAAATCAAAAACTATATGATAATACACTCGATATATTGTCGATGGGGATGAGCGGGGACTATCTCGACGCCATCCGCGCCGGAGCCACTATGATCCGCGTAGGAACGGCCATCTTTGGCCACCGGGCGTACCCCGCCGCAAATCAGGAGGGAACAGTATGAGCCTTTTGGATGAACTGAAAAAGTGGACCCACCCTTATGAAGATGAGGACGAGGACTTTGAAGAATTTGACGGACCATCGCGCAGGGAAAGCTTGTTTGACGAGCGCAAGTCTTCCCGGGGGGAAGATCGCCACAACAAGGTGGTCAACATTCATGCCACGACGCAGTTGAAGGTGGTGCTGGTGAAGCCAGAGCGGTTTGAAAACGCTTCGGAAATTGCGGACCACCTGAAGGACAAGCGCACTGTGGTTCTGAATCTGGAGTCCACCAATAAGGACGTGGCCCGGCGGCTGATCGACTTCTTGTCCGGCGTTGCCTACGCCGGGGAAGGTAAGATCAAAAAGGTAGCAGCCAATACATATATCATTACGCCTTATCATGTGGACATTCAGGGAGATCTGATCGACGAGCTGGAAAACAACGGCCTTTATTTCTAAGGCCATCCACCCGGTGGGTCCGGGAGAAAAATCTATGAAACCGGCGTCCCCGCGGACGCGGAGGGGGTTATTGCATTGCTGACACCGCAGGAGGTTTCCGGCCATGCGTTTGCAAAGGCCGTGATGGGCGGCTATAACATGGCCATGGTGGACGAATTTCTGGACGAAGTGACCGACGATTACACCGCGCTGTATAAGGAAAACGCGGCATTGAAGGCAAAAATGAAGGTATTGGTTGAAAAGGTGGAGGATTACCGCGCCACGGAGGACTCCATGCGCGCCACCCTGCTCACCGCCCAGAAGATGGCCGATTCCATCGTCCGGGAGGCGGAAGCAAAGCGCGACCAAATGCTGCGGGACGGAGAAATTCAAGCGCAGGAGAAAATCGGGGCTTTGCGTGTGGAGGCGGAGGAGATGAAGGAGCGCCTTCGTCTCGGCCAGCGGGAACTGGCATCCTTCTCAGAACGGGTACGCAATCTATGCCGCCAGCAGATTCAGTTTTTAGAGCAGCTCCCGCAGGCGGAAGTAAACGCGCCGGCCCCGTCGGCTCCGGAAATTCCCGCCGGAGAAATTGAGGCCAACATTATGGGCTCTTTCCAGCAGGAGGACGCCGTCCCGACAGAAGCTCTGGTGGAGACTTTTACCGAGGAAACTGTGCCTGTTCAGGGGATGCCTTCCCAATCCGAACTGACGCAGCCCGAGGAAACGGCCCAGCCTGTGTCAGAACGCACGTTAGACCGTGCGGAACAGTCTGCCCCGACAGAAGAGGAAACGGGCGGCGAATTCCCCTATCCCGAGGGAAATCCCTTTGTCCCTATATCAGAAGTACCAACTAGAAAAATTGAGCTGGACGAGTTGAAATTCGGGCGGAATTACAGCCGATCCGAATAAGCCATCGGAAGCGGAGACGAGGGACCTTTGCCCTTCTCCGCTTCCCCGGCGATGGGTCCCACCGGGCGACGCTTTCGGCGGGAATTTTTCAGCCACGGGTACGGGTGAAGCGCACCAAGCCGTTCAGACCAAGGGGGCTTTTGAAAGCCGCCGGTTTTGGACGGTTTTGCCTTTTTGTGGGTTTCGTCCGGGAAAGGAAGGCCTCTTATGCAGCGGAAAACCAAGCCCATTGCGGCGTTTCTCTATGATTATGACAAAACCCTATGCACCACCGACATGCAGGACTACGCCTTTATTCCAAGCCTTGGTATGGCACCGGCGGAATTCTGGGAGCAGGCCAACCGCTTTGGCCGGGAAAACCGTATGGATGGGATTCTTGCCTATATGTACACCATGCTGCGGGAGGCAGAGCAGAAAAACCTGCCCTTTACCCGGGCGGAGCTGGTGGAAAAGGGCCGCAGCATTGTGCTGTTCCCTGGGGTGGAAGACTGGTTTTCCCGGGTGAATGCCTTCGGCAAGGAGCAGGGCGTGCAGGTAGAGCACTATGTCATCTCCTCGGGCCTGCGGGAAATTATTGAGGGTAGCTCCATCAGCGGGGCGTTCAAAGAGATTTACGCCAGCGAATTTTACTACGACGAGCAGGGTCACCCGGTCTGGCCGAAGCTTGCGGTGAATTTTACAGCCAAAACTCAGTTCGTCTATCGGATCAACAAGGGCGTTCTGGACGTGTCTAACGACCGGGATCTGAACGCCTCCATGCCCGATGACGGAAAGCGCGTCCCTTTTACAAATATGATCTATGTGGGAGACGGCCTTTCCGATGTGCCCTGCATGAAAATGATGCGGGCCTATGGCGGACAGGCCATTGCCGTGTATCAGGCGTCCAACCGGGCGGGAGTGGAGGACTTACTGGCCAAGGGTCGGGTGGACTTTATTTTCCCGGCGGACTACTCCCCCGGCACGGCGCTGGAGGAGACGGTGAAGAACATTCTGCGGCGCACGGCCATTACGGAGCAGTTGACGGAGGAAAACACGCAGCAGCTTCGTTCCGTCGGGCGGTGTGAGCTGCCGGAGCAGGCCTGTCTTTTTTAAGAGACGAATTTTCTTTACACGCTGTATAGTATCTGTTAAACTATACAGCGTGTAATTTTACGTCCATAGCTTGACAAAACTAAGGCGTGGGGTACGGGAGACTGCCTTACATCTTCCTCCGCGAATACGGGACCCCTGCTGGGTTTGGGCGTGGCGCGGATACAAATTCAGTTCCATTTTAGAGAGCAGATGATTCGACAGCGGATCAGCACGAAGGAGAGAGACATCATGAACACAGAGTTTTCAAGGACCCTGTCCCTTTTACGGCAGGAACGAGGCGTTTCTCAGCGTTTGGCTGCGGGAGAGCTGGGCATTTCTCAGGCCCTTTTGAGCCACTATGAAAACGGAGCACGGGAACCTGGCCTTGCATTTGTGGTGCGGGCCTGCGAATACTATCATGTGTCGGCGGACTTTTTGCTGGGCCGGACCCTCACACGAGAAGGAGGCGCGCTGACAGAGGATGATCTTATCAACATGGCGGATCAGGGAAATATTTTGCGGGGCAGCGTGCTGGCCACACTGCAATCCAAGCTGATCAGCGGCGCAGTGAGCGTTTTGTTTGACCTTTTGGGCAAGCTGAACGACAAAGACGCCGTGAATGAAGCGGCGCAGATGCTGGGGAGCGCCGTCTACATTCTCTTCCGCCGCCTCCACCGGGCAGGGGGTGGCAACGAGTCCATGTTTTCCGCCCCGGCGGAACTGGTGTCTATGGGCTTGCCCACTGCCGGAATGAAACTTGCGGAGACGCGGTACGCCCGCTCGCTGGAGACTTTGCGGGCTCAGCGGGCAGACTTTCCCGACACCACCGGCGAAACGCTGAGCAAAAGCTATCCCGGCAGCGGCCAGTGCATCACGCAGGTACTTCACAGCGCCGACGCAAGGACCGCCGCCCTTGTGAAAGAGTGAAGAAATGGGGTTTCAATCGCTGTCTTTTCTGCTGCTTCTGGCGCTGACGGCAGGTTTCTGTCCTCTGGCGGCAAAAAAAAGCAGACCGGCCGGAATCGCGTTGTTAACGCTTTTTTCCGTGATATTTTACCTTTGGGGACTGGGCGTTCACGCCATGCTTGGTCTTGCCATGCTGGTATTGGGAAGCCTTGTGACCTTTGCCGTGGCGCGGAGTTTTCTCTCTGCGGGAGAAACGCCGCGAAAGTGGACACTGTATATGGCGGCGGGGTGGCACATCACGGTGTTGCTGGGCTTTAAGTATCTTGGATTTTTCACAGGCGGAACCGTCTCTTTGGGCTGGGCACCGCTGGGATTGAGCTTTTTCACCTTTCAGCAGCTATGGTTTTTAAAGGAGATCGGCACCGGACAATTTTCCCTTTCGGACTCTGCGCAATTGCGGGGGAACGAGTTTGCGTTATTCTCTCTATTTTTCCCCACGGTGTCTTCCGGACCCATTCTGCGCTCGGGTGTTTTTTTTCCACAGCTTCAGAGTGAAAAATTTCTCCGCCCCGACTGGGATGACCGGGCGGCGGGCCTGTACGCCATCTCCTTCGGCATGGCGAAAAAAGTCCTGCTGGCGGATTCTCTGGGCGCGGTG
>NZ_DAMBZJ010000018.1:44276-45419 GCF_032060045.1 Oscillibacter sp.
CGGCTACGCACATTTGGACGAGCTTACCGCCCCCGGGGCGTGGCTTGTCATCTTGGGTTATACCCTGCAATTATACTTCGACTTCTCGGGGTATTGCGACATTGCGGCGGGAGCGGCCCGGCTTCTGGGCATCCGTGTGCCGGTGAACTTCGACTCGCCTTATCGCTCCCTGAGCGTGGGGGAGTTTTGGAAGCGGTGGCACATCACACTGACCACGTTTCTACGTGAGTGCTTGTACCTCCCGCTGGGAGGCAGCCGCCGGGGTGAAATGCGGACCTATGGCAACATTCTTCTGGTGTTTCTTGTCAGCGGCTTCTGGCACGGGGCTGGCTGGACGTTTCTTGTCTGGGGCCTGCTCCATGGCCTTGCTCAGATTGCCGAGCGGGCCGCCGGGGGGCAGCTTACCCGCCTACCCAAGTCCTTGCGATGGGCGGGAACGTTTTTATTTGTCAATTTGGCATGGGTCTTTTTCCGCGCCTCGTCTTTGTCAGCAGCGGCTTCTGTTTTGAGAAGCGCGTTTTCCGGCGGGGGGGGAATTCCCCCGTTTCTGACCGAAAAGCTGCTTCCCTCAGAAACCACGGCGCTCACCGCGCTGGGGCTTGGCGCAAACGCGGGGTTGCTTCTGCTGGCGGCGGTGTTTCTAATCGCACTGTTTGCTGCACTGAAGCCGGGAAACACCGTTCGCCGCATGGACACGTTTCGGCCCACCGGTTTGCAGTGCGCGGTTTGCTGCATCCTTTTGGCGTGGGCAGCGCTATCGTTTTCGGGCGTGACCACATTTATCTATGCCAATTTTTAAGGAGGGCGCTGTGAAAAACGCGAAAAAGCGTTGGGCCATAGGGCTTTTAGCAGGCTTTTTGTCCATTCTATTTCTCTGCGCCGGCACGGTGGCGGCGGTGGACCCTTTTTTCCACTACCACGCTCCAGATCCGGAGGGAGAGGTCTGGTTTGACGAGCGGTATCAGGCCGCGGGGCTTTTGCGAAGCCAGCGCTATGAAACGGTACTGATGGGCACGTCTCTTGCCGCCAATTACCGTCCTTTCTGGTTCGATGTGTTTTACGACACCTCCACCGTGAAGGTGACTTTTCCCAACGGCGGGTTTCACGAGTTCACGCAGGCGCTGGACTATGCCTATGCCCGCC
>NZ_DAMBZJ010000018.1:45436-64544 GCF_032060045.1 Oscillibacter sp.
AGGATGTAAAGCGGGTGATTTTCGGATTAGACCCCAATATTCTGGCCCGTCCTGCGTCGGACGCGCCGGATCAGCTTCCCGCCTATCTCTATGACGACAAGCCATGGAACGACACGGACTATCTTTTCAGCAAGGATGTGCTGCTCCGCGCCGTCTACGCGGTGGGAGAACGGGCACGGGGGCAGACGCGCCCCTTACAGGACGCATTCCTATGGGACGGAACCATGTATTTCAGCCGGGAGCTGGCCCTTGGCAGCTATGAGCGGCCAGAAATTGTGGATACACCTCTTCCCTCGGACACATTTTTGCAGAACTGCGATGAAAACCTGGCGGTGGTGAAAAGTTGGCTGGAAGCCCATCCAGACACAGAGTTTATCTTTTTCCTTTCGCCGTACAGCATCCTCTATTGGGACAAAATGCAGCGTCTTGGGGAGACTGAAGCGGTGTTTTCCCTTCTGCGCCGCACGGCGGAAACGCTGCTGCCCTATGAAAACGCGGAACTTCAGTGCTTTTTGACCGATACGGACACCATCTGCGATTTAGAAAACTACGCGGACCATATCCATGTGGCAGGCCGGGTGACCTATGCCATGTCTCAGGCCATGCCTGGAGACGAATACCGCCTGACGGAGGAGAATTACCATGAGAGGCTGGACGCGCTCCACACCTTTGTGGTAAACTACGACTACGAAAAAATCTTCGCGTAAATTGCGCCGCACCCCTTTGGGGCAGGCGCCAAGGAGGCTTTCCATATATGACCGACCAGTCTCATATCCGCAACTTTTCCATCATCGCCCACATCGACCACGGTAAATCCACGTTGGCTGACCGGCTGCTTGAAAAATGCGAGGCCGTCTCCGCCCGTGAAATGTCCAGCCAGCTGCTGGACAATATGGATTTGGAGCGGGAGCGGGGCATCACCATCAAAGCCCGGGCCGTGAAGCTAAACTACAAGGCCAGCGACGGCGAGATTTACGAGCTGAACCTCATCGACACTCCGGGCCATGTGGACTTCAACTACGAGGTTTCCCGCTCCCTTGCCGCCTGCGAGGGGGCCGTTCTGGTGGTGGATTCCACGCAGGGAGTGGAAGCGCAGACCCTTGCCAATACCTATCTTGCCATGGAGCACAATTTGGAAATTCTTCCGGTGTTCAACAAAATAGACCTGCCCGCCGCCGACCCTAAAAAGGCCAAGCATGAGGTTGAGGACATCATCGGCCTGCCCGCCATGGACGCGCCGGAGATTTCAGCCAAAATGGGCATAAACATCGAAGCGGTGCTGGAGGACGTGGTGAAAAATGTCCCCGCCCCCAAGGGGGACCGCGCCGCGCCGCTGAAGGCCCTGATTTTTGACAGCCAGTACGACGCATACCGCGGCGTGGTGGTCTATCTGCGCGTGATGGATGGAACCCTGCGCCCGGGGATGCAGGTGAAAATGATGGCCTCCGGCGCGATATACGGAATCGTGGAGTGCGGCCATCTGCTACCCCTGGGGCTGGAGCCCTGCAACACGCTGGAAGCCGGTGAAGTGGGCTATTTCACCGCCAGCATTAAAAACGTGAAAGACACCCGCGTGGGCGACACGGTGACGGGTGCGGAGCGCCCGGCGGCAGAACCACTCCCCGGTTATCGACCCGTGCAGGCCATGGTTTACTGCGGCATTTACACCGAAGATGGGTCCGAATATCCCGACTTGCGAGACGCCCTTGACAAGCTTAAGCTGAACGACGCGTCTCTCTCTTTTGAACCGGAGTCCTCTGCGGCGCTGGGCTTTGGCTTCCGGTGCGGCTTTTTGGGGATGCTGCACATGGAGGTGATTCAAGAACGGTTGGAGCGGGAGTTCGATTTGAACTTGGTGACTACCCTCCCCTCCGTTATTTATCACGTAACAAAATCCGACGGGACCGAGCTCACCGTGGACAACCCACACAACTACCCCGACCCCGCCGCCATTTTGGAGGCGCAGGAGCCTTATGTAAAAGTGTCCATCATCAGCCCCAACGAGTATGTGGGCAACATCATGCCTATGTGCCAGAACCGGCGGGGAGAGTTTAAGGATATGCAGTATCTGGACACAAATCTGGTGGAACTGCATTATCAGATGCCTCTCAACGAGATTATCTACGACTTTTTTGACACTCTCAAGGCAAACACCAAGGGCTATGCCTCGCTGGACTATGAGCTTTCGGGCTATCGATCCAGCGACCTTGTAAAGGTGGATCTTCTGCTTAACGGTGACCATGTGGACGCTTTGTCTTTCATCGCCCACCGGGACAAAGCCTATTCCCGGGCACGGCGGCTATGTGAAAAGTTGAAGGACAACATTCCCCGCCAGCTTTTTGAAATTCCCATTCAGGCCGCCATCGGCGGTCGGGTCATCGCGCGGGAGACGGTGAAGGCCATGCGCAAGGACGTGCTGGCCAAGTGCTATGGCGGCGACATCACCCGGAAGAAAAAGCTGCTGGAAAAGCAGAAGGAGGGCAAAAAGAAAATGCGCTCTCTGGGCACCGTTCAAGTCCCCACGGAGGCATTTCTGGCCGTTCTCAAGCTGGACGGGGACGAATGAAGTTCTTCTTAATCAAGCGCTTTGTCCGGAGAAGTTGGGAGAAGCTTTTGGAAATTCATAGATGTGCAATAAAATTCAATATGCAAGGATAAATAATTAGATTGTTTTCAGAAAACGCCTCGCACCCAGGCACAGAATCTCGCACATTGTCCTGTTATTGAGCATTTTTGATATATGTTACAAAAATCACTGAGGTATTGTGCAGAAATATTATACATGAATTATTGAATATTTTTGCAAAATATATTGACGGGAGCAGCAAAAAAGCGGATAATACGAACTGTAAATAAAACTTCGACCCCTAAGGTGTTTTACAGCTATCCAATTACCGCCTGCGGTGTGTTCCGCTGGGGCGCACCGCACAGAGAGAATTCCCGCAAATAAATGGTAAGGAGAGCAACACATGGAGTACAAAATCGAAGGACAGACCCTACCGGTGGTCATCTGCCAGCTCAACGCAGGTGAAAGCATGATTACCGAGCGTGGCAGCATGAGCTGGATGACCCCTAATATGCAGATGGAAACCACTTCCAACGGCGGAATGGGCAAGGCACTGGGCCGGATGTTCGCAGGAGAGGGTATGTTTCAAAATCGCTATACCTCCAAAGGCGGTCCCGGAATGATTGCCTTTGCCTCCAGCTTTCCCGGCGATATCCGGGTGTTTGAAATCGCGCCGGGCCGAGAGATGGTTTTGCAAAAGAGCGGCTTTTTGGCAAGTGAAGAGAGCGTGGAGCTGTCTGTGTTTTTCCGCAAAAAGGTGGGCGCGGGCCTGTTCGGCGGCGAGGGCTTTATTATGCAGAAGCTGTCAGGCCGGGGCATTGTCTTTGCCGAGTTTGACGGCCATATCGTGGAATATGATTTGGCAGCAGGCGAGTCTATGGTGATTGACACGGGCTATCTTGCCGCCATGGAAGCCACCTGCTCTATGGATATTCAAAACGTTCCCGGCATGAAAAACATTCTTTTCGGTGGCGAAGGGCTGTTTAACACGGTGGTCACCGGTCCGGGCCGTGTCTATTTGCAAACTATGCCCATCAGCAATGTGGCCGGTGTTATTGGACGTTACATTCCCACTAACGGCTAAATTCCTATTTTGGGGCGGAATTTGTTTAAAAATGGCGGGAAGCGGGTCTTCCCGCATTCCGCCACTTTCTCTCTTTAATTCATTCCCTCGAGAAAGGATGACTTTTTCATACAGAACACGACATGCTCCAAAAACAGCGATGTAACCGCCGAGGGCGTGACATCGCGCTTGAGGGCGATGCCTACCTCCCGAAACTGGGTGATATCCATAGGCAGGCGGACGATATGATAGCGGTTGGGCCGCAGAATTAAATCGTGCACAATGCTCATGCCCAAGCCACACTCCACCATGGACAGCAGGGCAAAGTCGCTGGTCACCTCATAGATGGTTTTGGGGGATGCCCTAAGATGGTCCAAAAAGCGGGTGATTTCATAGTCCTGTACCTCCTTAAGGTTTACAAAGCTTTCCTCCGGCAGGCGGCT
Organism: Oscillibacter sp.; assembly: GCF_032060045.1. Classification (GTDB taxonomy): domain Bacteria; phylum Bacillota; class Clostridia; order Oscillospirales; family Oscillospiraceae; genus Oscillibacter. Next base: position 49,509 of record NZ_DAMBZJ010000018.1, read on the forward strand.
GACGGGAAAGCAAGGCTCGTTGACCATGGGATGCCCCTGAGGAAGCACTGCCACCAAAGAATCCTGAAAGAGATAGGTCGCCTCAAATTCCCCGGCGGCGGGCATGGCCAGAAAACCGCAATCGATCATGCCCCGGCGCAGCCACTCTGAAACGTTGCTGTATTCGCCTGTGAAAAGCTGAATCTGAATATTAGGATATTTTTCATGAAACAGGTGCAAAACGGACGGAAGCACGCTGGTGGACAGGCTTGTAAAGCAGCCCACTCGCAAAAGCCCGCATTGAACTCCATGGATCTCGGAAACTGCAAAATTTAAATCCTTATAATTTCTGACGATTTCCTGAAGCTTCGGCAAAAGACTCCGCCCCTCCGAGGTAATTTCTATGCCGGAGCGGTTCCGGGTCAGCAGCGTCACCTGCCACAGATCCTCCAAATCCGCAATCATTTTGCTCACGGCGGACTGAGTATAGCCCAAATCGTTTGCCGCCTGCGTGATGCTGCCGGTCTCAATGGTCCGTAGATACGCGATGTATTTCCGAATACTCATGAAAAATTTTCAACTCCCTTATACATTCCAAAATAGAATGTTATGCAAAAAAATAATTCACTTTCTTATTTCTTCATTAAACTATACAATAGGTACTAGGGAATTTCAACGGTTAGCTGTGCTAATTTCCTAAACAAAACCGCATTTTGGCTTTGGCAAGATAAAAGGAGGAAGTATCATGGTTCGCTATTCGTTCATCGGCGCCACAGGATATGTCTGTGGGGAGCTGCTCCGGATGATGGTTAATCACCCAGAGGCAGAGCTTGTCAACGTTCTGGATACTTTTGGGGTGGGCAGCAAAATTCAGGAGTCTCACCCTGCTCTGCGCGGCTTTTACGACAAGGACATCATGGAGCTGACGGAGGGAAATGTGCGCCTTACCGCTCAGGAGAGCGACGTTGTGTTTATTGTTGTCCCCTCTGGTGAGGTGGTTCCGTTTGCCAGAATTGTTTTGGACGAAGGCAAGAAGCTTATCGACATCGGCGCGGATATCCGCTTTCGGGATGCTGAGGTCTGGAACAAGTGGTACAGCGCCGAGCACCCCGATCCCGAAATGACGCGGGAGGCCGTTTACTGCATTCCCGAGGTCATGCGGGATCTGGCCCGGGGAAAGAACCTGATTGCAAACCCCGGCTGCTATCCCACCGCCTCCACTCTGGGTCTTCAGCCCATGCTGAAGGCAGGCCACATCGTGGAAAACACCATTGTGATCGACGCCAAGAGCGGTTACACCGGCGCGGGTCGCCGCCCGGGGCTGAACAAGCTGCTCACTGAGGCGGAAAATAACTTCTGTGCATACAGTCTCGCCGCGTCCCACCGCCACACTCCCGAGATTGAGCAGAACATCGCCTACATCACCGGACGGGACACCATGAAGCCAGAAACCTGGCAGTACATCAACTTCCAGCCCCATCTCCTGCCCCAGGTTCGCGGCATCGAGGTCACCATTTATGCCACGCTGGACCGAGACTATACCAACGACGAGCTTTACGAGATGTATTCCGAGTTTTACAAAGACGAACCTTTCGTTATGGTCTTCCCTGCCAGCCAGCCCGTGCAGACCAAGTGGGTCTACGGCACAAACCTGTGTGCCATGACCCCTGTGTACGACGCGCGGACGCACCGCCTGATTGTCAGCTCCGTGATCGACAACATTGGTAAGGGCGCCGCGGGCCAGGCCATTCAGAACATGAACCTCATCATGGGCCTGCCGGAAACCACCGGCCTTCTGGTCCCGCCTATGTACCCGTAATTTTCAGGTTCGCTTCCCATCACATTCAGAGAGGAGTCATGCATATGGCATATCAAGTGATTCAGGGTGGAGTCACCGCTCCCAAGGGCTTTATGGCCGGAGCTGTTTACGCGGGAATTAAAAGCCGCAAAAAGGAAAAGCCCGACGTGGCCGTTTTGTATTCTGAGCAGCCCTGCGCCTGCGCGGCCTGCTTCACCACCAACAAGTTCTGCGCCGCCCCGGTGATTCTGGGCCGGGAGATTCTTAAAAAAGGAAAGGCCCGCGCCATCGTTATCAACAGCGGCAATGCTAATGCCGCCACCGGCGAGCAGGGCATCCGGGATGCAAAGTTGGTGGAGACAGAGACGGAAAAGCTTCTGGGTCTTGGGGAAGACGAGGTGTTTGTCTGTTCCACCGGCGTCATCGGGCAGCGCCTGCCCGTGGATAAGGTGCTGGACGGGGTGCGCCGCGTGGTGCCCAGCTTGTCTGCCGATAAGGGGACCGAGGCCGCCTGGGCCATCATGACCACCGACACTGTGCGCAAGGAATCCGCCTATGAACTCACTCTCTCCAGCGGAACCATCCGCATCGGCGCCATGGCAAAGGGCTCTGGTATGATTCACCCCAACATGGCTACCATGCTGGCCTATGTCACCACCGATGCCAAGGCCGACTCCGCAGATTTGCAGAAGATGCTTTCCGCCGCGGTGGACAAGAGCTTCAATATGTGCACGGTGGACGGCGACACTTCCACCAACGACTCCATTTTCCTGCTGGCCAACGGAGCATCCGGCGTGGAAATCAAAACGGAAGAGGATAAGGCGGCTCTAGCGGACCTGATTGAGTACATCTGTATCGACATCGCCCGGCGCATCGCCTCCGACGGAGAGGGCGCCACCCACCTCATCGAGGTGGAGTCTTATGGCCTGCCCACCGAGCACGACGCGCGGCTGGTGGCGAAGTCTATCGCCGGTTCCATGCTGTTTAAGGCCGCCGTTTTTGGACGGGACGCCAACTGGGGCCGCATTATGGCCGCCGCGGGCTATTCCGGCGCGGACGTGGACCCCACACGGGCAGACTGCATTATTAAGAGCGCGGCTGGCGAAGTGCGGGTGATGAAAGACGGGTTCGGCACTGATTTTAGTGAGGAAAAGGCAAAGGAAATCCTCACCGAACACGACATCACCATCATTGTCCGCTTCTATCAGGGCGACGGGCAGGCCAAGGCCTGGGGCTGCGATCTGACTTATGACTATGTGAAGATCAACGGTGACTATCGCACTTAAGGAGGATACATATGACCAACATCGCAAGCAAGGTGGACACCTTGATGGAGGCGATGCCTTACCTGCAAAAATATGCCGGTAAAATCGTCGTTATCAAATACGGTGGCAACGCCATGATCAACGAAGATCTGAAGGACGCCGTGCTGCACGACGTGGTGATGTTGAAGCTTTTGGGACTAAAACCCGTTCTGAGTCACGGCGGAGGCCCCGGCATCAACAAGATGCTGGAGACACTGAACATTCCTGTGGAGTTTATTGGCGGCCTGCGCTACACCTCAGAGGACATTATGCGCGTGGTGGAAATGGTGCTGGTTGGACAGGTAAACACCGAGCTGGTGGGCTTTATTAATAAGCTTGGCGGCAAGGCCGTGGGCCTGTCCGGCGTCAGCGGAGACATCTATCACTGCCATCGGCGCAGCGAGGAGCTGGGGTTTGTGGGCGACATTGATTCTGTGGACCCCACCTCCATTCTCGCCATGCTGGACGCGGGCTTTATCCCTGTGGTCGCCCCCGTGGGAACCGACGGGCAGGGCCACACCTACAATATCAACGGCGACACCGCCGCAGGCAAGCTTGCCAGCGCACTGGGTGCAGAAAAGCTGGTGCTTCTGACGGATATCGAGGGCCTTTGCAATGACATCAAGCTGCGGGACGTCATCAGCTATCTCAACACGGAAGACGTTCAGATGCTCAAGGATCGGGGGACCATCGCGGGCGGTATGATTCCCAAGGTGGACTGCTGCGTGCAGGCTATCGAAGAGGGTGTTGGCAGCGTGCATATTATTGACGGGCGCAAACCCCACAGTATCCTGTACGAGGCTTTTACCAACGAGGGAATCGGCACCACCGTGGGGACAGAGCGGCCCAGCGTGGGTATTCAATAAGCAAAACAATTTTTCAGATAACTACAAGGAGGGAACCACCATGATTGAGCTTTACAAGACCAATGCGGAGGTCATCGAGGCCGGTGACAAGTATCTGTACGGCAACCATGTCCGTATGCCCATCTCCATGGAGCGGGGCGAGGGCGTCTATGTCTTTGACAAGGACGGCAACAAGTATCTGGATTTTGTAGGCGGCATTGCCGTCAACGGTCTGGGCCACTGCCATCCCGCCATTGCAAAGTGCCTGCGGGAGCGGGCGGAGACGATTCTGCACTGCTCCAACTATTTTTACAATGAGCCCGCCGTGCAGACCGCGAAGCTGATTGTTGAAAACAGCTGCTTTGACAAGGTTTTGTTCGCCAACTCCGGCGCAGAGTCCAACGAGGGTCAGATCAAGCTTGCCCGAAAGTTTGCCAAGGACCACGGACACCCCGAGCGCTTCGCAGTCATCACCATGAAGAACTCCTTCCACGGCCGCACGCTGGCTACCGCCACCGCCACCGGCCAGTATGCCGTCCATCGCTTTTTCGAGCCCCTGCCCACCGGCTTCCGCTATGCCGAGTTTAACAATCTGGACTCTGTGAAGGCCCTGATGGATGAGTACGTCTGCGGCATCCTCACCGAGCCTGTGCAGGGCGAGGGCGGCGTTCGTCCCGCTTCCCAGGAGTTTTTGCAGGGCCTGCGGGACCTATGCGACGAGAAGGGGATCCTTCTGATGTTCGACGAGGTGCAGGTTGGCTCCGGCCGCACCGGCAAGCTGTTCGCCTATCAGAACTTCGGCGTGGAGCCCGATACCTGCTCCATGGCCAAGGCGCTGGGCTCTGGCGTTCCCATCGGCGCGGTCTGCGCCCGTGGCGAGGCTGCCCAGACTCTCACCCCCGGCACCCATGGTTCCACCTTTGCCGGAGGCCCTCTGGCCTGCGCACTGGCTGCCACCACGCTGGATGTGATGCTCAACGAGGGTGTGATTGACCACTGTGCCAAGGTGGGCGAATATTTCCGCCAGCAGATGCGGGACGTGATCGCTGCCAAGCATCCCTCCGCCGTGAAGGAAATTCGGGGCCTTGGCCTGATTGACGGCATCGAGCTGACTCAGCCCTCCGGCCAGCCGGTGGTGGACCTGTGCTTCAAGGACAGCAAGGTGTTGATTAACAACACCAACGGAAACGTGCTCCGTTTTGTGCCTCCTCTGATTGTAAGCAAAGAGGAGATTGACCTCGTTATTAAGGCCGTGGATGATGCCATGACCAAACTGGGCTGGTAAAGTCCTTCCCTACCGTTCTTCTTCTCCGCAAGCGGATTTGGCCACGCGAGGGAAGCGGAACGCTCCGGTCTGTTAGCGCCCGAACCCCCTGCATGAGTGGTTTTCGGAGAGAAACGGGCGGCATAACTGCGAGATGTCGGTTATTTCATCGAAGAGAAGAACTCACCAAATTACCGTAAAAGCATACCTCTGAACGAATACAATGGCGATCAAAGGAAATCGACATGAACAGTGAAGAAAGGTTGGTAAAACGATGAGTGGAGAAAACAAGGCAAAAGAGCCCAGAATGCCGAGACTGTGGGAGGCCCTGCTGACCATGCTGTTCCTCGTGGCTATGCTGGCAATTGGCATCATTGTCTACGGAGTAGATCCCCACGTACCCATGTTTATCGGCGTGATTGGCGCCGCCCTGATGGCTTTGTATCTCGGCTACAAGTGGGAGGACATCGAAAAGTCCATGATGGACGGCATTTACAAAGCGCTGCAGTCCATCATTATTCTCACGATTATCGGCATTTTGATTGGCGTGTGGATTGATGCGGGTGTCGTCCCCTCCATGATCTACTACGGTCTGAAGGTTCTCAAGCCCAGCATCTTCTTTATTGCAGCGCTGCTGATTTGCTCTGTCACTTCTCTGGCCACCGGCACCTCGTGGGGCACCATGGGCACCATGGGCGTCGCTCTGATGGGCATTGGAATGGGTCTTGGCATGAACCCGGGCATGACGGCTGGTGCGGTCATCTCCGGCGCATACTTCGGCGATAAGATGTCTCCCCTGTCCGACACCACAAACCTGGCTCCCGCCATGGCCGGCACCGACGTGATGACCCACGTCAAATTTATGATTCTTCCCACTTCGTTGGTTTATGCCGTGTGTCTGGTGGTATATGGTATTTTTGGCTTCACTCAGTATCACGGCGGCGAGGCGGACCTGAGCCAGGTGGAGGTCCTCTCCAACGCGCTAAGCGGTTTGTTTAACGTCAATCCGATTCTGCTGCTGCCCCCCGTCATTGTTATTGTGGCGGTTGCCTGCAAGATCCCAGCCATTCCGGGCATCACTCTGGGAATTCTCTCCGGTGCGCTATGTGGCCTTATTCTCCAGCCGGACTGCACGCTGGGCACGCTTTTCTCCTGCGGCATGGGCGGCTACGAGTGCAATACCGGTGTGGAGTCCATTGACAATCTGCTTTCCACCGGTGGCCTTATGAAAATGATGTTCTCCGTCTCCATGACCATCATCGCTATGATGTTCGGCGGCATTATGGAGTACACCCACCAGCTAGAGGTCATTGTCAACAAACTGAAGGCGCTTGCCAAAACTCCCGCTACGCTGGTCACTCTTACCGAGGCCACCTGCGTGATTTCCAACGCTACCATGCCCGAGCAGTACATCTCCATTGTCGTTCCCGGTCGGATGTACGCCGAGGAATACCGCAAGATGGGCCTGCATCCCAAGACTCTGTCCAATGCCTTAGAGGGCGCAGGCACAGTTACCTCTGCGTTGATCCCCTGGAACACCTGCGGCGTGTTTATTGTCAGCACGCTGGGCATTTCCACCGCCCAGTATGCACCTTACGCTGTGTTTAACTGGCTGATGCCCATCGTCGTGATTGCGATGGCCTTTATGGGCCTGACCGTCGCCGATGCGGACGGCGTGCGCCTTGCAAAAAAGAAGAGCGCGATGCCCGTGGCCAAATAATTTGAAGGCAGGAAGCAAACATATGTCTGCAAACCAAGCTCGCTATCCCCTGTTGGAGATTGATTTGGATAAATTGCAGGAGAATCTGGCAGCGCTCATCGAGCGCTGCCAGGATTCCTGTGTGGAAGTCGCCGGTGTTGTCAAGGGTGCAACGGCGCTTCCGGAGGTGGCGCGGATGTTTGCCCGCAGCGGCGTGCGATTTGTGGCCACCTCCCGCATCGATCAGCTCCGCTCCATGCGCGCCGCCGGGATTGAGGCACCGCTGATGCTGATTCGCGTTCCTATGCTCTCCGAGGTGGAGGATGCGGTGGCCCTAAGTGACGCCAGCCTGCAAAGCGACCTCACCGTCCTTCGTGCTATGAACGCCGCTGCAAAGCGGCAGGGTAAAATTCATCAAGTTCTTTTGATGATTGACCTTGGTGATTTGCGCGAGGGTTTTTGGGATGCGGAGGAAGTGGTGGACGCGGCTTTGGAAATTGAGACCAGCCTTAAAAACCTCCACTTAATCGGTGTGGGTGTCAACCTGAGCTGCTATGGCTCGGTAAAACCCAACACAAGAAACATGCAGGGACTGGTTTCTTTGGCAGCGGACGTTGAAAAAGCCATTGGCCGCCCCTTGGAGTATGTCAGCGGTGGTGCGTCCACCTCCATGTACATGGTTTTGAACGGAACTATGCCATGCCGCATGAACCTGCTCCGTCTGGGGGAAATTGTCCTCACTGGGCAGATTTACGGATGCAGCCCGGACTTTACCCACAAGGACGTATTCACGCTCAAGGCAGAGGTGGTGGAATGCCGGGACAAGCCCAGCTTTCCTGTAGGAGAGCTGACGGTGGACGCCTTTGGCAAACTTGCTAACTACGAGGACCGGGGCATCCGGCGACGGGCGCTGGTTGCGCTTGGCCGGGTGGATTACGGCGATTTTTCCGATATCCGGCCCCGTCTTCCTGGCGTGGAGATTCTAGGCGCTTCTTCCGACCACACCATTTTGGATGTGGAGGCTGTAAAAGATTCCATTCAGGTAGGTGACGTACTGGAGTTTGATGTGGGTTACCCTTCCCTGGTGTATCTCACCAACACAAAGAGCGTGGAAATCACCTATCAGGGCGGAGAACCGCGTTAAGCTCCGCGGCCACATCTCCTAAACATACCCGCAGGGCCTCCCTTTGGGGAGGCCCTGCTTATTTTTTGAAAATAGGACTGCCTGCTTGAAATAAATCACCAGCCTGTAAATACCACGCCCCACTAAACGGAGTGAAACGCCTTTAAAACTAGCACGGAGCCCAAAAAATTGAATAGATTTGCATTTCCTTTTAGGTCAACAATTGGTTGTATTATTTATTTATCGCGTTATATGCCAAAACCGCAATTTTTAGCATTGCCTGTGCTCGTTTTTTTGTGAAACCCTCTGATCCAAGTGTATTGACAATTAGTCTCCAAAGGAATATGATACATCTTGTTTTGTTTTTAGAATGATTAAATAATGGTTGTAACTTTTTTGGGTCTTCTTACAGTCTGCTATTCTGCTCCTGAATATATTCCCAGACACGCCGGCTTTTTATAAAGACAAGTTACACGCACATTTCGGCTGTTTATATGTTGTCGAAATGCGCGCTTTTCTTTGCTCGGAGGCGCGCTGACAAATCCCCTCTGGCACAGCATGCAAAAAGAGATTGGCTATATTGGCGCAAACATTCTAACGATTTTGGTTGTGGGAGGACATATTATGAGAAATTTAAAAATTTCAAGAAAAATGACCATTGGGTTTGGAACCATTTTTGCTCTGATGATTATTTCAACCGTTATTTCCCTATTTAGTTTGAATATATTATATTCGCAGATTAACCGATATCAGGACGACGCTCTTCCGAACACCGTCAATGTTTGGACTCTGCGCAGGTACAGCGTCTCTCTGCAACGATATATGGCGCTGGTATTCCTGACTGATGACGCTTCCCAGCGCCAGAAATATGTGGACCAGATTGAATCTGAGCAAGCCTCGCTTGACGCGGTGCTGGCGAGTTTCAGGGCGGTTTCCGGCGCGAGTGAGGAAACCTTAAAAAGTCTTGATGAAATTATGGAAAAAGACGCAACCTATCGGCAGGTATTGCTTTCTTATGCAGAGCGCGGCAATGCCGATTTGTTGAAGCAGGGACAAGAACTATTGATTGATGAGTATATTCCCAATGCCTCACAAGTTGGAGATCTTGTGAACGAAGTTGCAGACACCATCAGCACGCGCATGAGCGAGCTTAACACACAGGCCGCTCGGGAAAGAACGCTTTCGTTGGCTTTTCTTGTGGGATCGGCACTATTTTCATTGTTTTTCTGCATCACTATCACCGTTATGATTACCAGATCGATTACAAGGCCCATCAAGGAAATTGAGGGCGTATACAAAGAGATTGAACAAGGCAATCTTCGCGCGCAGCTCACTTATAAGAGCAAGGACGAGCTTGGCCACATGGCCGACAGCATCCGGAGAGCGAATGAAAAAACTCTGTCCTATATACAGGACATCGGGTCCAAGCTTGCACTTTTTGCAAACGGTGATATGAGAATACGAGTTGATCTGGACTACGAAGGTGATTTTGCGCCGCTCAAGCAGAGTCTTACAGCAACCGCTTTTTCACTCAACAAGGTGCTTTCCGCCATTAACGAGGCTTCAAATCAGGTTGACGTCGGCGCAGGACAGGTTTCCAGTGGGGCACAGGCTTTGGCAGCGGGAACCACCGAACAGGCAGCAACCGTGGAAGAGCTGAATTCCTCCATCACCAGCGTCTCTCAGTTGGCCGAGAGCAATGCGCTCAGCGTGAAAAAAGCCTCTGAGTACGTAAGTCTGGTCGGTGAAAGTGCGGCGGTCAGCAACAACTATATGCAGCAGCTCAACAACGTCATGAACGACATCGGCGACTCCTCTCAGCAGATCTCAAAGATTACGAAGCTGGTGGAGGATATCGCATTCCAGACAAATATTCTTTCCCTGAACGCGGCTGTCGAGGCCGCCCGTGCAGGAAGCGCCGGCAAGGGCTTCGCCGTTGTCGCCGACGAGGTTAGAAACCTCGCGGCCAAATCCGCCGAAGCCGCGCAGCAAACCGCCGAGCTGATTGAAAAGTCCGTGTCCACGGTTGCAGAGGGAGAGCGGCTGGCGACGGACACCCTTGCGCGTCTGTCCGACGTCACAGGAAAAGCCGACATGGTCATACAGGCGATGCAGGAAATTGAACGCGCTTCCTCTGAGCAGGCGGCTTCTATCGAGCAGGTCAGCGAGGGGCTGACGCAGGTTTCTACCGTTGTTCAGACAAATGCGGCAACCGCTGAGGAAAGTTCGGCCTCCAGCGAGGAGTTGGCCGCACAGGCGCAGGCTTTGCAGCGTGAAATCGCAAAATTTAAGCTAGAGGATTATGACAGCGCCTTGCAGCCCTCTTCCTCTAAAGAACCGGAGACTGGCGCGGAGTCCGTCGAGGCGGTTTCGGAATCCCGGGCGGTGCTGTCCGCAGGCATGAGCAAATACTAAGCTCAATTCTTTTTGATATTGTGAAGCTATAAAAAAACACCCCTTGATTTCAATCGAAATCAAGGGGTGTTTTTCTGCTTTTACAACGTCTTCAAGACAGAAAACGCTTACTTTCTGGGATTCTTAATGGCCGCCTGCGCCGCCGCAAGGCGAGCAATAGGCACACGGAAGGGAGAGCAGGACACATAGTCCAGACCCACCTTGTGGCAGAACTCCACGGAGGTGGGGTCGCCGCCGTGCTCGCCACAGATGCCCAGGTGAAGATCAGAGCGGGTCTGACGGCCCAGTTTCACAGCCATTTCCACCAGCTTGCCCACGCCGGTCTGATCCAGATGGGCAAAAGGATCGGACTCGTAAATCTTCTTCTCGTAATACGCGTTCAGGAACTTGCCCGCGTCGTCACGGCTGAAGCCGAAAGTCATTTGGGTGAGATCGTTGGTGCCGAAGGAGAAGAAGTCGGCTTCCTTGGCAACCTCGTCGGCGGTGAGAGCGGCACGGGGAATCTCAATCATGGTGCCAACTTCATACTTCATGTCGACGCCGGACTCCTTGATGAGCCTGTCGGCCACGGACACCACGATTTCGCGGACGTACTTCAGCTCCTTCACCTCGCCGATCAAGGGAATCATAATGTTGGGAGTGATGCTGTACATGCCCTTCTTGGTGACGGCAATGGCGGCATTAATCACCGCAGTGGTCTGCATCTCGGCAATTTCCGGATAGGAAACAGCCAGACGGCAGCCGCGATGTCCCATCATGGGGTTGAACTCGTGGAGGCTCTCAATGACGCTTTTCAGCTTCTCCACGGTGATGTTCAACTCGCCGGCAATCTCCTGAATGTCGGATTCCTTGGTGGGCAGGAACTCGTGCAGAGGCGGATCCAGGAAGCGGATGATAACGGGGCAGCCCTCCATTGCTTCGTAGATACCCTCAAAGTCGCTCTGCTGAAAGGGCAGGAGCTTGTCGAGGGCCTTGCGGCGCTCCTCCTCCGTCTCCGCCACGATCATCTCCCGCATCGCCTTAATGCGCGCGCCCTCGAAGAACATGTGCTCCGTGCGGCAAAGGCCGATACCCTCGGCGCCAAAGCCGCGGCCCTGGGCGGCGTCTCTGGGCGTGTCTGCGTTGGTATAGACGCCTATCTGGCGGTATTCGTCCGCCCAGCCCATCAAACGGCCGAAATAGCCGGAGTTGGGGTCGGCAGGAATGGTACCCACGGCCTCGCCGTAGATATTGCCGGTGGAACCGTCCAGAGAAATCCAGGTTCCCTCCGTATAGGTCTTTCCGCCCAACACAAACTGCTTTTTCTCATAGCTCACGGCAATTTCTCCGCAGCCGGACACGCAGCAGGTGCCCATGCCACGGGCCACCACGGCAGCGTGCGAGGTCATGCCGCCACGGACGGTGAGAATGCCCTGCGCAACCTGCATGCCCTCGATATCCTCAGGAGAAGTCTCCAGCCGGACCAAAATCACCTTTTCACCCTGATCGGACCATTCCTTGGCGTCCTCGGCGGTGAAAACCACGCGGCCGTAGGCAGCACCCGGAGAGGCGGCCAGCCCCTTGCCGATGACCGCCGCTTTTTTCAGCGCCGCAGGGTCAAACTGGGGGTGCAGCAGCGCGTCCAACTGCTTGGGGTCCACGCGCAAAACAGCTTCTTTCTCGGAAATCATGCCCTCGTCCACCAGATCCACAGCCACCTTCAGGGCGGCGGCAGCGGTGCGCTTGCCGTTGCGAGTCTGAAGCATATAGAGCTTGCGGTCCTGAATGGTGAACTCCATATCCTGCATATCGCAGTAATGAGCTTCCAGCTTGTTGGCAATTTGGGCAAACTCTTCGTAAACCTCGGGCATCTCTTCCTTCAGCATGCTGATGGGAGAGGGCGTGCGCACACCAGCCACCACATCCTCACCCTGAGCATTGATGAGATACTCACCAAACAGGGCTTTTTCGCCGGTGGCGGGGTTGCGGGTGAACGCCACGCCGGTGCCGGAGTTATTGCCGGTATTACCGAAAACCATGGACTGGACGTTGACGGCGGTACCCCAGTCATAGGGAATCTCGTTCATCCGGCGATAGAAGTTGGCCCGGGGATTGTCCCAGGAACGGAACACGGCCTTTACGGACTCCATCAACTGGACCTTGGGGTCCTGAGGGAAGTCCTCGCCCTTTTCCTTCTTGTAAAACTCCTTGAATTTGACAGTCAGTGCCTTCATATCCTCCGCGTCCAAATCAAGATCGTTTTCCACGCCCTTCTTGGCCTTCATCTCGTCGATAATTTCCTCAAAGCGCTTCTTGCTCAGCTCCATCACCACGTCGGAGAACATCTGGATAAACCGGCGATAAGAGTCATAGGCAAAGCGGGGATTGCCGGTCTTCTTGGCAAATCCCTCCACGGCCACGTCGTTCAGGCCCAGGTTCAGGATGGTGTCCATCATGCCAGGCATGGAAGCCCGTGCGCCGGAGCGGACGGAAACCAGCAGCGGATCGCTGGGGTCACCGAACTTCTTGCTGTTTTCCGCTTCCAGCCAAACCATATTCTCTTCGATCTCAGCCTGAATGTCGGCGTTAATCTGGCGGCCGTCGGTATAATACTGTGTGCAGGCCTCGGTTGTGATGGTGAAGCCCTGAGGGACGGGCATCCCGGCCAGAGTCATCTCAGCCAGGTTTGCGCCCTTGCCGCCCAGCAGCTCGCGCATTTCCTTATTTCCCTCGGAAAATTTGTAGACATATTTTTTTGCCATGTGTTTTTCCTCCGTCTTAGAATTGCCCTGCGGCAGGGAAAGTCAGTAAACGATTGCTTCGAGAATTGAATAGAATCATTATATAGGGATATGGAGGAAAAGACAAGTCACAATTCAAGCAGAAGAAATATGGAGGGAAAAAATTCCAGGAAGAATTTTGTGCAATTTCTACAACTCCCATAAAATTCTTGCTGAAAAATGGAACGAGTTGATTTATTTACAAATTTGGCATATAATACAAATAACTGTATAATAGGCAGAAATTACAAGGAGGGCTAACTAAATATGCCTTTTCACTTCAATTCCACACCCGGAAACGGCTCTGATCCCAGCGGTTTTGGGGGCTTTGGCGGGCCTCAGGGCGGCGCAAACAATGTACCTCCTCCGCCATTCACTCCCCGGCCCAAAAAAGAGCGCAAGCCCCGCAAGTCCGTGGGCAACCGGTTTACCCGCGTGCTGCTCAATCTCCTGGTGACCCTTGCTGTGGGCTTGGCTTACTTCTATGTAAACCTGCCTGCGCTGAATTTCCAAAGTCAGCAATTTTATGTGTTTCTATTTCTGCTGTGCGCAGTATACTGCGGCTGCGCGATTCTCACCTCCGGTTTTCAGGGCGACGGGGCGAAGGGCTACTTCCATTTTGTAAAAAAGCAGTGCACGATTCCCTTTTCTCTGGCGCTGGCAATGATTATTGTAACGGCGTTGGGCTCGCTTGCAGGCTGGGTGGTCATTCGCGCCAAGAGTTACAGCGAGCTGCTTCCCATTGAGACGGGAGATTTCGCGCAGGATGTGGACGAGATTTCCTATGACCAGATTCCCATGCTGGACGCGAACTCCGCCGTGCTGCTGGGCAACCGGAAGCTGGGCGAGTTGGCGGACATGGTTTCCCAGTTCGAGATCCTCAGCACCTACACCCAAATTAACTACCGGGGCCGCCCTGTCCGTGTTACCTCTCTGGCTTACGGCGATCTGATCAAATGGTTTACGAACCGGGCCGAGGGCCTGCCGGCGTATCTGATCATTGACATGGTGACGCAGGACGCCGATGTAATCCGCCTTCCCGAAGGTATGAAATACACCGTGGCAGAACACTTTGGTCGCAATCTAAACCGGCATCTGCGGTTTCAGTTCCCCACCATGATGTTTGACACGCCGGTGTTTGAAATTGACGAGGAAGGCGTTCCCTATTGGGTCAGCGCCCGCATCGTGAAAACCATCGGCCTGTTTGGCGGCGTGGATATCCGTGGCGCGGTACTCACCAACGCTATCACCGGCGAAAGCACGTATTACGAAAATGTCCCCACATGGGTGGACCGGGTATACAACAGTGAACTGGTGATGCAGCAGTACGACTATTACGGCAGCTATCATAATGGCTTCCTCAACTCCATGTTTGGACAGCGCAACGTGACTCAGACCACCGACGGCTATAACTATATTGCCATCGGAGACGACGTGTATATGTACACCGGCGTTACCTCCGTCACCTCCGATGAGTCTATTATCGGCTTTTTACTGTGCAATCAAAGGACCAAGGAGACCCATTTCTACTCCATCGCGGGGGCCACGGAGTATTCCGCTCAAGGCTCTGCACAGAGTAAGGTCCAGCAGATGAACTATCAGGCCACCTTCCCCCTGCTGTTGAACATTGCCGAGCAGCCCACCTATTTCATGGCGCTGAAGGGTGCGGACGGTCTGGTAAAGATGTATGCCATGGTCAACGTCCAGCAGTATCAGATTGTGGCCACGGGGTCCACGTTGGCGGAATGCGAGGTGAACTACCGCACGGCTCTGGCGGACAACAAGCTGATTGACAACGATCAGGCGGAGGTGGTCCCCTCCGACCAGCAGGAAATATCGGGCGTTTTGGC